>JBDRRP010000092.1:0-94425 GCA_043825735.1 Pseudomonadota bacterium | reverse complement strand
GACAATCAGACCATGGCGGCGCTGACCACCGCCGGCGGCAGCAAGATCCACATGGAGGACAAGGCCGGCAGTGAGCGCATCCTCATGCATGTGCCCAAACAAAGCAGCTTCATCCGCGTCGGCGCGCACAACGACCCGCCGGCGGCCGAAGGCGGCAAGAAGACCAACACCACCGACTGGGGCGTCGCGGAAAAAACCGACGGCTGGCTGGAAATCCAAGCCCAGTCGAAAATCGAGTTCATCTTCGGCGAAGTCACGGACTCGGTGCTGGGGCTGCGGGTCTTCTTCACCGGTGGATGGCGCAACTATGTCGTCCTGGGATGCCAGACCGAAATGCATGTGCCCAGTCTTCTAAAATTTAAAAACGACGAAATTGAAGTGACCGCTGACAACTTCGAAGCCTATGCCGGATATCTCGCCTGGCGACAATCCAGAGAACAGTTTTCCGGAATGAGCAATCGGGTGGCCGGCGCCATCTCCAGGGCGACGATCACCCATGGCGACGACATCGGCACCTGGACCGAGGCCCGTGCCCAGGACGTAAAGGCCCTGGGCCAGCGGACCCAAACGGCGGCGGCCTCCGTCCGGGCTCGGGACCAAGAGGTCTCCGCGCAGCTCAACAAGATGACAACCGTCGGAGCACGCCTCGAGTCGGTGGGCGAAAGCCTCAATTCGGCTGGAACCCAGATCACCGATGCCGGGTTGATGGTCGGCAATGCCGGGCAGCGCACATCGACCGCCGGAACGACCCTGAGAGATGCTGGCATCGCCGTGCAACAGGCGCCCGTGATCAATCAGGTGTAAAAAAAAGGCAACGCCATCATGAAAGTGGTCAAAGATCTACAGCACGGGTTGCTGCTCAACCATTTCGGTCTGGCCGATAAATATTACCTCAGCCTTACCGTGCTGACGTTCTTTGCGTTCAGCGATCCGGACGCCCCCTTGAGCGAACAGGACTTGTGGCCCTTTGTCCAGAGCGAACTGGGTAAGGACGCCATTTTGGACGCGGCCATGCCCAAACTCAAGGGGGAGGTGCTGGTCTGGGGGCGGTGTTTCACACCGGGCGGCGCCCCCAGAATCGCCGGCGAGGTGGGGTTTCATGCGGGCGCCATCGAGAAAACGCTTCACGTGTTCGGCGACCGGTTCTGGCAAAAAGCGGGCGGGACCGCCCAGGTCATCACCGATCCCCGGCCGTTTACCGAAATGCCGATCACATGGCAGCGCGCTTTTGGGGGCAGCGGTTTCGAGCAGAACCCGCTGGGCCGCGGCGCCGCACCGGTTCTCTCTCCAGAGGGACAGGAAATACGGCCGCTGCCCAACATTGAAATTCCGGGTCGCCTCATCGGGGCGCCCTCCGATCGACCGATACCGGCGGGATTCGCCCCCATCGACTTCACTTGGCCGCAGCGCACTAAAAAGGTGGGCACTTACGACGAACGCTGGCTCCAGGAACGCTGGCCCTTTTACCCCGACGACATGGACTGGACCTACTTCAACGCCGCGCCCGAAGACCAGCAGATGGACCGGTACTTCCAGGCCGGAGAGCCCATCGCCGTGCGCAACATGCATCCTGAAAAGCCACTGCTCATGTCGGCGGTCCCGGCGCTGCGCCAGCGGTGTTTTCTAAACCAGTGCGAAGACATGGCCCGCAAAGACGGTGAGCGGATCTTCAAGGAGATCAACACCCATATCGACACGCTCTGGCTCTTTCCCCATGCCGAACGGGGCATCGCCGTTTTCCGGGGCAGCACCGTAGTGGCCGACGACGAGGCGCTGGACGTGGATCACCTCTTCATTGCCACAGAACTGTCGGCGGATCCGCCCAAAGACATCCAGCATTATCATGAAGTGTTTTTGAAACGCCTGGATCGCGGCGTCGGCACCAAAATCGCCGGCGCCATGGAAAAAGCCCATGAGAAACTTTCCGCCGCGGCCGACCGATTGAAAGACCTGCCCCTTGAAATCTCGGACGCCGTCGCCCGCAACCTGGGAGATGCCCCTCGCCCGGTGCGAACACCCCACGAAGTCATCAACAACGCCCTGACAACCATCGACAAGGGTCAGCAGCGACTGGACGGCGCGGAAAAGAAGATACTCGCTCTGAAAGCCAAACATGGCCACCGCATGAAAATAGACACCAGCCCCTTTTCCTCGGCCCGGCAACAGTTCGCCGATGCCAAGACCCGCCTCACGGGGCTGGCCACAACCGTGGACGATGTCACGGCCAAACAGGCCGACACCTTCTCGAAGCTGCGTCCTCAGATCGGGCAGGCCGTTGCCGGCATCGACCCGGCGCTGTTGAAAGATGCGGGCTTCGATCCGGACACCTTTTTCGCGGCCTTCGCCGGTACGACCGACCCCTGGCAGGACAGCGGCATGCGGTTCATCGAGCCCTGCCGCGATGCCCTGAAGCGGCGCCCCCACCTGATGTCGGCCTTCAGGAGTCTGGGCTTTCGGCCGTACACCCTCAAAAGGGCCTGGATCGGAATCAACCCGGAATTAAAAACCTTTCAACGCGATGCGTGGGGTCTCAAACCGAACGCTGCATCCACACCCGATCCGAGCGTCTTGATCATTCCGCCCGGGCTTGTCATCCCCTGCTTTGATGGCGCGCGCATCGTTCGCATCACCATTAGGCCGATACCGGCGGATACCGGGGAATCACCCGATATGGCCCGCCTCACCCGCGCGATTGTGAACACTGACAATGATGTTATCGTCGAGGGGTCCGAAGCGGCGGCCATGGTCATTTCCCCCGGTGACAAAGCCTTCATCCGGGTACCGGAAGAACTGGACGCGCTGTTCTTGCACCAGGAGATCGGTGACATGGCCGCCGTCATCGCCATGAAAACCCCGGACGCCACACCGGGAAAAACCGCCGAAGCGCTTCTTAAAACGACCCCGCAATTTATAGTGGCGTGCGAGGCCACCGCCACCGGCGAAGACGTCGCGGCCGCATGGCAACCGGTTTGTCCGGCCGCGGAGGCCTTGGCCCTGCCGAAAGAAAAAACACTGTTCGCGGCCAAAAAGGAGGGCGTTGACCTGTGGCAGTGGGTCGCCGACGCCCTGCATCCCGAACACGCACCGGACCTTGCCGACAAACCCAAGGAGGTGGACGTCACAGAACCGGGGGCACTGGCCGCGCTGGTCCCCGTCATCGATGTGGCCGGCATCATCGGGCAAGTGAGGAACCGGCTGACCGCAAAGATGCAGGCCGGCCGCGATGCTCTGGAAAAATCGAAAAAGGAAATGATGGCTGGGTCAGGAAAGCTGCTGCGTGACCGGGGCATAGCCCCCGAGTCGGTCTTCGCGGCGGCGAAAAAGTCCGAAACGCCTGCGGCAAATCCCTATAACGCTGCCAAGGAGAAATTTACCCAGAAATTCGCTGCCATGAAAAACACCTTGGCCGAGCACAATGCCCTCACACCCGACGTCGAAAAGACGCTCGCCGAGGTCGAAAAGAAAAACATGGGGATTCTCACCAACGCAGCCCGGCAATACGACGAGGGCAAGGCAAAACTGGCCGCGGTCAAAGCCGCCGCTGCGGCCGGCCCCCCGGACTGGGCCCGAAAGCTCATGATCGATGCCGGCCTCGACCCCGATGACCCGGCGCCCCTGAAACCGCTGGACCGGGAAGCCGTCGTCCAGCGGCTGGCCGACGGTGGCCGCCTGGCCGGGAAAAACCTCGCCGGGGCCGATCTTTCCGGACTCGACTTTCGCGGCATCGATTTGCGCAGGACCCAATTCCAGAAAACCAACCTGACGGGCTGCAATCTGGACGGCGCCGATCTGTCCGGGGCGATCGCCAACGAGGCGGATTTTTCCAAAGCCAGTCTCCGGCAGACGGTCATGTCCAAAGGCCTCTTTCAGAAAGCGGTTTTCAAAGAGGCCCGGATGAGCGGCAGCGATCTTACCCAGGCCATCATGAGCGAAGCGGATCTGACCGGGGCCGATCTCACCGGCGCCGTGCTGACCAAAACGCTGCTGGAAAAGGCCAAACTGATCGGCGCCCGACTGACCGATGCCAAAGCCGGCAAGGGCTACTTCCTGTCGACGGACGTCTCGCAGGCCGACTTTTCCGGGGCGGACGTCACCAAGGCCGTTTTTCTCAAGGCCAACATCGACCAGGTCGACTTTTCCAGAAGTACGGCGCGCGGAACGATTTTTATCGAATCCACCGGAGACAAGGTCAATTTCGCCGGCGCCGACATGCACAATTCACGGATTCTCAACGGTTCGGCCATGACCCGCAGCGATTTTACCCGCGCCAACGCCGAGCGCGCCTGCTGGATGAAATCCGATCTGTCACAAAGCGATTTCCGGGGCGCACAGTTGAAGCGGGGGCTGGTGCAGGAGTGCGATCTGTCCGCCAGTGATCTTTCGGGCATATCGGCAAAGCAGGCCCGCCTGACCAAGACCGATCTGTCGGACGCCAATCTGAAAGGAATCAACCTCATGACCGGGTCCCTGAGAAAATCCAAACTGGTACGCACCGATCTGAGCGGTGCCAATCTTTACGGTGCCGAGTTCTACCGCACCGGTGTGGGCGAGACCCGGTTTGACGAGGCCAACCTGAAAATGACAAAACTTTACAAGCGCACTGACCTGATTGCGGAAATCGAAAAAGAGAAAAAATGACCGCAGCCACACCCGGTGATTGAGGCGACATGACACGTGCGGAACTGCTGGAAGCGATACGGCGCGACGACACCATCGAAAATGTGGATCTCTCTGGGATGGATCTTTCCGGGGCGGATCTGTCCGGCGCTCGTTTTGAAAACGTGGTGTTTCGGGGGGCGGTATTGTCCGGCGCTCGCATCCAGAGGACCGGCTTTGCCAACTGCGATTTCGTGGGCGCGCGGGTGGAAGACGTGGACCTGACCAAGGTGGTCTGGTATAAAATGAACCTGCGCGGGATCATCCTGCGCCGGGCCGTCTGTCACAAGGCGGTCTTCACCGGCTCTGATTTTACCGAAGCCGATCTTTCCGGAACCGATTTTTCCAGCGCCGTCATGGACAACACCATTTTGGACAAAGCGTCTTTTAAAGGCGCAACGCTGCTCAGGACCTTGCTTTACAAAGCGTCCCTGAAAGGGGCGGATCTCGCCGGCGCCGATCTGACGCGAACGGTGTTCTACCAGGCGGATCTGTCGGGGGCCGTCCTCAAGGGGGCCACCATTTTCAAGACCTTTCTCAGGGACTGCGCCCTTTCGGGGCAGGATTTTCGCGGCGCCCGCTTTGCCATGGTTCAGGCCGGGGGCGCGGACCTGACGGGATCGGATTTTACCGGCGCCGATGTCACCCAGTCCAATTTCATGAACGCCGACATGCGCGAGGCAAAACTCGGCGGCATCAAGGGGCAGCGCTCGGTGTTTCTCGGGGCCAAGCTTCCCGGGGTCGGCTTTAAAAACGCCGATCTCTACCAGGCCTGCTTCGAAGGCAGCGACCTGACCCAGGCCGATTTCAGCGGCGCCAACCTCGAGCAGGCGCTGATGGTGAAAACCGCCTGCCGGGGCACACGTTTTGTAAAGGCCAACTGTACCTACGCGGATTTTTCCCACGCCGATCTGACGGCAGCCGACTTTTCTTCGGCAAAACTGCTCCGAGCGAAACTGCACCGGGCCGTGGAGGAGCACACCATCTGGGACGGGGCCGACAGGATTGCCGCGATAGGGACGGACCCGGACCTGGCCGAAGCTGAAGGATAAATCGCATCCATCAGGAGGAGATATGGAAAACCTGGCATTGAAAACAGAAGACATCTGGCCGAGCCTGGCCTACGGCCGCGTGACGGCAAAATGCGAAGAAGACTACACCGCCATCACGCCCACCGGGCCGTGCACCGCCCTGCTGGCGCTGAGCTGCGTGGTCGCGCCGGAGCCCGGGGACCGGGTACTCCTGTCACAGGATACCGGCGGCGCCAGCCATATCCTGGCCGTTATCGACAGACCCGGCGGCAGCCAGCAGGGCGTCACCCTCGGCTTTGACGGCCCGGTGTCTGTGGACGTAAAACGCGGCGGATTCTCCGTGGCCGCTGAGACCGATGTCACCATGACCGCGCGCCGTAGGATCACGCTGGCAACGGCAGGAATCGATATCAGCGCCGACACGGGAGAAGTCCGCATCGGCACGCTGTCCTTTCTGGGAAAAGCACTCACGAGCCAGATCAAACGGGTAAAGATGGTGGCCCATGCCGTGGACGCCATATTCCGCCGGTCGGTCCAGCGGATGACGACCAGCTACCGCTACGTGGAAGAACACGAGGAAATCCAGTCCGCGTCGACCCGGATGCTGGTGGACGGCACGCTCACCCTGCAGACCCAGACCACCCTGCATACGGCCGAAGGCCACATCAAAATCGATGCCGAGCAGATTCACCTCGGCTAACCATGAATTAAGGAGGCAACATGTTTCAATCAACCATGGCCGGCGGCATGAGTCTCGGGTTTCCGGATGTGTGCCTCACCCCCACGCCGGTGGGCCCCATCCCGATCCCCTACCCCAACATGTCCACAGGGGCCACGGTCAACCCGCTGACCTCGGCGCTCACCGTGCTGACCGACTGCATGCCGTCGCTCAACCAGATGTCCGACACGCTCATCAGTATGGGAGACACGCCGGGCCTCAACATGGGCGTGGCCTCGGGGCTGGTGATGGGACCCCAGGAGCACATTCTGGGCAGCATCACCGTGCTCAAGGAAGGCGCACCGGCCCAGCGCATGACCAGCATCACCGGCCATAATGGGCTCAGCATGAACTGCCCTGGTGTGAGTCTCGCTCCGAGCCAGGTCACCGTGCTCGTCCTGGGATAGCGGACACCCGGAGCCGGGAAATCACGCACCTCAAAACGTCCCGTTGCCACGGCCCTGGGATTCACTTCGTTTTTTGATGGCTGTCGTGATACTATCTGTCTCTGCCGACCGAAATGACAGCAAACAGCCGCCGATGGTTTTCTGCAGGTAACATGAACAAATGAGGATAGTGCCATGAGCTATCTATCTGAACGAAAGTACTCTTTCACGGCGAGCGCTCTGCCCAAAGACACCTTTGCGGTCATCGATTTCAGCGGTGAAGAGGGCCTTTCCCGAACTTACCGGTTCGACATCGGGCTGGTCACCGAAAATGCCGACATCGATCTGGATGCTGTAATGGCGGGCAACGCCAAATTTGTCATCCACCGCGAAGCTCACCACGACGTCCCCTTCAGCGGCATCCTGACCGCGTTCGAACAACAGCACGCCGTGGATGGTTACGTATTCTACCGGGCCGTGCTGGTGCCCCGGCTGTGGTGGCTGTCGCTGACCCATCACAACCAGATCTTTCTGGGCAAGACGGTGCCGGATATCGTTGCGGCGGTACTGAAAGACGGCGGGTTGACATCGATGGACTACGATTTCCGCCTCCAGGGGACGTACGCACCCCAGGAATACGTGTGCCAGTACGATGAAAGCCACCTCGACTTCATCGAGCGGTGGCTTGCCCGGGAGGGGGTCTACTATTTTTTCGAGCAGATGGCCGGTGGCGAGCGGATCGTCTTCACCGACACGATCATCGCCCACAAAAAGAGCCGCTTCGGTTCGCATGTGAATTATTCCCCGCCCAGCGGGTTGGACACCCTGGAGGCCGCGGAATCCATGCAGGGGTTCGTCTGCCGGCAGCACCTTTTGCCCCGCCGGGTGCTGCTCAAGGACTACAATTATCGCAAGCCCAGCCTGGAAATGATCGGCACCGCCGAGGTGGACGCCACCGGCCGCGGCGAACGGTTCGTCTACGGCGAACATTTCAGAACGCCGGAAGAAGGAAACCGTCTGGCCAAGATCCGCGCGCAGGCGCTGCTGTGCCGAAAACGTGAATTCATCGGCGAAAGCACCGCACCCTTTGTCTCCCCCGGGTTTTCCTTCGAACTCAAGGATCACTACCGAAGCGAATTCAACCAGCAGTACCTGACCCTCGAGATGACCCACAGCGGCAGTCAAACGGGTTACCTCGTGTCCGGCATCCAGCGGGGTCTCTCGGACCGGGAGCGGACCGTCGCCTACCGCAACCAGTTTACCGCCATACCGGCGAGCGTTCAGTTCCGGCCGGAGAAGGAGGCCGCGCAGCCGAAGATCACCGGCACCCTCAATGCCCGCATCGACGCCGCCGGCAGCGGAAAATACGCCGAGCTCGACGAGCAGGGCCGCTACAAAGTGATACTGCCCTTCGACATGAGCGGGCGAAAGAACGGCAAGGCCTCCACCTGGCTGCGCATGATCCAGCCCTACGCGGGCAGCGACCACGGCATGCACTTTCCCCTGCACAAGGACGCCGAGGTAATGCTCACCTTTGTCGAGGGCAACCCGGACCGGCCGGTCATCGCCGGCGCCGCCCCCAACCCGGAAACTCCCAGCCCGGTCACCGGCGCCGACCAGACCATGGCCAAAATCACCACGGCCGGGGGCAACAGGATTCACATGGAAGACAGGGAGGGGAGCCAGCGCATCCTGCTCCACACCCCGACAGCTGGAACCTACGTAAGGCTTGGGAGCCCCAACGACCCGGACAAAAAAAGCGACCATGAGAAAATTGAAGGGATGGAAAAAGAGATCAAGGAGATGAAGGAGGAACAGAGCAAGGAAGGCGCCGCGGGTATCAAGCTGTATACGACCAAAGGGTTCGAAGTCCAGGCCGGCGCGAAAAACGAGATGATCCTGGGAGAAGAGGGGAAGTTCGTGGCCGGCAACAAAAACGATGTGGTCGTCGGGGTCGAGATCAAACTCGCGCTCGCCCTTTGCCTGGCGCTTGAGGCGGCCGCAAAAGGCTCCTACGGACCGGAAGAATTTACACTCAGGGGAAGCCACGAAAGGGCGCATGCGGAGGAGGCCCATGCGGCCGCACAGTCGTTCAAGTTAGTCCAGTCACAGGTGTTGACGGCAATGGAGACAATCAGAACCGTTGCCCAGGACGTCAAGGCCCACGGCAGCGCCATTAAGGTCCATGGACAAAGTATCAAGGCCAACGCAGATGACATCGAGGCCCATGGCAGCGCCATTCGGACCTGTGCCAACGTCATTTTGACCCACGCAGATAGGATCGAGGCCCATGGCAACGTCATTCAGGCCCATGGCTCCCAAATAAAGACCGCCGGGAATCTTCTCATGCAAGCCGGGACGCATATCGGGATCAGCGGGGTCACCAGCTCCAGTTCCGGGACCAGACTCACGCAGGCCGGCACCTCTATCGTCAGCGCCGGCATGGCAATGAAGGATGCCCCGCTGATCATTCACGGGTAGGCACGATCGCAATGAAAGTCATCAAGGAACAGGAACACGGCGTTCTTTTCACCAGCTACGGTGTGCAGGACCGCTACGCCATGACGGTGGCGGTCCTGACGTTCTTCAACCTGGACGCGCCGGAAGCCCCGCTGAAAGAGCAGGACATGTGGAAAACGGCCGCTGAGGCCCTGGGGAAAAACGCCGCCCTGGACGCCGGCATGCCCAAGCAGCATGCCGAGTTTCTCGTCTGCGGCAAGGCCTGCGCCGGAGAAAAAGGGCCGGTGCCGGCCCGGGAAGTGGCGGTCCGGGTGGGCGACGTGGAAAAGCGCCTCCACGTGTTCGGCGAGCGCCGGTGGGAAACCCGCGGCGGCGTTCGCGTCATCACGGATCCCGAACCCTTCACCACCCTGCCGCTGACCTGGGAGCGGGCGTTCGGCGGACCTGACATTCCGGAAAATCCGGCGGGCCACGGCATCGCCGCCGTTCCTCCGGTCGGGGGGGAGCCTTTTGTCCCGCTGCCCAATATCGAAACCCCCGGCAAACTGATCGGGGCCCCGGGAGACCGGCCACCCCCTGCCGGATGGCTGCCCATCGCCCTGGATCATCCTTTCCGGCGAAAGAAGGCCGGCACCTACGGCGCACGCTGGCAGCGCGAGCGCTGGCCCTATTTCCCCGACGACATGGACTGGACCATTTTCCAGTCCGCGCTGCCGGACCAGATGCTTTTCGATTTCTTCTCCGGCGGTGAACCCGTCGTCATGACACACCTGCACCCCGAGCGCAGCGTCATCGAAACCCGGGTCCCGCGCTATCGCCACCGCGCCTTTGTCTGGCAGATGGACGAACCCTGGAACCCCGAATCGTCCCGGGCCTTCAGGGAAGTGCCCCTCAAGGCAGACACCCTGTGGCTGTTTCCTCACCTGCTGCGGGGAATCCTCGTTCAACACGGGACGGTGCACGCGGCCGACGACGAGGCCTACGACGTCACCCATCTGTACGTCGCCACCGATCCCGAGGGCAAACCACCGCCGGCCATCGAAGCGCATTTCGAGAAATTCCAGCAAAAACTCGACCGAACGGTGTCCATAGATCTGAGCCAGTTGGAAGAAGGCAAGCAGAAACTTCGCGAAGCCATGAAGAAGATCGCCGACATTCCCAAGCAGCTCGACATGCGGCTGGGGCAGATGGCCGGCAAACACCCCAAGGCCGCGCCGTCTTCGGCCACGGTGATCAAGGACGCCCAGGCCCAGATGGACGCCGGCATCGAACGCCTGGGGCAGGGCGCTGCAAGACTCGCGGAGACAAAGGAAAAATTCGGACACCTAGCCAAAATCGACACCGCCGCCTTTTCGGGGGCCCAGGAAAAGTTGAAGCAGGCCAAATCACGCCTGGAAGACGCCGCAAAAAAGATCGCCGCAGCCGCGGAAAAAACCGGCGGCCTGAAAAAGAAACTCAAGGCGCGGGTGCTCACGCCGGAAAACATCGCCCTGGCGGCCAAGGCAGGCATCGACCTCCCCAGACACGTTGGCGAGACCGTGCCGGACGACGGACCATCGTGGCCGTCCGCCGCCCAGGCGCTCGCCGGAGAGGCCGCCGCGCGGCTGAGACGCTCGCCGGATGCCACGGCCGCACTGGCCAGGCTGGGACTGCGATCCGTGGGGCGGGACATGGCGCTCCTGGGCCTGCTCACCGAGCCGGCGCCGTTCGAGCCGGTGCATTGGGACATGCCCCCCGACGCCCTGGCGCCGGGCACCCCGGATCACATCCCCGCCGGCCTGGTCATGCCCCGCTGGAAGGGCGCCGACATCATCGGCATCGTCATCCGCACCGGCGAGTTCACCGACCCGTCGAGCGACGTGGTGGTGCCGGGCTCGAAACTGCCGCCGCTGGCGTTGGGCCTGGCCGAGAAGAAGCCGGTCCTGCGCGTTGCCGATCCGCTGGAGGCGGCCATCGCCTGGCAGGACGCCGGGGACCACGTGGGCGTCATCGCTCTGGGCGGCACGGATGCGGACCCGGGAGACGAGGGCGGCAAGGCGATCGCGGCTGCGCCGCAACTGCTCATCACCCTTTACGGAGGCGATGATGCGGCGCGTGCCCGGGAACTCGCACCGTGGCAGGCCGCCTATCCCCAGGCGGAGGGGCTGCCCCTGCCCGACGCCGTCCCCATCTTCCAGTCCCACCAAAAGGGAAAAGACCTGGAGACCTGGATTACCGCGGCGCTGCACCGCATTCCCACCCCCGCCGATCATGCCGCATGGGGGATGGCCCCAAGGGCGGAAAAAATCGCTGCCGACGCCGGCGGCATCGCCATTCCGGCGGTGGACGCAAAGGCGCTGGTTGCCCACACCAAGGCGGCGGTCGACGCCGTTATCCAGCCGAAGGTGGCTGCCCTCAATAGCCGGATCGCCGAACGCAAGGCCCTTGTAAAGAAAACCCTGGAAGACCTGGGACACGGTGACAAGTATGCCGATATCGATTTCAAAACCCCCAAGCCGACGTCGGGCAATCCGTTCAAGAAGATGGATATGTCCAAAAAATTCGCCCAGATGAAAAAGGCGCTGACGGAGGCCAAGGGGGTTCCAAAAGCCACGGTCGAGGAGCACGTGGCCGCCATGGACAAGCTAGAGGCACAGTCGAAAAGCATTATCGACCAGGGGGCCGCGTTATACGACCAGGGAATTGGTAAAATCAATGCGCTCAAGGAAAAAGGGCCGTTTACTGCCGAGAGCAAAGCGCTGCTGGCCAAAGTCGGCATCGACCCGGACGACAGGGCCCCCATGACCCGGGAAGCGGTCGTCGCGTGGCATGGCAACGGCAGGCCGTTCAAGGGGAAGAACCTTCAGGGGCTCGATCTTTCAGGGCTCGATCTGCCCGGCATCGATCTTTCCGAAGCCATGATTTCAGGCGCCAGTTTCAAGGGGTCGAATCTCAGCGGCGCGCGAATCGAGAAAACACTCGCCGAAGGGACGGATTTCACCGAGGCCGACCTGAGCGGCGCCGTCATCGACAAAGCCATGCTGAGCAAGGCGGTATTCAAAAAAGGAAAGCTCGAATACGCCCGGGCCACCGGCAGCGTGTTCGCGGGCGCCGACATGTCGGGGACCAATCTCAAAAAAGCCGATCTCTCCCGCTCCCTTTTTGAGAAGGCGACATTCAACGATGCAGATCTGACCGGCGCGACCGCGTGCCCCGGATATTTTCTGGACGCCGACTTCACGGGCGCAACGCTCACCCAGGCGACCCTCGACCGCTCCCTTTTCAAGAACGCCGCCCTTGGCGGCGTCTCGATGAAAGGCACGCGTCAGCACAGGACCATCTATGTCGGCGGCGGCGGGGCCGGCGCCGATTTCAGCGGGTCGGACCTTCACAACATGCGCATCGTCCAGAACGCCAATTTCAAGGATGCCGATTTCACCCGGTGCGATCTCACCAAGTCGAGCTTCATGGATGCCGGCATGGCGGGCGTCGATCTCAGAGGTAGCACCCTCGAGCGCGCCTACATCCGCAATACGGACATGAAAAATGCCCGGATGCCGGGCGTCAACGCGAAAAAGGCCACGATCCACCGGGCCAACCTGGAAGGCGCCGATCTGTCCGGCGCCGACCTCATGGAGGGGCGGCTGCGCAAATCACGGATCACCGGCGCCGATCTTCGAAACGCCAATTGCTACCGCACCGATTTCTTCCAAGCGGTGGTCGGTAAAACCCGCTTCGAAGGCGCCAACCTGACCAAGACGCTGCTCCACGAACGAACGGGTCTCATCGATGACGAGGGATGATCTCATGGCGGCCATCGGCCGCGACGACACCATCGAAGGGGAAGATTTCTCCGGTGCGGACCTGTCCGGGCTGAACCTCACCGGCGCCCGGTTCCAGGACTGTGTGTTCGCGCAAGCCGATTTCAGCGGGGCGAACGTCGTTCGAACCGGCTTTCTCGACTGCGATCTCACCGGCGCCCGGTTTGCCGGCTGCGATCTCACCGGTGTGCTGTGGTGGAACATGGTGCTTCCCCGGGTGGACCTGTCGGGCGCCAGGCTGGAAAAGGCCGTGCTCTCGAACGCGCAGCTGACCGGCGCGAATCTCAGCGGCGCCGATCTAACCCGCGCCGTGATGGACAATGCCGATCTTGCGGGCGCCCGCTTTTCGGGCGCCAACTGCTTCAGGGCGGTCCTGTACAAGGCGGCGTGCCAAAAGGCCGATTTCACCAAGGCGGACCTCAACCGGAGCGTCTTCTTCGAAGCCGACCTGACCGGAGCCGTCTTCTCGGGGGCGACGCTGCACAAGACCATCTTGAGGGACTGCAACCTGAGCGGGCAGCATTTTGCCGGCGGAAAGATCACCATGAGCCAGCTCGGCGGCTCGCGGCTCGACGACTGCGACCTCACCGGTGCGGACATCTCCCAGACCAATTTCATGGGGGCCAGCCTCAAAAGGGCCAAGCTCAAAGGCGTTTCTGCCTACGCCGGCATTTTTTACGAAGCGGATCTGACCGACGCCGATTTTCGGAATGCGCACGTGATCAGCGGCAGCTTCAGCAAAGCCGTCTGCCATCGCACCGACTTCTCCGACGCCAATCTGGAGCTGGCCCAGTTCGACGAAGCGGACCTCACGGGGGCGCTCCTGGCGGGCTGCAACCTGACCCACGCCAAATTCCACCATGCGGATTTAACCGATGCGGACCTGTCGGGCGCCAATCTGTACTGGGCCCGTCTTCACCGCATTGTCGAAAAGAACACCCGATGGGACGGCTCCTCGCGGCGTCTGGCAAAAGGTACCGACAAGGAACTGGCCGCAGCCGAGGACCACGGGAAAAGTTAATACGGATAGGCTGCCACACAGGAGGCACAATGAAACACAACCTCGCATACATGTCACCGGAAACGGCAATGTCGCTCATGGAAACCCGAGTCGTGGGCGACAATGGGAAGGACTTCACCGTCGCCACCCCCGATGGCGGCATAACGGCTGTTAGCGCGGCAAGCTGTCTGGTGCGGCCCGCTGCGGGCGATGTGGTTCTGCTCGGCAGGGGGATCGACTCGGCGTATATCCTGGCCGTTCTGGTGCGGGCCGGTAAAGACACCGCGCTGGATCTTCCCGGTAATGTGCGGATCAACGCCGCCGGCGGCGGACTGACATTGTCCGCCGCCGGTGAAGTCAACCTGGCATCGGCTATGGGGATCGGGCTGACGGCGCCACACCTCCAAACGGACGCCGCACAGGGCAGTGTCAATATCGGAAGACTCCGGTTCGCGGGACATGCGGTGTCGGCGGTCTGTGACACCCTCGCCGTGGCGGCCCGGGCGGCCGACCATACCTTCAGAAGACTGGTCCAGCGACTGGGAACCGCCTTCCGCTACGTGGAAGGGCACGACGAAGTGCAATCCGCATCATCCCGGCAGCTGGTGGACGGCACGCTCACCATCCAGACCGAAAACACCATTCACCTGGCCGAGCAGCATATCAAGATCGACGCCGAGCAGGTCCATCTCGGATAAGGAGGCGCCATGTTTCAAAACACCATGGGCGGCGGTATGAATATGGGGTTTCCCGATGTCTGCCTGACACCGGTCGGCCCGGCCATCGTGCCAATCCCCTACCCCAACATCTCTTTCGGACCGACCACCGTTCCACCAACCACCGCCATGACGGTGCTCACCGATTTCATGCCAAGCTGCAACCTGATGAGCGAAACGGCTACCAGCATCGGCGACACCACCGGCATCGGAGAAGGCGTCATGTCCGGGATGATCATGTCACCCACGCACAACCTGGTGGGGAGCTTCACCATCCTTAAAGAGGGCGTGCCGGCCGCGAGGATGACCAGCATGACCCTGCAAAACAACACCAACTGCCCGGGCGTGTCGCTTGCCCCCAGCCAGTTCACCGTACTGACACTGGGCTGATCCAACGGTCCGCTGAATCGGTGTCCAGTGAAAGGCAATCAGCAGGAGGAAAGATGGAGTACCTGACCGAACGGAAATTTTCCTTCACCTCGAACGCCCTGCCTAAAGACACCTTTGCGGTGGTCAATTTCAACGGTGAAGAGGGCCTTTCCCGGACTTACCGGTTCGACATCGGGCTGGTCACCGACAATGCCGAGATCGATCTGGACGCTATCATGGAAAGCCCTGTAAAATTCACCATCCACCGCGACGAGGGCAACGACGTCTCATTTTCCGGCATTCTTGCCACCTTTGAGCAGCAGCACGCCGTCGACGACTTTGTCTTCTATCAAGCCACCCTGGTTCCCAGACTTTGGTGGCTGTCGCTGGCCTATCACAACCAGGTGTTCTTAGACAAATCGGTAAAAGAGATGGTGGAAGCGGTGCTGATGGACGGCGGACTGACGGCCCTTGATTTCGAATTTCGTCTCCAGGGCACCTACGAGCCCCAATTGTACGTCTGCCAGTATGGCGAAAGCCACCTCAACTTCATCGACCGCTGGCTCGCGCGGGAAGGGATCTATTATTATTTCGAACAGACCGAGCATGGAGAGAAGATCATCTTTACCGACGCGACCATCGCCCACAGGGAGAGCCGTTACGGCTGGGATCTGAAATTTTCACCCCCCAGTGGTCTGGGTGACGCCCACCGTACCGAGTCCATTCAGGGCTTCGTCAATCGTCAGCACCTGCTGCCAAAAAGCATGCTGCTCAAAGACTACAATTACGAAAAACCCAGCATGGAGATGATCGGCCACGCCGAAGTGGATCCCAAGGGTCGCGGCGAGCGGTTCGTTTACGGCGAGCATTTCAAGACACCCGAAGAGGGCAGCCGCCTGGCCAAAATCCGTGCGCAGGAGCTGTTGTGCAGGAAGCGAGAGTTTATTGGAGAAAGCACCGTTCCCTATGTTTCCCCCGGTTTCACCTTCGTCCTTGAAGGCCACTATCGCAGCAGCTTTGACCAGAAGTACCTGACCATAGAGATGACGCATGCCGGAAGCCAGACCGGCTATCTTATCTCAGGCATTCAAAAGGGGCTTTCCGACAGGGAGCGTGCCGTCGATTACCGGAATCAGTTTACCGCCATCCCGGCCACGGTGCAGTTCAGAGGTCCGCGAACGGCCGAGCAGCCAAAAATCACCGGCACCCTGAACGCCAAGATCGATGCGGCCGGCAGCGGCAAATACGCCGAACTCGACGAGCAGGGCCGCTACAAGGTGATTCTCCCCTTCGACATGAGCGGCCGAAAGCAGGGCAAGGCCTCCGCCTGGCTGCGCATGATCCAGCCTTATGGGGGCAGTGATCACGGCATGCATTTTCCCCTGCACAAGAACACAGAGGTTCTGCTCACCTTCATCGAGGGCAACCCTGACCGGCCGGTCATCGCCGGCGCGGCCCCCAACCCGGAGACCCCCAGCCCGGTCACCGGGGCCGACCAGACCATGGCCAAAATCACCACCAGCAGCGGCAACAAAATCCACATGGAGGACAAGGACGGCAGCGAGCGCATCCTGATGCATTCACCGAAGCAGGGAAGTTTCGTCCGCATCGGTGCGCCCAATGATCCGGAAAAATGGGAGGCCGAAGGGCCCGGCACTGATTTGAGTAAGTCAGGAACGCAAACCGAGGACAGTTGGGGTATCCACCTGTTCACGCATAAACTGCTTGATGTCACGGCACAGGCCAAAAACGAGATCATTTTGGGAGAAGTATCGGAAACGGTGATCGGCCTTCAGACCGAAATGGTATTCGGCGGACAGATCGAGGTACAGCTGCCGGAAAAGTTGACCTACTCAAATGTTGAAAACCGATTGAAGGCAAGCGTAACCACCGCGGCCGGCGACCTGAACCAGGCGATTGCCACAGCAAATACCGTCAAAGGTGAGGTCAACACGGCCATCGGAAACGCCAACACCGTCAAAGGCGAAGTCAACGCCGCCATCGGCAATGCCAATACCGCCAAGGGTGAAGTCAACGCGGCCATCGGAAACGCCAACACCGCCAAAGGGGAAGTCAACGCGGCCATCGGAAACGCCAATACCGTCAAAGGGGAAGTCAACGACGTCATCGGCAACGCCAATACCGTCAAAGGTGAAGTCAACGTGGCTATCGGCAACGCCAATACCGTCAAAGGAGAGGTCAACGAAGTCATCGCTTCGGCCAACAGGACCGTGGCCGAGGAAGTCAAGGCCGTACTGGACGGTACTGAAATCTACGGTGAAGACATGCAGCTCATCGGTGTTCTGGAGATCCTCTAACCGATCAAGGGCAGGACACGGCAACTCAAGATGAAGACCTATAAGCCACGGACATACGGCATTCTGGTAAAAACCTTCGGCCTGCGCGGCCAGAGCTATCTCACCGTGAGCACCCTGGTCTACTTCGACCTGCAGCAGGAGGGGGTACTTTGCAAAGAGCAGGAACTGTGGAGTACGCTGCCGGGGCAGCTCGGTGCCGACACGCCGCTGGATCAGGGCTTTCCCAAACCCCATGGCGAAGTGCTCGTCACCGGCAGCTGTTTCGCCCCGCATGGTCAAACGACGCCTGCCGGCGAAGTGGCGGTACGGGTGGGGTCACTGGAAAAACACCTCACCGTCTTTGGAGACCGCCACTGGCGCAACAACGGCCTCATCAGCGAGCCGTCTCATTTTTCCGAAATGCCGATCGATTGGCGCCACGCCTTCGGCGGGGCGGATTTCAAGGAGAACCCGCTGGGCAAGGGGATAGCCCAGGCAATCCTCCCGGACGGGCGCCAGCGGGTGACGCTGCCCAACATCGAAATCCCAGATCGTCTCATCGGATCTTTGCAGGACCGCCCGACGCCTGCGGGGTTGGGGGCACTGGACCTACAGTGGCCCCAGCGCATGACCAAGTCCGGCTCTTACGACAAGCAATGGCTCGATAACCGCTGGCCGTGGTTTCCCGATGATCTCGACCCTGAGTTCTTCAACACGACGCCAGCCGACCAGTTCATCGACGGGTTCTTTGCGGGAGACGAAACCATCGAGATCCGCAACATGCACCCCGACCTGCGGACTATCCGCTCCCGGCTGCCGGGACAACGCCCCCGGTGTTTCGTCACCCGGAAGAAAAGCCTACGGCAGGACGCGGAAACCGAATTTGTAGAAGTGCAACAGAAAATCGACACGGTATGGCTGTTTCCCACCATTCAGCGGGGGCTGGCCGTTTACCGCGGCACCATTCCGGTGCTGGACGACGAATACGCCGATATCGATCGCATCTTCGTGGCCGCCGAGCGCATGATCGACCCCCCACAGCCGCCGGAGTATTACTTGGAGGAGCAGAAGAAACTCTGGAACCGTGCCGTAGAGATGGATATGGCGCCGCTGGAGAAAGCCAATACCAAAATTTCGGACATGCTCAAAAAAATGCGCCAGCTCCCCAAGCAGTTTGAGGCGGCTAAATTGAAGGCCACCGGCAAAGCGCCGCGAATGCACCGGTCTCCCGGGGAAATCGTGGAGGGCGCCAAAAAGACCATCTCCGAGAGCATGGCCAACCTGGACAAGCAGGAAATCTTGGCCAGGGACATGCACGCCAAGTACGGCCATATGGTGCCGATCGATCTAACCATGTTCGACCGCATGCGGACCAAGTTCAGCCACATGGGGGGAAAATTCGACCAGATTCTGGCTAAAACCGCCGGGGCCCAGGCCAGCGGCGACAAAGTCAAGGCCGATGTCGGCGCCATGCTGAAAGCGAAGCTTACACCGGAACAGCTCCAGCAGGCGGGCATCGATCCGGACAATCTTCTTCCCCCAAAAAAGGTCAACCCCTGGCACGACCGCGGTTTCCCGTTGGTGATCCAGTGGCGTAAAAACCTTGAAAAGGACGCCGCAGCGCGAAAGCGCCTCCACGATATCGGAATCGCGGACCATACCATCAAGCGGGCCTGGCTGGGGCTCACCCCGCAACCGATAACCGAGGCTGCGGCGGATTGGGGCATGCCGCCCGCAGCGCTGAGCATTCCATCCGGCCTGGTCATGCCGCGCTTTCACGAAGCCACGCTGACAAGCGTCAGGGTCCGCGCTACGGTGTGGACAGCCGGAAGCAAAGACTATCTCGTCCCCCAATCCCAGGCGCAGCCCCTGTTTCTGCCTTCCGTGGACGACGGCGCCCCGGTGATCCGTGTCGCCGACGAACTGGAAGCCTGGCTGGTGGAACAGGAAATCGGTGACTGCTGCTCGGTTTTGGCCATGGCCACTGTCGAAGACAAACCGGACAAAGCCGCAACCGAAGCCCTTACCGCCGCCCCGGCCGTCGTGGTGGTGGTTCCAGATGCCGGCAACGGCACTCCTGAAGATTGGTTGCACTGGCAGCAGTCCATCCCAAAAGGCACGCCGGCGGTTCTGCCTATCGGCAAAACCATCTTCGACGTCTACAAAGAGGAAGGTCTCCGCAACTGGTTGATGTCTTTTCTCCCGGATGACGTGGCTGAAGCAAATAAAGTCGATCTCACGCTGCCGGAAAAGGGAAAACATGCGAAGGGTTCTCCGGTGGCCGGCCTGGCCATCCCCGTTTTCGACGTCAAGAGCATGGTCAAGAATTTCAGCGATGCCCTCAAGACGGCGCAGCAGCCGATGATCGACAAAATAAACGCAGTGAAGGGTCAGATGGAAGCCACGGCTCGGGAAGCCATGATGAAAGCCGGCAAAGATCCGGCGCTAATGGCCCTACAGCCGGCAAAGAAAAGCTTCGCCGAGACGGGAAAAGCCATTTCTGACAGAATCCTCGTTCAGCGCGATGCGATGAAGGCCGGAGGAATGCTTTCTGCGGAAAACGAAGCCAAGATGACCGACGCCGCCGGACAGGCGCAACATATGGGGCAGGACGCGGAGACACGCTTCAAAGAAGGCATGCAAAAACTGGCGGCCGCCCGGGAGAAGGTTGCAAAAGTCAAAGCCGGTGAACTGCCTGACGAATTAAAGCAAAAATTCGCCGCGACCGGGGTGGATCCGGATCGGCTGAAGAAATTGACCCGCGAAGAGGTCATTGCCCGCCACGAGAGGGGTATGACGCTGGCCGGGGCCAACCTCAACGGCGTGGACCTCTCCGGATTGGATCTTCGCGGCATCGATCTCTCCAGCGCCCAGTGCATGAAAACCGTCTTTGCCAACTGCCGACTCCAGGGATTGAAGATGGACCAGACCCTCGCCCTCGAGGCCGATTTCTCAGCGACCGACCTGAGAGATGCGGTGATTGACAAAAGCATTCTCAACCGGGCCGTGTTTAAAAATGCGGATCTCAGCCGGGCCCAGGTGATCCAGAGTATGCTCAAGGAAGCAGATATCAGCGGTGTCGTCTGCCAGGGCACACGGTTTTTCATGTCTGTCCTGATCAAGGCCAACATGGCCGGCGCCGATCTGAAAAACGCCGACTGCGATATGAGCGTCTTTTCCGGCGCTGATGCCAGCGACGCCGTATTTTCCGGCGCACGATTGCATAAATGCCTGTTCAAGCGGACCGTGCTCGATCGGGTCGATTTTTCAGGTGCGGCGTTTCCGTCCACCATGCTCCACGGCGCAACCGGTGAAAACGTTTGTTTTGCCGGCGCCGACATGACCAAGGGGCGCATCGCCGGCGGCACCCGGCTCTCTGGAGCCGATTTTACCGGCATCACCATGAAACAGGGCGCTTTTCGCGACAGCACCCTCAGCGGCGCCAACTTCGATGGCGCTGACCTGGAAGGATCCATCATCGAAAACTGCGATCTCAGCCAGGCCAACTTTGCGGGCGTATCGGCCAAGAAAACCCGATTCACCAAGTCGAATCTGGAAGCGGCCGATATGTCACGAATCAACCTGTTTCTAGGGTCGCTGAAAAAAGCGCGCCTCGTTAACACGGATCTTTCCGGGGCCAATCTCTTCGGCGTGGACCTGTTCAAATCGATCGTCGGTGAGACCAATTTTGACGGCGCCAATCTCAAACGCACACTGCTGCATAAACGCACCGAGTATATCACATGACACGCGACGACGTTCTCTCGGCCATCGCCGGCAACCGGACCCTCAAGGGGGTGGATCTCTCCGGGCTCGACCTCTCCGGCGCCAATCTTAGTGGCGGCCGCTTCGAGGATGTGCGGTTTCAAAACGCTGATCTGCGCGGCGTCAACATTCTTCGCACCGGCCTGAAGCGCTGTGATTTCTCCGGGGCACGGTTGGACGGCACCGATCTGAGCAAAGTCGACTTGCGAAAAATGATCTTTACCGGAGCCAGTATGCGCGGGGTCACCGTCTACCAGACCCAGTTTCAGCACGCCGATCTGCAGGGCGTCGATTTCCGGGATACTTTTTTCTCCTGGGCACTACTTCAGCATACCAACCTGGCCGGCGCCAACATGGCAGGCACACGCTTCGAAAAAGTGCTGTGCGCCCATGCCAATCTTACCGGTGCGGACCTGAGAAACGCCGAACTGACCAAAGCGTCCTTTCGGGACTGCAACATGCAGGGCGTCAACTTCCAAGGCTGCCACTTTTTCAAGGTCCTGCTGGCCGCCTGCAACCTGGCCGGACAGCAGTTCGCCGACGCCCGGTTTTCCACCGTCAACGTGTCCGGGGCCAATCTCAAAGGCGCTGTTTTCAGGGGGGCGGACATCGGCTACTCCAATTTTTCCGACGCTGATCTCACCGGAGCGATGCTGGACGGGGTCAAGACCGGCAAGGCCATGTTCAAGGGGGCGATCCTGAAAGAAGCCAGCCTGAAAAACGCCGTTCTGGTCAACTCTTATTTTGGTGAGGCCGATCTGGCGCTGGCCGATCTCTCCGGGGCCGATCTCACCCATGCCGTGTTCACCGGAGCCTCCCTCCGGGCGGCCAAATTCATTGGAAGTTCGTGCCGCTACACCGATTTCAAGAACGCGGATCTGACCGCCGCCGATTTCACCCGAGCCAACCTGGTCATGGCCCGTTTTCACAAAACCATCGAAGAGCACACCCTCTGGGACGGCGCCGTCAAGTTCCCCCTGCGGGGGGAAGACGCGGACATGGCTGAGGCCGAAGACTGGCAGCCGTCGCCCATAAGTTAGCTGAAAAGACGAAGGAGACCGTAATGAACCCAATCGCTTTAAAACAGGATATTCCGCAGCCGACACTGGAATACGGCAGGGTCATCGCCAGCCGCGCTGAAGGCGCCCTTCGTGTGGCGACGTCTTTTGGCGCCGTGGATGCCCGCCGTGCGGTGAGTTGCCTGGTTGACACCCGGCCGGGAGACACCGTACTGCTATCCGTCGACGATACCGGCAATGTCTATATTCTTTCTGTGCTGGAAAGAGAGGCCGACTCATCGGAAGGGACTGCGCTCAGCGTAGACGGGAACCTGCAACTGCATGCCAGAAACGGGTCGTTGCAGATTACCGCCGATGATGCTTTAGGGCTCACAGGAAACATGTCCATCGAAGTGACGACTCAGCGCCTGGGCGTTACATCGAAAACCGGTGAGGTCGTGATCGAAAAACTCGCACTCATGGGACGCACGGTATATCAGCAGGCCCGCCGCATTGTCACCGTGGCCAAATCCGTGGAGCAGAATTTCAGGCACCTCACCCAGCGGCTGAAAAACACCGAGCGCTACGTGGAAGAGCACGAAGAAATCCAGACCGACTCCACGCGCTACCTTGTAAAAGACACGTTCACCACCCATGCGGGCAACACGCTCAACATCTCCGAGGAGCTTCACACCATGCAAGCCGAACAGATTCATATGGGATAACTATCGGCAGGCCAAAAAAACCGAGCCTGCCGATAGTTATTTGGAAAAGCAAACATCGAAATGTTACAGGGCGCACCCGTGCCATGTAACATCGCAAAAGGAGAACAGTATGTTTATGCTCACCATGGGCGCGGGAACAGATCTGGGATTTCCGGACGTCTGCCTGACGCCCGTCGGCCCGGTGCCGACGCCGATACCATACCCGGACATGGCCGAAACCGCCACATCGGCACCGGCCGCATACAACGTGCTGGTGGACTGCATGCCCGTGATCAACCAACTCTCCGAAGGACTGGTCAGCCTGGGCGACGACGTCGGTGTGGAACTCGGCGTCGTCTCTCACATGATTTCCGGCGAAACCGCCTACATGGTGGGATGTTTCACGATTTTTGTCGACGGCCTTCCGGCCCAGCGGTTAACGTCAGTCACCGGTCAAAACTGCATGGGCGTCATGCCCAATTCACCAGGGATGTGCATCACGCCGAGTCAGGTGACCGTTCTGAGTCTGGGTTGAGCTGGAAGCATTGTCAGGATGAAAGGAATAGACATGAAAAAGGTATGGATCACCTCACTCGTAAGGGATGAAGCGCAGGTGGCAACCCTGCTCGGCCTGGCCCGAAAATACGGCCTCGACGCCAACGGGCATTTCTGGGTCGACGATCTGGAGCACATGGCCTGGCAGGCGGCGCTGGAGAACCTTGCCGGCGGCGCCGATCTGTGGGTCATCGCAGGCGCCGCCACCGACATTGCGCCGGCCAGCGTCCGGTACGGATTGAGCCTTTTGGCGCTCAGCGTTCAGGCCGCCCGCGGCAACGGGTTTCCCATCCTCTGGGCCGTGCCGTCGGGAGACATGGATCCGGCCAACCTGCCCACCCCGCTGCGGGGCGCCGCGGTCATGGCCGTCACCAACGCCTCCTTGGGCGCCAAGATCGTGGCCCGGGCCAATACCCCGGTGCCCAAGGTCGCAACGGACTACAGGCTGAGCGTCCACGCCAACGCGGGTTTCGGGGTCTGGCTGGAAGTGGGGCCCGGCAAAGGGGCCACATGGAGCGGGGCACTGTTGGGCGTCAGCGGCGGCGGGATCGACGCCCACGGGGTGGGGCCGGCCGGCAAGCTCCCCTCCCGGGCGGTCCTGGAGTATCCCATGAAAGGGCTGCAGATCGAACTGGGTGAAAAGAAGTACACCGCCTGGGCCGTCCAGAACCAACTGGAAGAGGGCGCGTCCTATTACGTGCGGATCACCGAAACGCCCGCCAGCCTGCTTTTTGGCCCTTACAGCCAGGAAGATGCGGCCGAGGTGCATGTCATCGACCTGTGAGCGAGATATAATCGTGCGGCATTGATCATTACCGTGATTACCATGAAAGATATTTCCCGCGCAAAGACGCTGAGACGCAGAGAACTACAAAAAATGGAAATGCGGGCATGCCTTTCCCTGCGCCTCAGGGCCGCTGCGGGTGACATGAACTTGGTGGTAAGCAATTCAATGGCTCAGATCACGTCAACTTGAGCTTTCGGCATAAGCGTATTCTGGTTTTCTACTCACGAGTTTCTCTGCGCCTCCGCGTCTCTGCGCGAAATTGATTTTTGCTGCTGAAAACCAAAACGAGGAGATCGCCATGGACATCCCCAAAACACCCTTTACCATCCTAGCACTGGCCCCGCTGGCCGAACTGCCTGATCGTCCGGCCGCATTCAAGATCGTCGATGTCGACCGCGAGAGCCTCGATGCGGCAGTGGACGCGCTGGCCCCCACCCTGGCCATTGCGGTGCCGCAGGCTTTTTGCCCGGAAGGGTTTTTGTATTTCAAACCCGCGGCCATGACCGATTTCAAGCCCCATCGCCTGGCGGCGCGCGTACCCTATCTCGCATCCCTGGCGGCCGCTGGAGAAGCGGTGGACGAGGGGCTGAAGACGGGGTTATCGACCGCGCAGATCGCCGCCCGGATCACCGCGGCGGCGCCAAACCTGCCTCTGGACCTGAACGTCGCTGACGCGGCGCCCGTCGCCGCCTCGGCGCAGCAAAGCGCCGTGGATGATCTGCTCGCCATGGTGGCCGCCCCCGGCGGCGGCGCCGGGGGCGGGGCGACCGGCGCCGGCGATGCCCGGAGCTGGCGAAAACAGATCGACGGTCTGATGAGCGCACTGCTCGGTTGCGTTTACGCCGATGAAGGGTTTCGAAGACTGGAGGCGGCCTGGCAGGGCGTGGCCGCCCTGGTCTGCCAGGGCCCGGTCATCCCCGGCGGCGCCGTGTCGCTGAAAATTGCCAGCGTCTCACGGCAGGGCCTTGCGGGCACCCTGGAAACGGTCGCGGGGGCGTTTTCCCAGGTGCCACCGAACCTGATCCTCCTGGATATGGAATGTGATGCCACCGATCCCGGCATCGAGCGTTTGGACGCGGTGCTGACCTGCGCCGACACCCTCATGGTGCCTACGGCCGTATGGATCGGTCCGCGCTTTTTCCATCTGCCCGACTGGCGGGCGTTGGGCAAACTGCCCTACATCGCCACCCACCTGGAAAACGCCGCCTACGCCAAATGGCGCAAACGACGCCAGGCGCCAGGCAGTGAGTGGGTGGCCGCCACCCTCAACCGGTTTCTCACCCGTGCGCCCTATGGCGAGGATAACCCGCCGCGCACCGCTTCATTTACAGAAACGTCTCCGCTGTGGGTCAGCCCGGTGTGGGCCCTTGGCGTTCTGGCGGCAAAAAGTGTGGCGACTATCGGCTGGCCGTCGCGACTGACCGACTACCGGAGCCTATCGCTCACGAATCTCGCGGTGGCCCCTGTCGATGACAGCCGCACGGCCGCCACCGAGGCCCTGATCTCCGAGGACCGGATCGCCGAATTGATTGAATCCGGCATCATCCCCCTGGCCGGCGGCGTCGGCCGGGACACGGCCGCCATCCCCCATGAGGCCACCCTGGCCGGCGGCAGCCTCAAGTTCCAGCTCTTTTTCAACCGCCTGATGGGATTTCTCTTCGAGCTGAAGACGGCCATGGACGAAGAAACCGACCGAGAACGGATCCCGGCGGCGGTGACCGCCGCCCTGGCGGCGTTCTTCCGCGCGAGCGGCCAGGAGCCGCCGGCGGATATGGAAATTGGCTGGGCCCCAGGCGACACCGGCGCGGCGTCGGCCCTTGCCATCGGGCTCACGCCGCCGTCCGCCGTACTGCCGCAGCCCGGCCGCATCGACTTTACCCTGGGCTGGACGGTGCCATGACCGTCGTAGTGCATCACGGTCGGCCGCCACTGAGGTGCTGAGTCGATGACACGCGATACAGCCTGCCAGCGCGTGACCCTTGCACCATTTCGTTTTGTACATTATATTGACCTCCCGGGGGTGCCCAGTGGCCCGGCTGGTGCCCGTGGAAGACGAGCGTGCCACTGCCCGGCAGGCGCTTGAACAAATGGCGCGCACCGCCCACGTGGGCGATGTGCTTTCGCCCCTTGACGCCCACTGGGATGCACTGACATGATCGTGGTGGATACCCATGTTGTCATTTGGAATGCCCTACAGCCGCAGCGTCTATCACCTGCACCCCATCTCTCCAACGGTGGCCGAACTGTCGGCCCGCCTGTTCGGGGATGCCCACAAAGACCCGGCTGATCGGATCATTGCGGCTACCGCCATCATTAGCCAAGCCTCCCTGGTGACTGCTGATGGCTTCAATACGGCTCAAAAACCCGCATCAGCGTTTTCAATCATTCACCGTTTATAAGTAAGCCGGGAGAACGAGATGGAAACAAAAGCATTAAAGCGATTTTTAGCAGGACTGGGAGTGGCCGGCCTCATCAGCATGGGCGGCGTCACCGTGCCGGGTGCCCAAGGCGGCAGCGGCTGAGGGGCCAAACCGGGTGCCGGGAGCACTTCAGTGGAAAAACCCGCGGCCGCCAGCGGCTCAGGAGCGAAAAACAGCAGCGCCGTGAGCGCTGAACAGTCGGCGGAAAAAGACAAAACCGTGTTAGAAACAGATCAGCAGAATACATCAGCCGGTAAACCCGGCGACGCGGGTAACGCCAAAAAAGAAAAAAAGAAATCCGGGAAAAGCGGCTGAGCCTGATTTTTAGCATGCCGGAGGCATGCTGCTCATAAAAACCAAACGCCGGTGGGCATCCCTGACGCCGGCGTGTTAGTCATCACCGCGCGTTGGCCCGCGGTTCACCATCGGTGCGCTATCGCAGGGTAAAAAGAACCATCGCCCCGCGGCCGGAGAATCATGCAAGACCTTATCGCCGCGTTTCCCGCATCATGCCGTCTGATAACGGGTGCGGGTGCCGCCCTGCCGAAGCATCTTCGTCCCCAAGACCTTCCCGACTACTTGAATACGCACGCCCGCGCTTTGAATCTGCAGCCGTATCTTCATGATCTGTCGAAAGTGGAGTGGGCGGCGGCCCAACTTTCAGCAACCGGGCCCGATGCTGTGCCTGTCGTCACGTCGCTCTCGGTCAACCCCCATCTCACGTTCGTGACCGTCTCCTGGCGCGGGCTGCCGGAACTGATCGCCGGTGATGCAATCGAGCCGGAACCGGCCGACGCGACGACCCTCCTGTGGCGCATCCCCGGAAGCCGGGAGATGAAGATCGCCACAGCATCGGGTCACGACCTGCTGGCACTGAAGATCGTGGTGGAGAAAATGAGCCCGCGGACTGCTGCGGGCCAAGGCGGTGTTTCTCTGGGCACGATCACGGACATCCTCGAAACCGCCGTCTCAAAGGGGTTGCTCCTGGCGCCGCCTCCGGGAATTGCCCGGCCGCCCGGTTTCCCCCGCGGGGAAATATCAACCCCTGACTATTTCAGTTCCCCGGTTTTCACACTCCAGTGGCACATCACCCAAAAATGCGACCTTCATTGCCGGCACTGCTACGACCGCAGCAATCGTGACGATTTCTCTCTGAAACAGGCTGTGGCCGTCCTCGACGACACCTACGATTTCTGCCGATCCAAAAATGTTATAGGGCAAATCAGCTTCACCGGCGGGAATCCATTCCTGCACGCGCATTTCACAACCATTTATCGCGAAGCCGCCGAGCGCGGATTCATGACGGCCATTCTGGGCAACCCGGTGCCGCGACACCAATTGGAAAACATCGTCGCCATCCGGCACCCGGAATTTTACCAAGTCAGCCTGGAAGGGATGCGCGCGCAAAACGATGACATTCGCGGCCGAGGCCATTTTGACCGGGTGATGGACTTTTTAACCACGCTCAAGGGCCTGGACATCTTCTCCATGGTCATGCTCACCCTGACCAAGGCGAACACCGAAGATGTCCTCCCGCTGGCAGCGCACCTTCGGGGCCGGGCGGATCTGTTCACCTTCAACCGCCTCACCCCGGTGGGGGAAGGGATCGATTTGCACCAGGCCGATATCCATGACTACCCCGGCTTGATCGAGCGCTATCTGGCTGCGGCAGATGACAACCCCGGTATGGGACTCAAGGACAATCTGATCAATATTTCCCGCTATCGGCAGCGGAAAGCCCCCTTCGGCGGCTGTACCGGGCATGGGTGCGGCGCCGCCTTCAACTTCGTTTCGCTTCTTCCCGACGGCGAGGTGCACGCCTGCCGCAAATTTCCCTCACCCATCGGAAACATCCTCAGCCAGCGGCTCGTCGATATCTACGACGGCGCGTCGGCACGCCGATATCGCTCGGGCACCGCCGCGTGCCGCGAGTGCCGGCTGCGCCCTGTCTGCGGCGGCTGCATGGCTGTAATCTACGGTAACGGTCTGGACATCTTCAACGACCGGGACCCTTACTGTTTTATTGAAGCCGCCCCGGCAACATCGGATGATCGCGGTATTGGATAATCTCATTGCCTTTCAAAAAATCAGGGGGGCCCGCCGCTTGCTGCGTCAAGCCCTCCGGTTTGTTTTCGTCACCCGCCGTGACCGCGCTCAGGCGATCAGACTTCTTTCGCCCAGATTGCCGTAGCGGTGGTAGTTGTTGCAGATGCTCTGCTGGCGGTAGTACTGGAGCAGTTCGATGCGCCCTTCCATCGCGACCGGCGTCCGGGAGATGTAAAACCCGGTTTTGGCGGCAGCCGCAAAGACCGCCTCGGGCACCCGGTCTGGGGCGGCGTAGCGGATCCGGTCGATTTTCGGCATCATGGCGATGAGCGCCTTGTCGGCATGAAACGATGCGTCCGCCCCGCCGAGCAGCTTCTTTCCTTCCCTGGAAAAGAGAAAGGCGGTGACAGGGTTGCTGAGCCCGGTTGGGATGCTCACCACGGGCCGGCAACCGCTCACCGTCGCGGCGGCGATACGGGCAAGGGTTTGGAACAGCGTGTCGCTGGCGTGAAGACGGATCACCACGGTGCCCACCGGGCGGTAGCGAAGGATGTTGTCCTGACCCCGCAGATGAAAATAGTCTTCCTCCCGGGAGAACTTTCGCTCGGCGTGGAGGAGATAGCTCTTTACGACCCGTACCGTCCGGTACAGATCGTCGCGGTGCTCGGCGTGCTGTCCCCACTTGATCATCTGCTGCCATTCCTGCATCAGTCGCAGCAGACGATAGTCCCTTTCGATCACTCCGGTTTCCGGGAGGCCCGTCTCTGTGAAATCCATGAACTGGGATACATAGTCGGGGCTGCCGGCTTTGAGCCCCGGTCCGAGCGCAGATTTTCCCATGCCGCCGAAGGGCTGGCGCAGCGTAATGGCGCCGGTGGTGCCGCGGTTGATGTAAAGGTTGCCGGCAAAGATCCGCTCTTTCCAGATGTCCTGCTCTCTCTTATCGAGGCTTTCGATACCTGATGTGAGACCGTATCCGGTCTGGTTCACCAGGGAAATGGCGTGCTCCAGACTATCGGCGCGCATGACCCCGAGCAGCGCTCCGAAGAACTCGGTCATATGGGTGTGGCTGCCCGGTTGGACGCCGTACTTGATCCCCGGGCTCCACAAGTGGGGGTTTTCGCCCACCATCTCAGGCTTCAGCGCCCAGCGCTCCCCGGGCTCCAGTGTCGTCATCGCCCGCGCCAAATCTCCCGCCGGCGGCCGGATGAGTGCAGCCATCTTGTTTTCGAAAACCCAGGCGCTGCCCACGGTTAAGCTCCGGGAGGCGTCCACCAGTTGCTGCTGGAAGTGGGGATCGTCATAGATGGTCTTTTCCAAAATGAGCAGCGATGTGGCGCTGCACTTCTGACCGCAATTGCCGAAGGCGGAATGGATGACGTTCTTGATGGCCTGGTCGCGGTCGGCCATGTCGGTGACGATGGTGGCGTTCTTGCCGCCGGTCTCCGCCGCCAGATAGATCCCCGGCGAGCGCTCCAGCATTTTAAGACCGGTGTCCGTGCCGCCGGTAAGAATCACGAAATCCACATCCGGGTGGCCGGTCAGCACCGGGCCGACGCTGCCCCCGGCGCACGGAACGAACTGCAGTGTGTTTTTCGATATCCCCGCCCGCCAAAAGCACTGGCACAGCTCCCAGGCCACCACCACCGCATCGGAGGCCGGCTTGAAGACAACGGTGTTGCCCGCCGCCAGTGCCGCGACAATGCCGCCGCAGGGAATGGCCACCGGAAAATTCCACGGCGAGACGACGAGCCCCACCCCTTTTCCCGCAACGGTCACCGAGCCGATGGCATCGTACTGGCGAACGGTCAGCGGGTAGTATTCGGCAAAGTCGATGGCTTCGGAGACCTCCACATCCGTCTCGGAGAAAACTTTTCCGGTGTTGGCGGCAGCGGCACCGATGAGATCGCCTCGGGCTTTTCTCAGTTCACAGGCGACCCGGGAAAGGATTTCGTGGCGGGCGGCCGATGACAGCCGGCGCCAGCCGTCCGGATCGGCCGTTGCCACGGTGACCGCATCCAGGGCATCTTCGCGGCTCGCCATGGCACAGCGCGCCACCGGCACGATGTCAGGATGCTGGTTGGGGTCGATACACGAGATGATCTCCCGGTCTTCAAAACGCGCGGCGCCGCCGATGACTACCGGGATGTCCATGGGGGCATCACCGGCCGATTTCTTCCAGCGCGCGCGGATGCTCTCGGCCCAGCGCCGATTGGCGGCCAGGGACCAGTCCGTGTCCGGTTCGTTGATGAATTCCCCGGTAGAAAAAGTGCCGGCTTTTTCAGCAGCCGTTTCGGTGTTTCTGTCCTGGACCCGGTTGGGCGTCATCGGGGCCGCGTCCCGGTGCGCGCAGGAAGCCACGAACCCTTCCTTTAGAAATTCCCATTCCCCGGAACCCACCGTCAGGCTGGGCGCGTATCGCAGGAAGTTTTCCGGTGACGTGTTTTCGTCTAGCCGACGGATGAGGTAGGCGATGGCGTTGATGAACTCATCCTTGGTCGCCACCGGGGCATACAGCAGCACGTCTCCGGACATCTCCCGAAGGGCCCGTCGCACGTGATCGGCCATCCCCTCGAGCATTTCGAAATAGAAGTATTCGGGGACCTGGTAGGCCTGCGCCACTTTATAGGCGTAAGCCAGCTCGAAAAGATTGTGGGAGGCGATGCCCAGGTTGACGGCCCGGATGTTTTCCGGCTTCATGCCGTAGACCACCATGCGCTTGTAGTTGGCGTCCACGTCCAGTTTGTTGTCGTAGGGAGCCAGGGGCCAGTTGAACAAGGCGGACTCGAGCTGCTCCATCTCCATGTTGGCCCCTTTGACGATCCTGAGCTTGACCGGGGCGCCGCCGGCGGCCACCCGCTTTTTTGCCCAGTCGGTCAACTGCCGCTGGATGCCGTGGGAATCGGGCAGGTAGGCCTGGAGCACGATACCGGCGGAGTAGTCGGCGAATTCCGGCTGATCGAGCGTCTGAATGAAGGCCTGGGAGGTGATCGCCAGGTCCCGGTACTCCTCCATGTCCAGATTGACGAACTTGGGCACCCGGGTGCCGTCATAACGGGTGTAAAAATTGGCCTTCGCCTCCCGGTAAAGGATGGAAAGACGCTCTGTGAGCACCGCGATGGAATGCTCGAAGGCCAGTGAGCTGATCTGGGAATAAATCGTTGAGATCTTCACCGAGATGTACTCGATATCCGGATCCTTCATGTCCGCAAGATACATTTCCAACCGGTGGGCCGCTTCGTCTTCTCCCAGCACCGCCTCTCCCAGATGGTTGATGTTCATGCGCACGCCTTGTTCCCGACGCTTTTCCAGATGCGCGTGCAGGGCCTCTTTTTCACCCGCGATGATGGCACGGCTGGAATTCTGGCGCATTTTGTCGATCATTTTGGGAACGGCGAAATCCGGAAAATGGCGGCCGACCCCCATGAACATCTGAACCAGCAATTTTTCCACCCGGCTGAAGAAATCAGGAACGCCGCATTCGCCCAAAATGGCATTGACCTGATCGGCGATGCGCGCAGGATCGTGGGAGCGAAAACTCTGATCGATCATCTTGGTGAGAACGACCTTGTCCATGGGATGGGTGAGCAGCCGCTTCATCTGCTCCTGGATGCCTTTTTCTTCCCGGGTCAGCAGTTCATTGGCCCGGTTTTGCCATGCCTCGGCCTGGGCGATGGCGTCTTGAATGATGCGCTCTTCCTGCTGTCTGTCCATAGCGCGCCTCCTAAGTGCTTCAATTCCCAATTAAAGTGACGTGTTTTACGTATGAGGACCTTTACCGTCGCGGCTGAGCTCGTCGCAGGCAGCACCTAGTCCTGAGTCAATAAAATACATTGGCGTATTTATGAATCGAAGGACTAAGGTGAGGGCATTGCCGATAACGGCAGAGAATTCATGTAATGGCGGTGCGCCTCACGCCGCCGCCTAAAAGCGATTGATTTGGCTGTCGGGATGATAGTGGGACTGTAATGGTTTTACCATTCGTGCCGCAAACACCACTCCATCGCCGGGTTGTGTGTTGATAGCCGTTTTTAAAAACCAGTCCAGTAAAAAATCCGAATCTCTCGCAAAGCCGCAGAGATCGCAAAGCTAAAAAGTTGATATTAAAAATGTTTTTCTTGGCGCACTTGGCCTCTTTGCGAGAAAATTGCTTTTTTACGGGACCATCAAAACTGGACGTTGACCCTATTCGGTTTCGCCAAGATAGGCTTTTCGAATTTCAGGATTGTGGAGAAGGCTCTTGGCGTCGTCTTCAAGTATAATGCTGCCGGTTTCAAGCACATAACCGCGCCGGGCGACTTGTAGCGCCAGGTTGGCATTTTGCTCCACGAGCAGGATGGTGACACCGTCTCGTGCGTTGATCTCCCGGACGATTTCAAAAATCTTCTGAACGATGAGCGGCGCCAGTCCCAAAGACGGTTCATCCAGAAGCAGCAGTTTGGGCCGACTCATGAGCGCGCGGCCAATGGCCAGCATCTGCTGCTCACCACCGGAAAGCGTTCCCCCCTGCTGTCGCCGCCGCTCCTTCAATACCGGAAAGAGGTCGAACACCCGCGCCATATCCCCGGTCATTTCTTCCTTGTTGCGGCGGAAAAACGCCCCCATCTCCAGGTTGTCTTCCACCGTCAACCGCGGGAAGATCCGGCGGCCCTCAGGCACCTGGCAAAGCCCCATCTGCGGCAACAGATCCGCAGCCTTTCCGTGAATGGGCTGGCCGTCGTAGTAAATCTCGCCGGAAGTGAGCGGTACGATGCCACAAATCGTCATTAAAGTGGTGGATTTGCCGGCACCGTTGGCACCGATCATGGTCACGATCTCCCCCGGATACACTCTCAAAGACAGCCCTTTGAGCGCCTTGATGTTGCCGTAGCTGGTGTGGACGTCCCGCAACTCGAGAATGGGCCTCTCCTCGGCCATCTATCCCTCCTTCTCTTCCGAGCGCCCTGCCATACGCTTGGCCGGAATCAACCCGGCCGGCCGGAAGATCATCATGACGGTCATGGCCGCACCGAAGGCGAGCATGCGGTAGAGTTCGAAATCTCGAAATACTTCCGGCAAAACGATCAGCGCGGCAACGCCGAGGAGGATCCCGGGGATGGAGGCCATACCGCCCAGCACCACCATGGCCAGTACCATGGCCGATTCGATAAAGGTGAAACTCTCCGGGCTGACGAACCGCATCCGGGCCGAGAAGAAGGCCCCGGCAAGCCCTCCGAACACCGCGCCCATGGCATAGGCAAGCAGCTTGAGCATAAACGTGTTGACCCCCATCAGTTCGGCAGCGGTCTCATCTTCCCGGATGGCTTCCCAGGCGCGCCCGATCCGTGAGAAATTGAGGCGGTGAACAGCGAAAATGGTGAACACGGCCAGCGCGAGAATCACATAGTAGAGATACTCAAGTTTCTTGAGCCACAGATGCTCCAGCGAAAAACCGCCGGCGAAATGGGGGAGATAGATCCCCGGCGGATCGATGCCGAGAATCCCATTGGGCCCATTGGTAAGCGACATCCAGTTGTTGAGAATCAGCCGGACGATCTCGCCAAAGCCCAGGGTCACGATGGCCAGGTAATCGCCGCGCATGCGCAGCGTCGGGTAGCCGATGATGCATCCGGCAATGGCGGCAATCCCGGCAGCGACGGGCAGTGCCATCCAGAAAGGAAAGTGGTAGTGTATGCTGAGCAGTGCGTAGGTGTAAGCCCCCACCCCATAGAAGGCAATGTACCCCAGATCGAGCAACCCGGCCAGGCCCACCACGATGTTAAGCCCCAGACCGAGACAGACATAGACCAGCACCATGATGGCCACATCGGTCATGTAGCGGTCCACGAAGCCGAAATAGGGATAGTAGATCATCACCCCCATCAGCACCGTGAGCAACAACCAGCGGGGTGTTCTCGAAAATCCGCCGGCGACGGCACCGCGGGCAGTGGTCAGAGGTGCGATGACGACATCGAGCCGCCCGCTTTTTTTCAGCAGATTCAAGAGCACACAGACCAGCAGCCCCACCGCGATATAGGCCCAAACGGTGACAGTCGTCTTGACGGACAGGGTGCCGTCCTTGTGGATGCCGAGCAGCGGCCAGAGCAGCGCAAACAGCCAGATCATTGCGATCAGATAGGTTTTCCAGATTTTCTTAGACGCGGGTATCATCGACATTCTCACCCATGATGCCGGTGGGCATGAAATAGAGCACACCGATTAGAATGATAAAAGCGAAAACGTCCTTGTACTGGCCGGACACGTAACCGGCCGCGAAGATCTCCACCATCCCGATGATGAGGCCGCCCACCATGGCGCCGGTGATGTTGCCGATGCCGCCCAGAACCGCCGCGGCAAAGGCTTTGATCCCGGGCACGAACCCCATATCGTAGCGCACCGAACCGTAGTAGAGCCCCACCATAATGCCGGCGGCCGCCGCCAGGCCGGCCCCGATAGCGAAGGTCAGACTGATGATCCGGTTGCTGTTGATGCCCACCAGGGCGCTCATGACCTTGTCCTGGGCCGTGGCGCGCATGGCCTTGCCGATGCGGGTCTTGAAAACCAGCAGATTCAAAACGATCAGCAGCACCACGGTGACGGCGAAAATGACGATCTGCAGATAGCTGACGGTGATCATGCCGAGTTCAAAGCGGCCCTGGGAGAACTCCGCGGGATAAGGCAGATCGTAGACGCCCTGGGTCAACATCAGGCCATTTTGCAGGAAAATGCTCATCCCCAGGGCGCTGAGCAGCACCGCGAGCCGCGATGCGCGACGCAGCGGCTTGTAGGCGAGTTTTTCCACGGCCATGGCCAAAAAGGCGCAGTAAACCATCGCCAGTACCATGGAGCCGCCCAGACACAACCAGGGATGACTCTGAAGATAGCCATTTGCCGCCAGATAACTCAGGAGAATGACCCCCACATACCCGCCGGCGGCAAAAAACTCACCATGGGCAAAGTTGATGAGTTGGATGATTCCGTAAACCATCGTATAGCCCAGGGCGATGAGCGCGTAAATGCCGCCCAGGGTCAACCCGTTGATCAGCTGTTGAAGGAAGAACTCCATAAGGGATCCTGATTCATCTCAGCACGCAGATGGGGTAACGCTTCCCGGCACATCGCGTGCCGGGAAGCGGTGGTCTGCACAGATTAGAACAACTTGCCGGTGAGCGGGTTCCAGAATGTCTTGAACTCGCCGCCGACAACCTTGTAGATCACGTAGTCGGAGCCGGAGTCACCGTTTTCCATAAACTTGATGCGCTTGGTGGCGCCGTCGAAATCCATCTTCATGATCTCGGCCTTGATTTTGGCCGGGTCCGTGGAGCCCGCCTTTTTGATGGCGCTCAGCAGCACGTAGGCCGCATCATAGGCATACCCGGAATAGGCTCCCGGTTTGCCGAACATCTTGCTGTACTGATCGATGTACTTCTTGTAGGTCGGCGTTCCCTTGTCGGAGAAACCGAAGGTGAGATAGACCCCCTCGGCCGCATCTTTGGCGATGTCGATGAACTGCGGGTGGTAGACGGCATCCTGAGCCAAGATGGCGCACTTGAGGCCGAACCGCTTGGCCTGGATGGCCATGAGGCTGCCGGTGGCCGAATTCTGCAGGCTCATGTAGAAGACATCCGGGTTGGCGGATTTGATCTTGGTCAGGACCGCGGAAAAGTCCTTGTCACCCTGGTTCACGTGATCATGATTGAGCACCGTCATCCCGGCGGCCGCGGCCACCTTGGCGACGTTTTCAGCCAGGCCCTGGGAGTATGTCGTTTTGTCATCGACGATGTACACGGTCTTGGCTTTGAGGTATTCGGCCATGAACCGGCCGGCGATCTTGGACTGATCATCGTCGCGGCCGCAGACGCGGAACATGTAGGGCAGTCCCCGCTCGGTGACCTTTTCATTGGTGGAGGCGGGTGTGAGCATGGGGATGTCTTCTTCGGCAAGGACTTCTGATGCCGGGATGGTGGACGAGGAGCAATAGGCCCCCACGACACCGACAACGCCTTCATTGATGAGTTTGTTGGCAGAAGAGACCGCCTGGCGCGGATCGCAGGCCGTGTCCTGGGGAAAAACTTCGATGGCATCGAATCCGGGGACGCCGCCTTCGGCTTCGATGACGGCCACGGCAGCCTTGGCGCCGTTGGCGATGTCGTTGCCATCGGCCGCATAGGGCCCTGTCAGCGGGCTCATCGTCCCGATCTTCAGGGTCTTGGCGACAGCGGATCCACAAATGAACGGAACCAGCAACAAACCGGCAACCAGCAGCAGAAAAACCTTTTTCCTCATCCTGAACCTCCTTCTCGGTAACGGTTTTTATTGGGCGGGTTTTCCCAGATAGGCCTCGATCACTTTCGGGTCCCGTTGAATTTCCTGGGGCGTGCCCTCCGCAATTTTCACACCATGATCGATACATACGATCCGGTGGCAGACACCCATCACGACTTTCATATCATGCTCCACCAGGAGCACGTTGATTCCCAGATCCGAAATCCGGGCGATATCTTTCATCAGCGCCAGACTCTCGATCGGATTCATCCCGGCGGCGGGTTCGTCGAGAAGCAGCAGTTTCGGCTGCGAGGCGAGCGCCCGCGCGATCTCCAGCCGACGCTGGTGACCATAAGGCAGGTTGGCTGCAGCGACGTCGGCAAACCGGTCCACGCCCATGAATTCCAGCGCCTCATAGGCCTTTTCCTGAATATATCGCTCCTCCCGTCGCTGGGAGGGCGTGCGCAGCACGGCCCCCACGACCCCTTTTTTGGAGCGGCTGTGAAGCGCCACCATCGCATTTTCAAGGGCGGTCATGACGGTAAACAGCCGAATGTTCTGAAATGTGCGGGCAATACCGCTGGTCAGAATCTGGTAAGGGCGAAGGCCGATCAGGCTCTTGCCGTCCAACTGCACATCGCCGTCCGAGGCCTTGTATACGCCGGTGATGACATTGAAAATCGTCGTTTTCCCGGCGCCGTTGGGTCCGATGAGACCGACAATTTCACCGGCGTTGACGCTGAAGGAAATGTCGCTCAGGGCCTGAAGCCCACCGAATCTCACGCTGATGTTGTCAAGGCGAAGTTGGGTCATCCGATGTCAACTGCCATGCTTTTTAGGGTTTTGCTTCTCTATGAAGCGCCGCAGTGGTGTCAACGGCCGCACCGATGGCCGCTTTTCAATCACCACGAAATTCACGAAGCACATGAAGTCTTTTTATAACTTATTGTTGTTGAAGATCTTCTTCGTGATCTTCGTGTTCTTCGTGGCAAACTGTTCAATGGGTCGGAAGCAAAACAACCGCCTCAGGCACTGCGCTCACGGACGATATCCGCCGCCGCCCACTGTACATTTGACTCCATGTACTCGTTGAATCGCTGAACATGTCGAGCGGCCACCCGCCGGGCCGCTTCGCTGTCGCCGCTTTTTACGATGTCCAGGATCTGGCAAAGATCGGTATAGTTTTCAGTAAGCACACGGCTATCAATCGGCAGAAAATCATCATAGTAGCGCTGGATATTGTCGTGAACCATCTGGTTGATCAGAATGTAGATGGGATTTCCGGAAATTCGCGCCAGTGCCTGGTGAAAGCGCTTGTCAACGTTAACGAATTCATCCCAAGCCGCAGGACCGGTCGCCACGTGGCGCTTGGCCTCGGCCAGGAGCGCCTCCAGTATCCGCAAGTCCTTCTTCGATGCCCGGGCAGCAGCCATCGCGGCGACCGTGCCCTCGACGCCTTCGCGGAACTCGGCGAGATGGCTGAGGGAGACTTTCTGGGATCGGATCAACAGATCGAGGCTCTCTGAGAACGGCTCTCCTGTGGCGGCCTTCACCACCGAACCGCCCCGCACCCCCAACCGGATCTCAATAAGGCCTTTTTGCTCGAGCACCCGCAAGGCTTCCCGGAGGGTGCCGCGGCTGGTCTGAAACGTTTCCTTGAGGTCTCGCTCAGGCGGCAGGGTATCCCCCGGCCGAAGATCACCGCGGAGAATTGCCTCCTGAATCTGATCCACCACATCCTGAAAGATGCGGTTCTGTTTGGCAATGCGAAACATATCTCAGCCGGCCGAAGTATAAATATTTCAGTTATTTAAGATAGATAAAGGCAAAAATGGACGCTGCCCGAACGCCCTAAAATGGTTTGACCATTCCTATTCTGCCTGTAATCTGATGTCAAGAGGAAAGTGTGGGGTTGGAATCAAACACTGAATGCCATTCATAAAACGCGCGAAACCACTCTCCTGCGGCATCACACGGGGTACTGTCATGGGGCGACGGGGAAGGGCTCTCTGGCCGCCCGGCTCGAGCGCCGCCATCGAAAACGATGTCACCGACCATCATCCATCGCCGATAATACGGGTGGACATCTGGGTCCATTCCAGAATGCGCTTGACCTGTTCATGATGCTTGGGCGAGGCGTCCAGGGCATTGAGCCGGTCACTGTGCCGATGCACCAAATCGAGCAGCGAGATATCTTCGGGTTTGCCCACGCGGGCAAGCCCCCGCACCGCCACCCGCAGGTTCTTCATAAACACGGAAAGAGGCACCGCCTTCCGTGGCCCCTGATAAAGGACAGACTCCGGATCACCGTACTCCTTGATGGCGCTCAGGATCACCGACCGAGCCGTCAGGCCGCCCACCAGGGCCAGAAAAAGATAAGACTCCCGCTCGAGTTCCAGAAGCGTTTCCGGCGACATGCCGGTAGGCTCGGCGTCGCCCGCGTTCAACAGCGCGATCAGGAGTTGGTGAATGGTCTGAATCTTTTCAAAAAACCGCTTTTGATCCCTGTCGATTTTCCAGGCCACATATCCGGCGATGGCGGTGTCGACACTGTCGTCGATCTGCAGCACTTCTTCGGGCGTCATCTCCACATCGACCAGGGCCTTGGTGTAGCGCCGCACCAACAGCGAGCAGAGCATGAGGGCCTTGGCATCGGAGTACTTCACCTGCTGGCTGTCCCGGTAAAAATCAGAAAGCAATATGCCGATTGAGCGCTTGGGTTGGGCCATCTGGGCGATCAACAGCTGAAGGGCGTTGAGAAACACGATGCGGTCATCTTCATGGATGCCTTCCATGAGGTATTTCCAGAGAAACTCCAGTATCTTTTCTTCATAGCGTTTGAGTACGGAAACGACCTGCTGAAACGCCCGCTTGCTGAAACGCCCGTCGCCCGAAAAGCAGGTGCGCAGCAAACGGATCATCTCGCGGCTGTCCTCGGCCGAAATCCGGTAGTCCTTGGCGAGCGCCTCGTACTCGTCATCGGTTAAATCCACATCAGCATGGACGATCCGCTGAAGCTTGCGGCGGACATCACAGCGCCGCTTGTAAAAACTGACCATGGTCCGCAGCTTATCGTTCAGACCCACCAGAAAGTCGCCACCGCCGGATGCGGCCAGGCGCTCCTTTGAGAACAGATCGTCGAACACCTTGTCGGCCACCACGTCCAGGCGGTGTTCGAGATTGTTGAGGATTTCGCTTTCGATGGGCGAGCCCTCGGGCACTTCATCGACGGCATTGAGCAGCCCCGTCGACACATTCAGGCGATGCCCCAACCGGGTGGCATCAATGTGTTCATAGTCATCTCCGTATACGGCCTGAATCATCGATGCCGCCTGCAGCGGCGCATGGCGCGCGGCTTTAACCGCCAGCCGGGCCACCTGCGCCTGCTCCGGAGATATCTCAGCGCCATCCGCGTCAGCCATCAGCCACATGAAATTGTTGACCTCCAGGGGTGGTTTGCTGAGCTGGGGCGTTTTTTTATGCAGCGATACCAGGGCTTCATAACTACCCAGATAGCGGTCAATGACACCGGAGGCCTGGAGTTTGGCAATGGCGGCGGCAATGGACTGGGGAGCGATGCCATTAACAGCCGATAGCAAGGTCAGGTTCTCGCTCGGCACGCCGTACGCGTCTGAGATCACTGGCAATTGGAGTGTTTTCTGCCCGCGGGTAAATACGATGGGCGCATCGGTCTGGACAGCGGTCCTGAACCGGGCAAGAACCTGTAGCGTGATGCTCAGCGGCATCCGCCGAAGCGCACCCTCTTCCGTGGACAATTTGAGGGACAGGCTCATAACGCCGTGATGGGCGAGTGTCTCAAACGCGCGACGGGCAATATCGACGTAGCCTGCGCGCTCCTCACCGTAGCGGCTGACCATTGCGGTGATGGCGGCACTGTTGGTGCGCAGATTCTGAAGCACCAGTTCGTAGTCGACCACCTCTTCGGCTTGCCCGGGTTCACTGTAACCACAGTATCTCACAACCAGGTGCGGTTCACCGTCGGTCTCCCTGGCGAGGGTGTCGATGCAACCCAGAATGTTGTCGAGTGTTTCGGCATCGACGGGGTCCACGCCGCTGTCGGCACAACGCGTCATATAAGAAGCCACCTGATCCAGCAGGTCGATAATGATAAAGCAGTGCGCATCCTGCTGCTGGAGCACCGAATTGAGGCTCTCAGAAAGGCCGTCTTTTCCATAAGCAGTATCGATGCCGAGAAGTTCCTGAAAAAGCTTTTCGGCCTCATCGTCCAGGAGTTTGCCATTGCCCGCCATCGTTTTTCAATCTCCCAATAATGATAGTCCTGAAAAAGTCGGGACCTCTCGCAAATCCGCACCAATAGAAATTCTAATACATTGATATTAAGAATGTTTTTCTTGGCGCACTTGGCGTCTTTGCGAGAAAATTGCTTTTTTATGAGTTTGTCATTAATGAGTGCCCGTCACCGACCGGTCGTGCAACACCGAAAGGCGCGGTCAGCGCGGTCAGGCCAGAGTCGCAATGCATTTGATCTCCACGCAGGCCCCCTTGGGCAACCCCGCCACGGCCACCACCGCCCTGGCTGGTTTGTGATCGCCGAAAGCCTCAGCATAGATACCGTTGAACTCGATAAAATCACCCATATCCGTCAGAAACACGTCCACGGCCACTACCCGGTCCATGGCGCTGCCGGCCGCCAGGACGATCTGCTTTAGATTCGCCAACGCCTGACGAGCCTGATCGGCCAGCGCCGGCCCCACCAAATTGCCCGACGCCGGTTCCATTCCCAGTTGTCCGCTGACAAACACGTGGTGGCCGCTGATGATGGCCTGGGAGTATGGGCCGATCGCCGCTGGTGCCTGAGGCGTGTGAACGGTTTGGTTCGTCATGCTCGTCTCCTTGGTATGGGCCCGCCCTGATAAGAATGGGCTACTTCGGCTTGCCCCGGTAAAAGCGCACCTGGGCGGCTTCGAGAGTGGCCAGGCCGCCGTGGATATGCGGATCGATTGCGTCAAGAAAAGCTTCCAGCTTTTCGCGAACATCCACCATTTCGATAATGACGGGCATATCCGCCGAAAGCCGTAATATCTTGCTGGTGTGAATACGACTGTTGGCTCCGTAGCCCATCATGGCCCGCCATGCCGTGGCCCCTGCCAGTCCATGCGCCTTGGCCTTCAGAATGATCCACTCGTATAGAGGCTTTCCGTCGGCGCGATCGGACTCGCCAATAAAAATACGCAGCAGGCAGCCGGTTTCCGGTAAGTTCACGATTATCTCCAGATGGTGTGCGAGCCGGCGTACCCGATAAGCACGAAAAAGATGCCGATGACAGTATGGGCTCCCACGTAAACCAAGGCCAGGGAAACCTGTCCCGATCGTATCAGGCTGAGGGACTCGTTGGCAAATGTTGAAAACGTAGTGAAGGAACCGAGGATGCCCACCAGCAGAAACATCCGGGTTTCCGGGGAAAACAGTGAGCGCGCCTCGGCCATGTGGGTGAGTGCGCCAATCACCAGGCATCCCATTAGGTTGACCGTCAGGGTGCCCCAGGGGAAATTGATGCTGCCGCTCATGTCCTGCACCCTGCCACTGACCAGGTAGCGCAGAACGGCACCGATGAAACCCCCTGCGCCGATCCAAATGATTTCCCGCATTGGCAACTCCTCCGGCACGCTGGCGACCAGCCATCCCGTTTCTCTGGCCCCTTAAGGCGGCGGATCACATGCCCCGTCATCAGCCGGTTGCCCAGCGTATCAGAAACTTTTGAGCACAAGCCGGCCGCCAGGTCAAGCAGTGATTGCTTCGGCATTGCCGGCTGCTTTGACTTTCCACGGCCGACGGTGTATGTTTTTTACGTTATCCGCCCCATGCGACCACAGCCCCTCATCGGAGCCCTGCCACCATGAACACGGCACATCCCATCCGCCGGAGCCTGACAATCATCTTGCTGATCATGAGCGCGGTCGCCTGCGGCGGCAGCCGTCAGCTGGCCACGCCCGCCGCACCGCATCTGAGCGCCGGTGTAAAGGAACTGCAGAAGGCCGACGCATGGTACCGCAAAGGCTGCTACCCCAAGGCATTGCACCACTACCGCAGGGCATACCCGGAACTGGTGGCCGGCGATCACCTGCAGGAGATGGCCGTCTGCCTCAATAACATGGGCAACACCTACCTGCGCACCGGGAAAGCCGATAGTGCACTGGTCTTTTTCAACGAAGCGCTCGATATCGATCTCGGCAGCGCCAATACCGCCAGCATGCGCGCAACCCTGGTGAACAAAACCACAGCGCTCACGCATCTCGGCCGATACGATGCCGCCGATGCCGCCCTGTCCGAAGCCCGCGCCGCCGGGCCGCCTGCCGGCCCCGATGCCGCGCCCCTTTTGGCTGCCGACGCAGTGCTTCAGATGCGACGCGGGAACCCTGATGCGGCCCGGGCGCTGCTGGCCCAGGCGATGACATCCGTCGGAGATAATGACACCGCCACCGCCGCGCTCATCCACTACTCCCTGGGGCATCTGGCCCGCTCCGATGGAGACCTTGACGCCGGTATGGCGCATTTTGAAAAAGCACTGGCGGCCGATCATCTCCAGGGATACTACCGCGGCATGGCCGACGATCTCAAAGCCATGGGCGACATCCGCGCGACCCAGGACCGCCTCCGGGAAGCCGCAGGGTTCTATAAACGCAGCATCTCCCTTTATGCCCTCATCGACGCCGCCCCGGAGGCAGACGCCCTCAGGGGCCCTCTTGCCCAGGCTGCGAGCGCATCGGGCCAAACCACCGACGTGACCCTTCATTTCGTGAACGACTGGCTGGGAAACAAGGCTTTCAACGGTCCCTGCGAGTAGGCGAGCCTCTTTCAAAGCGGGCGATGGTGGTCAGCGGCCCCAGAGCGCGTCCAGTGGTTGCGCCGGCAGGGAAGGCATCTCGGTGAGAGCCGACCCTGCGTCAACCGTCGGAGACCTCCGGCCATCCTGCGGTCAGGGGGGCAATGACCGTCAGCAGGGGAAGCGGGACGGTGCGCCATTTGGGAAACAGCGCCCGGTATCCGTGCCATTCGAAATCCACCGCCTCGAAACGGCGCGCAATGTGCCGCTCGCCGTGTTCGCCATAATGAATCGCGGGGTAGTATTCCACGAACAGGGTCCGCGCGGGCGAGATGCCGTGGTCCGTCACCACCCGGGTGGCAATATGCCCGATGCAGCTTCTCACTGACATGGGGCTATCTGGCATGTCCATGGCTAATACGATCACCGGTTTGAGAACGGCCACCGGGCTCTGGGAGCCCCGGGTTAAATCGTATACCTTGAGGTAGCACTTGCCACTGGCCAGCTTGAAGGCGCCGCCGTAGCCCTCCCACTCAAAAATACCGTCGTAAAGGCACTGTTCTGAGGTCAAATTGCCCACCGGTCACCGCCTGGTCAGATTTGCGTAGACACGCCACAAGGCATCCGGCAATTCACGAACATCGGATATCACCGTGTGGGCGCTGCCGCCGTAGAGCGCATCAAGGCCGGCATCACTGGCAATATTTACCGTAATGCCGTGGGTGTAAATGTGCCTGGCGTGCGCCTCCTGGATAGCCTTTCGCGTGTCTTCTATCGCATAGCCTTTTTTGTAGTCAACATCATTGGGAAAACCGTCTCCAAGTACGATGAGCAACCGGACGGCGGCCGGCGCCGATTCGAAGGACGCCGTCGCGTGTCGGATGGCCGCTCCCATGCGGGTGCTGCGAAGCGGTGCCATGCCGGCGATACGTCCCCACACACCGGTGCCCATGGGCTCATCAAAGGTCTTGATCCAGAAATAGTCCACGCCCAGACGCCCGGTGCCGGAAAAACCGGCCACGGCAAACCGGTCCCCCAGCACGCCGAGCGCTTCGCAAAACAAAACGATGGCGGCCTTTTCCACGTCCATGACGCTGTGGGGGCTCCCCAGGGCAGGATGCGCCGTCGACCGGGATTGATCCACCAGCAGCAGTGTGGCCACATCACGGTGCGCCTTCAAGCGCTTTAGATAGACCCGCTCAGACGGGGTGCGGCCGCTGCGCCGGTCCACTGCAAAGTCCAGCAGCGCCCGGTAATCGAAATCGTCCCCCTCCATCCATCGCCGCAGCAGTATCAACCCCTGAGGCCGGAGCAGCTCGAAGGCCCTGCGAATGCGCGCCACCAGGTCTTGCCGCTGGCGCAGCACCACCGCGCACGCCGTGGCATCGGCAACCGCCGGCGTGCCGACCCGAACCTTCACATGATCGCCCCGGTAGTCCCCCTGCCGCCCGTCCCACTCAGGGTACCGGTAAACCGGATCACCCAGGGTATCGGCCTCCAAGGAGGGAACCGTCTCGGAAAAAAGGTCGTCCACCGACAAGAACCCGTCACGCATCGGCACTGCCGGCAGTGCCCACGTCCCGGCACACCGGGCCGATGCCGAAACAGCCTGCCGCACCCCCTCCGGCGTGATGGTGTTGCCGCCGTCCCGATATTGCCGGATGAGCTCGGAGCGGTACACCGACACCCCGCGCCGTGCCAGCGTCTGCTGGATGCGGCGCGCCTCGCGGTGCTCAGCCGCAAGGCCGGCATCATGCCCCTCCGGCAGAATCCGCCGCCCGAAAGGAAGATCGGGCAGTCCGGATGCCGCGTCACCGATCAGCGCCGATAGCGAAGGATAAACGCCATCGAGAAACACCATCGTATCCTCAACGGTGCTGGCTTCAGTCATAACGGCGTCAAATGCCCCCATGGCAGCGATTACCGCGGCCGCGCCATGGTCCCGCCGAGAGATCGCCGGCCAGACCGCCAGTGGTGTAAACGGATGCTCCGGCCAGGCCAGCATCGTCTGCCGGCAGGCCGTCTCAAGAAAAGGAACCGCCTGACGCAGCGCGCCGGGGTAGCGGCTGCGGCTCCACAGATAAATGCGGGCATATTCGAAGGCGGAAAACAGATAGGCCGCCAGTGGGGGGGAGGCATAACGCAAAAGCCAGCAGGCAATGTCTGTCGTCAAGCCATCGCCTGACACCGGCCGCTCGGCACCGAGGCGATCTGCGGCCTTGTCCATGTCAAAATCGTAGGTACCGCTTTCCAGGACGGCGCATTCCAGGCGTACCAGGCACTGGTACAGCGCCCGGTTTTGAGGCGCCTCGGGGTAGCTGTCCATCACATCGGCAAGGTAAATGGCCCGCCCGTCACTGCACACCAACGGCATCCGTTGATCACCTGAGGCCGCCGCCGGCAGATCAGACATGGACCGGATGGCGCAGCCCCGGCCCAACCGCAGCGATGCATAGGCGCTGAGCGCGCCGCGGACCTCCGTCAGCGGCACTGCGACCCGCAGCGCCGCACAGGCATCCCGGCCCTGTTGGGAACGCATGGCGGCAAAGACGAGGCCTTCCTCCGGGTCGCGTTGAAACCGTCGACAGGCGTCGTCGACAAAGGCCCTCAAGCCGTCGTTAGAAAGCAAGCGCAGATCGCCGCCAACAAGGCTTTCCCACAGCCGTTCGGCCAGCCAGTCGCTCACGATCATGGCAGTGGTCAAATGGTCGATCTGCCATGCGCGTGCGGCCGGCTGGAGGCACAGCACCGCCCTGGGCAGGTGCTTGGTGAGATGGGTCGCACGGTTATAGGTCAGGCTGCGCGAAAAAGTGGCCGAAAGGAGTTTGAGATAGGCGGCGGCCGCCGGCAGGTCGCCGCCGGCCAGCACCGCCCCCAGTGCGTTTAGGGGATCCGTCAGGGTATGCGTTCCCTTGCGCCGCATGACCACAACCACCGACAGGACATCGCCCAGAAACGCATCATCGCCTTGAACCGTCACCGGCACCAGTGCCCTGGCCATGATGCGCCCCAGGGTCGGGCCGACATCTGCAAATTGAGCGACGCATTCCCGGTAGCGGGCCACTGCGGCAGGAGTTCCTGTGCGGATCACTTCGGTCACCCCGTCCGCCAGAGCCTGCCCGAACGTCGGCTCAACAGAGAGCCCCTTCAGAATATCCCCGGCCAGGGCATCGACCAGAGACGGATCCGGCGGTCGCGGCCAGCGACCAAAGCCATCCGCCAGGCGGGCGGCCATTTCCGGATCGAACCGATGAAGGTCATTGAAGTCAAACATGATGGTCATCTGATAAGTCTGAAATCACCACCGAGGACGCAGAGACCGCAGAGATAAATCATTATTAAACATATTCTCTGCGTTCCTCTGCGCTCTCTGCGGTTCAAAATGGCTTTTTGACGAATTTGTCAAACATGGGCAATAGACACTAGAATAGATCGTCGATGAGCGCCCCCAGGGTCTCCTGCATGCGATCATCGTCGGTCAGCGGCAGGGCCACGGCGCTGCGGCAGGCCTCGGCCGGCGGAATCCCGCGGCGGATCAGCTCTCCGGCGTAGATCAGCAGCCGCGTGCTGGCCCCTTCAGTGAGACCGACCTCCCTTACCCCTCTGATTTTTTCACCAAGACGCACCAGTCGGCGGGCGGTGTCTTCATCGATGCGGGCTTCGGTGGCCACGATATCGGTTTCCTTGTCTGCCGGCGGATAGTCGAATGAAATGGCCACAAACCGCTGGCGGGTGCTTTGCTTGAGGTCCTTGAGCACCGACTGGTATCCAGGGTTGTAGGAGATGACCATCATGAAACTCGGGTGGGCCGCCACCGATTCGCCTTTCCGGTCGATATGGAGCATCCGCCGGTTGTCGGTGAGGGGATGGATGACCACAGTGGTGTCCTTGCGGGCCTCGACGATTTCATCCAGATAGCAGATGGCCCCGGACCGCACCGCGCGGGTCAGCGGACCGTCCACCCACACTGTTTCCTCATGCTGGAGCAGGAAGCGGCCGATAAGGTCAGAAGAAAAAAGATCTTCGTGACAGGCGACGGTAATGAGCGGTCGGTTCAGGCGATGGGCCATGTATTCCACAAAACGGGTCTTGCCACAGCCGGTGGGACCTTTGAGCATCACCGGTAGCCGGCCGGCGAATGCAGCCTCGAATAGTGCGATCTCCGAGCCCTGGGAAACATAATACGGCGCATCTTCTGTCATTGGTTGAGAATCTCCAGCGAGGTTGGGTATCCGGTGTCAATGCCGTCATATTTTCACCACGAAGTTCACGAAGGACACGACGGTTTTAACCCATTTGTTTTTCTTCGTGCGCTTCGTGGCCTTCGTGGTTCACATCCAGTGCTGCGGATTAAGTCGACGCGACAGGCCATATTGGATTGACGCCAGAAATGGCAGTGTTATATTCGATCTCCATTAAAAAAAAAGGAAATATACCGGCAATGACAGTCATCCACAACCCCCAGATGGTGCGCCACCTTCAAACTGGCAGCAAGCGGGTGATTTTGGTCGGCACCGCCCATGTGTCGCAGAACAGCGTCGATCTGGTGGAATCGGTCATCACATCCGAAAAGCCGGACACAGTGGCTGTCGAACTGTGCGAGTCCAGATACCAGTCCATCACCCAGAAAAGCCAGTGGCAGGAAATGGACATCGTCAAGGTCATCAGGGAGAAAAAAGCCTTCCTGCTGCTGTCCAACCTCATGCTGGCCTCGTTCCAAAAACGCCTGGCCGCCAAACTGGACATCGCCCCGGGGGCGGAAATGCTGCAGGCTATCCGATCGGGGGAGGCCCTGGGCGCCCACATCCATCTGGCCGACCGGGACATCCGCATCACGCTCTCGCGGACCTGGCGATCCATGGGTTTCTGGGCCAAGATCAAACTGCTGTTTCACCTGATTCTTTCAGCGGGCGAGGTGGATGAGATCAGCGCCGAAGACATCGAAAAGATGAAACAGCAGGACATGCTGGCCGCGCTGCTGGACGAGGTGGGGCAGAGCATGCCGGTGGTGCGCGAGATCCTCATCAACGAGCGCGACCGCTACCTGTGTGAAAAGATCCGCTCGGCGCCGGGCAGCACCATCGTGGCCGTAGTGGGTGCCGGTCACGTACCCGGTATCACGGAAGCCTGGGATCAGCCCGTCGATCTCGCCGCTCTGGAAACCCTGCCGCCAAAGAGCCGCTGGGCAAGCATCTTGAAATGGGGGCTGCCGCTTTTAGTGGTGGCGCTGATCGTGGCGGGTTTTGTCTACGGCGGCAGGCAGGCCGGCACCGACATGATTGTGTGGTGGATCGTTGCCAACGCTGTCCTGGCCGGACTCGGGGCCGCGGCCGCCCTGGCCCACCCTTACACCATCCTCTCATCCATAGTGGCCGCACCCATCACCTCGCTCAATCCCATGATCGCCGCCGGATGGGTATCGGGACTGGTGGAAGCCATCACCCGCAAACCCAAGGTGAAGGATTTCGAGCAACTGCCCGAGGACATCTTGTCATTTCGCGGATTCTGGCGAAACAAGGTCACCAAAATCCTGCTGGTGGTGGTGCTCACCAATCTTGGCAGCTCATTTGGCACAATGGTGGCCATCCCGCTGATGTTCAAAGCGTTCTAATTAGTGTCCATCCAGAATATGGTAGATTTTGGTTCCCGGCAAGGCCTGGTGAGCATCCAAATCGCTATCGGTATCGACCTTGGAAAACATCGATTTCGATCCCGATTTCGATCCCGCCTCCGATAGGTCTTGGGGATGTAACAGAACATTATTCTGACAAATACGCTAGGTCTGTGCCGGTAAAATGTCCACGATCCGGCGGCCGCCCGCGATCGTTCTGATCCGCAGTCGGTCCTGGGCGAAAAGCTGGATGCACTCCGGGTAAAGGCGCCACTCCTGTCTGAGCCCTTTTTCCCGGATGGTATCCAGGGTATCGCCCGGAGCGATGGCAAAGGCGCGCTGGCCGATGATGGGGCCGGTGTCCTCGCCGTAATCGACGAAGTGGACAGTGCATCCGCCCACCTTGCAGCCGTAGCGGAAAGTGTCGCCGTAGCCGTCAACGCCGGGAAAGGCCGGTAGCAAGGCCGGGTGGATGTTCATGATCCGCGGCGCATCGGCAGAAGGGTTAACCCGGTCAATAAAATACGGGGTCAGGGCCCGCATGAACCCCGCCAGAACCAGCACATCGAAGCGATGGGATGAGATGGCCGCCAGCAGGGCGGCTTCGGCGATCACCCGGGAGGCAATAAACTGCCGCCGGCGCGTTGCCGGTGAATCAGCGGGCAGCAGGCGCTGGTCCACCAAAAGGGTTTCCATATCTGCATCCGGCGGCAACGGACATTTTGCGGGATCTTCCCGGTATTGCCTGATCAAGCGGCCGTAATCGACCACAAACGTAGGAATGCCCCGCTCAGCGGCGCGCCGAAGCCCCGTTGCGTCAGGATTGTCGGTGCCGACGAACACCACTTCTCCTGAAATGGACCTGTCGCCGCAGCTGTCAAGAATCGCCTGAAGGTTGGTGCCGCCTCCGGAAATCAGGGCGCCGATGCGTATCATCGCGGAGTCTCCCAAAACACTGGCGCCGGAATCGCGCCGGAATGTAATTAATAATATCTACAGCAACTTATAATGACTTAACCATAATGATGCCCTCTGACAGAACCGGCTCTGACCGGTTGACAAGCGCCAGGGGTAACACTATATATAGCGTATTTGGCGGAAGGGGTGAACCGGAATTAGTGTTCCGGCGGCTGACGCCGGTCGCAGGATCTGATCTAAGCAGGCCCGGTCCGCCCCCCCTCACCGGAAAAATTCCCAGCAGCGCCGCGTTGCAGGGCCGGCTTCTACCAGGAAAGGACGCGCATTATGGCTCAAAACGTTGTGGAGATTGAAGATAGCAGTTTCGACAAAGAGATTGTGCAGTCGGACAAACCGGCAATGGTTGATTTCTGGGCACCCTGGTGCGGTCCGTGCAAGGCCATCGCACCGGTGATCAACGATCTGGCTGGGACATACGGCGACCGCCTCAAATTCGCCAAATGTAATGTGGATGACAATCCCATCACCCCCGGCAAGTACGGCATTAAAGCCATCCCCACATTGATCTTTTTTAAAGACGGCCAGGTGGTGGATCAAATCACCGGGATGGTGGCCAAGAGCAAGCTCGAAGAGGCCATCAAAAAGATTCTATAAACGATAACCGCCCCCAGCCACTTGCAGCCCCCGCTCCGGTCGCTGCTTGTGGTCGAAAACTGAAACGATGCCCCGACGGCTTTCCGCCCGTGCAGCCCGACATCCCGGGCGCTGCGCGGGCGGTCGGTATTTGGGACGGGAATGAATCATGACCAAACGGGTAACGGCTGTACTGATTATCGCCTTTCTCATTATCGGCGGCTGCTCCTTGTTCAAATCAAAGGACGAACGGCCGGCCAATGAACTGGCAGACGCCGGCATGCAGGCCTACCGTGACGGGCGCTACAAGAAAGCCATCGAAAATTTCGAACAGCTCAGGGACTGGTACCCGTTTAGCAAGTATGCCATCCTGGCCGAGCTGAAGATCGCCGATGGATATTTCAAACTGGAAGAGTTTGAAGATGCGGCGGTGGCCTATGAGGAGTTTGAAAATCTCCACCCCCGCAATGAAGCCATACCCTACGTCATCTACCAGATCGGGCGCTGCCATTTCGACCAGATCGATACGATCGACCGGGATCAGGGCCAGACGCGCCGGGCCCTGGAAACGTTTCAACGCCTGATTGAACGATTCCCGAACGATGTCTACGCACTCAAGGCCCGGGAACATGAACGCATTTGTTATAAAAGCCTGGCCGGGCACGATCTCTACGTGGGCAAATTTTATTTCAAGAGCCGCCACTACAAAGCCGCCCTGGGACGGTTTATGAGCGTCGTCACCGATTATCCGGATGTGGGCATCCAGTATGAAGCGCTGAAATACATCGCCATCTGCCAATATGCCATCCAGCAGGAGCTGGGGGCACTGGATTAGAAAACAATGCGTTTGCCCAAAAAACGTAATTAGACTTATCCGCACCAGTGAATGGTCAACCACGAAATACACGAAGGGCACGAAGGAAATCATTAACAGTATTGGAAAATTTAAATCTTCGTGTTCTTCGTGAACTTCGTGGTGATCGAATGTAAAATGTCCTTTACAGAACACCGGATACCGTATATAGAGCGGATTTCGATTGACGAGGCCGGCGGGATGCCGGCCGTTTCAGTGATAAGGAGCCAAAAAATGGCCAAAATCTGTGCAATCTGCGGGAAGAAACCCATGGTCGGCTGCAATGTCAGCCATGCCCACAACGTCACCAAACGCCGTTTCAAGCCCAACCTTCAGCAGGTGCGCGCCAAACAGGGCGGGCAGACTCAAAAAATATTCGTCTGCACCCACTGCATCAAGAACGGGCTGGTCGAAAAATAAGCCGCCTGTTCGGCTACCGCAACCGCCGGACCCCCTGCACCATCCGTACTTTCTTGATGGCGGTGAGAATCCGCCCCAAATGCTCCTTGTTTTCCACCCCGATGGAAAAGTAACTGTCCACAGTGCCGTCAGACCGTGTCTCGGTCTGGGCGCTTTGGATATTTGCGGTGTTCTTGCTGATGCTGGCGACGATATCCGCCAAAAGACCGACCCGGTCAAGCGAAGTGACCCGGATCCGAACCGGGAACGAGTCTTTACCCTGGGTACTCCACTCCACATCGATCTGGCGCTCGGGGTTCATTTTCAAGGCATTGATGCAGCTGTTGCGGTGGACGGTCACGCCCTGCCCCCGCGTGATGTATCCGGTAATATCGTCTCCCGGCACTGGCTGGCAGCACTTGGCAAAGCGCACCAGAACGTCGTCGATGCCCTTGACGACCACCCCCAGCTGGTCTTTTTTCTTGCGCACCGTGCTGATGATCTTGTTAAGCAGTGAACCGCTGGTATCCTCCGGGACCGACTTGGGTTCGAACCGCCGGATGATCTGAAGCGGCGTGATTTTCCCGTAGCCCACCGCAACGATCAGATCGTCGAGTCCCTTGAACCCGAAGTGATCCACCGCCGCCGCCATTTCATCGGTTTTCAGCAACGCACCGAAATTGAAACGATGCTTACGGAAGGCTTTATCACACATCTCCCGCCCCAGTGAGAGGCTGCGCTCCTTTTCCTGGGTCTTGATCCACTGGCGGATCCGCGAGCGGGCTTTCACCGTCTTGACGAAGTTCAGCCAGTCCTTGCTGGGGTTGTGATTCTTGGAAGTAATGACTTCCACGATATCGCCGGTCTGAAGTTCGTTGAGCAGCGGCACCAGCCTGCCGTTTACCTTGGCTCCGCTGCACTGGTGGCCCACTTCGGAGTGGATCATGTAAGCAAAATCCACTGGGGTGGCCCCCTTGGGCAGGGTCTTTACCTCCCCGTTGGGAGTAAAAACATAGACTTCGTCAGGGAAAAGATCGAGACGCATATTTTCCAGAAACTCGCCCGGATTTTTAACCAGTTCCTGGTTCTCGACCATGTTCTGGATCCACGCAAAGGTTTCGCGCATGCGCTCATCCAACTGGCGCCCTTCCTTGTAGCTCCAGTGGGCGGCAATGCCGCTTTTGGCCACCCGGTCCATCTCCTGGGTGCGGATCTGAACCTCCACGCGCTCCCCCTTGGGGCCGATAACGGTCGTGTGCAAAGACTGGTACATGTTCGACTTGGGCCTGGCGATGTAATCCTTGAACTTGATATCGATGGGCTTCCACAAGGAATGAATCAGTCCCAACGCCTCATAGCAATGGGGGATCGAGTCGAGAATGATCCGAAAGGCGATGATGTCGTAGATTTCCTCAAAGGGAAGGTCCTGGGTAATCATCTTCTGGTAGATGCTGTGGAAATGCTTGTAACGCCCCATCACCTCGCAGGTAAGACCGGCGCCGGCCATTTTAGCGGTAATGAGGCGCTGGACCGAATCCACATAGGCTTCGCGCTCGGTGCGATCGGTGCTCACCAGCGCCACGAGCTGAGCATATTCCTCGGGCTGCAGGTAGCGAAAGGATGCGTCCTCGAGCTCCTTTTTGATCCAGTAGATGCCCAGGCGGGAAGCGATGGGTGCGTAAATGTCCAGGGTCTCCTGGGCGATGGCCCGCTGGCGCCCGGCGCGATGAAACTGCAGGGTGCGCATGTTGTGCAACCGGTCGGCCAGCTTGATCATGATGACCCGGATGTCGTCGGCCATGGCCAGCAGCATCTTTCGAATGCTTTCGGCCTGACGGGCCTGGGAGCTGTTGAAGGTCAGGGCACTGAGCTTGGTGACACCGGAAACGATGTGGGCGACTTCGTGCCCAAAAATTTGGCTGATTTCCTCGGCGGTGGCATGGGTGTCTTCGATGACATCGTGAAGCAGGCCGGCGGCCACACTGACGACATCGAGGTTCATGTCCGCCAAAATGCCGGCAACTTCCAGGGGATGGGACAGATAGGGCTCTCCGGAGAGACGGACCTGGCCGTCGTGGACCCGGGCCGAATAAATATAGGCGCGATCGATGAGATCCAACTCGTCTGCCGGGAGATACTCCGACATCCGGTCAATGATGTCATTGATACGGATCATTGCCTAGTAACCGTTCCCGCGACGTTATGACACATCATTGCTATCTCCAAAGATGACAAACTCGTAAAAAGTCTGAAATCACCACAGAGAACACAGAGATAACCTATTAATTACTCATAATATTCTCTGCGGTCTCTGTGGTTCAAAATCACTTTTTACCGGTTCATCAAAGAAGCCCCCCGTAATCCCCCTGTGGGCGGACCCTAGTAGGCCTTGGCATAGACCACGCGCTTGCCCGCTGGTGCCCCGCAGCAGATGCAAGGCCCCTGACCGTCGACGCCGTCGGGCAGGGCAAAGGGAAGGCACCGGATGGTCACCTTGAGGTCCTCCTTGATCCGGTTTTCACAATCGTTTTGGCCGCACCAGCCGGAAAGGGCGAAACCGCCGTGGATTTCGGGACGCTCTTCGTTTTCCGGAGTAAAATATGCATAGAAGTCATCCCGGCCATCAATGACCCGCGTATGGGCTTCTTTGAACGCGCAAGCGCGTTCAAAGAGCTCCCGCTGGATATCGTCGAGGATGTTGCCGGCTGTGGCGATGAACCGCGCTCTTGGGAGGCTTTCCCGGGCTTTGGGGCTGCGGTCTCGGCGGCCCACGAACACCGCGTCGTCGGCCATGTCACGGGGACCGATTTCAACCCGCAGGGGGATCCCCTTCCGGATCCATTCCCAGGACTTGCCGCCGCCGATATCACGGTCATCGACTTCCACGATGAGATCGTCACCGTGATAGGAGATCCGGCGAAGATCCCGGGCCAGCGTCTCGACATAGGCCGTCACCGCCTGGCGATCGTCATCGTTTCGGTAAATGGGCATCAGCACCACATGGGCGGAGGCGATGCGCGGCGGCAGCACCAGGCCGTCGTCGTCGCTGTGGACCATGATCATGCCGCCGATCATGCGCGTAGAACTCCCCCAGGAGGTGGTCCAGGCGAACTCCTCGGCCTCCTGGGCTGATTGGAACCGGATGTTGCTGGCCCTGGCGAAATTTTGCCCCAGAAAATGAGACGTGCCGGCCTGCAGGGCCTTGCAATCCTGCATGATGGCCTCGATGCACAGGGTGTCCACCGCACCAGGAAAGCGCTCCAGGGGCGTCTTGCGGCCGCGGATGACGGGAATGGCCAGGTAGTCTTCCACGAAACGCGCATAGACGTCGAGCATCATGTCGGTGCGCGTCACGGCCTCGGCCTCGGTGGCATGGGCGGTGTGGCCTTCCTGCCAGAGAAACTCGCTGGTGCGCAGAAAAATCCGGGTGCGCATTTCCCAGCGCACGACATTGGCCCACTGGTTGATCAAAATGGGCAGATCCCGGTGGCTGCTGACCCACCGGGAAAAACTGTCGCCGATAATGGTCTCCGATGTGGGGCGCACGACCAGCGGTTCGCTCAGCGGGCCGGCAGGGACAAGGCCGCCGTTGGGTCCCTTCTCCAACCGGTGATGGGTCACGACGGCGCACTCCTTGGCAAAGCCTTCAACGTGCTCGGCCTCCTTTTCAAGAAAGCTGAGTGGGATGAACAGCGGGAAATAGGCGTTTTTGACGCCGGTGGCCTTAAACATGCGGTCCATGTTGCGCATGATGTTTTCCCAAACGGCATACCCCCAGGGCTTGATCACCATGCACCCCCTCACCGGGGAACGCTCGGCGAGGTCTGACGCCTTGACGACCTGTTGGTACCACTCCGGGTAGTCTTCTTCACGCGTGGGGCTAATGGCTGTCTTCGGTTGTTTGGCCATGGTATCTCTCCGTATTCCATTTACCGTCCGCCGCGGCGGCCGGGCAGAAGCTGGTTATCGACGATGCTCAAGTAAGATTGCTGCTGCCTCTTTGCGTCACGAATGTTTTATCACCACGGAGTCACGGAGGGCACGGAGAAAAACAAAAGCATTAATTTTTTAAAAAAACCTCCGTGTTCTCCGTGTCTCCGTGGTTCATATTCAACGCAGCAAGCAGGGGAATTGACAACACTGGAAATAACCGGCTAGGGCTGCGTGGTTGACGTAAACGATTCAATTTCTTCCAGAAGGGCGTTGAGCAGCGCTTCCTGGGGAACTTTTCGAACCACATTGCCCTTTTTAAATATAATCCCCACACCATCGCCGCCGGCGATCCCGATATCGGCTTCCCGGGCTTCCCCCGGGCCGTTGACCACGCAGCCCATGATAGCAATCTTAACCGGAGCGGTGACATTGACCAGAGCGGCTTCCACCTGCTCGGCCAGATGAAACAGATTGATCTGGCACCGGCCGCAGGTGGGGCAGGAAATGATTTCCGGCCCCCGGTGACGGATATCGAGGGCCCGAAGAATCTCATAGCCCACCCGCACCTCCTCCACGGGGTCCCGCGTCAACGACACCCGGAGGGTGTCGCCGATGCCCTCGGCCAGCAGCATGCCGATGCCGATGGCGGATTTGGTGATCCCCGCAAAAAGCCCTCCGGCCTCGGTGACCCCCACGTGCAGGGGCAAATCCGTCTGGCTGGAGAGCAGACGGTAGGCCTCGAGGGTGCGGGGGACGTCGGAGGCCTTGATGGACAGCTTGATGTCATGAAAATCCATGTCATGCAGCTGACTCACGTGCCGCAAAGCGCTTTCCACCATGCCTTGGCTGGTGACACCGCCGTAACGCGCCAGAAGGTCTTTTTCCAATGAGCCGGCATTGACACCGACCCGGATGGGGATGCCGCAATCGGCGGCGCAGGCCACGACATCGGCGACTTTCCGGCGGCTGCCGATATTGCCGGGATTGATGCGCAGCCCGTCCGCGCCGGCCCTGGCGGCAGCAATGGCGAGCCGATGATCGAAATGGATATCGGCAATCACCGGGATGGCCACGGCCGTCTTAATGGACGCAATGGCCTTGGCCGCCTCGGCGTCCGGAACCGCCACCCGCACGATCTCGCAGCCGGCGTCGGCAAGCCGCTGGATCTGGGCCACCGTGGCCCCCACGTCCTGGGTAAGCGTGGTGGTCATGGACTGAACGGAAATGGGTGCGCCGCCACCGACAGCGAGCCGGCCCACATGAATGCGACGGGTCTGCTTTCGATGGATACTCAGAGCCATGGGATTTTCGGTGCGCTGTGGGTGATAATCGCTCATGAATGACCGGTACGGCTGCACCTTCCGGGGATCTGTAAGGGAGATCAATTGCGCGGGCCATGCCAGCCGGCCTGCCGGCCGCAGATGTCGCCGCGGCAGCAAGAATTTCTAACAGACGGCAGACGCGAGTTCAAGGGAAATCACCGACGGCCGCGTTTGTAATTGCCTGGCGATTGCCGTATAGTTTCAACTTTCCAAGCCGGATCCTCGGCGGTCTCGAACCGAAGCGCTCTCGGAGCCCCTTGGCCGAAGACCGCCGACAGCCGCATCAACACCATAAAGGAGCCGATCATGGGCGACGGAGCGACCAAAGCGTTTGCCACCAAACACGGTGCCGACACCACCGTGAATCCCGAAATCCGGAAGGCCGTGATCGCCAAGGCCAAAGACGGACACCTGCCGTGCGCGGCCGCATTTTCCATCGCGCACGACCTCGCGGTGACACCGGCCGATGTCGGACGGACCGTCGATCTCATGGAATACCGCCTGACCCATTGCCAACTCGGGCTTTTCGGGTATCAGCCACACAAGAAGATCGTCGAACCGGCAGCGTCCGTCTCAGATGACCTGGCGGCCGCCATCCGCGCAGCCCTGGTCTCCGGTCGGTTGCCCTGCCGTGAGGCTTGGGCCATTTCTGACGCCCTGAACATCGGCAAACGCGTCGTCAGCGGCGCCTGTGAAACCCTGGGGATCAAAATCAAACCCTGCCAGCTTGGAGCCTTCTAAAGTGCCCACTTCGGCCGCGCAATATTTCCGCCGCTGGCGGCGTGTGCGGCCGTGGGTCTCCGGCGCCGTCATCGTGGGCCTGTTTCTGGGCGCATGCACCCTCTTTGTCACCTCCCACCAGGCGCCCCCGCCGCCACCGACCACCCTCGAGCGCATCCTTCAGGCCGGCAAGATCACCATCATCACGCGCAACAATGCCAACTGCTACTATCTTTACCGTGGGCAGCCCATGGGATTCGAGTATGATCTGGCCAAAGCATTCGCCGATTTTCTCGGCGTCCGCCTCGAGATCCGCATCGCCGACCAGTGGGAGGGCATGATTCCCGAGCTTCTCGTCGGCAAAGGAGACATCATCGCCGCCAGCATGACCATCACCCCGCGCAGGCAGGAGCAGGTGGCGTTCTCCACGGGGTATCTCACCATCCACCAACACGTGATCGCCCATCGCGGCGAGTGGACCATCAACAGCGCCGCCGATCTTGCCGGACGCACCATCGACGTGCGCCGGGGCACGTCCTACCAGGATCAACTTGAAGCCATAGCCGCCACGGGTGTTTCCGTGGACATCCGCCTCCATGACGACATGCCCACCGAAGAGCTCATTCGCATGGTGGCCGACGGCGAAATCAGCCTCACCGTGGCCGATACCCATATCGCCCAGCTCAACCGGCGCTATTATCCGGAAGCGGTACCGGTCCTTGAAATCAGCGACGCGCAGCAACTGGGATGGGCCGTTCGGGAAAACACCCCCGATTTGCGCAAACGGGTGAACACCTTTTTTGCCACCATCAAGACCAACGGACGATTCAACGAAATTTACAACCGGTATTTCTCCAACCTCGAATGGTATGACTATGTCGATCTGAACACGTTCCACCGACGCCTGCGCACGCGGCTGCCCAAATACGAAACCATCATCAAGGAGGCCAGTGCTCGCCATGGTTTCGACTGGCGCCTGATCGCCGCGCAGATGTACCAGGAATCTCACTTTGACCCCTACGCCGAAAGCCACGCCGGTGCTTATGGGCTCATGCAGCTGACCATGAACACGGCCGAAAGCCTGGGTGTCACGGATGTCTACGATCCCCGCCAGAACATCACCGCCGGAGTGCGTCACCTGCGAGCGCTTTACGACCACTTCGACAAGGCTTGGGGAACGGACCGCATGAACATTTCCCTGGCCGCTTACAATATCGGCATCGGCCACATCGAAGACGCCCGCAATCTGGCGCGCGGAATGGGAATGGACCCCAACCGGTGGTCCTCCCTGACCAAGACGCTGCCCATGCTGCGTTTTCGAAAATATTACCGAAACGCCAAATACGGCTATGCCAGCGGCACCCAGCCCGTCGCCTACATCCACCAGATCGCGGTTTTCTACGACATCCTGAAACGGCGGGACATCCAGTACGGACCGGCGCCCGGCCAATACCCATGGTATGGACTATAACGCATGAATACCTTTTTCGATCCGCAGCAATATATTCAATGGTTAAGTGAAATGCGCAGTTGGTTCCTTTCCCAGGTCCTCATGCCGGATCGCCTGAAGCAGATCGCCGTGCAAATTGCATTGCTGCTGGCCACCCGGCTGGTTGGAGCGCTCATCGGCCGATGGGCACAGGGGGTACTGAAACAACCACTTGACAACATTGCCATTCGCTATCCTTCCCTTGCCCGCATGATGAGAACCCTGCTTAGGCAGACCCCGCTGATTGTCAGCATCTTCCTGCTCTGGGTGAGTATCGGCGCCGTTGCAAAAACCGGAAACGGCATATTTTTGATGCGGCTGATCCTCAACCTGTCAGCGGCCTGGGTGGTCATCAAGCTGGTGGCCTCCACCGTGTCGAACCGGTTCTGGTCACGCTTGCTGGGAACCGTGGCCTGGACGCTGGCTGCCTTGAACATCCTAGGCCTTCTGGATGAAACGCTGGTACTGCTGGAGAGTATCGGTTTTTCCATCGGCTCGGTGAAGCTGACGGTGCTCTCACTCATCAAAGCCGCGGTCATTTTGATGCTGCTGCTGCGGGCGGTAAAATGGCTGAGCGGCATCGTAGACCACAAGCTGTCGACCGCCACCGATTTTTCCCCCTCGACACGGCTCATGTTGAGCAAGACCATCAACATCGGCTTGATGGTCGTGGTGACCCTGGTGGCCCTCAACAGCGTGGGCATCGATCTCACGGCCCTGGCGGTCTTCAGCGGGGCCGTTGGCGTCGGCGTGGGCTTCGGGCTACAGAAAATCGTCGGCAATCTCATCAGCGGCCTGATTTTGCTTTCCGACAAGTCCATCAAGCCGGGAGACGTGGTGGAGGTGGCCGATGTCTACGGCGTGGTGAACCACATGGGCGGCCGCTATGTCTCGGTCGTCACCCGCGACGAGAAGGAATACCTGATCCCCAACGAGGACTTGATCACCCAGCAGGTGGTCAACTGGTCGTATTCTTCCCGGCGGTTGCGCATCAAAGCTTCCGTCGGCATTTCCTACAAGGCCGACCCCCACCGGGCCATCGAGGTCATCCTCGGTGCCGTACAGGGCACCCCGAGGGTGCTGAAAGATCCACCGCCCCTGTGCCTGCTCGTCGGTTTCGGCGACAGTTCGGTGGACCTGCAGGTCCGCTACTGGATCGAAGATCCGGAAAACGGCGTAGCCAACGTCACCAGCGCCGTCCTGCTGAAGATATGGGACGCGCTCAAGGACAGCGGCATCGAAATCCCCTTCCCCCAGCGCGACGTTCACCTGAACGTCGCAGCGCCCGTCCGGGTGACTGCCGCCGAGGAAAAGTAGGCCGCTGCGCATTACCCGCGCGCGGCGGCGGCCGGGATGGGGTTATTCCGTCAAAATATTCTCACAAACAGCCAGTGAAGCACTGCATACTTTGCATGATGGGCACGTTTTGGATATAGACTGTGGTTCTCTGGCCTTCACAGCAAAAACATTTTGTCAATATTTTGAGGCTTTGGCAGACTGAGCAAGACCTAACTCATTCCATTGGTTTATGCGTAATTCCGGAATATTAGAGGCGTTGGCAAATAGTGGGCGGGCGGGCTGCCCCGATTCCAGCCAATATTTTCAACTGAAATACCACTAAGCAGGGCAAATGGGGTCACAGATCACATATCATCAGGGGAGAGCTATCGTTGCTGACCTTTTATGATATTTAAGAATTATGCAATATTAGACACATGGAAGTGGGTAGTCGGTAAACGAAGAAATTACTTTCTATTTACAGTACCAGTTGAAAAACGGCTACTCAACTGGCAAAAGTCAGTTTAATAGATTAACCGAATTTATTGGCACAGTAATGGAGTGAGAATCGAAACGATGAATCACAAGAAATATGGATATGCCCTTCGATCCCGTATCGCATGCCTTTCTTACATTTGCCTCTTGATAGGCTTACTCAATGCTTGTGCCTCGACAACGCCTCTACTAATAGCTTCTTCGCAGGGTGACATTAATACCATGGATGCGCTGGTCAAATCCGGGGCTGATATACATGAGCAAGAGGATTGCGATGGAACTGATTATTTAACTACAACACCATTAGTTTGTGCCATATGGCATGGGCAAGTTGAGGCTGTTAAATTTTTATTAGATAAGGGCAGTGATATAGACTACAAGCCTCTTGATTCACCGCCCCCTCTCGTTGTGGCAACGCTCCGTCATAAAACTGATATAGTTAAGCTTTTATTGGACCGAGGTGCCAATCCAAATAATTGCGGGTGGGGTGGCTATTGCCCTTTGTATAGCGCAGCATACTTCGGATATTTTGATATTGTAAAGCTACTGATTGATAGAGGTGCAGATATCGATAATGCCATACAGGATTTAGAAGAACTTGGAAGGAATCCGGGGAGTAGTTCACAAGCTCAAATAGAGACTGCAATCAGTCATCTTCATAAATTGAAACCTAAAGAGGAAGTCGTTGTAAATAATATTGTTCCTTCTATTTCATCGGCATCAGCATCAGGTTCTAGTACTTTAACGAAAGATGATATTGCAAGTATTGTTAAGGCAACCGTTGAAGGGGTTGCAAAATCTCAAAAGAAGGAGGTTAATTCTGAATCCATAAAAACAGACATCGACAAACCTGAATTTAGTGCTGCCGATAAAATTATGGGTGACAATGATTTGGCTGTAATCATCGGTATAGAGGGGTACAGCAGTCTGCCCAAATCCGATTATTCCTATGATGATGCCAGACTGGTGAAAGAATATGTCAAGGCTCTGGGTTTCAGGGAAAGAAATGTAGAGTTTATTACGGATGAAAAGGCTACTCTTTCCGGTATTGCAAAAACCATTGAGATCTGGCTCAAAAACAAAGCCAAGGAAGATAGCAGAGTTTTTGTTTATTATTCCGGTCATGGTGCCCCTGATCCAGCCACAGGGGAAGCCTATCTGGTGCCTTATGATGGAGACCCCAATTATCTGTCTGTAACAGGCTATTCGTTGAAGAAGCTGTATTCTATACTGGGGCAGTTGCAAGTGCAGGAGGTAGTTGTGATTCTCGATTCATGCTTCTCTGGATCCGGTGGAAGAAGTGTTCTTGCCCAAGGAGCAAGACCCCTTGTCATGGTGGTGGAAACAGCATCCTTGTCTTCCAATATAGCAGTTTTGACGGCAACGCAGGGAAACCAGATTTCTACATCCTCACAGGAAAAGGGGCATGGTATTTTCACTTACTATTTTCTTAAGGCGATTAAAGAAGGGAATAGGAATCTTAACGAAATCTACGCATACATCAAACCCTTTGTTGAGGATGAGGCAAAGCAGCTCAACGTTCAACAAAGCCCAAGCTTAAACCCATCACCTGAGAAATTGACCGGCAGATTTAATTTAAGGAAATAGGAGATAAAGAAATTGCTTTTCAGCATCCGAGATTTTGAGCGCCCTGTCAATATTGAGATTTTGCCGCCGTGATTGAGATAGCCAAAGCAAATGGAGTTGGTCGAGCGATAGCGCCTATCATTGAGCACCCATTCAACGTCTTTCATGCCGAAAGAATATCTTCTTCATTCTCATGGTGCCGACTGCATCCGGCGACAGCGTTTGGATAACAAAAAAAGGGGCCGGAGATACGCGCTTTGCTCCTGCTCAAGCGCGGCAACCCGGCCCATTTAAAACTGCTTTGTTGTTATCGAATACCGCAGAAGGGATTGAACTTTTTTTCCTGACCGATGGTGGTATCTCCCATGTGGCCGGGATGCACTTTGACGGCATCGTCCAGGGTGAAGAGTTTTTGCTGAATGCTGGCGATGAGGGTATCGAAATTGCCGCCGGGAAGATCGGTACGGCCGATGGAACCGGCAAACAGGGTGTCGCCCACGAACACGCGCCCGTCACCAAAAAAACTGACGCCGCCGGGGGTGTGGCCCGGAGTGTGGATCACCGTCAGGCGCTGCTCACCGAATTCAATGGTATCCCCATCGGCGAGAAACCTCCCGGCCGGCGGCGAGTTGTCGGCGTGGAGCCCGAACATGCGGGCGGTCGCGGTCAGCTGCGCCAGCATGGGCGCGTCTTTCTCATGGATGAGAATCGGCGCGCCGGTGGCTTCGCTCACGTCCCGGTTGGCGCCCACGTGGTCGAAATGACCGTGGGTGTTGAGGATGGTTGTCAGAGAAAGCTTCAGGCGCTCGATGGCCGCCAGAATACGATCGCCGTCGCCGCCGGGATCGATCACGACTGCCTGGCGGGTGGTATCACATCCCAGGATATAACAATTGGCCATGATGGGTCCCACCATCATCGATTCTATGATCACGGGCACTCCTTATCTGATGCGCTCACTGCGCGGGTTCACTCGGACGCCGCCTTCTTGGCGGCCTTGCCGGCCGCCGTACGTTTGACCACCCCCCGCTTGCCGCGAACGGCGGCAAATGCCGGGATTGCTACCTTTGCCGGGGTTTCGTCGTCTTCGTCCACGGTTTCAACCATTTGGGAAAGATCCGGGGCCGCGGGACCGCTGAGGCGCTGCACCAGTTTTCCTGCGTCAATCGCGATCCGGACGCTGTCCAAAATCCCGTTGATAAACGGTCCCGACTCGTCCGCACCAAAACGCTTGCCGATGTCGATGGCCTCATTGATGGTGACCTTGGGGGGAATGTCGGTCCGGCTGAGCATCTCGAAGACCGCAATCCGCAGGACGTTGCGATCCACGCCGGACATGCGTCCCACTTTCCAGTGCTCCGAATAGGTCTCGATGATGCCGTCGATCTCGGCACGGCAGTGCGATACGCCAAAGACCAGATCACTGAAAAACGGCAGTGATTTCTTCGGCAGTGCGCAGCTCTTGGAAAACAGCGGGATCCCCGTTTCAGGAGATTGCCCCCGCATGTCCAGAAAAAACAGTGCCTGCATGGCCAACTCACGCGCTCTGCGGCGTACTCCCATCTGTCACACCCGCCTTGCTTACGCCCGGTTCTGGACGGCTTCCATGAGGTTGACCATTTCCACCGCGGCCATGGCCGAATCCCAGCCCTTGTTGCCGGCTTTGGTGCCGGCGCGCTCGATGGCCTGCTCGATGGTGTCGGTGGTGACGACACCGAAAATCACCGGGACGCCGGTGTCCAGGGAAGCCTGGGCGACGCCTTTGGATACTTCGGAGGCCACGTAGTCGAAATGCGGTGTCGCCCCCCGGATAACGGCGCCCAGACAAATGACAGCGTCATAACGGCCGCCACCGGCCATCTTCTTGGCGAGCAGCGGTATTTCAAAGGCGCCGGGCACCTTGACCACATCGATGTCCGCGGCATCAACACCGGTTCGCACCAAAGCATCCAGTGCGCCGCCCACCAGTTTTTCGGTAATGAAATCGTTGAAACGGCTGACGACCAGTGCAAACTTGTAGCCCTGCCCCAAAAGCTTGCCTTCGATCACGTTCGGCATGTCATCCTCTCTCTCGTCATTTGATCGTGTCCATTCACCAGTGGTAGATTTTCCTTGGACACCCTGCGCTGCGCGCTGGGCGTCAGGATAAAACCTTGTGGTTCCTGGCAAGGCCCGAGCATTTTTGAAACCGGAGGCGTAGCTCCGCTACGTCGAGGATTTCAAAAAGTGCGAGTACGCCGCCAGGGCCATGCTTTTTCGCCTGGAACCCTGCGCGCAGCGCAGGGTTTCTAAGGCAAAGATGCCGCTTGTGGACGGACACTACGTGAACTTGCACTCCATCTCAAGCATGTGCCCCATTTTGAGCCGCTTGCACTCCAGGTAGCCGGCATTGTACTCATTGGGCGGCACCTCGATGGGGATCTGCTCAACAACGCTGAGCCCGTAGCCGTCCAAACCTACCATTTTCTTGGGGTTGTTTGTCAGCAGCCGCATCTGGCGCACGCCCAGGTCCGCCAGGATCTGCGCGCCGATGCCGTAATCCCTGAGATCGGCCTTGAATCCGAGTTTGAGATTGGCCTCCACGGTGTCCAGGCCGTGCTTGCGCTGCAACTCGTACGCCTTGAGTTTGTTGACAAGCCCGATGCCCCGCCCCTCCTGGCGCAGGTAGAGGATGACGCCGGCGCCCTCGCGGTCCATCATCGCCATGGCTTTGTGCAGCTGATCGCCGCAGTCGCATCGCTGGGAGCCGAAGATATCGCCGGTCATGCACTCGGAATGCACTCTCACCAGGATGGGTTTTTCCGGGTCGATGCTCCCCTTGATCATGGCGATATGGGTCATGTTGTCAATGTCGTTTTCGTAGGCGATGATGCGGAAATCCCCGCCGTGAAGGGTGGGGATGACGGTTTCGGCGGCCTTTCTCACGAAGCGCTCGGTGCGGGTCCGGTATGCCACCAGGTCGGCGATGGTGCAGATGCCGAGTCCGTGTTTTTCTGAAAAGATCTCAAGGGTCGGCATCCGGGCCATGGTGCCGTCTTCATCCATGATTTCGCAGATGACGCCGGCCGGTGTCAATCCGGCCATCCGGGCCAGATCCACGGAGCCCTCGGTCTGCCCCACCCGGACCATGACGCCGCCCTCCCGGGCGCGCAGGGGAAAAATATGGCCGGGCCGCACGAGGTCGGCCGCCGTAGCGTTCGGCGCCACTGCGGTCAGAACGGTGGTGGCGCGATCGGCGGCTGAAATGCCGGTGGTCACGCCCTTTTTCGCTTCGATGGATACCGTAAAGCCCGTCTCGTAAGGGCTGGTGTTGTGATCGACCATCATCCGCAGCCCGAGCTGGTCGCAGCGTTCTCCGGTCAGCGACAGACAGATCAGCCCGCGGCCGTACGTGGCCATGAAATTGATGTGGGCGGCGGTCACGCGCTCTGCGGCCATGCACAGATCGCCTTCGTTTTCCCGGTCTTCATCATCCACCAGGATGACCATCTTGCCCTGGCGGATGTCCTCAATCGCGTCCTCTATGGAAATTCTAGACATATGACCTGCTGTCTCCTTTTCGTATCGGTCTTTGCGTGCCGTCAGGTCACAGAAAACCGGTCTTTTTAAGAAATGCCATATCCACTCCGCCGCCGTGCGCCTGCGCCGGAGCCGCTTCTCCGGGAGCGGAAACGAAACGCTCTATATACTTGCCGATCACGTCAGTTTCAATATTTACTTTTTCACCGACAGCTTTGAACCCGATGGTGGTCAGGTGCGCTGTGTGGGGAATGATGCTGACCGTAAAGGACGCCTCGGCCACCCGGTTGATGGTCAGGCTGATGCCGTCAACGGCCACCGAGCCTTTGGCAATCATGGTGCGGGTGAGCGCAGCGGGCACCCCCACGGTGACCTCGATGGCGTTTCCATGGGTGCGCCGCTCGGCAATGGTCCCCACATCGTCCACGTGACCGGAAACAATGTGCCCGTCCAACCGGTCGGAAAGTCTCAAAGCGCGCTCCAGGTTGACCCGCTCGCCGTTTCTCACCCGGCCCAGGATGGTTCGGGACAGGGTTTCGGGAGACACGTCAACACTGAACAGGCGCCCCTCCAGGCTCACGGCCGTGAGGCAGGCGCCGTTGACCGAGATGCTGTCGCCAATGCGGGTGCCGTCAAGATTGAAATCGGCGAGAATGGACATGCGGCCGCCGCCGCTGGGTGCAATGCGTGCAATGGTTCCGAGGCCTTCAATGATTCCGGTAAACATTATGTCGGTTCGCCAATCGTTATCGCCGCAGTGGCGGGCGGTGGGCCCGGGCCATCAGCCCAGGTACCCCGCTATGAGAATATCGTCTCCGATCCGGTGATGGGAGACATCGCGCAGCCGGATACTGTCTTGCATCCGCTCCGGTCCCGGGCCGGAGCAAATGGGCACCCCGTCGTCACCGCCGAGTATTTTCGGCGCATAAAAAAACAGAGCCTTGTCTACGATGGCGCTGGCCAGGGCCGATGACAGCACGCGGGCGCCGCCCTCGATGAGAACGCTGGTGAGGCCCCGGTCCACCAGATGGCCCATGAGTGCGTTGAGATCGATTCGTCCTCCGGCCGTGGCAACAGGCAGCACCTGAACGCCGCTGCGGGCGATCTGGCGGCGCTGCCTCGCAGGCACTGAATCGCCACATATAATAAGGGTCTCGGCAGTTGAGTCAAGCCGCAGTACCTGGGCCGAGGGGGCGATCTTCAAATGCGTATCGAGGATGACCCGCACCGGGTCTTTTCCCTGTATGCCAGCGGCCTCCGGCAACCGGGTAGTGAGCTGCGGATCGTCTGCCATGACGGTGCCAATGCCCACCATGATGGCATCCAGTTCATGACGCAACCGGTGCACCATGGCCCGGGCCGCCGGGCCGGTCACCCACCGGGCATCTCCGGTGCGCGTGGCGATCCTGCCGTCTAGGGTGGCCGCACACTTGATCACCACAAACGGACGCCCCGTGGTCACGTGCTTGACGAACACCTCGTTTTGCCGTCGCGCCTGATCCTCGCAGACCCCGCACACCACTTCGAGGCCTCGGGCCTTAAGAACGGCATTGCCACCGCCGGGCACATGGGGGTTGGGATCGGCCATGGCCACCACCACCCGGGCCACTCCCGAGGCCAGAATCTTCTCCGTGCAGGGCGGGGTCCGGCCGGTATGGTTGCACGGCTCCAGGGTCACGTACAAGGCGCCCCCGCGCGCCTTTTCCCCGGCATCGTCAAGGGCATGCACCTCGGCGTGAGGCCCCCCTGCGCGCCGGTGCCACCCCTGCCCCACCACAACGCCATCGCGCACCACCACGGCACCGACCATGGGATTTGGAGACGTAAAACCCCGGCCTTGGTCGGCCAGGGTCAGGGCCATTCTCATGTATTCAAGATCATCCATGGACACTACTTGGAGTCGCTCAAAAGGCTTCGCAACTCCGATACAAAATCGTTGACGTCCTTGAATTCGCGGTAGACGGATGCAAAGCGGACATAGGCGATGTCGTTCAAGGCATGCAGCTTTCCCATGACTTTTTCACCGATGACGCGAGAGGGGATCTCCTTTTCGCCGGTCTCCTTCAGATCCCGTTCGAGATCATCGAGAAAGGATTGAACGGCATTGACGCTGATGTCGAGTTTCTCGATGGCCCGCATAATGCCCGCGTAGACCTTTTCCCGATTGTAGACTTCCCGCCGGCCGTCCTTTTTGACGATCATGATGGGAATCTCTTCGATCTGCTCGTAGGTGGTGAACCGGCGATTGCATAGCAGGCACTCCCGCCGCCGGCGAATGACGTTGCCGTCTTTGCTGAGACGTGAATCGATGACCTTGTTGTCAATTTCGCTGCAAAATGGGCACCGCATAGTCCCTCCCCCCCCTGGCGTCAGTCGGAACCGCAACGGCGCTGAGCCAGAATCGACGCCGTACCATCATCAGCCCGGGAAAACAGGCAGTTCCAAAACTTGACAAACTCGTAAAAAAGCAACTTTCTCGCAAAGACGCAACGTGCGCCAAGAAAAACATTATTTAATATCATCTCGTTAGCTTTGCGATCGTAGCCCTTCGACTTCGCTCAGAGCCGTGAGCCTGTCGAACGGCGGCTTTGCGAGAGATTCGGACTTTTTACTGCGCCATCAAATTTTCCCGGTCACTGAGAGCCCGATGAGATCAACACCGGCCTCTGCCAGCATCCCTTCCGACATCTGGTCTGCATATCCCTCGGCAAAGAAGATGTTCTTGATTCCCGCGTTGATGATCATTTTCGCACAAATGGAGCATGGCAGATTCGTGCAGTAAAGGGTGCCCCCCCGAATGGATACGCCGTGGCGTGCCGCCTGGATGATCGCATTCTGCTCGGCGTGGATGCCCCGGCACAGTTCGTGACGCTCACCGGATGGCACATTGAGGGTTTCGCGCAGGCAGCCCACTTCCCGGCAGTGCGCGATGCCCGAGGGCGCCCCATTGTATCCCGTGGTGAGAAGGCGCCGGTCCATGACCACGATGGCCCCCACCTGGCGGCGGGTGCAGGTCGATCGCCTGGCCACGAGTTTGGCGATTTCCATAAAATAGGTATCCCAGTCCGGGCGGGGCTCAAAAGGCGTCATGGGCGCCATGGCATCTCCAATGGGTTCGAGTGGACGTTCATGTGTCATCGCTGCTCAGGATACAACGGAAACGTTTCGCACAGCGTGTCCACCTGGCGCCGGGCATCGGCGATGACGGCCGCATCGTCCATGTGGTGCACCACCGAAGCGATCAGCCCGGCGATCTGGGCCATCTGCGCCTCTACCATACCCCGGCTGGTGAGCGCGGGAGTGCCCAGCCTGACGCCGCTGGTCACCTTCGGGCTCAAGGGATCAAACGGCACGGCGTTTTTGTTCACGGTGACCCCGGCCCGGCCCAAAGCGATTTCAAGATCCGCTCCGGTGAGATTGAGCCGCCGCAGGTCCACGAGCATCATGTGATTGTCGGTGCCGCCGGAGACCAGATCGATGCCGGCATCCATGAGCCCGCCGGCCAAGGCCCTGGCATTGAGCACCACCTGTTTCTGGTAGGCCTTGAATCCCGGCGCCAGGGCTTCCTTGAACGCCACCGCCTTGGCAGCGATCACATGCATGAGCGGCCCGCCCTGGATCCCGGGGAAAATCTGCTTGTCGATGGCGGCGCCGTAAGCGCTGTCGGCAAGAATGAGACCGCCGCGCGGCCCCCTGAGCGTCTTGTGCGTGGTGGACGTGACGATCTGTGCATGGGGCACCGGAGAAGGGTGAACCCCCGCGGCGACCAGACCGGCGATGTGGGCCATATCGACCATCAACAGCGCGCCGATCGAAGCGGAAATCTCTGCCAGCGTCTTGAAATCGATGATGCGGGGGTAGGCGCTGGCGCCGGCGACGATCATTTTCGGCCGATGGGCGTCGGCAAGCCGCCCGATGACTTCGTAGTTGAGCATCCCCGTTTCGGCATCCACACCGTAGTGGACGAAATTAAACAGTTTTCCCGAAAAATTGACGGGACTGCCGTGCGTCAGGTGACCGCCGTGGGCGAGATTCATCCCCATAATGGTATCGCCCGGTTTGAGCAGGGCGAAATAGACGGCCATGTTGGCCTGGGACCCGGAATGGGGCTGCACGTTGACGTAGGGCGCATTGAACAACTCCCGCGCCCGTTCGATGGCCAGCGTTTCGGCCATGTCCACGAATTCACAGCCGCCGTAATAGCGCTTGGCCGGATAGCCTTCGGCATACTTGTTGGTCAGCACACTGCCCTGGACGGCCATCACCGCGCGGCTGGCGATGTTTTCAGATGCGATCATTTCGAGAGTATGCGCCTGCCGCTGGTGCTCCTGCGCGATGACGGCGGCGATTTCCGGGTCTACGCTGGCAATAAGGTCCTGATTCACGAGATGTCCTTTGATCATGTCGGTCGTAGTGGTGATATCATTTTTTTCCGGTTGCACCGGCTTCTGGCGTATCGTTGAGCGTTTCGATCCGATCGAACATATCCAGCCGACGCTGGTGGCGGCCACCTTCAAAATCGGTGTCCAGCCAGGTGTCGACAATGGCGCCGGCCAGCACGTCTCCGATGACGCGCCCGCCCAGAACCAGAATGTTGGCGTCGTTGTGAAGCCGGCTCATTTTGGCCGAAAAAAGATCGTTGCACAGGGCTGCGCGCACGTTGGGGAAGCGGTTGGCGGCCATGGACATGCCCAGGCCGGTGCCGCACAGCAGAATGCCTCGGCGAAATTCCCCGGAAGAGACCCGGCCTGCAACGGCCCGGGCATATGCCGGATAGTCTGCAGACTGTTCACTGTGAACACCGGCATCTTCCACCGGTATACCGCGCTTTTCAAGATACGATTTGACCCACTGCTTCAACGCGAACGCGGCGTGATCGGATCCGATGATGATGGCAATGCTGTCAGAGCCCATGGTTTCCCCCGTAGTGGCAATCCGATTGAGCGGCCGCCGCAAGCACGAGCGCCGCCCATGGTTCTATGAACCGCCGCACACTCCGAGCCGCTGCAAACAACGGTTTTCGGCGGCCCTGCGGCAGCAAAACCTTAGCGCGCTATACTATCTGGACATCTGGGTGATCACAAGGGAAAAATGCGCTCCGCCCGCCGGGACCCTGGCCCGCCGCACCGGTGGTGGGCCATGTGCCGGCGCCCTGTCAGGCCGTCGGTGCGCGCCCCAAAATCAGTGCCGCATTGGTGCCGCCGAAGCCGAAACTGTTGGTCATGGCAATGGCGACCTCCGCCTTGCGAGCCGTGTTGGGGACATAATCCAGGTCGCACTCCTCTGAAGGGTGCTCCAGGTTGATGGTGGGCAAAATGAGACCCCGGGCAATCGTGAGCGCGGTGAGGGCGGTTTCAACCCCACCGGCACCACCGAGCAGATGCCCGGTCATGGATTTGGTTGAACTGACAGCCAATCGGTAGGCGTGATCTCCAAAGACCGTCTTGATGGCTCGGGTCTCAAAGAGATCGTTCAGCGGCGTAGAAGTCCCGTGGGCATTGATGTAATCGATGGCCTCGGGCCTGAGTCCGGCATTGTCCAGCGCGGCCTGCATGCACCGGGCCGCCCCTTCCCCGTCGGGCGACGGAGAGGCCATGTGGTAGGCGTCACCACTCATCCCGTAACCGATGATCTCTGCGATAATGGGCGCCCCGCGCTCCAGGGCCCGCTCCAGTCGCTCAATGACCATCATCCCGGAGCCTTCTCCAACCACAAATCCGTCGCGGTCCCGGTCGAACGGTCTGGACGCGCGCTGGGGTTCGTCGTTGCGGGTGGACAGGGCCTTCATGGCATTGAAACCGGCCACGCAAGCCGGGGTAATCACCGATTCCACGCCCCCGGTGATCATGGCGTCTGCATGCCCGTTCTGGATCGCCTCATAGGCCTCTCCAACCGCATGGGCGCCGGCGGCGCAGGCCGTAGCCATGGTGGCATTGGGTCCCTTGGCGCCGACATTGATGGATATGGCCCCGGCGGACATGTTGCCGATGATGGTAGGGATAAAAAACGGAGATACCCGCTTGGGGCTCTTAGTGTAGACCGTCAGGGTGGTTTCCTCCAGATAGGACAATCCCCCGAGCCCGCAGCCGGTCATCACACCGATGCGCGGCGCCAGCTTAGCGTCGATGACAAGGCCGGCATAGTCAAGGGCCATCCGCGCTGCGGCGATGGCATAGGCCATGAAGAGCTGGGTGCGCTTGGCCTCTTTCTTGTCCATGAAGTCTTCGGCGCGGAACCCTTTCACCTCTCCGGCGATGTGAGTGGCATGCTCGGAGGCGTCAAACCGGGTGATCGGTCCGATTCCCGACTCTCCTGCACTCAGCGCACGCCAGGTTTCCTCCACGCCGATACCCACCGGTGTGACAAGACCAACGCCGGTAATGACGACTCTTTTGCTTGCATCCCTCACTGCCCCGGTCTCCTTTTTGAGATCGATGTTAGGAATGGGCCTTGATGTAGTCGAACGCATTCTTGACGGTCACCAGTTTTTCGGCGTCCTCGTCCGAGATTTCGATGTCGAATTCCTCTTCCATGGACATGATAAGCTCCACCAGATCCAGGGAGTCGGCCCCCAGATCATCCACAAAATGGGCTTCCGGCACCACTTCGGTAATGTCCACACTCAGTTTATCCGCGATAACTTTTTTGATCTTGTCTTCCAGTGACATGGGTCCTCCTTTTTATTCGTAAGCTTTTATTCGTAAGCTACATAGTCATTCCGCCGCTGACATGAATCACCTGCCCGGTGATGTAGGCCGCCTGGGCAGAGGCCAGAAACACCACTGCCGCTGCAACATCCTCGGGGGTGCCGACGCGGCCCAGCGGTATCCGCTCGATCATGGCCTGGCGGGATTTCTCGGGCAATGAAGCCGTCATGTCGGTGTCGATGAACCCCGGGGCCACGGCATTGACCGTGATGCCGCGTGATGCCAACTCCAGAGCGACGGCCTTTGTAAAACCGATGATGCCGGCCTTGGAGGCCACATAGTTGGCCTGGCCGGGGTTGCCGGTAGCGCCGACGACGGAAGAAATTTGGATGATCCGTCCGCTGCGCTGCTTGAGCATTTGCTTGGCAGCCGCGCGGGTGCAGCGGAATGCCCCCTTGAGGTTGGTGTCCATGACGACATCCCATTGGGCGTCCTTCATGCGCACCAGCAGACCGTCGCGGGTAATGCCGGCATTGTTGACCAGAACGTCGATGCGCCCGGTGTCCTCGACAATCCGTTGAAAAAAACCGACCACCTGATCCGGATCGGTCACATCCATCTGAAGGGCCGTGGCCGCAGCGCCACGCTCGCGAACCATCTCTGCAGTGGTGCGGGCGTCGGCTTCGGCGGAACTGTAATTGAAGTATAGGTCCACGTCCGGTGCGGCCAGCGCCGCGCAGAGGGCGCGACCGATACCCCGGGAACCGCCGGTGACCACAATGGTTTTCCTGCTCGCGGATATCATGCCTTCACCATTTGCAACCCCGGTTATTCTTTATCGCTTATTACAAAATGTGACTGATATTCAGCGATAAGCAAATCACTATCCAACCCCTCTCACGGAGGGCCGTTGGCCGGACGTGGCGTCCGGCGCGTATCCTCAGGCGCTGCTATTCTTCGTCGGTATCGAGAACGGTGCGCCCCTTGTATGTTCCACAGGCCTTGCAGACGGCATGGGGCTGTTTGGCCTCGCCGCACTGGGGGCATGTGGTGACGTTGGGGGCTGCAGTTTTCTGCTGAGAGCGGCGCATATCCCGCCTGGACTTCGAGGTTCTTCGCTTTGGCAGTGGCATTAGTAATCTCCTAACAACTTGTATTTACTATCTTTTTCAACCGAATTGCTCATTTACCAAAAAGCAGGACCCTAAGTAATTGAATTGCCGTGAATTGTCAACCTTTTTTGGCAATATTTTAAAAGGCGCGTGTTGTCGTCGATGGAGGACTGTGGTATGGAGGGCCTCCGGCAATCAAAAAAAAGCCATAATTTTATGCAACTAACAGAAATTAATATTGATTGAACTTTTTATCGTAAACCGACCCACAAGCCAAACGTCCCGCGGCGACGGGGCGCACCGCAGGTGGCGCACCCCGCCGCCCGCGGTCAAGGCGAAATCACTAATTACTAACCAATCGCATTAAGAAATAAGCAATCACCAGCGGAACTTCCGTGCGTATTTTCCGAAAGGACCTATCCATGTCACCGATAATCACCCGCTTTCCTCCCAGCCCCACGGGCTTTCTCCACCTTGGCGGCGCACGCACCGCTCTGTTCAACTGGCTCTACGCGCGGCATACCGGCGGCCGGTTCGTTCTGCGCATCGAGGACACCGATCGCCAGCGCTCCAACCAGGAATCGGTGGATGCCATTTTTCAAGGCCTGGAGTGGCTGGGCATCGATTGGGACGAGGGGCCGTATTTCCAGTCCGAGCGCTTCGGTATTTATAAGGAATACGTCTCCAAGCTAATGGCCAGCGGTAATGCATACGCCTGCACCTGCTCCCCGGAGGCCATCGAGGCAATGCGGGAGCGCGCCAGGGCCAGGGGCGAGAATCCGAAATATGACGGCACCTGCCGGGAGCGTGGCCTGCCGCTGACCGACGGGGCCGTCGTCCGCTTCAAGTCGCCGCAGACCGGCACCACGGTCCTCGATGACCGCGCCAAGGGGGCCATTGTCTTCCAAAACGCCGACATGGATGATTTCGTCATCGCCCGCAGCGACGGCGTTCCGACCTACAATTTCGTGGTGGTGGTGGACGATATGCTCATGGGCATCAACACCATTATCCGCGGCGACGATCACGTCATGAACACCCCCAAGCAGATTCAGATCTACAAGGCCCTGGGACATCCGTTGCCGACCTTTGCCCACGTGCCCATGGTGCTGGGGCCCGACCGGACCAAACTCAGCAAGCGCCACGGCGCCATGTCGGTGATCGAATACCGGGAGATGGGTTTTTTGCCCGAGGCCATGATCAACTATCTCGTCCGGTTGGGGTGGTCATTCGGTGACCAGGAATTTTTCACCCGTCAGGAGCTCATCGAGAAATTTTCACTTGAAAACATCGGCAAAGCCGCCGGCATATTCGACATCGAAAAACTAACCGCCCTCAATGCCGATCATATCCAACATGCCACGCCGGAGACCCTCTGGCCGCAACTCGCCCCGTTTCTGGCCCGAAAAGGACTGGAGGCCGCGGCCGGCCCATGGATCTACCAGGTCATCGAAACGTTGATGCCCCGAAGTAAGACCCTGGTGGAAATGGCCGAAGCCGCCGCGTTTTATTTTGGCAGTGATGTCTCCTACGATGAGGCGGCGGCCAAGAAATTTCTGAAACCCGGCATCCTCGAGCCGCTGCGTCTGCTCACGGAAAAACTGTCCACCCTTTCGGCCTTCGACGAGCCCTCGCTGGAAGCCGCCTTTGGCGAAGTCATGGCCACTTGCGACATCAAGCTGGGTAAAATCGCCCAGCCGGTGCGCGTGGCCCTTACCGGCCGGACCGCCAGCCCCGGGATTTTTGAGATTCTCGCCATCATCGGAAAAGACATCGTCATCCACCGGCTCAATACCGCCGTCGCTTTCGTCACCGAGCGCGAGGCAAAAAGCGCTTGACGAAGCCGGGCAGGTGATATAGTTTTCAGCGCGCTTTTCTGGGGGATCGTCTAGAGGCAGGACGACGGGTTCTGGCCCCGTTAACCAAGGTTCGAATCCTTGTCCCCCAGCCATTGAACATCAAGGAGCTATGGGTCTTTTCCCATGGCTCCTTTTTCTTTTGGGACGGTGGCCGGAGCCATGCCCGGACCTCTGTTGCGGAAACGCTCAGTATTGCCCGCCATGGACCGTGTACCGGCTTGCATATTTGTTAAAGTAATCTATGATGATACCAACACTAAAAATAGCGACGCATTATGTAGCAACTATCGCGTAGCCACATCCGGAACACTGAAAACAGCAGTCAGTAACCGGATGCAGCCGTCTACCGGCGCCCGGCCCGGTGATCTTTTATCGCCGGGCGCCGCCTCCAGCAAAATGATCGGTAACCGTTATGCAGCCACCTGGCGCCCCAACGCCCCATGCAAAGAAGGGGCAAGTCCTCCGTGACGGTCTCGATATCCTGCAGAGACCGGAATGGACAAACCTGCCTGTCGATACGAACGCCCGCCTCACGGTGGCACTTGTATGCGAGCGCATCATCGTCTGCCACGGCAGCGGCACCTCAACGGAAACTTCCGTTAAAAACCATTTCCAAATGCTGCAACAGATCATCGCCGGGCACATCGCTCCGGGCAAACCCTTTGCACTCATCGAGGAGTGGTCCGGCCTTACCGGCGCCAGTCTCGACGCCCGCACCAGTTACATCCGGAAAATCCGCGCACTTGAACGGATGAGCGCCCTTATTTTTTGCGGCGTCTCTCCCAAGTTCCGCATGAGCATCATGCTCGCCCGCCGGTTCCGTTTCGTCAAATTCAAAATTCTCATCACCAATGACCTCGACAGCGCCCTGCAGGCGGCGCTGGAGGCCCTCGGGCTGCCGACATCGCCGGCACAAAGCCGGCACCCCAAACGGCCGCCATTTCCCTGGACGCTGTCGCAGGAAGGCTTCCGGATGGACTGCGAGGTCATCGAGGGGGATGTCTTCCATACCGTCAGCCAGGGTTACCTCAAAGCCGAGCATGTGGATGCCATCACCGATCTGCGCCAGCAGATCGTCGATAAACTGGGGCTGGCGCACGGGTTCTCAGGCATCATCGCCAATGTGCAAGAATTGAAAGGCACCAGCCACAAGGGCCGCCGCAAATACACTCAGTCCATGATCGCCTGGCATCGACAGTATCCGATCGAAATGCTCGTTTACTATAGGGCCAATCGGCTCATCCGCGCCGGCGTCATCCTGGGGCGCCCTTTCTTGCCGTTTAAACTCCGGGTGGTGGACAGTCTGCCCGAGGCGGTCGATCTCATCAAAAAACACCGGCGCCACGAGAGCGTATCCAAAGCGCCGGATACCCTTGAGCGATCTACCGGCGACATCGCGCGCTATGCCCGGCAGCTTGTTGAATACTTAGGCACCATCCAATGGGAAGAAGACGGAATCCATGCGCCGTACGATATCGCCAGCGACCACCCCTTTGCGGATGTCTTCGATGCCATCGCACTGATTAAAGCTGAACTCGATGACCTGTCCCGCGAGCGGCGACTGGCTGAAACGCAAAAGGCACAACTTTTCCAGCAGCTCCAGCAGATCCACAAGATGGAATCCATCGGCACCCTGGCCGGCGGTATATCGCATGATTTCAACAATATTCTGGGAATCATCCAGGGCAATGTCGACATGGCCCTGGATGAGGCCGGAGAAGATAACCGGCTGAGCCCTTGCCTTGAAGAGATCCGCATTGCCTGCCAGCGCGGTACCGAAGTGGTCAGCCAGTTGCTGCATTTTGCCCGCGATAACGACCCCGTCAAACGCGCCCTGAACCTGTGCGCAATCATCAGTGAATCAATGAATCTGCTCAGGGCGACCCTTCCGGCCAGTATCGGCTTCCATATCGACCTGCCGGAAAATGCGATCATCATCGACGCACTGCCGACCCAGATTCACCAGTTGATGATCAACATGTGCACCAACGCCGCCCACGCCATGGAAACCACCGGAGGGCTGCTCAGTGTGAGGCTCCGAAAGATCGAAGCGGGGGCGGCTCGCGACCTGCTGCCCCGCCACCTGTCAGCGCAACCGCTGGCTGAATTGGTGATCCAGGATACCGGCCACGGCATCAGCCCGGATGTCATGGACCGAATTTTCGATCCCTACTTCACCACAAAAGCGGTGGGCAAAGGCACGGGGTTGGGTCTGTCGGTGGTCCACGGCATCGTGACGGGCCATCACGGACACATCACCGTCACCAGTCCAGGCGAGGAAGGGACGCGGTTCACGATCTGGCTGCCACTGTCCACAGCCCCTGAAAGTGACCCGGCACCGGCCACCGATGCACCTGCCCGAGGAACCGAACAGATTCTGATCGTGGACGATGAAATCGCGCTGGTCCGCCTGGCCGCTCAACTGCTTGGCAAACTGGGATACCGTGTGGACGCCCACACCGCCGCCGAAGCCGCCATGGCCGCTTTTGAAAAATCGCCGGATCGCTACCATCTGGTGATCACCGACATGGAAATGCCAGGCATGACAGGAACGATGCTGGCTGAACGCATGAAGGCCATCCGCCCTGACATTCCCATCATCATGTGCACGGGGTTCAGCCAGAAGTTTTCAGAAGAAGAGGCCGCAGCAAAAGGATTCAAAGGCTACTTGATGAAACCGCTGGACCGGCGGGAACTCGCCCAATGCGTCCGGCGCGCCATCGATGAAGCCTCCGTCGATGGCCCCCAACGCATCCCGTGAAAGCGACATCACATAAATTCGCCTCAGGCGAATTTATAGCTTGAAGCCCTCTTCGATAAGCAATCGAATCTCCGGTGCCGGATTGACGAAGCCGAAAAGCACCTTGTTTTGATCGGCCCCGGCCACAAGCACCCCCACCAGAGCCCCGAACCCATCGAGAACGGGTGCCCCGCTGGCACCGGTCAGATCAAGATCGGCATCATCAAACTGTATGGTCACCGCTGAGGCATCCGCCTGCCGGACGCGTGCCCCATGGAGTGCACTGCCGGCGTCCGCCCCCTTGCCGACAAACGCCATCAACCACACCCGCTCTTCTATTGCGGGCAGGGCGACGGCCAGTCGGAACGCCGGTACCGGGGGTCTGTCCGGCAGGGGAAAAACCGCCAGGTCGCGACTGACCTGGCGGCCGTTGAAGGCGGCCGCTTTGGGTATCTGCAGTACTTCTTTGGTGGACACCACCAGGGCCAGGTCGGCGGGTGAGGTCGCGTTGACCTGCTGGACCAGTGCGCGGATACCGTTCCAGGCATAGGTTTTCTCGAACCCACCCACGGGGCTGAAAAGGTGGTGCACGGTAAGCAGCATGAACCGCTCATATTCCGGCATCTCAATCACGCACGCCGTACCGGCTTCTTTGAACCCCTCCGAGGTCTGGAAGGTGGGTCTCAAAATGGCTGTCCGGGGAATCCGCTCCAGCCGCTTCGCCACTTGGTAGTGGGTGTAAAACGGCAGGGCCACCGCCAAGCCCACGATGAGGAGCGTGAGTCCGGCGGCCAGGACCGGAATCCGCCGGTCAATACCGCCGGCAGCAGCCAGACGCGCGCCGATATCACCCGTGGGATGGGCCTCGCGCAATTGGGTGATCTTCTTTTTGGCCTGCTGGAAGTAAAGGTAGTTGGCCACACCACCCAGGGCAATCCATACGAGCAGATTAACCCCCGGAATGCAAAACCCGATGAAGGCCGCCACTGCCACCGCGGGCATTTTGCGGTACAAAAACCACCAGAAACCGGCAAGGAACGCGCCCCAGTTCCAGGTCCAGACGAAGCCGCCCTGCCGCTGGCGGAACAGATCCACCTGTTTTAAGTAATAGTCCTGCTTGGGGCCGATGAAATGCGTGATGTCTTCAAGAAAGTGCGGTTTCGGGGCCGCAGCCGCCGCTTGCGCCTGACGTTCCGCTTCGGCCATCGCTTCCAGTTTTGCAAACAGCACCCCGCAGCCACCGCATTCATCGAGCCCCTTTTCCTGGACATAACCACACTTGGGGCACTCCACGGAGTTGGCGGGTCGCCGGGGTTTTTTCTTTGACGGCAGGGGCGCTGCCAGCTTGATGATTTCGCAATCCACCCCGGCATCCCGGAAAACCCCCATGAGCTTCTCTGCCTGAAAGTGTTCGACATTCTGTTTGACAATCAAGGGATCGCCGCGAAGCAGATCATTGGCCTTGTCCGGGTGGATCTTCATCAATTTGGCCAGATTTTCAACGACATCGGCCCGTGCCCATCCCAGGATGGTTTTGCCTTTGAGAACCACCTTGTAGAGATCTGCCATGCCTTGCCCTTTCGCAATCAGTGCCGGTAAAGCCGCTCACCGCAGCGGGTGCCCGAAAACCATCTGCCGAAAAGCGCCTCCCGATGCCCAATGCCCATCTGTGAGCAGTTGTACCAACGCTTTGGTAAAAAAGTAAAGGCCCGTCAATAAGTTAACGGCTCCTGCGCGTGCATCACCGCCGCCCGCAAGCCTTTCCCGGGATGATAATCGCAACCCACTGTTTTTTAACAATATTATCAAAATCGCTTAAAAATGGCACGACAGTTGCTCATGTTATCGCACAACCAACCGATATATCAGTCAAAGACCGGTGTTCGGCAGCGCCCTAACGCAAACCGTGATGGAGATTCGGCAATGAGAAAGCATGAGCTGTACTACAGTCATCATGATTTCTTCGAGTACCACGGCAACACTGAAATCATGCGGATCCGCAGGCGGGGAGAGAAAATCGTGCGGCAGGACTGGATTGTATTCGACACGGTGGAAGCCGCGATGGTATTCTTCAATACCAAATGCGGCGCGTTCATCGGCAATTACTCGGGAGACTGCCGCAAGAAACTGCCGTTACCATCGCCAGCCCTCTGATGCGACATCCCCGGGGCTTGCTATTAGTGCTTACGAGCCGCCGTAACGACTGGCACCACTGACCGCACACGCTCAGGATGCGTCTTTTCCCAATGATCTGCGGCAGACCGCCGCAGGGTCATCGGGTTCAATTGGTGTCTTTTGACAGGGCGCTGAATCCGGCGATCCCATCAAATAGACTTTTTGACCGCAGCGCCTCCGGTGGCACCGGTCGGCCGCATTCCGGGCAGCGAGACGGCGCATCATCATCCCCGAGCAACGCCACGCGCGTGAACCGGCGGTTGCAGAAGCGGCACCAGAAATCGACGGCGGGCATCTACTCTCCTTCAGACTGCAGTACGCTTTTTTGCATGGCGTCCAGGTATTCGTCCAACTCTGCTACGCTGGAAAAAATCTGCATGGATGGAATGGCCTTGATGATGTCGAAGACTTTCTTAATCTGGGGCTGCAGGTTCATAAACAACACTTTGCCGCCGCGTTTGGTCACGCCATTTCGCACCAGCATGATGGAACGCACCCCAATGCTGCTGATGTACTTCAACTGGCCCATGTCCAGCACAACCAACGTCGCTCCGGCGTCGATAATGGTTTTTACTTGCTGGTCAAACGTTTGAAAACTGGCCGTATCCAATGATCCGATGGGCGACACTATGTAGGCCCCATCTGCCTTCTGCGTAATGGTGACATCCAGCGCCATAACAGGACTCCTTTCATCGTTGCTGCATTTGCGGAAAGTACTCCCATCCACCGTCTTCCGTTTGCGTCAGTCACTGGTACGGTGGCCGGGGATGCGTTTTGCCATCACCAGCAGGTTACGGTCATTGAGCCGCTGGTAGGACACTGTGTCCATCAACTGCGTGTAAAGGTGAATCCCGAGCCCACCGATCTTTCCATCGTCAAATCCCTTTTCCAGATCACGCCGTGCGGTGCTCAGGGGGTCGAAGGGTTGGCCGTCGTCGATGACGGTGAATGATACCCGATGGGGCACGGCTGAAAACCGGATCTCGATCTCGTGAGGCGCGTTATCGGTATACCCGTGCATCATGACATTGGTAACCACCTCCTCCAACGCCAGACGAATGTCGCCGACGATCTCCTCGGGCAGGTTATTCACCTCCCCGAAGGCGATCACCGCATGCGCCAGGCGCTCGATGTCGGCGTACTGGTTGCGCAGCAGCAGGACGGAAATCATCGACGGCCTCCATGGGCGCCGGCGTTAAGGGGCACCCCTACCTCCCCCGTGTCGTATAAAAAGGTAGAAATCGCGGGCAGTTTCATCTATTGGTCACAAAAAGCAGCCGATTGTCAAAAGGAAAAACAGGCCCCGGTAAACTGGCTGTGTCTGGCACCCGGCGGAACGATGTGATATCTATTGTCCATTGACACATGGCATCTGTCAACGGACACATCCCAACACATCGATGGGCGCAGTGCGACCGTGCGTCCTATAACAGGCTTCACCGAGCAAAAAAGACAGGACACGACCAATGACATCTGCAGACACAGATACCGCCACCAATTTTATCAGAGACATCATCGACGCCGACCTCGCCGCCGGCACGCATACCCGCATCGCCACCCGGTTCCCACCGGAACCCAACGGATATCTGCATATCGGCCACGCCAAATCCATCTGTTTAAATTTTGGCATCGCCAAAGACTATCGGGGGCGCTGCAACCTCCGGTTCGACGACACCAACCCCACCAAGGAAGATGTGGAGTACGTCGACGCCATCAAGACCGATGTGCGATGGCTGGGGTTCGACTGGGAAGACCGGCAATACTTCGCCTCCAATTATTTCGACCGCCTGCATGCCTTCGCCGTCGACCTCATCGGGCAGGGAAAGGCCTATGTCGACAGCCTCAGCGCCGAAGAGATCAGGCAATACCGAGGCACCCTCACCGAGGCCGGGAAGGAAAGTCCCTACCGCAACCGGACGGTCGAAGAAAACCTGGCGCTGTTTGAAAGAATGAGGGTCGGCGAATTTCCCGACGGCACGCATGTGCTCAGGGCTCGTATCGACATGTCCGCCCCCAATATCATCATGCGCGATCCCACCCTGTATCGCATCCGCCATGCCCACCATCACCGGACCGGCGATGCATGGTGCATCTACCCCATGTACGATTTCACCCACTGCCTGTCGGATGCCATCGAGGGGATCACCCACTCCATCTGCACCCTCGAGTTCGAAAACAACCGGGAGCTTTACAACTGGGTCCTGGATCAACTCGACACGCCCAGCCGCCCCCGTCAGTATGAGTTCGCCCGGCTCAACCTCACCTACACCGTCTTGAGCAAACGCAAACTCATTCAATTGGTGGAAAAAGGACACGTGGACGGGTGGGACGACCCGCGCATGCCCACCATCAGCGGACTTCGCCGCCGCGGCTATACCCCGGAGGCCATCCGCCGGTTTTGCGAACGCATCGGCGTGGCCCGGCGCGACAGCATGGTGGACATGGCACTGCTGGAATTCACCATCCGGGAAGATCTGAATGCCACCGCTCCGCGGGTCATGGGCGTCCTGCGGCCATTGAAGGTGGTCATCGAAAATTATCCGGAAAACCAGGTGGAAGAACTTGAATTCCTCAATCACCCTGAATTCCCGGAACGGGGAACACGCCAGGTCCCATTTTCCCGCGAGATCTACATCGAGCAGGACGATTTTCGGGAAGAAGCCCCTCGCAAGTGGTTTCGGCTGACGCCCGGCCGTGAGGTCCGGCTGCGGTATGCCTATTTCATCACCTGCACAGCGGTGATCAAGGACGTTGACGGCGCGGTGGTCGAGCTGCGGTGCACCTACGATCCGGCCACCCGGGGCGGCGATGCCCCCGACGGCCGAAAGGTCAAGGGGACACTCCACTGGGTCTCGGCGGCACGCGCCATCACTGCCGAAGTGCGCCTCTACGATCACCTGTTCAACACGCCCGCCCCCGATGACGTTGCCGAGGGCGGCGATTTCACCGACAACCTGAACCCCGCCAGCCTGGAAATCCTCACCGACTGCCGCCTGGAACCCAGCATGAAGGACGCCGCGCCCGGCAGCCGATGGCAGTTCGAACGCCTTGGCTATTTCTGTGCGGATTGCAAAGACAGCCGGCCCGGGCACCCGGTATTCAACCGTACGGTCACGCTGCGTGACTCCTGGGCCAAAATAGAAAAGGCGCAGCAGACCAAATGATCATGGCCGCCGCCGCATCTGCCTTTGATTGGAGGATCCTGATGGTTCGGGGTCACCTCGAACCGGTAAAGAAACAACAAGTTGTTATCTCGCGCAGAGACGCAGGGACGCAGAGAACATTAACGACCTGTTCGGCATTTTTTAATTGTATTTTTTTCTCTGCGCCTCCGCGCCGCTGCGCGAAAAACGGTTTTGATTTAAGGCATACGGCCGGATGCCGTCTGGCTTAATGGTGCCCAGAGGAGAAAATGACAATGGAAACTCAAAACTGGTGGCAGCGGGTGACGGCGTTTCTGGCGGCAGTCGTGTTCATGTCAGTGACGGCCGCCCCGGCTTGGGCCAACGACTATGTGGTCACCTTCATGAAGGAGACCTACAAGGCCCAGCCGGCTGATCAGGGCGGCAAAATCTACCACACCTGGAGCGTCAGCTCGGACTTCGGCAACAAACTGCTGGTGCTTACCGGCGAAGACAGCCAGCGCCGCCAGTGGTTGCAGGAGTTCAGCAAAAACAGCCCCCTCTTTCTGCTGTCCATCCCCGAGAAATCCACCGGTGCCTTTGAACTGAACACGGTCTTCGAAATCGATGTCACCGCCATCCATCCCATCGACGCAACCTTTACTGCAGAACCTAAAAAGAAGAAAAAGCGAAAATGAACGCCCACGGGATCGCTATCGAAATCGCCATTGGCGTCGTGGGCAGGACCATGGCGGCATCGGCGGCCTGTCGATACGCGCCCTAAAATGATAGGACGTAACGGCTGACGGCCTGACGGTGCCAATCGATATCGATCCCGAGAAAATCAACCACCGGTCAAAAGGCTGGAGCATCCGGCATAAGCGCGAAGACTTTCTTGAGATCGGTCCTACAAGAGGATGCCTGCATAGCCCACAAAACTCGCGCCGGGACTGACGTCATAGCTGGTACCATAGGCCAGCAGCCGCGGGGCGATGGCCCCTGCCGCGGCGGCCCCGGCGACGGCGGCGGCCGCGGCGCCGCAACAGCAGGCGTTGCTGTTCTGAAGGCCCTCCTGGATGATGCGCCGGGGATCAAGATCCAGGATGGCTTGGATGGCCCGCCGGTCGTTGTCATTTCTCACCCAATCGAGCGCCCGGGGCCCGCCGCCTTCGGGCATGAATCCGTAATTGGGCCCATAGTGGGTCAGATCGGTGGAGCCGATGACCATCACGGTAAACCCTTCGGCCGCGGCAATGTCCATCACCGCGGCCCCCATGTCTAAGGACGCAGGCGTCGGTGGGACCCCCACGGGCACAAACGGCGTCTTCGGAAAAAAATGTCGGATAAAGGGCATCTGCAGCTCAATCGTGTTGTCCCGCGCGAAGTCCTGCTCCCGGTCACGGTTGAACCGGAAACGCCCGGCCAATTCTTTGGCCAATGCTTCGTGGATGGGCACGGTCCCCAGCGGCGTCTCCCAGCCGCCACGGGTCATGATGCAGGCCGTGGCGGATGGATGCATGTGCATCCCGAACACGACCACGGCATCCGGGGGCGGCAACTGCGCCAGAACGTGAAACACCCGACAGGCAATACTTCCGGAATATGCCCAACCGGCATGCGGCACCACACCCCCGCGGCGCGCGACGTCTTCGGTGACATCGGCACCCGCTGGAGCGATGAACGCATCGATCTGCTTTAAACATTCGGATTTGATTCCCGGGTACCAACTGCCGGCCAGCAAAGCCTTTCGCACCGTCATGGAGCACCTCCTTTATATCCTCGGTCAATGGCCGGGAGACGATGAGTACAGTCCCGGCGCCGGATACCCGGCAAATCCCTTTTCATTTCGGAGATCGTGATTACAATAGTTGCGTCAACTGGCAGCGCAGCGATTCAGAGTGCCCTGCCGCAGTGCCACTATATTTATGATGCCATGTTAATACAAGATGTTAGTCGCTCTGAACCGCCTGATGGGAGGATCTCATGTGGGAGTACACGGATAAGACAAAAGAACATTTTTTGAATCCCCGTAACGTGGGGGTCATCGAGGATGCGGATGCGGTGGGCGAAGTCGGTTCACTGGCCTGTGGAGACGCCCTCACCCTTTACCTGAAACTTGACGATGACAAACGAATCAAAGACGCAAGGTTTCAGACCTTTGGGTGCGCCAGTGCCATCGCCTCATCGTCTGCGCTGACGGAGATGCTCATCGGCAAAACCCTGGACGAAGCCAGGGAGATCACCAACGAGCACATCGCCGACTACCTAGGGGGTCTTCCCAAGGAAAAAATGCATTGCTCCGTGATGGGGCGCGATGCCTTGGAAAAGGCCATCTCCTGCTATCTCGGTGAGTCGGAAAAAAAGATCGAAGGGGAAATTGTCTGCGAATGCTTCGGCGTCACGGATGTACAGATCAAGAGAGCCGTAACGGAAAATCATCTGAAGACCATCGAGGAAGTCACCGACTACGTCAAGGCCGGCGGCGGTTGCGGCAACTGCCACGACCGGATCCAGGAGATCATCGACACGCACACCGGTATCCAACGGATGGAAATCAAAGTCACCCCGCGACTCACCAACATCCAAAAAATCAAGCTCATCGAAGAAACTTTGGAACGGGAGATCAAGCCAGGGCTGAAAAAGGACGGCGGCGACATCGATCTCATCGACGTAGACGGCCACCGGGTCTTCGTCCGAATGCGCGGATCCTGCGCCACCTGCCAGAAATCGCAGATCACGCTGAAAAACTACGTGGAGAGCAAACTCCGTGAACTGGTGACACCTGAGCTGATCGTTGAGGAGGTACGCTGATGGACGTGATTTATCTGGACAACAACGCCACCACCCAGGTGGCCCCGGAAGTCGTCGAGGCCATGATGCCGTTTCTCACCGGCTATTACGGAAACCCTTCCAGTATGCACCGGTTCGGCGGACAGGTGGCGCGCCATCTCAGTGAGGCACGAGACAAGATCGCCGCCCTCATCAATGCGGATCCGGGCGAGATCGTACTGACCAGCTGCGGAACGGAAAGCGACAGCACCGCCATCCGGGCCGCCCTGGAGGCGCACCCGGATCGAAAGCACATCATCACCACGCGGGTCGAGCATCCGGCGGTAAAAAACCTTGGCGAGCACCTTTCCAAAAAGGGCTACCGGGTGACTGCTGTCCCGGTGGACCACCTGGGACGGCTGGATGTGGACTACCTTGTCAAGCACCTGTCGGACGACACGGCCGTAGTGAGCGTCATGTGGGCCAACAACGAGACCGGCGTCATCTTCCCCATCGACGAATTGGCCGCGGAAGTCACCGGCCGGGGCATCCCCTTTCACACCGATGCGGTACAGGCCGTGGGCAAAGTCCCCATCGACGTGAAAAAAACCCCGGTGAGCATGCTGGCGCTTTCCGGCCACAAGCTGCACGCCCCCAAGGGCATCGGCGCCCTCTACGTGAGAAAAGGAACCAAGTTCGCCCCCTTTCTCATCGGTGGCCACCAGGAGCACGGTCGCCGCGGCGGCACCGAGAACACCGCGTCAATCATCGGTCTTGGCCGAGCGGCCGAGTTGGCTGCGGCCATGATGACCGAAGAAAACACGCGGGTGCGGGCCTTGCGAGACAAACTGGAAAAAGGGCTTTTGGAGACAATCCCCTGCGCCGCCGTCAACGGCGATATCGAAAACCGCCTGCCAAATACCACCAGCATCGGTTTCGACAGCGTGGAGGGCGAGGCCATTCTCCTGATGATGGACGAATTCGGCATCTGCGCCTCCTCGGGCTCGGCCTGCACGTCCGGTTCGCTGGAGCCTTCACACGTATTGCGCGCCATGGGTGTCCCCTATACCTCGGCCCACGGCTCCATCCGCTTCAGCCTGAGCATCTACAACACCGAAAAAGACATCGATCTTGTCCTGGAAAAGCTGCCCCCCATCATCGCACGCCTCAGACAGCTCTCCCCCTACTGGAAAGACGGGGCGGTCTGCCACTAAAAAATCAGTGCCGCAGCCGAAACCCCGGCTGCGGCACTGATTTTTATAAAAAAATACCCTGTTATAAGATAATCTTATCAATCTGTTCGACCTGATCAAAATGGTGATCACGGGTTAGCAGCGTCCCCCCGATCTCCATGCAACAAGCCGCTATCCATACGTCATTCAAAGGAATTTTTCGACCATTCCTTATTAGAGACAGGTAGATCAGACCGTATTTAGAGGCAACTGACCGTGTGGCGTCAACGATCGTGATATCCAGCAATCGAATGATTTCATCGAGCTTTCGCTCATTTGCTTCCCGCCGGTTGCCTTTCATGAAGCCGTAAGACAATTCACCGATAACGATGGCGGGCAGGTACAGGTCGCGTCCCAAGGTTGCGATTACATCCACGGACTGGGGGACGCCTTCGGCAAAGTCGCAATAGATATTAGTATCTATCACCAGCTTCATTGCCAGTCCTCGTCATCCACAGCATCGAACTCGGCAACAGCAGTGCGCAACGCATCACATTCTTCCACCGGCATCCAACCCGCCAGATCTCGAACAAGCTGTGTACGGTCCTTTACCAACTCATATTTTTCTTTCAATGCCTCCAGAATCAAAGCGGTTTTTGTTTTACCGGTTTTTTCCGCCAAGGATTCCAGCTGTTCACTCGTTTCGGGAGGGACTCTCAAGCTGACTTGCATGGTTGTCTCCTATCGGCTGTATTACGTTTTTAGATGATCGTAATACAGCAAAACCCGCTCGTCAACAGCCACTTGCTTACACTCATGGTTCACGGCAATTGGTGAAGATATCAGGGGATGGGGATGACCGCGAAGACAACCGCGCTCCACAGTGCGTGGGAAACGATCACCGGCGCCAGGCGGCCCCAACGCCAGTACATCAGCCCCCAGAAAGCGCCGGCAACGGCTGCGGCCCCGATCAGCATGAAATTCAGCGACCAGATATGAACGCCGGCATAGATGGCTGTGGCGAGCATCCATCCCTGGCGGTTGCCGTAGCGCTGCATGAGGTTTTTCTGGAGAAACCCCCGCCAATAAATCTCCTCGCTTGGGCCGGTGACCAGCAGCAGCAGAAAAAACACCGCCCAGCGAGAAAACCCTTCTCCTTTTCCGTATATGGCACCAATCTGATGCCCCGCAAAAGGAAAGATTTCCGTGGAAATCGCTTTCCCGGTCCAGAAAATGAACCATAATGCCACCGCGGAGACCACACCCAGAACAATATCGCGGATCTGGATGCGGGGCCTTTCCCGGGGCGGCTGAATAAACAGGGACACGGCGGCCAGGGTTGCGGCGGAGGTCGCGATCTTGATCCAGAAGTTGGAAAAACTCAGATAAAACGAGGCAAACCAAAATCCAGCGGCAAGGGCTGCGGTCGCCCACACCCACCGTGACCGAGTTGTCGCCGGATTCATCTGAAAAGCCCTTCCAAGACCAGGGAAGCCACCAGCAGCACACCGAATGCGGTATCCAGCTTGGCCGTCTGGGCGTCGGCATCGTTGGGAACTTCCCGGATCATCTGGCGCAGCAGACGAACTGCAAGGGGCACCGTAAGGAAAATGATGAGCACCCAGGGCGTCAAAGCGCCGGCCAGAGCCACGATTCCCGCATACGCGGACACCATCAGCAGGAGATAGCAATACAGCCCCCCTTTGCGTCCAAAAAGGATGGCAAGGGTCCGGATGTGGCGGCTGCGGTCGTGGTCGATATCGCGGATGTTGTTGGCGAGCAAAACGAGAGCCACCAATGCACCGAAGGGAAGCGAAACCCAGAGGGCCATGACGCTGAGGGTTTGCCGCTGGACAAAGAAGGCCCCTTCCACCATCAGCGGGCCCCACATCAGAAACACGGACAGTTCCCCCAAGGCGACGTACTTGTACTTGAACGGCGGCGCGGTATAGGTCAGTCCGGCCAGAAGTCCGATCAATCCGATCCAGAACACCGTCTGCCCGCTTACGGCGGTCAGGTACAGACCAATGGCTGCCGCAATCGTGAAAAGCCCGTAGGCGACCCAGCGCACCTGTTCGGCCGGCAGCAGGTTCTCCACCAGGGGATGGGGTCGGTACTGGGCCGTGGCAGACGCAACGGTATCGATACCGTTTTTCACGTCATAGTAATCGTTGATCAGATTGGTGGCCGCGTGCAGAAAAACGGCACTGGTCAGGGCCAGAAGGAACAGGGCCCAGGAAAACGGCCCATCGATTGCCGCCATGGCACTTCCGACGCCCACCGAGATGGCCGTCATGGAAAAGGACCAGGGACGGCTGGCGAGAAACCAGTTTCGGTATAGATTCATTTTCGTTCCATCTTCGAACGCACCTGGGCCGCCAACCAATCGCAGAAGGCGCCGAGCCCTTCGCCCGTCTTGGCGGAGACGGGAAACAACGGAATTCCCGGGTGGATCTGATGGATGGCGCCGCTGACGGTCGCCAGATCCAGATCGAGATAGGGCAAAAGATCGATCTTGTTGATAATGGCCGCCTCGCAGACCCGAAACATGAGCGGGTACTTGATGGGCTTGTCTTCGCCTTCGGTGACGCTGAGCATGACGATGCGCAGATCTTCGCCGATGTCGAATTCCGCCGGGCAGACCAGGTTGCCGATATTTTCCACCACCAGCAGGTCGAGCGCGCCCAGATCCATGCCCGCCACGGCGGTGTCGATGACATGGGCGGCCAGATGGCAGTCGCCGCCGAAAGCGTCGGTATTGATCTGGACCACCGGGGCCCCGCTGGTGGCCAGCTTGTCGGCGTCATGGGTGGAGCAGATATCGCCCACAATGACCCCGCAGCGCAGCTGCGGCATCAGGGACGATAGCACCCGGATCAGGGTAGTGGTCTTTCCAGAGCCCGGAGAGCTCATGACGTTGATGACGAACACCCCACTGTCGGCAAACTTCTTTCGAAGCGCTGCGGCCATCTGGTTGTTGGCGTCCAGAACGTTTCGAACGACCTTGATCTCACGGGTTCTGGCACCCTCACGATCATGCTTATGATCGTGATCATGATCGTGATCGTGGCCGTGATCGTGGCCGTGATCGGTGCCACCACCATGGGAATGCCCCTTGTGGTAAAAGATGCGGATCGGTGAATCGGGATGCAGCATGTCAGTCATCCTCTTGGGAAATTTCGATGGATACGATGTCCAGTTCCTTGCCCGAGAGCAGCTTGATTTTCCCGCTGCCGCAGGCGTTGCAGGAAAACACCGGCTCGGTGATAACCCACTCCCTGTCGCAGTCCTCGCACCGGGCCGTCACCGGCACTTCCTCGATATGAAGATCTGCGCCGGCCAGGGACGTCTCCTTGGCGGCAATCTCAAAGCAGAACCGGAGGCTTTCCGGGACGATGGCCGAGAGTTTGCCCACCTTGAGGTTCACCCGGGCCACCACGGCATCCGGCATGTCGGGCGGTATGGACGCCCGGGCGATATCGATGATCTCCAGTGCAATTCCCATCTCGTGCATAGTGGACTCTCCTTAATGGAATCCCGCCGCAAAGGCAAGGTGGCTGCCGGGTCAAGCCCTGGGCGAACCCAAGATTCGCCCCTGCGGTTAAACGCGGTGATCCCGAACCCGGCATTCCCGCCATCACCGGTATCCGCAAACCCCGGCCAAACACCCACGTCATCTCCCGGTCTCGTCATGGCATGTAGGGGCGAACCTTGTGTTCGCCCTGCCCATACGACCAAAGGCGGACCGCACCCGAGCGGACCGCCTTTGCAGTGATATATAAATTCGCCGGCTGTTTGGCGAATTTATCTGAAGACGTCGGCGCAGAGTTCTCCGAGAGTGCCGAGGTTTTCACAGACGTGGATGCCGCCTTCGCGCATGGCCGCGATCTTGCCCTGGGCCGTGCCGCTGCCGCCGCTGACGATGGCGCCGGCGTGCCCCATGCGGCGGCCCGGCGGCGCGGTGAGCCCGGCGATGAAACCCACCACCGGTTTGGTGACCTTGTCGGCAATGAACGCGGCGGCCTCCTCTTCGGCCGAACCCCCGATTTCGCCCACCATGACGATGCCCTTGGTGTCCGGATCATCCTGGAAGGCCGCCAGGCAGTCGATGAAATTGGTGCCGTTGACCGGGTCTCCGCCGATGCCGATGCAGGTCGTCTGCCCCAGTTTCTGCTGGGTCAGCTGAAAAACCACTTCATAGGTGAGGGTCCCGGATCGGGAAACGACGCCCACCGGACCGCCGGGCTGATGGATGGGCCCGGGCATGATCCCCACCTTGCACTCGCCGGGGGTAATGATCCCGGGGCAATTGGGCCCGATAAGCCGGCTTGAGCGTCCCTTGAGAAAGTTCTTCACCTTCATCATGTCCATCACCGGAATGCCCTCGGTAATGGCCACGATGAGCGGCACCCCGGCGTCGGCCGCCTCCATGATGGCATCGGCCGCAAACGGCGGCGGCACGAAAATCATGCTGCAGTTCGCTCCGGTGCCGGCAACGGCTTCCCGCACAGTATTGAACACCGGCACGTCATCCATCTTCTGGCCGGCTTTTCCGGGGGTGACTCCGGCCACCACACTGGTGCCGTAGGCCACGCACTGCCTCGTGTGAAACTGACCTTCCCGGCCGGTGATGCCTTGAACCAGCAGCCGGGTATCCTTGCTCACGAATATGCTCACGATTCTATCCTCGCTGTAGTGTTTTAATGGTCGTAAATACTCCCGCCGTCGACGCGCCTTGGCCGTTCCCGTTAAAACGGATCCAAGACCGCTGCGCCTATGCCACGAGATCGGCCACCTTCTGGGCGGCGTCTTTCAGGTCCACGGCCGTCGTGAGGTTGAGGCCGGACTGCGCCAGGATGCGGCGGCCCTCCTCCACGTTGGTGCCTTCCATGCGCACCACCACCGGCACGGTGATGTTGGTTTTCTTGGCCGCCTCCACCACGCCCTGGGCCAGCACGTCGCAGCGCAGGATTCCGCCGAAGATGTTGATGAGAATCCCCTTGACGTTGGGATCGCTCAAAATGATGCGGAAGCCGTTTTCCACCATTTCGGCGCTGGCGCCGCCCCCCACATCCAAAAAATTGGCCGGTGCGGCGCCCGCCTGCTTGATGATGTCCATGGTCGCCATGGCCAGCACGGCGCCGTTGACCATATAGCCCACGTTGCCGTCCAGATTGATGTAGTTGAGATTGTACTTGGAGGCTTCCACCTCCAGCGGATCTTCTTCATCCAGATCCCGGAATTCCTGGACATCCGGGTGCCGGTACAGCGCGTTGCTGTCGATGTCGACCTTGGCATCCAAAGCCAGCACGGCGTGTTCGGCGGTGATGACCAGCGGGTTGATCTCAAGCAGGGAGCAGTCGTAGGCGACAAATAGTTTGTAAAGGTTGGTGAGCAACTGGGTGAAAGACTTCATGGCGGCGGCGGGGATGGCCAGCGCGAACATCACTTCCCGGCAGTGATAACCCTGGATCCCCACAAGCGGATCCACGTGCACCTTGATGAGTTTTTCCGGAGTGGTCGCCGCCACTTCTTCGATGTCCATACCGCCAGCCTGGCTGGCCATGATCAGATGGGTGGCCGAGGCCCTGTCCGGCAGAATGCTGAGATAGAGTTCCTTGACGATATTGAGCCCCTGCTCCACCAGGACCTTTTTCACCAGACGGCCTTCGGGTCCGGTCTGATGGGTCACCAGGGTCATGCCGAGGATCGCACCGGCAAAATGGGTCACATCGTCCTTGGTTTTGGCGATCTTGACCCCCCCGCCTTTACCGCGGCCGCCGGCGTGGATTTGTGCCTTGACCACCACGGGAAATCCGTCGAGGCCTTCGGCGACTTCAAGGGCCTCCTTGACGGAAAAAGCCACGCCGCCCTCGGGAACCGGGACACCGAATTTTCGAAACAGCATTTTTGCCTGATATTCATGAATTTTCACGCGTCTTCCCCTTTTTGCTGGTTCACCGCGAACGTATTGATTTAACCACGAAGTGCACGAAGGAAATCCAAACCGAAGTCTCGCGCAGAGGCGCAAAGACGCAGAGAACTGCATTACAAGAAGTTTCGCTTCGTGCCCTTCGTGTTCTTCGTGGTGAATATTTTTTTGGCGCGGGCGGGTATAGTTACCCGCCCTACCCGCCACCCTTTACCTTATGCCCTCAGCCGATCCATCTACCCGATAACGACCAGCACGGCGCCCTTGGCCACGTTGTCGCCGCTTTTCACGTTGACGGCGGCGATGGTGCCGTCGCAGGGCGCCGGCAGGGCGTTTTCCATCTTCATGGCTTCGAGCACCACCACGGTTTCCCCCTTTTTCAC
>JBDRRP010000091.1:0-11361 GCA_043825735.1 Pseudomonadota bacterium | reverse complement strand
GGACTGCGTGTTCGCCTCCGGTTGCTCTCCACCCCACCTCACGGTGACGCAGTTACCTTCAGCTACCGGGAACGGGCATCTCCCGGGTGAGGACTCTCACCTCACTGATTGCACCTGCTCGCAGGCGCACGGATCCCGGCCTTCGCCGGGATGACACAAAAGATGGAGTGGTGAATCTGGATGCCGGATCAAGTTCGGGATGACAACGGGTCCGACGGAACTTATTCGGGACATACTTATGACAACCGCTTTTAGCAAACTTGCAGTTCTTTGCGCGCTTTGCGTCTTTGCGAGAGCACTGGTTTTCATTCGATGTTGGACGTTTATCTTTTCCCGCAAATCTTGGCGTCTCTACCGCGAGAACGGGTGTTGGTTGCGGCGGTTCCGAATCGATGGGCCAAGCGTTCCAGGCTAACGTTACCGGGCGCTTTCCTCGGTAAAATTATACAGGTGGGTGTTGTCCACCGGATCGCCGATTTTTCGTCCCTGCGGCTCAAACAGACTACGCCGCAGGAATCCTTCGCTGTCTGCCGTCGCATTCCGGGTAGCCAGTTCGGCGGCTTCACGGTAAGCCATTGGACGCTTGCTTTTCTCCACTTCGAGCAGCAGGGTCTGCGCGTTCACCCGGATGCTGTACTTGCCCATGTTGTAGAGCAGATACATGGCGAATAGGTTGTCGAAATCCTCGTAGGCGCCCTGTTCGCGACGGAAATCAAGGGATAGCACGGAGGGAAAGCGATTGGGCAAATCCTTGAACTGGACTTTTTCCGCCTCGTGCGGATCGACATAGGTCGACGCCTCATATTTTTTATAAAGCACCACATCCATGCCATAGCCGCGCTGATTCCATTGCTTGATCAGCCTTATCGCCATTTCGGTCGGAATGTTGGCCCTGACGGCATTGGCCGCCCGAAGCCCGGTAAGTAATGCCGGGTTGGAAACATCCAGATCCGTGTAACCGGCGCCAAACTTGAATGCGGAGCCGATGGTCTTGGCGCAGTTGAGCTGCATGTAGTCGTAGGTGATTTTGCCGGTGTGGTACTCGGTGTTTTTGGCCTGCCGGTGGTAATCGTCATTGATGCGTTTAAAGAAATCGACCAGCGCCGCTGTTTCTGGAGCCGGCACACCGTAAACACGCACGCCGATCACCGCCCGCTTGTAGATCTCGCCAAAGTCCAGGCCAAAGGAAGCGGTCTCGCCCAGCGATGACGTCGTCTTGAAGAGATATTCCATTTTAGGGATGCGCAGCATCAGATCCCGTGTGTAGAAGCCGCTGGCGTGCTCGGACGTCCGGTCCGCATAGAAATTGGCGGAGTAAACCAGATCATCATCGGGAATCTGACCCCGCACCGCCAACGCCAGATGGCCGGCCGATCCCCCCTTGGATGTGCCGAAACTGATCAGCAGTTCCAGATCGACGGGGTCGGTGCGCAGAAAAGCACTCGCCTGGTCGAGGTTGGCTGGTTCCGGTCCGCCCGGGCTGCCAAACTCAGCGGCGAGCGCCTGGGTTGCACAAAATAGGAATAGTCCAATAACCGCAATCTTCAATTTCATCCAGAACGCTCCAATCTTGACCTAAGAAACAGTCGCGCCGGTCCGCATCATGTCCGGTCGTTCCATTATGCCATTCAAATTGTTTGTGGATCCCGCACATGCCACAAGATGCGGCCGCCAAAAACACGGGCAGTGCGCTGTCGTCAGACCTGTTCAAAGATGCACTGGTTTTCAAACCGCCATCTCTGGGATGTTAAGGCCCCTTGCGTCTTCACTGTGCGGGTTGTAAATCTCAAACTCACCGGTACCATAGAATCGAATCGCCCTGTCCTGTTCGTCCACCACGGTAATGTTGTAAAGGGCGCCTGGCGCGCCTTCATCCGACGCTGCCTGGGTTGCCTGCCACAGTTTCCAGGCATAGCGCCAGGCAGTGACATCCGAGTTCATCGGAGCATCTTCTAGGGGGGGGAGTGGGCGGGCTCGATACCGCTTTCGGTCCGCTTTTGAAACTTGACCCGAAACCCCTTTGGCTTTCGAATCAATCCATTTTCGATGACTTTCAGTCCCTCGGCAATTTTCATTGGTTCACCTTGTCAGATATTTTCTTCTTCGGCAATTACGGGCTCATTCATGCGCGTTTGTCCGCCTGCGTGTAAACAACCACTGGCACTGGCCGGAGATTTGCCACCATCGATGTGGATATCCAGTTGCGGAAATGCGAATTTAATGCCTTCGTAGTCAAAGCGCAGTTTGGTTTTTTCCAGCAGGTCGCATTTGGCAACCCAGTATTCGTTGTTGTCGACCCAGCAGCGGCCTCCCAGATCTACGGAATTACTGCCCAGGTTGAGGACATACACCATCGGGCCCGGCTTGGTCTTCACGCGAGGGTCCGAAGTCATCACCGCCTCCATCACCCGTTTGGCCTTGAGCAGATCCTGGTCGTAGCGGATGCCCACATCGATTTTTATCCTCCGGGTCGGGTTGAACTGGTAGTTCATGACGATTTCGTTGAGGATTTTCCGGTTGGGTACGAAAAATGTCTTCCCGTCAAACGTTCGCATGCGGGTGTTGAGAAACGTGATGGCTTCCACCTTGCCCAGCAGATCGCCCGCCTTGACGGTATTGCCTACTTTGAATGGCATGGAGGGGATGAAGGGTTTTAAAAAAATGATCAGGCCGATTGTGGCCAGTAAAAAGATGGTGAGCACCCTGATGATATTGTAAGGGCGGGACCCGAGCGCCACCGCTGCGGCGGTGATCACGACGGCGACCATAACGATATATACGGTGTTGCAGAAAACCGTAACGAATTTGGCTGTCGGCAGCAGCCTGCGCAGTCCCTTGCGCAGGCCCTTGTCAATCACTCTGACGGCAAGGAGGCCAAAAATCAGTATTGCCAGGGCCGTGGCCATCTCCGTGCCGTGCTGGGTAATTGCGTCGCTAAGGTTCTGAAGGCGCGGTATTCCAGCGGCAAGCGTGTTCGGACCGTCCAGAGGACCCGCGTCCTTGAGTCTATTGAGTTGTGACATCTCATTTCCCATGGGTAAAGTTCTCCTCAATGTTGATGCGCAAGGATTTATGTCGTTTTGTATAAATAGGCAGACAACCTTGCGACACCATTAATATGAGCACGATGGGTGAGGCTGTTGGTGTGCAGGAAATGGGTATATAGATAGGGGCTGTCTTGACCGGCTCCCATATGGTATCAACAAGGAAAAATCAAGACGTTCGAGGGTGAGTGGTATTCAATGACCTGTTTTCCAGGCACCTTTACCCGTTTCTGGGAACGGCTGGAAGGGATTCATGCAAATGCTGCCCATCGAATCACAGGTTTAACACCGCTTTTCACGCCAAGCGTTTCAGCAAAAATACACCTTTTTTACAACTTTCGGGGGATGACGGGTCGGCCCCTATGGGTTACCGTCTATACATCCATTTACGGCGACAACGCTGAACCCATCACAAATAGAGAGGGCCCATGTCAGTCGAACAGCAGGCTAAAAATGTGACATTTGAAAAGCCCGCCGTCTATCGGATCCGTGTAAAGGGCCATATCGACGACAGCCTGTCGGATCAATTGGGCGGCATGGTCATTACTCGTGCGTTTACGGCGGACAGTCAACCGATGACGATTCTGGTCGGTCACCTGAGTGATCAGGCGGCCCTGTCCGGGGTCCTGAACGAACTCTATGAGCTTCACCTGCCGCTGCTGACGGTAGAAGCCCTTCCGCCGTAAAGATTGAGGGAAAGGGATACACGGTCAAATGATAAGGAGTAATGATCCAAAGCGGTTTATGATAACATGTACACTCGAAAAAAAGATGCCAAACAAATTCATGAGGAGGGAAAAATTGAGCGATGTGGTCAACGAGTGCCGGGAGGATCTTACCAACCTTTGCAGCGGCGTTCCCGCCGGAGAGGGCCGCCTGGCGAAGTGTCTTGAGAAAAACGATGCAAAGGTCAGCGGGCGCTGCAAGCAGGCAATGAAGGAAGTCGGGTTAAAGTAAAAGGTCAACTTTTGGCTCATTAGGTGTTAAAATGCGTTTGGCAGATAATCAAAAGGAGGCGCATCATGAAAAAAAGTATTTTTACCTTAAGTGCGATGGTTGGCCTGGTTTTGCTTTTCACTGCGATCCAGGTGCAGGCGTTTCAGATTGTCACCCGTACGATGATGGAAAAGGAAACGGTGACCGTAACCGACCTGATTAAGACCGTAGACAATGTCGTTGTCTTGTTCGACTCATCAGCTTCAACCAATCAGAATGTTCCCGGCACCAACATATCTAAAATCAAGGCCGCCAAGGATTTTTTGAAGGACCGTAATTCCTGGCTGCCGGATTTGGGCTATCAGGCCGGGCTTTTCAACTACACCAACTTTAAGACCCTGCTCGGCACCTACGAAGAAATTTACGCCGTGCAGCCGTATGACCGTGAAAAGTTTGCAGCGGCCATCGACCAACTGCCGGATAAAGGCGAGGGGCCGACAAACCTTTTAACCTGCATGCTCGGCCTGAAAAAAACGGTTTCCGGCCTTACCGGATCAACGGCGGTCATCATGTTTACCGACGGCATATTCACCAAGCAAACCGGATTCACGTCTCCGCTGACGATTGCCAAGGAAATTGCCAAGGATCACGATGTCCGCTTCTATCTGATCAGCAGCGCCACCGCGGACAAAGAGATGAAGCTCCTTAACGCGGTTGCCAAGATCAACGCCGCCTCCCGGGTGATTCCGATGACGACGTTTTTGGCAAACCCCCTATATCTCAGCGGCGCCTTATTTACGGTAAAGGCCTCCTCCTATGAGCGGCTGGTACCTGTCACGCGGGTGGTCGGCCTGGTCACCGATGACATGCTGTTTGATTTCAACAGCGCCGTCATTAAAAGTGAATATAATGATAGACTGGCGCTGCTGGGAGAGTTTTTGAAAATCAACCCGGACGCCTTTGTGGCGGCCGGCGGCTTTTCCGACAGCACCGGCGATGCGCAGTACAACCTTGCGCTCTCTAAAAAGCGCGCGGACAGCGTGAAAAGCTACCTGGTGGACAAACTCGGCATCGGTGCCGACCGGATCGTGACGCTGTGGTACGGCGAACTCAACCCGGTGGGCGACAACGGGACCAAAGAAGGCCGTAAACTCAACCGCCGTGTCGGTATCGCCGTGGGAGGCCTCAACTAGCATCCATCCATAAACAGTAATTTTGAACCCCAGAGACCGCAGAGGACCGCAGAGAGTCTATGCCATTTATAAATTATCTCTGCGCTCTCTGCGTCCTCTGTGGTGATTTCAGACTTTTTGCGAGTTTGTCAAACTTCCCGTCCGCAAAAGAGGATTCAGCATGCAAATCCGGCCTTTTATGTCAGTCCTGATTAGTCTGATACTCGTGTTATCGCTCTGTTGCGCATTGCCTGTAGCGGCCGAAACCCCGCCGAATCGAATTTCCCTGGCCATCAGCGGCGGGGCCAGCATGGGCGCATACGAAGCCGGACTGATCTGGGGGCTGATCGACGTCCTGCGCCAGACCGAAAGCGCCAAAGACTGGGCGCCGGGCGGCGCGCCGAAACCCATTGAAATCTCCAGCATCGCCGGGGCATCGGCCGGCGGCATCAACACACTGCTCGCCGCTTTGGCCTGGTCGGTGAACACGGAAAACCGCGGCGGATTCGCCAATCGTATCGATGACAATATTTTCCGGGATGTATGGTTGACCCCCGACGTGAACCGGCTCTTGCCGCCCACGGCGGACTCTCCCCAGTACTCACCCGATGACGCCTTGCTCTCTCGAAAAGACCTTGTCGCGGTCGCCTGGGAGGTGGCTCAAAAGTGGCGACGGCCAGGAACATTCCGGCCCGGGTTGCGGGTGCCCCTTGGGCTTACGGTAACCCGGGTCAAGCCCGATACCATGCTGATCAGCGGCATTGCCGTTGAAAACCAGCGATTTTTCATCCCTCTTGAACTGCGAACCCGTGCGGACGGCAGTGCCTCATTTTTTTTCGATCCCGGAGACTACCCGTCTCTGACCGACCCGGCAATGATTCTCATGCCCTGGCCTGTGGATGGCACGCCCTTTTCCATCTCGGATCAACAGGTCGTGGATGCGTTGATGACGACCAGCGCCTTCCCCGGCGGGTTCGGACGCAAACGCCTGCAATACTGCCGGAAAAAAATCATGTCACCGGCTGACGGCGCCGGCGCGTCGTCTCCTGCGGGAACCGGCGGCAAGCCGCAAGCCGCACTGGTCTGCCCGGACGGGTATTCACTGGAGGAAGCCGAATTTGCCGATGGCGGCCTGTTTGACAACCTGCCCATCGGTCTGGCGCGCCGGCTTTCTGAATCCAGTGCGGGATACCGGAAGAAGCCGCTGCCGGTCCAATATATTTATCTCGATCCCAACCGGGAGCGGTATGAGACCGCGGTGCCGGAGGAAGCGCGGGCCTGCGGCGGCGAAAACCCTCCCGAGGCCTGCCGGACGATGACTCACGATTTTGGCTCTGAAACGGTCGTTCTCGGCGGCGCCATCGGAACCGCCCGGCGCTATGAACTCTACCGGGAGTTGACCAGTGACAACTGGCGGCTGAATCTTTCCCAGTTAAGCCGCCAGATGGCCGATGCCATCGATGCCAACCGGCCGGGCATGCGATGTGATTCGGAGCTGCTTTTTTTTGATGAACAGCCGGGTTGCAGCGACCGCCTGCGATATGCCGCACGGCTCATGGCGCTGACCCACTCCCACCGGATTGTCCCCATCCGCGCCCCCCTGAGCGAGCAGGCCCTGCTGAAGGCGGACATCGCCGTTTCATGCCAGCCGCCACCGGCCGCTGCCGAGCCGGCCATCGTTTCCGATTGCACCATCGACGCATCGAGATTGAGAAGGCAACTGGCCGATACGCTGGTGGCGCTTTCCGCAAAAGTGCTTCCCGAAGAGGCAAACCTCAAAAACGATATCCGGCGGTCGGCGATGTCGCCGGACTCGGACCGATTGATGCACGTCACCAGCCGCGGCGGCCCCATCACCGCGCTGCTGCTCGACTCTTTCGGGGCGTTTCTGGACTATAAGTTCCGTGAATACGATTATTTTGTAGGCGTCAGCGATGCCATTATGGCGCTTGCCGATAGTCAGTGCGAAGGGAATTATCCCGGTGAGGATCAGCACTCCCAGCGCCAGGCCTGCCGCGACCGGCTGAGCCAGCAATTTTTCACGCTGCTGGGCATGGCCGACAATCCCAAGAGCCGATACGCTTTCGCGCTGGTGGCCCGGCAGGAATTCGGCAAGGAAGGGGGCCTGCGCTGGGCCTATGATCCGATGCCGCCGGAGGATCGCGATACCCGAATCATTTTCGAGGGGCTCAGCAAGACCTATATTTCCGCCGGGCGAGGCGACGCCACCTCGGACGGGCTGCTGTCGACCGAGCGCGTATTTTTTGAGTTCCTCAAGGCAGAAGGGTTCAAGCCGGCCCCATCGACTGACGGCGGTGCGTCTTTGTTGACCGCGATCATGGCGGATCCGGAATACTGGTCAACAGAATTGGTCGACCGCGCAACCGCGCGCCTGGTTTACCTCGAAAAACAGTCGGAAGCCGTCTACCGCGCCCGTGAACCCGACCCTGTGAAACAGGAAAAGGCCAATACGGGCCTGATGGGGGCCGGCGCTCTGGCGCTCAGAACCGCCACCTATAAATACCCGCCGTTCTCTTTTTCCCCATCGACGGCACCCGATTCCTGGTTCTGGCGAAACATCATTCCATATGAAGCCGCCTTTGACCTGTCGGAAGGCGATATCCTGGTATTCTGGCAGCCCACATGGCGAATCGATGACTTCACTGCAGGGGTTCGCATGGGGCTGGGGTTCACCGGCGGCCTGTTCAAATCCAATACAGATGCTGCCCGTAAAAACTACGGCGTCCTCGGTCTTGACCTGACCAAAATGGCGGACACGTGGATTTTCTCGGGCTGGGGGATCACGCCGGCCGCCTACCATGACTGGGAGAACCCGGCAACCGGGGATCAGACCACTTTCGGGTTGGATGTGCATGCCAATCTGCTCAAGAATCGGCTGCGCATAGGTTTCGGCGCCCGCGATATCGTTCACAGGGCGGGGGATACGCTTTTTCTGACAGTGAGCGTTCTCGATCTGCCCGGTCTCGTCTACTGGCTGGGCCAGTGATACTGGCGCCGCACGAGGAACGCCGAAAAAAATGATTTTGAACCGCGGAGATCGCAGAGGAACGCAGAGAGTATGCTTAATAATTAATGGGCTATCTCGGTGTCCGCTGCGTCCTCCGTGGTGATTTCAGACTTTTTACATGGTCATCAAAGTTGATGAACCGGTAAAAAGTCGGAATCCCTCGCAAAGCCGCAAAGATCGCAAAGTTAACAAATTGATAATGAATAACTTTTTCTTTGCGTGCTTGGCGTCTTCGCGAGAAAATTGATTTTTTGCGAATGCATCAAAGTGGATAGCCCCGTAACAAGCCGGAATCTCCGCAAAGCGGACGCATTGATACCCGGCGCCTTTGATCGCCTGTAGGGTGGTTTTACGGGTGAGCTGATGGCGCTCTCAGGCCAATAACATGTCGCAAGAGTTCATGGAGGCAGCAAATGAAAAAATTTCTCATTATGAAGATGGCGGTTTTCAGCGTCCTGGCCCTTGCGGTGATGGCCTATGCGGATGAAGCCACCACCGGCAAGGGGAAACCCTGGGCCAAGGGCGCCATTACGCTGGGCTCGTTTCTGTCGGGCACCAACAGCGAAGTGCGCATCGGGGCGCCCGGCATCGGCGTCAGCATCGATGCGGAAGAAGTCTTCGGACTGGATAGCACCACCACGGTGTTTCGCACCGACGGCATGTGGCGCTTCACCGACAACCTGCGCCACCGGCTCGATGCGACCTGGTTTTCCATACACCGCAACGGTGCGGCCAAACTGGGCCGCGACATCACTATCGGCAGCACCGTGCTGCCCACGGGCTCGGATGTGACGACCTCACTGAACCTGGACATCTACAAGCTGGCCTACAGCTATTCTTTTTTCCAGGACGACCGCATGGACCTGGCCCTTGGGGCTGGGGTGTTCATCTGCCCAATCAGCTTTGAGCTCAATGCCACCGGCGCCATCAACAATCACACGTCCGAAGGTGTGACCGCCCCCTTGCCCGTGGTGGGGCTGCGCGCCGATTTTGCCATCACCCCCAAATGGATGCTGAAAAACAACCTGGACGTTTTCTACATGGAACTGGGCAACTTCAAGGGCTCTCTCGTGGATTTCAAAAGTGCCGTCGAATACAACTGGTTCAAGCATTTCGGGGTGGGTCTCGGCATCGAGAGTTTCAACCTGCACGTGGAGGCCGAGGGCAACGACTACCCCAGCGTCAACCTTCTGGGCGCCTTTACCTTCAAATACATGGGCGCCATGCTCTACGGCAAGCTGTACTTTTAAATATTCCGGCTCAGGGGTATGGTCTCCACGGTTTTGCGCTGCCGGTAGTGGATGACGAAAAGACCGATCATGATGAGCCCCATGGAGAGCAGAATTCTCAGGGTGATCGGCTCGCCTAAAATGAGGCCGCTGAACAGTACGCCGGTCACCGGCAGGATGAAGAGAAAGGAGTGGACGCTCACCGCGCCGTAGCGCTGGAGCAGATGGTTCCACGCCACGAACCCGAATGAGGCGGTCACCAGGCTCTGGTAGGCGAGCGATACCACCACGGCGCCGTCGATGCGACCGGCCGGAATCACATCCCACAGGGCGGCTTCCACAGCGAATACGGCGGTGGCGGCCAGCATGGGGTAGAGCACGATGTGGAAGGGCTCGTAGCGGCCGATGATCCGCTTGACCGCGATGGCGTTGAAAGACCACAGCAGGGTCGCCCCCAGCATGATTAAATCCCCCGAGGTGATACCGGCCTTGATGGCGGCCGGGTCCCGGACGATGGCCGCCACGCCCCCGAATGCCAGCAACAGACCCAGCATCTTTCGTAAGGTGAACCGGTCATCCGGCAACCAGAAGTGCGCCCAGACGAGTACGAAAAAGGGCTGGATGTTGACCAGGAGGGTGGCCCTGGAGGCCAGGGTGCGGCTGATGCCCCAGTACATGAGCGATACCTGCACCGAGAAGATCACTGAAATGAGCGCCATCTCCCGGATGCGGCCGCGTCCCAGCCGGAACGGCCGGCCTGTGGCCAGCGCCCACAGACTGATGGCAACTGCGGCGATGGAAAAACGAATGAGCGCTGCGGTGAAAATCCCCAATCCTTCCAGACTCACCTTGATGGCCACGGTGTTTGCCCCGAAGAGCATGCAGAGAAAGGCGACGGCCAGGGCGGCCTTCAGGGTGAGGGGGGCATTTCCCGCTGTCGGCGGGGGTTGCGGCGATGAGGCGTTCATGGGCCGTACGCCAGCAGATACGCTGCAAAGGCCGCAGCGCTGGGAAGGACCGTATCGATGCCGCAGCGGGCGGCCAGATCCGGATCGGCTTTGAACAGCGGGCCGCCGGCAATGATCCGGACGCTGGCTGGCAGCGCCGCCCGGATGCCGGTGATGAAGGGCTCTGAATCGAACTGGAGCACGGTCATACCCAGCCATGCCGGCTGCAGGTGGCGGCACGCGGCCACAATATCGGCGACCGGGACCATCAGTCCCAGGGGGTGAAGGTCGACACCGGCCAGGCGGGCAAAGCGGTGAATCAGGTCAAGCCCCTGGCCCATGCCGTCATCGACGGTGGCGGTCACCATCCGGGGCGCCGCGTCCCACAGACCGGTGGCGCCGGTGCGCTCGCGCCATTCCATGAGGGCCTTGGCGGTATCCACCATCGCCGCCCGTGTGGGTGGGCTTTCCTGCCACGCGGCCACCGCAGCAGCAAGGCGCTGCCGAAGCGGCGCGTTTTCCGAAATAGCGTTTTGTACAATCCTCAAGTTGTCCTTGCCTGCATCATTGATACGCGAACCACGAAGAACACGAAGATCACGAAGTCTACGAAGAAAAGCAAAAACCGTTTTCGCGCAGAGGCGCAGGGACGCAGAGAAGAGACGGCGCGCGCTCTGTTTGGAAAGATGATGTTCATCATTGCGACAAAGCGCCCACCGTGGCATCCCCAAATGGGTGCCGTGAAAAATTATTATGTAGGGTGCGGGGTTTACCTGTCCACCATAGCCTTGGCGAAGGAGGATCCCCGCCCGTGCTCGGTGAACCCGGGCGATGTCGGTAATCTTTGCCGATTCCGGGAGGGGGTAAACCCCATAAGCGCTAACTTATCCGTTTGGGCTGTGGCCTCGAAATCGGGATCGCTATCGGTATCGAAAAACCGGGCGCTGTGCTTGGAAAACGCCGGACACGATTCATTCCGGCATCAAAAGCACGCTGCGCCGTCAA
>JBDRRP010000090.1:0-78751 GCA_043825735.1 Pseudomonadota bacterium | reverse complement strand
GCCCAAGACCCGCTCGGGTAAGATCCTGCGCGGCACCATCCAGAAGATCGCCGACAACAAGGAGTACAAGGTGCCGGCCACCATCGACGATCCCACCATCCTGGGAGAAATGGAAGCGGCCCTCAACACCATCGGTCTGGCAGGCTCGAGAAAAAGTAGCTGAATAAAAGGGCCCCGAAACAACCCGGGACCCTTTTATATGAAACTGCGAAACTAAAAGAGAAAGGCCTCACCTTCGGGTGAGGCCTTTCTCTTTTATATAGCGGCGAAGCCGCTATTCTTCTTCGGGCACCTTCAGATGGTCTGGAACGATGGCCATTTTGATGAGCAGCGGTTTGAGGAAAGACCAGCGGATGCCCACCTTGTAAACCTCCTCAAGATCGCGGATAGCGTCCCAGCAGTTGTGACAGGGGGAAATCACCAATTTGGCACCGGTGGCAAGGATCTGGTCCCGCTTGACCTTCAGACCTATGTTTCGCTGCTGCCGGTAACGCCCCAGGCCGTTCATGCCGCCACCGCCGCCGCAGCAGAAATTGTGTTCCTTGTTGGGTTTCATTTCCCGGAAATCCTCGGCGATATAGCTCATGATCTCCCGGGCGGCGTCCTTCAAACCGGCGTTGCGGATATAGTTACAAGAATCCTGGTATGTCACCGGCTCCTTGATCCGTTTGGCAGGGTCGATCTTGATCTTTCCGGTGCGCAGCGCCTCGGCCACCCACTCCACGTAATGAAAACTGGGTACCGGCGTCTGGCCGGTTTCGATACCCGCCCAGTAGGGGCCCTCGATCACCGTGGCCCTGTAGGCATGGCCGCATTCGGTGACCACCATGCGTTTGGGATTGAGCCGGCGCATGGCTGCGTAGACCGACTCCACCTGCATCTTGCACGCTTCCCAGTCGCCGGCGAACATGGCCAGGCTCGTCTCCTCCCATCCTTCCGAGGGGACGGTCCAGTTCTCTCCGGCCAGATGGAACAATATGGCAGCCTCCGCCAGATCCTCCGGATAGTGCTTGGGCTCTCTGGCGTTCACGGTATAGATGATGTCTGCATTTTCCTTATCCATGGGGATTTCAAGACCCGGGTACTCCTCTTCGTATTCCTCGGCCATCCACTCGCAGGTCTCCACCCAGTCCTCGGTGGAAACGTCCATCTGGGCCCTGAAAATCCGGTGCATGCCGGCGCCGATCTTCAACTCCCAGGGCACGAACCCCTGAGAATGACACACGCCGCGCAGGTAGCCGAACATGATGCCCATGTCGATCCCGAACGGACAATACTGGCCGCACCGGTTGCAGCAGGTGCATTTGCCCCAGGCCGTGTCCATGCAGTACTGCATGAAGGCATTGTCCACCTTGCCTTTGCGCTTGACGAGTTGCCCCAGGGTGTCCTGGATCTTGAAGGACGGAACCTGCTCTGGGTCATTGTCGTTGGCCAGATAGAAAAAACAGCTCTCCGCACACATGCCGCAATGGGCGCAGATCTCCAGCCAGGTCTTGAGCCGGGATTTCAGCGTGTTCTTGAAAACGGTGGCCAACTTTTCATGGTCAACGTTCAGTTGGTCCATTTCGGCGTAGTATTGCTTGCCGCTTTTGTCGTCTAGCAGCGCCTGAAGCTGCTCTTTGGTATTACAGGGCGTTCTATTGCACAGTTTGCCTTCAGCCATTTTTCTTCCCAATCGATAAAGGTTAATCGTCTTATCTACCAGGCCATATCCGTGCCCTTCATGCCGCCGCGCTTGATGCCGTAATCCATACCGAGTTGGATGCGGGACATGAAAAACAGGATAAAATGGGACAGTTTGGTAAACGGTACGGCGATGAGCCAGAGTTCACCGCTGAGAATGTGCGCTATGATCCAGAAATGATAATCGCCCATGTGGTGATAGGCGATGAATCCGGTGATGAACGGGCCGGTGGCGATGAGCAGCAGCAGATAGTCATAGGCGGTGGTGAGGATGCGCACTTCCGGAAGTGCGATTCGCCGCAACACGATGAACAGCGCGGCCACCAGCATGGCCACTGTGAGGCCATCGCCCACGACTTCGGGAAAGGTCCACAGACTGAATCCCCAGCGTTCCTTCAAGATGACGTTATGCGCCAGAAGAAAGACCGGCGTCACCAGCAGGCCGATGTGGAAGACGAACACCAGCAGGGTGAATCCCGGGTTCTGCCGCCAGCCGTGGGTGCCGAAGGGAATCAGCCACGACACGACGCTGCGCACCGCGCCCCTGACGCCGAACCGGTTGAAATGCCCATAAGGCACGCGGTCCAGTTTCCAGTCCAGCCCCTTCACATACATGACCGCCCTGGCAATGACGCCGATAAAAAAAATCAAGAAACTCAGCCATGCCAGAGGACCGGTAACAAATGCGTACATGGTAGACTCCTTAGCGTTGACGGGGCGTTGGTCCGCCGCCGAACGGTGTTATTTGCCTTCTTTTCCCGTCAGGAAAAACCAGAAGCCGACGATCCCGACCAGTGACACGCCCATCAGCACATAGATGACGGCCTTGGTGTGGACCATGAAATCCTGGAGTGTGAAAAAGCTCTGTTCCATGAGAGGCGATCCTCCTGTTTAATGCTCGTCTTTGTAATCGGGGTGCTCGTAAAGAATCGGCATGTGGGTAACAATGAACCGATAGGCCAACACGCCGACGGTGACGATGAACACCGAAATGCAGATCTCAAAAAGATGCGGCACGTATCGGTCCGCTGCCGGCAGGTGATAGTTGAACGCGATCACCGATATATTGAGCCGGTTGAGGACCACGCCCAGCACGCTCAGCGCCGCGGTTCTTTGAATCAGTTTCCGATTGCGGTCGCGGACCCCGACGGCAAAGAGAAAACAGGGCAGGGCAACGAATCCCAGCAGTTCCACCAGATACCAGGCGCCCCAGCCGGTGGCCAGGTAGTGCCAGTTGTCGTCGGCGGCGATGCCGATCACCTTGATCGTAAAATAGCCGGCCAGCACCAGCGCGGCCGCTTTGCCGAATCCGAGCACCAGTTCGTCGTTTTCCTTCAAATGGGTTTCGTCCATTTTGTGGTGGAAGTACTTGTGGGCGAGACTGCCTTCAAAGAGCACCATGGACAGGCCGGCGATGATGCTGGAAACGAAAAAGTAGATGGGAATATTCGACGAGTACCACAGCGGGTGCAGTTTGCTCGGGGCGATGAGAAACAGGGCCCCGAGAGACGACTGGTGCAGGGTGCTCAGCACCACGCCGAATATCGTCAGCACCATGGTGATCCGCACCAACAGATTTCGAAGCAGCCGAAGCCCCAGCCATTCCAGGGCCGCCGGACTGAACTCGAGAAAGAGCACCGTCAGGTAGATCGCCACGCACAGGCCCACTTCGAATAGCAGCGACGACGTCCCCTGCTGCACCAAAAAGGGATAAGCCAGGGCCAGTCGCACCGGGCGGCCCACATCGTAAAGCAGGGCTAGAAAGACCAGCGAGTAGCCCAGAAAACCTGTCAGAATGGCGGGTCGAACGGCAGAGTGATAATGGCGCATGCCGAAGATGTAGCAGGCGGCCGAGGTGACGTAACCGCCGGCGGCCAAGGCGACACCGCACAGCAGGTCGAAGCCGATCCATATGCCCCAGGGCTGGTAGTTCGACAGGTTGGTGACGGCTCCCAGCCCCTTGAGGAATCTCAGCGCGGTGACCGCAAGACCGATGGCGACAATGAGGCCCGCGATAATATTGAACGGTGTCAGGTAATTTCGGTTTTCGGTGGCAGTAATCTCAGACATCAGGCGTCCTCCTCATCTTGCGCCGCAGCGTCATCGGCTCCTGCCGGCTCGGTGGCTTCTTCGCGGGCTTTCTCGGCCGCTTCCCGCGCCTTCGCGGCTTCCTCCAGCGCCTTTTTGACCTCCCGGTCGATGGCCGCTTGTTTATCTTTTTCAGCCTTGGTCAACGCCTCGGCCAGCTTCTTGGCGGCCGCATCGTTAGCGGTGGCGATCGCCGCGGCAACCGCGTCCTGCGCTTGCGCGGCAGCGACCTTCTCCTTGCGCTTGGTCATGGCATAGATCCCGGTCAGCAGCACCGGCCACAGGCCCACCACCATGGGAACCGCGCCCAGGGCGCCCTTGGTGAGTGAGGGCGCCGGTGTGACGCCCAGGTCTTCGCGCAGCCCCACGTCGCTGAAAGAGGCTCCGGAGATGTACAGCCAACTGGTGCCGCCCATCTCCTTCTCACCGTAGATGTGGTCGATGTAGCGTTCGGGAAACTTGCGGATGCGCTCCCTGGCCACCTTCAGAAGGTCTTCGCGCCGGCCGAAAGTCAGGGCTTGTGTCGGGCACGATTCCACGCAACCGGGCAGTTTGCCGTCGACGACCCGTGGATGGCACATGGTGCACTTTCGAATCACCGGGGTGAAGGCATTGTCGTATTCGTAAGCGGGAATCTCAAAGGGGCAGGCAATCATGCAGTAGCGGCACCCCACACACACCGAGGCATCGTAAACCACCGCGCCGGTGGGCGTTTTTGTGAATGCCTCCACGAAACATGCCGAAGCGCAGGCCGGCTCAAGGCAGTGGTTGCACTGGTTCTTGCGAAAAACCGGACGCCCTTGCGCGCCATCCGGTGCATACTTGTTGACGACGGTATAGGCCTTGTCATCGGTGCGGCGGCGCGCCTCCAGCACCTTGAGATCAGTGAACGGCGTGTGCGGAACCGGCAGTTCGTTGACCTTGTTGCAGGCCGCCTCGCAAGTCCGGCAGCCGATGCACAGCGTGTCGTCATGGAGCACCCCGTAACTGTCGGGGTATCCCTCGAAGTGATGATTTCCAGCCGCCTGGGCCCGGTTGCCAACGGTTGTGGCAACACTGGCAGCCCCCATCCATCCTAAAAAGGTTCTTCTCGAAATGGCCATTTAGTGCACCTCTTCAATGGTTATCACGGTTACCACTGCTTGCGCTCGAGATGGCAACCGATGCAGTCGTTCTTTGACGGCTTTTCTATACCCATGGCATCGTGGCAGCCCATGCACTGCTGGTGGTAGGCCCCCATGAGCCCGGGCTTTTCGATATCGCTCACCTCAAGGCCTTTGCCGCGGCTGTGGCAGCTGGCGCATTTGGGCGGTTTCACGGCAGCCGGGCTGTTGTGATGGCAGCCCTGGCAAATGGTCCCGGGCGTTTGATGGAAATAAGCGGCGAGCCGGTTGTCGCCGATTCCGGCCCTCATCTTGTCGACGACGCGCCGGTGCGGCATCTTGGCCGGTTCATATTTATCCGCAAGGGTGGCTATTTCCACCACTTCGGGGATGTCTTTCGCGGCAATAGCGTCCGCCGCAGGGGGCCGTGTCATCAATGCGATCACGGCAATGGCGGTGCGTTCATTCTTTCCGGCGTCCTCGGCGACGATGCCCGGCGGGATGTCGTGGCAGCTCAAGCAGGCATCCTGACTGATCTTGCGCTTTTCCATCGCGCCGTGGCAGCCGACACACTGGAGGCTCTGCGTTTTTTTCCGATCATGGCACCCCATACAACTGGCGTCCTGGGTCACCTCATGCATGGCCTTTTCCAACGTGATGAACTGGCCTTCCTTTTTGCCGTCCACACTGTGGCACTCGTTGCAGGCAACGATTTCCTTGTGATGACATACCCGGCAGGTGTCGCTGGCGCGCTGATGGGCGCTGTGGTTGAAGGGAACCAGCCCCATGCGGGCGCCCTTGCCCGCCATCACAATGGTGGCCTCGGGCTGCCCGCGCTTGGGCGGCGCAGGGTCTTTCACTTTCTCCCACAGGGCCTGTTCCTCGGCGCCGTGGCAGCCCTTGCATTCCACCGGCCCGGCCACTTTTTTCTCGGCCGCTTTCTGCCGGTGGCAGCTGATGCAATCGGTATGGGCGGCAAGCCGGAAGGAGATGCGTTTTTTGACGCTTGTCTCGCCGTGGCAGTACCGGCACGAGCCTTCCTTGCCCTTGTCGTAGTAAAGCTTCTCGGTTGTTTCGTTGTAGGCGTGATGGCAGGTTTCGCATTTATTGGCCATGGCCTTGTCGTGGCGATAGTGCAGGGAAAGATCCAGCCCCACCGGCCTGCGGGACGAGGTACCCGCGCGCTTGTCATCGTGGCAGTCATTGCACGCCACGGGCCCGGCCTCCAGCTTTTTGGCCGAGGCCTCCTTGTGACAGGCGATACAGTTGTCGTGGTAGGCGTTCATGACCGCATCGCGGCCGGTGTCCTCCAGACGCATGTACTTGAGAGAGAGTTTGGCTCCCTTTTCGTCCGCCGTCATGTGGCAGGCGGCGCAGTCTTTGCCCATTTTCTTGGCAGCTTCGGAGTGCTTGTCGTGAAAGAACACAACGGCGGGCCGCTCGAGCTTACCAAATACCGCCATCGATTCGATGCGAATCGTGTCCGGTCTTGGCGGCGCGGCGTTGTCCGAAATGGCCGCGATTCCCTGCGCTCCGGCATACAGCAGCACCCCGGCGACCGCCACCAGCAACAATGTCCTGATTCGTAACCGCGAAGTCCCCTTCATCATCTCTTGTCCTTCATCTCAGTCACCCGTTTCAGATATGCGTTCAATCACCTGGCTCGTCTCAGGCGTTCTCCTTCTCTTGTGCCAAGAGATCGGCGATGGTTGTGGTATCATAGATATCAAAAATGGAATCCTGAACCTTTTTCCACATGGGCATAAAAGCACAGGCGCGTTTGGTGCGGCTCGGGCATTTGCTCCTGGAAATGCAGGCGATGCAATCGACCGGAACAGTGTCCTTACCACCAAAGCGGAACACTGCCCCCACAGTGATCTGCTCCGGTGGCAACAAGAGCTCATAGCCACCCGTGTAGCCGCGTTTGCTTTCCACAAGCCCGGACCGCTTGAGCTGGCTGAGAATAACTTCCAGAAAGCGCAATGGAATATGCTGGGCCTGGGCGATGTCGGAAATCTTCCTCAATCCCTTACCCCGGTGCTTGGCCAATTCAAAAATGGCTCGAAGCGCGTATTGGTTTTTTTGTGTTACCAGCATGGAAGGGCCTTTCTTGACTATTTGGGTCAAGAAATTCCTGACCCAATTAGTCAGGAAGCGTTAAAATGTCAATGCCCATTTGGCGCCCCTCCGCACAAATACCATACGAAACTGACCGGAATTCATAGAATTAGCTTCATTTACGGATTCTTGTCAATGCCCTAATTTTCATGAGCATCGCTGAAAATCGGATATCCCATTTTTCACATCGTTTAGACCGCCTTGCACCCGCAAGACGCCCATTGGCGCAAGTGCTCCCCCCTCTTGTTTTCGATATCAAACCATGATATGCGGGGGCGATCGAATCGCGGCGGAGGATGCGGCGCCGCGCATCGGAATCTATCCCCTGGCGTCAGCCGGAAACACTTCCAATCGGATCGAAGAGATATTGACTCAAGGAGGATCGCGCATGAAACAGGACAACAGGCTGGCCACCCTCATATTGATCGTTATCTTTGGCGCAATGGTCCAGGTGGTGCTGGCAGCCGGGGATGGGAAAGACGCCCCGTACAAGGCCGCAACTGAATTTACTCAGAAGTATTTCTATCTCGACCCGAGCATGGCCGACCAGATGTGCAATGCCGGAGTCACTGAAGATGACGTGGATATGGTCGACAACTATCTATACGCCAAACAGATGGAGGCGTCCGCCCGGGGCTATGATGTCACGCGTTTGAGAAAATCCTTCAGCCATATCAAAACCCAGACGGTCGACATGACCAATGAATCGGCGACCGTCCACATATCGGGAACGGCACGCACCATCATCAATCCGGTGTTCGGTTGGTTCGGGAAAATGTTTTTCATCACCACTCCCGAACACCTCGAGGCCACGCTTGACCTCGTCAAGGAAGATGGAAAATGGAAAGTGTGCGGCGAGCCGCTGACGCTTTCGGCCGTCGTTGCCGAATAGTCAGCGATACCGACACGATCTTCAAATCCCAAAGGGCCGGTGCGAGAACGACGATCCGCATCGGCCTTTCTTTATAAGCGCGACATTCATCCCATGGACCTTTCTTACCAGCGCATGAGAGCGGCCGCGCGGCGCCTGGCCGCAGGGTTGCCGGCACCGGCCTTCTATCGGGTGTTCCAGCACCAGTACGCACGCTCCCGCCAGTTCTTCGAAACCGATACAGTGGTGCGCCGCCTGTACCTGCAGGTTCTGGACATGGTGGCAAGCACCATGGGCCATGGCATCGGCCACGCTACTGCGGTCAGCGTGGATGCCGGTTGCCTGGCCCTGATAGAAGCGCCCCCGCTGACAATATCGGCGACGTCGACGACATTGCTGCGCCTCGTCCAGTCGGCCGGGCTCCTGCATGACATCTGCCGCAACGAGCGGGACCACGCCGCTGCCGGTGCCGCCGCCGCCGAAATCCTTCTGGCCGACTACCCGTTTTCGGACAATGAAATTCAGTGCATCTGCGATGCCATTCGTTGCCACGTGGCGTTTCAGCCGCTGCCGGTGCCCGCCGATCCCATCACCGAACTCATCGGCAACTGCCTCTACGACGCCGACAAATTCCGGTGGGGACCCGACAACTTCACCCATACGGTCTGGGACATGCTCGATGAAGCCGCCATCACGCCGCTGGCTTTTGCAGAGCGCTACGACAACGGCATCCGCTATGTGAAAACCGTCGCCACCACATTTCGAACCGCCAGCGGCCGCCAGTACGGCCCGGAATTCATCGACATCGGCTTGATCATCGCCCGCAGACTCAAACCGTTCATCGATGCCGAAACCCAGGGGGCCAACGACCGGTGAGCCCTGCCGGACGAGACCGCTGGCGCCGTTTGTAATTCTATGGTGAGGACGCCCGCCCGAAATGCCGCCTGTTGACAAAATCTCGACCAGTCGCCATTGTTTGCCGATGTTGACGCCCCTGAAAGGATGTGCATGCCCGGATCACTACGGAACGCCCCACCAGCCAGCAGACGGCGCGCCATGCAGGCGCTGACGCTCCTGAGTCTGGTGATCGCCGCCATGGCGTTTCCTAATATCGGGCGGACCGAAGCGCAACCGGCATTCACACCTGGCGAGCGCCTGGTCTACCGGCTGAGGTGGACCATCGTCGATGCCGGTGAGGCCGAGTTGAACGTCAGGCCCATGACCACTATCGACGGCCAGACGGCCTGGCACTTCACATTGTCGGTGCGCTCCAACGCGTTCATCGACGCCTTCTACAAAGTGCGTGATGTCGTCGACGCCTATGCCGACACCGGCATGACCAGATCGGTGTATTATAAAAAGGAGCAGCACGAAGGGCGCACCGAGCGGGACGTGACGGTGGCCTTTGACTGGAAAACCAATACGGCTCGCTACACCAAAGTGGAAAAGGAAGGCATCGAGGCTAAAACCTCCCCGCTGATGGCCGGCTCCTTTGATCCGCTGTCGGCATTGTTCTTCGTCCGGTCGGTGCCCATCACTGGGACGGGAATGATCATCGAGCGCCCCATAACCGACGGGAACAAAAACGTCGTCGGCCAGGTCAGGGTGGTTAAGCGCGAAAAGATCACCGTCCGCGGCAAAAGCTACGACACCTTTCTCATCGAACCGGATCTCAAACACGTGGGCGGCGTCTTTGAAAAAAGTCCCGGCGCCAAAATTCAAATATGGGTCACTGCCGACCACCGTCATATACCCATTTTGTTAAAGAGCGAAGTGATCGTGGGCAGCTTTGTCGGTGAACTGATGGAAGCTTCCGGCATCTGAGCCCCGGTACTGCCGGCCTCCGAGCACTGCCTCGGGCAGTCCCATTGCCCCGTATCGGGCCAGGATGATAACCGACGCACCGCTAAAATTACCGAAACGCTCCGCAACGGTGCCAGTGCGCCGAGCTGACGGCGCGAAGCCCCATTGATAATGACAATGACACGACGCACATTCATTCAGAGACTTTCCAGGCGCGCCCTGACCGCTGCTGCCGCATGGACGATCGGCGGCCCTTCGGCGCTGCCACTGATGGCCGAAACGGCCATCGGCGCAGACGCTTCCAACGACACCTATCAGCCGCTCAACGGCCGCAGCCTGATGGATCTGGCACTGAGCCGCACCCACCATGGTGGAAACCGCTTCTCGAACCCGTTTACCCGGGAAAAAAAAGGCAGTTTCTGGCCGGTGATGCGATGGAAACTCTTTTCCCCCAACCATTTCTCCGGGTACTACAAAGATGAGCCAAGCCTTACCGTACAGCCTGACTGGCCGCGGCTGAGCGCCCACAAGGGGCTTTCCGTCACCTTTGTGAAACACGCCACCATCCTTATTAAAGACGGACCCGACACCTTCCTTATAGACCCGGTGTTCGGTCCGATTTTTCCCTTCATTCAGGATTTCTCTCCGCTGGCCGGCGACCTCGATGAAATGCCGCGCCCCACCCGGGTGCTGATCACCCACGGCCATTACGACCACCTGGATCTGGCATCTCTCACCCGGCTGGGCACCGATACCGAAATCATCAGCCCGCTGGGATATGATACCGAGTTCAGCGAGTTGGGCATGCGCCGGCGCCACACCATGGACTGGTTTGACAACCTGCGTGTCGAGGGCAGCGACATCACCTTCCTTCCCTGCAACCACTGGACCATGAGAAATCCGCTCATCGGCCCGAATAGATCCCTGTGGGGCTCCTATCTGATACGCACCCGCCAGGGGGCGTCCATCTACGTGAGCGGCGACACCGGCTATTTCGACGGTTTCCAGCAGATCGGCCAGCTGTTCGACATCGATCTGGCCATCATCAACCTGGGCGCCTACGAACCCCGCTGGTTTATGGCCGGCAGCCACATGAACCCGGCCGAAACCGTGCGTGCGTTTACGGAGCTGGGGGCACGCCGGCTGATGATCACCCACTGGGGGACCTTTCGCCTGGGCGATGAACCGGTGCACTTTCCGCCCATGGACATACAGCGGGAAATGACCGCCAACGGACACTCCGACCGCCTGCTGGCGGTATCTCACGGCGAAACCGTTTTCCTCTAACCGCAATGCGGCGATTTCTTGACAGCAGCTGCCGGATGCGGTTATTCATAGAGCCAGATGCGCGTCGTGACGAACAAATGAGGAGGAACCATGCCCGAACATCGCGAAGTGTCCGCCTATCTGCCAAAAATTCGCACCATCGACGCCTTTCGATACCTGAAAGATGACGAGTTGCGTGCGCTGCTCACCTCCGCCGAGGTTCTTCATTTCTCGAACGGAGAGGCCATCGTCCGCCAGGGCGACATCAGCGAACACTTTTTCGGCGTCCTGGAAGGCACCGTGAATGTCTCGGTCCAGGAACTGAACAATGAAGAGGTCGTGGTGAGCAAAATCGAAAAAGGCGACGTCTTCGGCGAGTCGGCCATCTTCCTCAGGGAAGAGCGCTCGGCCAGCGTCATCGCGGACACCGTCGCAACGGTCCTGCGCATCCACCGCAAATCCATCATCGCCTTTATCAGGGCCAACCCCGCCGGCGGCAACAAGATCCTCATGGTCATTATCCTGAGTCTGCTGAACAAGCTCAAAAACGCCAACCAGGAGCTCGCCTTTGAAAAACAGTCGGAGATCGATTTTGATTACGTCGATTCCCTGCTGGACGATTTCATGAAGGATATCTGAGCCTCTGCAAAAAAGTTCCATACCAGTCAAAGCGCGACCTGCAATCGTCGCGAGATACAATGCTTCAGTTGAAAAAGCCGGGCTTGGGCTAAAAAAACCCCAGCCCGGCTTCTGTATGGCATTCCTTGGTCTTTCAGGTCAGCGGAATACTGACTTTTTATAGGCGTAAAGCGAAGAGTTAACAACCCACCTGAATAGCGTATATAGCATAGGTCGGGCTACCGCGGCCTTTGCGATAAACAGAAATTTTTCTGACGTCTAGGCCAAACTGATGTTATTCTATATGTGTTTTAGCTAATTATTATGGATGTCGAATAGACCGCCATTCTATTCGAGAAACATTAATCTTATATTAAAACCAGTTCAACCACCACCTGGACCAAGCTTTGGACCTCCACGGTTTGTTGGAACTTTCGGACCAGTGCCATTTCCTGAGGAGGATTCATTAGCACCTAAAGATATATTCTTATTTCCAAATTTTTTGTGTTCAGGTTTATATTTTAATAAAAATAGATTAGAGAGTTGAAATACAAGCAAAATTAAAAAAATCGTAAATGTCTTTTGTAATTTCATTTATCCCCCTCTGATAGTAATAATGACTCTATTTAATCATTTTTGATACGATTTGAAGTTGGTTAACTTCAAAATCATCAATAAATTTCTTAGATATCCTATTATATGTTTGTCTTCCTAAAGATTTTGCATCATTTTCTCCATTACGGTATCCAATACCATAACAAATTGTAAGCCAATAGTTTAGCCAGTCGGCAACCCTTTCTTCTTGTATCCATTTAATCACTTGCAAATCCAATTCGCTAACACGATTATTTCTATAGAAATTTATGGCCAACTCAGCTTCTTCTCCAGATTTTATTGCTGCTTTATACACATCAGAAAATGAATTATAATCTTCTGCCACATCTGCTGCCATAGTGAAGGCTGCTGTAGCAAAAAGATATTTCTCTATGTTTCTAGACCCTGTCAATTTATTACTGTCAACACCAATTAAAACATTACCGTAATTTGATGCATCTTTTCTAACTCTTTGCTTTGCCTTTTCACTACCCTGAAGAGTATATCTTACCCAGTCTCCTTCCATACCTAATATCTCTGATCGATACTCCTCTACTAATTCTCTTTCGAAATTCCTTTTTCCAGTTACGTTTTCTTTAAATCGGCAATTATACCATTTATCAACATATTTATCCGGGACAGATTTAGCTTTAATATTTTCTATTACACCTTCAACTATCTCTAATGCCTTATCGTTTACAGTAAATTCACTTGAACGATTAATGCATGCTTTTATATCTATTCCAAACTTAATGAGTTCTTGTCCCTTCAAATGGCCAGTTAACCCTGCACCTTTGGACTCAACACAACTAATAAGTATAGTTTTATCTTTATAAGATAAGTCTGTGGCATGAATGATATCAATGGCGTTTGATACATCTGGATTGCAGCCACAGCGATTAAAAGTTTCTAAAGGTATAGAGGGGCATGGGCTCACATCATTTTTCTTTGGATCTGGTGGAGTATTACAACCTACTAATATTATCGATAAAATAGCAATTATAGTGATCGATATTTTTTCCCTCATAGCTCGCCCCCTATTAGCAAATCTGATTAACAAAAATAGGCATAACAGTTATTCGAGCGGAAATGTTTTTGGAAAAATCCGCTTGTTTAAAGTGATATATTATGATGAATTTTAAAGAAGTACTCAATTTTGCTTTTTGCCTTGTAAAAGTATTACAGCCATTTTGTCCATAGTTCTCAGGTGTTATTTTATATGCTACCCATCTTGGTGAAAACTCATCGGGCCAATATTCCATTGCAAAAAAGCTTTTTTTCATCACGGTAGCAAAGATGTCTATTATCTTTAAAAGGTTTATCCGGAGCGCTATAATACATTGTTGGTGCATTATTAATATCTCCGTTGATAAACTGCCCGAACAGTTCTATAATCCTATTTGTGAAAAAGCAATCGAATTAAAAAAACCAAAAAAAGGCAAATAGTTTTTTCATTATTAAATCCTCATTCTAATTATTAATTTTATACGTTCATGTGTGATTTTAATTATAATATATTTCAGATAGAATCAAAAAAATGAAGAGACCAACGGCATGCTTTAATGCCTTTTCAGATCCGCAATAGATAAGAAATTCGGATTTGATTTTCCGATAGTTCAATTACCATTGTGGAATATATTTTTGAATCGCTTATTCAGGGATTGATAATGACAATGGATTGACCCAGCTGTTCCGAAAGACAGTCAAACCAGCTAAGGTATATTCTGTTATGGATTTCAAAATAGTCTGCATGAGTAGTTGAGGACCAAATGGATGGGGAATAGACCGCAGTTCCAAGTTCTGGGCAATCTATGGATTCGGCTGCAGACTTTAGTGATAGCAAAATAATAATTGATGAGCTGCCCTGAAGTCAAGACTTTAATTAACTTATAAAATCTATGGGTATTAGTTTCCCCATTTATTAGGTTTCGATGGGTGTAATCAGGCGGTTCAATACTCATTCAACCCGCAATGGTGAATTTAATGATGCACAGTTTCTCGTGCATGCTACCCTGAATTAAGTGCAATGTGAGAGGAATGGATTCGATGTTCCTAAGTCTGCCATCCTCTGAGATCGAAATCAAGATGAGGGCCAACCATTTCCTCCCTCATCCTTACAAGCCCCTTCTTAGCCCCTACATCCACTGCCAGAGCCATTGAGTCAGCGCAAAGCCGCCTCTCAGCCTAACAGTATAATTGGCGAACTGAAGAGCCTTTCCTCCTGCGGTGGATAGCAACTGGCCTCAACAGTTGTAAATGTGGGCAGCGGGCCATTGATGCCCGCGAGACACCGTCCTCAGGGACGTAGGAAGCCTAATCGGAAAATAGCATTTCCATCCAATTCTGGAACGGATAGAATGATTCAAAGATTCCGCAATGGAATCGCTTCGAGTGGCACGCCCTTATGATAGGCGGAATGCGCGGTTTATAGCGTAGCCTTCGCCGGAGGGAACGGAGCGGAGTTCCCGTCCGAGTGAAAGGCATGGTTAACTCCCTCTACTTTGCCTCCAATACATGACCGAACAATGTCTTGTAAACTATCACTCGTTCAAATACGTCCGTCTCAACTTTTTCGAAATTATCGACTTGAATTTCCTGGTCCTGTGCACGATTCATAAAATCGACAACAACAAGTAACCAATACGCATCACATTTCTCATATTTTTTAGAGCGATGTTCTTTATCTCTGACAATTTTTAATAATCGCTTCATTTTTAGAATTGGAACATCGTAAACTTGAACGATTCTCCACTTATTGTCTCTGTACTCTTTATTGTTCAAATAAACGAATGAAAGCTCCGGAATCTGCTTAAAATAATCTGTTCTAATTTGCCCAGTTTCACAATTTTGAATTTGCGTTGCTAAATCAAATATTTGTTTGATTAGATCTTTTTGATTTTGGATAGGATTTGATTTATCAAATCCAAAGGAAATTTCAAACTTTTTACCATTTTGTTTTTCATAAAAATTTTGTGCCTCTGAAATGACCTTACCTCTCCAGCTATTTTGAATCTGCTCGCTTTCTGGGGCGGAGCCAGGCTTGTGGTAAAAGTTGGTAATTTCGATCCCGATTTTTCTTTCACCATCCATAACGATATCAGGACTATCTCCGTAGACAACATTACCAGATGGCAACGGATAATCCTTACGAAACATTTCAAAGAAATATTTTTCAATTTCTTGATTTGAACTCTTGCCCATAATAACCTTCAAAGAGTTAACGCTTAACCTGTGCGGCGCAAACGAAACGCAGTGAAGTTTGAGTCCGAACGAGCGCCTTGTTATGTGTTTTATTGTTTTTAACTTTAGTTTCTCTATATCTGATAACGGCCTAAGCGGATACTTATAGTTCGTGGCCTGTCCCCTTATTATTCAAAATAATGCTTATTTATTTCAGCTCTCACCCGAGACATATCAACACCATTAGCTTCTGAAAACTCGATCAAATCCTCTTCGATCAACTGTAAAAGCTTCTGTGCTTGTGTTGTGATAGCCTTTATTCTATAAATCAATTTTTCTCTGGAGATATTCAAATCCCATTCATCTCGGCTTTGTGCAATACTTTTATGAATAAGCCAATTTCTTTCTGACAAAAACTCTATAAGTTCTTGCTGTAGTGACTCAGGATATAAACTTTCTTGTTCGGCAATCTTGATAGCTTTACCAAGAGTATATGAACGGTATTCCTCTAAAAGTTGGTCAGCTTCTGACCTTAACCGTGGTTTTGTCCTTTTTAATATAATCGAATGACTAAGGGCATCTTCCACATGCTGCACTGCACATACAGACTCGCCAACAAAACAATATAGCGATAGCTCTTGTTGTGAAGCTGGTTTAAATCTGTATTTTTCGCTCATTATAAACCCTCAACGATATTCGTGGTCTGACCCCTATTACTTTTCCAAAACACATAACATTCATATTTAATAGACATCTCATTCAACGATGGTTAGGCCGACGTCAGCCTAATTCAGTTTCCTCTATGGGAGGACTATTTGCCATGTTCCTCTATCTTCCTGATCCGCCGCCAATTGCAGAATGATAGGCGTAGAGCTCTGTGTAGTGTCAACTGAAAACGGACACACGGTTAGGCAGCCGTTCGTATTCGTTCTTTTTCATAAGCAATGGGGCTACGGTATGCAATTCCTTGGTGGGCCGCCCCATGTGGTGAGGAAAGGCCAGGCTGAGTTTTTCAACCGGCAGCAGGTCTATGATGTATTGACGGAAAAACCCGGGCCAGTCCTCGTCGAGCATTTTGCGCCGTTTCGGGCTCATGAACTGCCAGGGGTCGAACAGATGTCGTTGTTTGCGGCCGTTTGCCCTGAGCATATCCAAATCTATCTAAAGCATTGTTTATGTTTATAATATGCTGCCAAGTCAGCCGTTTCTCGTCAACGGGAAAATCAAATTTTTCCTGATATTTCTATAGTTCGCTGAAGTCGGCCTTTTTACGACGGGGTCAAATTTTACTCAAGTTTAATTGGATCCTGCCGAATTATTAGGCATCGCTTTACAGATCTGAAGTTTAGGGGCTTTTCATTCAACGCCATAATTTTATAATTTTTATTGTTAAGGAGGAATCCCCATGAAAAAGACAGGTTCTCTTGTGTTAATCGCAGCGCTTACTTGTTTCTTGTCTTTCCCTGTCTGCGCTCACGCCGACACGGTTAAAATCGGCGTATTGGCCAAAAACGGCCCGGTAAAGGCACTTAATCAATGGAAAACCACAGGAGACTATTTGTCCGGAAAGATTCCGGGCACCACATTCGAAATCGTGCCGCTGGGATTCGATGAGGTCAACCCTGCCGTTCAAAATGGCACCGTTGATTTTTTTCTGGTCAACTCGTCAATGTTCATCACCGCCAAGGTGAAATACGGCGCCCAGGCTGTGGCAACCATGATCAATTCCCGTCAGGGTAAACCCCTTAGGGCGTTCGGCGGCGTCATTTTCACCAACGCCGAAAACGACGACATCAAGACGCTGAACGATCTCAAAGGGCACTCCTTCATGGCCGTCGAGGAATCCTCGTTTGGCGGGTGGCAGATGGCGTACAAGGAATTCATCGACGCAGGAATCGACCCAGGCAAAGATTTTTCCCAATTGACCTTCGGCGGCAAGCACGACAACGTTGTACTGGCGGTCCAGAACGGCGCTGTCGAAGCAGGTACGGTGCGTACCGACACCCTTGAGCGCATGGTGGCTGCCGGGGTGATCGACATGGACGAATTCCGTATCATCGCTCCACGCTCTCATGATGGGTTTCCGTTTGTGTGCAGCACCGCGCTCTATCCGGAATGGCCGCTAGCCAAAACCGCCAAAACGGACGGGGAGTTGGTTGCTAAGGTCGTGGAGGCCCTCAAACAGATGAATAGCGATGACCCTGCTGCAAAGGACGCGAAGGTGGTCGGCTGGGCCGATGCCCTCGACTACGACGGAATTGAGAGTCTGCAGAAAACGCTTGGTGTCGGCGCCTACGCCTCGGCGAAACTAGCAGCCAAATAGTAGAATATCAGATCAATATCATGACCGGTGGGCGGAACATCACTGCCCACCGGCACTCAGGACGGATTGCGAACAGCATACAACCTATTGAGGGCAACCAAATGTTCCAAAGGATAACCAACCAAAGTCTGCGGACCAAACTGATCATCGCCATCGGAGTGTCAATGGCTGTTGCCATCGTCGCTTTGACTTCGGTTGTGGTGATCTTGGAGTCATCCCTGCTCGAGCGGATGGGATCCAGTGTGACGGGGTCGCTTGCTGAAAACGGCAAAAGTGCGGATAACGCCATGAACCAACTCAGCACCGCAATCGCCGGTAGCCTTGTCCGGATGACCGAGACTGCACGGACCCAGATCACCGAAGAAAGCGAAAGAACGCTCAATGAGGAAAAGAGAAGCGTTGCTGAGAGTTACAGCCAGGTGCTGACTGAAAACATGGAAACCATCGCTGAGTTGCTTGTAAGGGTGGCGCCCAAGGCGATTGTCACCAATGACTTCATGGAATTGATCACCTACGCCCGTTCCGCGTCTCAGCACCCGGACATCGTTTATGCGATTTACCTGAAGCCGGATGGAAAACCGCTGAGCCGCTTCGTAGACAAGGATCACCCCAAGATCCAGACCTACCTTCAAAGTGACTCGGACGGCGGTAAGATTGAAAAAATTCTTTCCGCCTCCGCAAAGGACGAAACCGTTTTTCGCATAGAAAAACCTGTGGCGTTAGAAGGCAAGCCGCTGGGTTCTTTGGTGCTTTGCGTGAGTCGGGACCGTATGTCCGCTCGATTACAGGGAATGGATCTCCGCTTCGGGGAGATGATCACCGGAAACGCGGCCCTCATCGCAGGCGTGATGGCCTCCGAACGCGATGCGCTGAACCGCGATATTAGCGATCGTGTTGGTAAGATACGCCGTGAGGGGCAAGAAACCCGCAACAGTGTAGTTGCTGAAATCGACGATTCCATATCCACCCTGTCACACCGCACCCGACAGAGTTTAATCATCACCGGCGCCGCCGTGACAGCCTTCGTCATATTGACTGCATTCATTCTGATCAGCCGGATATCGAAGGCCATTCAGCGTATGGCTGGAGATCTTCGGACGGGCGCCGAGCAGGTGGCCTCGGCCGCCGGTCAGGTATCGTCATACAGCCAGTCCCTGGCCGAGGGTTCCAGCGAGCAGGCCGCCTCCATCGAGGAGACCTCCTCCTCACTGGAGGAGATGAGTTCCATGACCAAGCAGAACGCTGACAACGCCACCCAGGCCGATCTTCTGATGAAAGAGGCCAACAGCGTAGTGCTCACTGCCAACCGGTCCATGAATGCGCTCACCGCATCCATGTCTGAGATATCCACCGCCAGCGAGGAGACCAGTAAAATCATCAAGACTATCGACGAGATTGCCTTTCAGACAAATCTCCTGGCTCTGAACGCGGCGGTGGAGGCAGCCCGTGCCGGAGAGGCCGGCGCAGGGTTCGCCGTGGTGGCCGACGAGGTGAGAAACCTTGCAATGCGGGCGGCCGAGGCGGCAAAAAATACGGCCAACCTCATCGAGGGAACGGTGAAGAAGGTCAAGGACGGCTCCGAACTGGTGGTCTCTACCAATGCCGTTTTCGCCAGCGTGTCGGAGGCTGAGACTAAAGTGGGCGAGCTAGTGTCGGAGATCGCCGCCGCATCCAGCGAACAGGCCCGTGGTATCGATCAGATCAACATCGCCGTTACCGAAATGGACAAGGTGACCCAGAGCAACACGGCCGGGGCCGAGGAGTCTGCGTCAGCCGCCGAAGAAATGAGCGTCCAGGCCGAACAGATGAAAGTTTTAGTTAAGGACCTGGTGAAAATTGTGGCCGGTGCTGCAGCCGAGAGCCTGATGGACAATAAGTCAAACGGGAGTTTCTTCCGCCGAAAACAACGCACTGTTACAGACGCTAATATCGATGGCCCCCCCAGGAAATTGCAGGCCAAAAAAATCGCACAGGAAATAGACACGGAAGAACTCTTCCCTCGGGGTGACGATCCGTTCAGCGATTGTTAATGCTTCCTCCCAATAAACGTTAGACGGGGCGGGATCTTCTCTTCCGCCCCATCTAATCCTGCAAAACCAGTTAATTCAAACTACAATTCACGATGCCCACGGCCGAGCAATGGAGGAAAGGATGTCGGTGGGAACCATAATTGCCTCCGTTTTCTCTTTTTAATAGAAAAAACAGAGACATAATCGCCCGCAACCATTTACGGGTCAACAGTCATTTTGTTACGTATAGATAGGCGTAGGGCGGTGGTTAGTCGGGGCAGGATTTTGGGTTGCCCAACCGAAAGAATGATGGCCGTAGTGCGCGGCAACGGGTCTGGCATCAGAAACCATAAAAAAAATCACTTTTCTGGGTTTGATATTTTGAGGATATCATAATATTTCATATGTCTGATAGGTGCAGAGTCATAGCAGTTATCGAAACTATCTCAAGATGCTTTATTATAAGCGTGCGATTGAATCGTCTTTAATTTATTTCTATGCAACACTTATCTGTATGATATTGATTTTTCAAAAAACAAGATATCTATATCATTTATTTCAGCGAGGTAAGGCCAGTTTTTTGTACTATTATCAGCATACTGCATAACCATTATCCCTTTGATTCCATCAAATCTATCCACTGGATTGATCGGATAAAACTTTAATAACTCTTTAAGTCGAATTAAATTCTTTGACTCTGAATAGTAATCAACATATCGTCTAACCTGATCGACTTTAGTTGTTCTTCCTTTCTTCAATTCAAATAAATATAAATTGATTCCATCGAAACCAACAACATCTACACGATTCTTCCCCTTTTCAAAGATTAGTTCAGATGCAACAAACTTTATCCTATTTGCTGCAGACAACTTGATACGTAAGTTCTCATCGTTAGACATACTCCGTATCATCAATGCTTGAATATCCTCCTCGATATTGACTGCTTTCTTGCCCTCTCTTTTTGTGAAACCTATTTCTTTCATTTTCTCAGTAACAACTTCTATATCAACTGAAGATATTTGGTTCATATTTTTGTAAATGTCATTTAGCTTATCTAAAAGAGAATCTTTGCTACGAATACCCGCTATCCCTCTCATTGGGAAAAAAGGGATAGTTGAAACAATAGTTATCCCTGAATTAGTAGGACGTAAATGAAAATATTTATCTAAGCTACTTTTCATTTCTTGTGGTAAACTATTCCAAGCATCAGAAGCCTTCCGAGAAAAACTCAAAATGTCCATATTTGATCCTTTCGATTCGTTTAGGCAATAATTTTACAGGCCAGTTTGTTCTTGTATAAACAGTGTTTAAAAACTAAATTGAAAACGCTTCACCATCACCCAATAGTTGGACATTGGAAAAATATTTATGGTAATTGTTAGCATTTTCAGTGTGAATCGGTGCTACTATTCCCGGCCTAACTGCTTCTGCCAGTTCTTGCAGATCACTTAAAACAGCATGACCGCTGGTGTGTACATTGTGGAATTCGATATTGGGATTGTTTTCCAGATCAACAAACTTCATAAATCCGCTGGGATTGTATTTTTCCTTCTTGTAACCATCCCATTGGGAATAAATTACGCTGACCGGTGTTTCAGATAGCGCATCCAACAAATCAGAAAAATTGCTGATTTTCAAAAAGAATTTTCCCGGCTTATCCAGTATCTCTTCTTTGCCAATTTGAGTTCCTACCACAAAAATGTCGGAGATGAAATTTCCGAAGAGTCTTCGGTTAGCAGCAACCTTTGAAAAGTGGGCACTTGCCGTTTTGCCCTTAGTAAGAACCCGGAAGTGTTTATCGGTAAAATCCGGAACATTCTCGAATCGATCAGAAACCAACCGAAGGATATAGGCAGTGTAGATATCGATCACAAAAATTCGTCTCGCACGCTTGCAAGCGCGAAATGAGGCACTGAGCCTATCAATATGCTGGCCGGAGCAGATCAAGAAGCACGCCCCGATAGCGCCTTTAATTATCTCGAGCATCTGGTTTTCGAGAACCGATTCCTTGTCACTGTCCCGCCCCATACGTGACATCATCGTCCCTTCCAGCAACAGGAGGTCAACATCCCTCGGCGGATCTGACAGAAACCATTTAAAAACCTTCTTTTTCATTCCATGCGAACGGAAATCACCACTGTAGTATATTCGCTTCCCTTCAGCTTCAATCAAGAACCCAAAAGCATCGACCGACGAATGATCCATTAGGTAAGGGGTCACAGTGAACGGGCCGATCACAAACGGTTTTCGGTTTTCATAGTAACTAAAACTGTTATCCAGAGCAGGTTGGCCCATAAAAATCCGGCCAGCATCTATGAGCTTTCGGCCCAGTTCACCCACATGGATGGTTTTATTCTTTTCTATTTCTTCAATCATGCCATAATGGTCTTTGTGAGGATGACTGATCAGCACATCACTAAAGTCGAGTGCTGATAGGTCGATATGGCTGGATGTATCACCTAAAGGATGCCCGGCATCCACCAAGATTGATTTTCCGCCGGATGTCATCTGGATACAGGTGCCGCCAATCTCTCTGGCGCCTCGATGAATCACAATATCCATTTAGCTAATCTCCTTTCCTGGATGGATACGGTGATCTTTTCGATTTCATCTTCCAGTTCCTGAAGGACTTCAGCATTCGCCAAATTTTTTTTTGACTTTCGTAACTTATAGCAATCTTTGTAATAAAACAACCTATTCTCCAGGTAAGATCGTCCGGTGATCTGTTCGAGTCGGTAAGAATTATCTGGAACGATATAACCGTTATCGCCTGGTTTCTTTTCAAAGTTGGTGAACATTAGGCCGAGATTTTGGCAGCAGTTACAGCATATTTCGTTATCAATTCCAGGGAACAATACCGGCGCGAAGTGATTGTCATCCAACTGTAAACCGCAGACCGGGCAGTCATTGCTTACTTTTTTCATTTTTCTCTAAGGAAATTATTGTTTTTAAAGATCCTGACCCGGAGGGCCACGATTTGGTTTAACCCCTGGAATGGATAAACTGTCCTTCCCCCTGAGGAAGCAGAGCCTGAGTCCCCCGAAATCTTGTTGTTACTATTTTTCCGCGTAAAATATTTTGGTGCCAATTTTCTGAAAAACTTAAACTGTCTGTTCGAAACGATTGTGAACATTGACAAATCGCATTGCTATCGTTCCAATGGCACCGTTTCTATTTTTGGCAACGATCAGCTCGGTTTTCCCTGTTACCGGAACATCCGAGTTCTGGTTGTAAACATCCTCGCGGTATATAAACACCACGATGTCCGCATTCTGTTCCAGCGCTCCGTATTCACTGAGGTCGGAGAGTATTGGCCGTTTGTCAGTACGCTCTTCCATGTGTCGATTCAGCTGGGAAATTGCAACAACTGGAATTTCAAATTCCATTGAAATCCCTTTGAGTGCTTTTGAAATTTTACTAATTGCCAGATCAGACCTTTCGGCATTTTGAAATAGATTCATGAGTTGGAGGTTATCGACAATGATCATTCCTAAATCGTGATTTTTTTAAGGCGTCTTACTTTAGCCATGATGGTTTTCGGGGATATGTCAGCTGAATCATCGATATAGATACGATCGTCACATAAGATTTCAGCGGCACCGGTGATTTTTACCCAGTCACGTCTGCCCCAAACTCCATTTTTCAGCTTTGTTGAATCAACTCTGGCTTCGGAACAGAGCATGCGCATGGACAATTGGTTACTGGCCAATTTCAGTGAAAAAACGGCTACAGGCACCCCATTTTCGAAGACGGCATTCCGGGCAAATTGCAGTGCTAACGCGGTCTTGCCCATACTCGGTCTGGCGGCCAAGATTATAAGATCCGATTTCTGAAAGCCTGCTGTCAAAGAGTCGAGCCGCGAAAACCCGCTTGGGACCCCTGTGATTAGAGAACAATTCCTCTGTCGTTTTTCATTTAATTCAAATTTGGTCATTGGTCCCCTTTTGTTTGGTGGTGTAAAGTCGTGGCAGATGGAAAACTTTTTCTCTCGGTCGTGGAAAAGCAATGCTTTGGTATCCCCAGCATAATATATTCGATTTAGCATCAGAGAAATTTTCCTCATCTCGGTTTCATAGTTAACTGCTTGAATTATTGTTATATATCCTTAAGCCTACATATTCTTGACATAAAAGATATAAAATTATATGTATCGTAAATGGTGATTTTTAGGGCACTATATGGTGTGATCAAAATTTTCGTTAAGCGATACTTGTCGAATTAGGAGAGCGTAGGATGGATTTTCCACTAAAATATATTCCAGAAGACCAAGAGAGCTATGACTTTCTTCTTCGATTATTGCATCAAAACAACTTACAATGTCCCAATGGTCATCCTTTAGAAAACTGTTTCGTTTATAAACGTGGCAGAGAACCTATTCTTGATTATCGCTGTAAAACCTGTGAAAAATGCTTTAATATTTTTAGTGGAACAATTTTGCAGGGAACTAAATTTAGTTTGGCGCAAATAATTCAGTACATCGATGGCATATTGAAAGACATTCCGGTTGCCCAAATCTCCAGAAAGATCGGTGTCGGGCGTAAAGGATTAATGATAAACAAACATAAATTTAAGATACTTGCTAAAAAAGCAAAAGACGTTGAGTCGCATTATATTAACTGGAATGATGTTTTTAATGATTTAGATCTGACTTTAAAATATGGCTTTAAAATTAAGGAGTTCATTGAAAAGATAGCTACCCATAAGCCTCATTTCCTTTATTGGGAAGCATTTCTTCATAACATAGAAGACTGGAAAATTGAAAATATCCCTGGAGAAAGCTATACTACGCGCTTGATCTTAAAAATGAAAGGGAGTGAACCCTATGAGGTATCCCGAACATCTTATTATCATGTCAATCCAAAATCAGGTAAAAGAATTCGAAAAGAAATGAAAAGAGTCCGCAAACTCAGTCCAACGTATTTAAAAGCAACATTAGGAAAGACCGAGTAATGGCAGCAACAACCCGTAGCTTGGGTAGCTGCGCAGAGGGACCGCGCACTGTTTGCCATATATCTCGTTTGAACCCAAATAAGAAATGACTCAGAATGCGTTCTATATCTCGCGGTTCGTTACTAGGCGCTTATAGACTTTGGCGTGTGCGAAAGCCCGGCGTTTACAAATCAAAGGCGCTGGCACCGTTCATGGTCGCTGACTTTTCTATTTTATCGATGACTTTAATGATGTCGTCATCAATTTTCTAGACATTTTCCTAAGATATTGATAGGTAATCAATCGTGTAGGGAGCGATACCATGGGGATGGCGTCGGGCGTATTCGCTTAACCGGTCGGCCAAAAGGCCGAAGTCGTCGCCCGGGATAGTGTAAGGGGTGATGAGGAGGCCGCAGTGGGGTCTGACATCCTGAAATGAGCGGACGGTCAAGGCGATAAAATCATTTCTATTACGGGTGACCATCACCCGCCCCTCGGAAACCGCCATCGCCAGTTGTTCTTCGTCTGTGGCACCCGTCATGTTGACCTCGTGGGCGCTGAGGGCATCCACACCTTTTTTGCGAAGCCGTTCGGCCACCCGTGGGCTGATATCCTCATCGAGGTAGAGTTTCACGGCGCGCCATATGATTTGGATAAAAACGGAAAGCGCTTCAGAATCAGGTCTTCGGTCAAGCGTTCGTTCCGTTCAATGATTTCGCCGATTTCATCAGGGTACAATGCATAAAACGACAACGCCGATCGGATCTGCGCGTCGGCGAGCCAATGATAGGCTGATTTCAGCTTCTCGTAGTCTTCATTCATCCCCTGGAATGCGGCGATCAACTCCCATACGTCGATGCCGGTGCCGGCAATCCTGGCACGCCGGCCCGAAGGGCCGTCCACAAAGACAATTCCGGGACACCTTCTCAATCTGATGGCTTCCATAAGAAGATCCCGCGCCAGGCCCGAGAAATCCTTGCCAAGGGTCCTTGCAAGGTTTTCGATATCCGCGACAGCGTCACCGGGAAGCCGTATACTCTTTTGAATCGTGGAAATCATGTTCCCCCTTTCGTTGGGATGCCAATAAATTACAACGCAATGCATTGAAAGTCAACGCATGACATCGAATGGCACCCTTGCATTAATCCATAGAGAAAAATGAAGGCGGTGAAGGCGCCGGCCGCAGACGTTGTGCGTCTGGGCGGTGAACCCCGTTTATTTGTTTCTTGACATTCGAAATATTTTTCAATATCTGTTTTCCAACAAATGTTGGAAAACCATCAAGGAGAATCTCTGTGCCCTCTCCTCTGGAAAAAGCCCGGCAAGCGCCGGACGGTATGAAAGCGAAAATTCTGACCACCGCCCGCCGCCTGTTCGGTGAATACGGCTACCACGGCGTCACCGCCCGGATGATCGCCCAGGCCGTCGGCATCGACGTGTCAACCCTGTATTACCACTGGGGGGAAAAGCAGGACCTTTACGAGGCGGTCCTCGTGGACCTGAACGACGAGATCCGGGAAAAACTCAAGGAGATCGAAAAAGCTGTTCGCGGCAAGGATCTGGGCACCCGGCTCGCGGCGGCCATCGACGTCATGTGCGACTATCTCTTTGCCAATCCGGAAGCGGCCAAACTGATGCTCCTGAGTTATTTCAGCAAAACCCGAACCGATTTCAACTTCGAGGAACTGCTCACCGAGCACATCGGCAACATCGCCGTAGCCATGGGGCTGGCCTTGGACCGCAAGGCCGTGACGCCCCAGGCCAACGCCCGGGTGCTCGCCGTTTGGAACAGCGTCATCAACTTCACCGCCGGCGAGCACTTTCTGCGACCCATGCTTCACCTGGGGTCTCCTGAGTACCAGTCAGTGGTCAAGGAAACCCTGCGCTTCATTCTGATTCCTGCCTTTGTTGGACATCGGCAGCACATGTAGCAGCCGAGGTTGTCACGTATAACGTTTGGCGAATTGGAAGGGTTCAAGGGTCCGAGGGTTCAAGGGGTCGAGTGAAAAACGACTCAGAAAACGACAAAATGCGTCTGTGGACAGTACACCCTTGGGCCGCCTTCATTGGGTGTGGATTGTGATCGCGCCTCCAACATGCTGCGCGAATCGGCTGCCAATTGCAAGCGTATTGGATGACGCCCAATGCCGCCGCTCGATCCCGCCACACACCAACGGCGGACAATCCCTTGGACCCTTGAACCCTCGAACCCTTTTCTCCGACCCAATGGGAGAAAACCCAAAGCTTGATGAACCGGTAAAAAGTCCCAACGCCCGTCACCCCGGCGAAGGCCGGGGTCCAGAAGTGCTTGAAATCACTGGATCCCGGATCTCGCTTCACTCGTCCGGAATGACAAAAAAAGGAGATTTTCGACTTTTTACGGTTTCATCAAAGCTTAAAGCGCGCACAAATTTCAAATAAAGGAGGAACCATCATGGCACTCAACCTCGATGCGGTCGGAAAACCCATCGGCCCTATCACACGGGAATACACCTGGAAGGACGTGGTGCTCTATGCCCTGGGTGTCGGCGCCGGGTTCGATGATCTGGACTACTGCTATGAAAAAGACCTCAAGGTCATTCCCAGTTTTTCCATCGCCGCCGTCTTCGACTTTCTCTCCAATATCGGCATCGCCTCGAACGTCGATTTGGCCGGCATTCTCCACGGCGAGCAGGAGCTGATCTTCCACAACCCCATCCCCACCGAAGGCAGCCTCAAAACGACGGGCAAGATCACCCACTACTACGATAAGGGCAAAGGCAAGGGCGCCCTGGTGGTGGCCCAAAGCGACACCTTTCACGGCTCGGGCAAAAAACTGTTCACCAGCATCGCCACCGTGTTTGCCCGTCGAGACGGCGGATTCGGCGGCCCGGACGCCCCGAAAGCAGATTTCTCATTTCCGGAAAGAGATGCGGACATCAGCGTTACCGCTGCCCCCCTGGCTCACCAGCCACTGATTTACAGGCTCTCGGGCGACATTTTCAGCCTCCACGTGGACCCGGAGTTTGCCAAGATGTCCGGTTTCGACAAACCCATCATGCATGGCCTGTGCACCCACGGATTCGCCTGCCGCGCCCTCATCGCCAGCCTGATTCCCGGGGCGCCCGAAAAGGCGCGCCGAATGGTCTGCCGGTTCTCAAAGACCCTTTACCCGGGGACACCCATCCGCACCGAGATCTGGAAAATCGAAGACGGCAAAGCCCTGTGGCGGACCTGCAACGCCGAAACCGGCGAGGTGGTCATCGACCGCGGCGTCTTTGATTACGGCGATCCACCGGCCCACCGGATCCGGCTCGACGGCCGGGTGGCTGTGGTCACCGGCGCCGGCGCCGGCCTTGGACGCACCTACGCCCTGGAGCTGGCCCGCCGCGGGGCCAGGGTGGTGGTCAACGATCTGGGCGGCGCCCGGGACGGCGCAGGCACCGGATCAGCGACACCGGCGGACACGGTGGTGGCAGAAATCCGTGCCTTCGACGGCGAAGCCGTGGCCAATTACGATAACGTGGCAACCGCCGAGGGCGGCGAGGCCATCATCAAGACCGCCATCGATCACTTCGGCACAGTGGACATCCTCATCAACAACGCCGGCATTCTTCGCGACAAGAGCTTTGTCAAAATGGAACCGGATATCTGGCAGTCTGTTCTCGATGTCCACCTCAATGGCGCCTACAACGTCACCCGCCCGGCCTTTACCGTCATGAAGGAAAAGGGCTACGGCCGCATCATTATGACCACATCGGCGGCCGGGCTTTACGGCAATTTCGGCCAGGCCAACTACGCCGCTGCCAAGATGGGCCTGGTGGGGCTCATGAACACCCTCAAGCTCGAAGGGGCCAAGTACGATGTCAAGGTCAACACGGTGGCGCCCATCGCCGCCTCCCGGCTCACCGAAGACGTCCTGCCGCCCGATCTTTTCGAAAAAATGAAACCCGAATACATCACCCCCCTGGTGGTCTACCTCGCCAGCGAGGACTGTCCGGTCTCCGGCGGCATCTACAACGCCGGCATGGGATTCTTCAACCGGGTGGCGGTGGCCACGGGCCCCGGCGCCGTGGTGGCTCCCGAAGACGCCTTCCCCACCCTGGAAGACATCGCCGGGCGGTTGAGTACCATATCGGACAACACCGACGCACGCTTCCATGATCAACTCAACGCCCAGATCGGCGACGTGCTCACCGCCCTGAGCGGCCCGCCGGCAGCGCCCGATCAGACCAAGGCTGCCGGTTTCACAGCCGTTTCCGAAGTGTTCTCGGCCATGCCCGCAGCGTTCAAGCCGTCCGCCGCCGAAGGCGTCTCAGTGGTCTTTCAGTACGAGATCACCGGGGACGGCGGCGGGACATGGCACTGCATCGTTGACGGCGGCGTCTGCCAGGTGGGCGAAGGCACTCACGATGCGCCCACCTGCACCCTCGCCATGGGCGCGGCCGACTTTCTTGCCATGATGAACGGAACGCTTGCGGCCATGAAGGCCTACACCTCGGGCAAGCTCAGGATCGGCGGCGACATCATGAAATCACAGCTCATCGAAAAGCTCTTCGGTTTCGCGCGGTGACTCAACGCCCCGCATCCGGAAAGGAGACAACCATGATCGGTATCACATCATACGGCGCCTACCTTCCTCGCCTGCGGCTGGACCGCATGGCGATCTTTCAGGCCATGGGCTGGTTCGCCCCGGCCCTGGTCATGGTGGCCCAGGGCGAGCGGACCATGTGCAACTGGGACGAAGACGCGGTGACCATGGCCGTGGCGGCGGCCCGGAACTGCCTGAACGGGGCCCCCCGCTCAGACATTGACGCCCTCTACCTGGCCTCCACAACCCTGCCCTTTGCCGACCGTCAGAACGCGGGCATCGTGGCCACGGCGCTGAATCTGCCGGAAACGGCCCTGACCGCCGATTTTACGTCCGCCCAGAAGGCCGGCACCACGGCGCTGCTCACGGCCCTGGAAACGGTGAAAGGCGGCGAGCGCCGCCGCGTCCTCGTGGCCGCCGCCGACCGGCGCGAAACAAAACCCGGCAATTTCTACGAGATGTGGTACGGCGACGGCGCCGCTGCGGTGACCGTGGGCGATACCGATGTCATTGCCGAATTCAAGGGGTCCTACTCGGTTTCCTATGATTTCGTGGACCACTACCGCGGCGCCGGGCACCGTTTCGACTACACGTGGGAGGAGCGCTGGGTCCGCGACGAAGGCTACGCCAAGATCATCCCCGAAGCGGTCAGCGGTCTGCTGAAAAAAACCGGCATGACCATGGACCGGGTGAGCCACCTGGTCTTTCCCTGCTATTTCAAGGCCGAGCACAAGAAGATCGCCGCCGCCATGGGGGCCGCTCCCGGGCAGGTGGTGGACACCCTCCACGAGGTCTGCGGAGAGACCGGCACGGCCCACCCGCTGCTCATGCTCACGGCCGCCCTGGAAAAGGCCGCCCCCGGTGAGACGATTCTCGTTGCCGGCTTTGGCCAGGGTAGCAACGCGCTGCTTTTCGAAGTCACCGAGGCCATCACGGCGATGCCTGCCAGAGACTGCTTCAGCAGCGCGGTGGCCTGCGGCAAGCGCGTGGACAACTACCCCAAGTGGCTCAAGTTCCGGGATCTCATCGACCCGGAGATGGGCATTCGGGCCGAAGCCCCGACACAGACGGCCATGACCGCGCTGTGGCGAAAGCGTAAAATGATTCTGGGCATGATGGGCGGCGTCTGCAGCGCCTGCAACACGCCCCAGTTCCCCCGCACCGATATCTGCGTCAACCCGACGTGCGGCGCTCACCGCAGCCAGGACGACTACGCATTTGCCGACCAGCCGGCCCGAATCAAAACCTTCACCTGGGATCTTTTAGCCGTATCGGTGGATCCGCCCCATAAATACGGCATGGTCCAGTTCGACAATGGCGGCCGACTCATGGCCGACTTCACCGACTGCGAATTTGAAGAGCTCAAAGTGGGGCTCCCGGTGCGCATGGTGTTTCGAAAACGCAGCGAAGACAAGGGGCGCGGGTTCGTCAACTACTTCTGGAAGGCCGTTCCCATCCCCGGAGCCGCGGGCGGAGCGGACCGGATCTCCTTTGACGGCCGCGTGGCGGTGGTCACCGGGGCCGGCGCCGGTCTGGGCCGGGCCTATGCCCTGGAACTGGCCCGGCGCGGGGCCAAGGTGGTGGTCAACGACCTGGGCGCCGCCCGGGACGGATCAGGCGACGGCGTGGCGGCCCCGGCCGATCAGGTGGTGGCTGAAATCATCGCCGCCGGCGGCCAGGCGATCGCCAACGACGACAACGTGGCCACCGCAGCGGGCGGCGCGGCCGTCATCGCCGCGGCCATGGGGGCCTTCGGCCGCGTTGACATCGTGGTCAACAACGCCGGCATCCTTAGAGACAAGAGCTTTATCAAGATGAGTCCGGAGAACTGGCAGGCCGTTCTTGCCGTTCACTTGAACGGCGCCTACAACGTCACCCGTCCGGCCTTTGCGGTCATGAAGGAAAACGGCTACGGCCGGATTCTCATGACGACATCGGCGGCCGGCCTCTATGGCAACTTCGGCCAGAGCAACTACTCGGCCGCCAAGATGGCGCTGGTGGGGCTCATGAACAATCTCAAGCTGGAGGGCAAAAAATACGACATCGCGGTCAACACCATCGCGCCGCTGGCCGCCAGCCGGCTCACCGAAGACGTCATGCCGCCGGAGATCTTCGATAAGGCCAAACCGGAATTCGTTGTCCCCATGGCGCTGTATCTCGTAAGCGAGCACTGCAGCGTCACCGGGCAGATCTTCAATGCCGGCATGGGCTATTTCAGCCGGGCGGCCATGGTCACCGGACCGGGGATTCAACTGGCCACCGAAGGCCGCCTGCCCACGGTGGAAGACATCGAAGAAAACTGGGCCCGCATCGACGCCCTCGACGGCGCCAAAGAACTCAGCGATCTCAACACGGCCCTCATGGAGCTGCTGACGCCGCCGGCCGCGCCCGAAACCGGTGGCGGCAAGGTCAAAAAAACCGACGGTCCGAGCGTGCAGGACATCTTCGAAAAGATGGCGGTGAGCTTCCGGCCGGATGCCGCAGAAGGGGTCGATGTGGTGTTTGCCTTCCGCATCTCCGGTCCCGGCGGCGGCGACTGGCACTGCATCGTCTCAGGCAAGGCCTGCACCGTGGCCGCCGGAGAGCACCCCGCGCCCACCTGCACCCTAAAAATGGCCGACGGCGATTTTACCGCCATGATGACCGGCCGGCTCAACCCGATGCAGGCGTACACCTCGGGCAAACTGATCATCGACGGCGACATCATGAAAAGCCAGCTCATCGGCAAGCTCTTCGATATCAAAGCATAGCGGCCGTCGTGTGAGGACTAAACAGCAAAGAACCACTTTTTATACATACACCGCATCCTGGATATGGTGAGCCGCGTGACATCCGCGAATCATCTTTTCGGAAAATACGTAAAATATCGGCTTGGTTGCGGTGTATAGGAGGTAATTATGGCAACAGGAATCAAAGACAAAGTGGCCATCCTCGGCATGGGGTGCACCCGGTTCGGCGAGCGCTGGGACGCCGGCGCCGAAGAGCTGATGGTTGAAGCGTTCGAAGAATGTATCACCGATGCCGGTATCGAGAAAAAGGACATCGGTGCCGCGTGGCTGGGCACCTGCATGGACGAGATCAATGTGGGGAAAACGGCCATGCCGCTGGCGACCACCCTCAGGCTGCCCATGATCCCGGTGACCCGCGTGGAAAACTACTGTGCCACCGGAAGCGAAGCCTTTCGCGGGGCCTGCTACGGCGTGGCTTCCGGGGCCTACGACATCTGTCTGGCCCTGGGTGTGGAAAAACTCAAAGACACCGGCTACGGCGGGCTGCCCAACCCCGGCTCCGGCGCGGGCACCCTCCAGTGGCAGTGGTGGCCCAACCTCACGGCGCCCGGCTCCTTTGCCCAGCTCGCCAGCGCCTATGCGGCCAAGTACCGAATCTCCGATAAGGACCTCAAACGGGCCATGGCCCACGTGTCTGCCAAAAGCCACGCCAACGGGGTGCTCAACCCCAAGGCCCATCTGCGCAAAAAAGTAACGGTCGAGCAGGTCATGGCCGCCCCCATCATCGCACACCCGCTCGGGCTCTTCGACTGCTGCGGCGTGAGTGACGGCGCAGCCTGCGCCATCGTCACCACCCCGGAGATCGCCAAAAGCCTTGGCAAGCACGACATCGTATCGGTCAAAGCCCTCCAGATCGCCCTCAGCAGCGGCGAGGAGCTGGGCTATAACGACTGGGACGGTGATCACTTCATGACCACCACCAAATGCAGTCTTAAGGCCTACCAGGAAGCCGGCATCACCGATCCGAAAACAGACATCAGCATGATGGAAGTCCACGACTGCTTTTCCATCACCGAACTGGTGACCATGGAAGACTTGCACATCTCCGAGCGCGGCCGGGCGGTGACGGACATCCTGGACGGCTACTACGATCTGGACGGGAAAGTCCCCTGCCAGGTGGACGGCGGTCTCAAATGCTTCGGCCATCCCATCGGCGCCTCGGGCCTGAGGATGCTCTACGAAATGTATCTCCAGCTTCAAGGCCGAGCCGGCGAACGGCAGGTCAAGAATCCAAAATTCGGGCTCACCCACAACTTGGGCGGGTTTCCGTTTCAAAACATCTGCAGCATCTCCATTATCGGCAGATATGGTGATTGAGCCTAAAAACCGGAGACGCGTTGAACCACGAAGAACACGAAGGGCACGAAGGTTTTAATAATTTCTTCGTGTTCTTCGTGAACTTCGTGGTTCATTTAACCGATCTGCTCAAGATCCACTTTTGAACAAGGAATCAGGGACCCATGAACATCCTGAAGTTCACCCCCGAGCACGAAGATTTCCGCACGCGGCTGCGGGCGTTCTGCGAGACGCACATCATCCCCTTCGTCGACCAGTGGGAGAAGGACGGCATCGTTCCCCGGGACATCTGGCGCTCATTTGGCCGCGCCGGGTTCCTGTGCCCCGACCTGGACCCTGCCTACGGGGGTCTGGGGGGCGACTTCCGCTACGCGGTCATCGTCTCCGAAGAGCTCTCTCGCACGCGCCACACCGGACTTGCCGCCAACCTGCACAGCGACGTGGTGGTTCCCTACATCGCCAGCTTCGGCAGTGAGGCCATCAAGAAAAAATACCTTCCCGGCTGCGTCAACGGCGATGTGGTCACCGCCGTTGCCATGACCGAACCCGGGGCAGGCAGCGATCTGGCCGGCATGTGCACCACGGCCGTCGACGACGGCGGCACGGTGGTGCTCAACGGCGCCAAGACCTTTATCTCCAACGCCATCCACGCAGACGTGGCCGTCGTGGCTGCCCGCGATGCCGATGCGGAGAACCCCTACCAGGGAATATCGCTTTTTGCCGTGCCCACCGACACCCCCGGTTTCAAGCGGGGCCGGCAACTTGAAAAAATGGGCTGGCACAGCCAGGACACCGCCGAGCTGTTTTTCACCGACTGCCGCATCCCGGCCGATCACCGGCTGGGGGAAAAGGGCACGGGGTTTTTGATGCTCATGGAAAAACTTCAGCAAGAGCGGCTCATCTGCGCGGTAGGCGCGGTGGCCGGCGCTGAGGTGATCCTCCAGTGGGCCACGGATTATCTTAAAAAGACAATCGTCAACGACCGGCCCATGGTCAAGCACCAGGCGGTTCAGTTCGCCCTGGTGGAAATGGCCACCGAGGTCAAGATCGGGCGCACCTTCGTGGACACCCTGGTCGCCGACCACATGGCCGGCGCTCAGATCGTGATTGAAACCTCAATGGCCAAGTACTGGACCACCGACATGGTCAAGCGCGTGGCCGAGCGCGCGCTGGATCTGTGCGCCCCTTACGCCACCCTGGAAGCCTGCCCCCTGGTGCGGGCCTGGCGCGATGTGCGGGTCATGAGCATCTTTGCCGGCACCAACGAGATCATGAAGGGGATTGTTGCCAAGTTTATGGGGCTATAATTTCATTGCGAAAGACCGAATGGGAACCACGAAGTGCACGAAGTGCACGAAGAGAATCCTTTTCAAGCAGTGAGATCAAAACTTCGTGACCTTCGTGTTCTTCGTGGTTCATCAAACCGACCTTGTGCAGGAGGCTCATTGCAAAACACCGGCGCACTGAAAGGCATCACCGTCCTGGACCTCTCCCGGCTGCTGCCCGGCCCGTATTGCTCCATGATTCTGGCCGACCACGGCGCCCGGGTCATCGCCATCGAAGATAAGAAGCAGTATGCCAAAGACGGCCTGTTCCTGCCCATGGTCCAGCGCAACAAGCGCCACATGTCATTGGATCTTAAAACCAATGACGGGCGCGCTGTTTTCTACCGGATGCTGGAGACTGCGGACGTGGTGCTTGAAGGATTTCGCCCGGGCGTGACGGCGCGCCTGGGCGTCGACTACGCCACGGTGAAGGCGAAAAAGCCAGACATCATCTACTGCTCGGTGACCGGTTACGGCCAGACGGGCCCCTACCGGGATCGCGCCGGCCACGATGTCAACTACCTGGCCACTGCCGGAATTCTGGATGTCATGGGTGAAGCCGACCGCCCGCCATCCATCCCCGGCATCCAACTGGCGGACATCGCCGGCGGCGGCATGAACGCGGCCATCGGAATCCTGCTGGCCCTCTTCGCCCGGGAGCGCACCGGACAAGGGCAGGTTGTGGACATCTCCATGACCGACGGAATGCTCAGCCTGCTGCCCGTTTCCATGTTCCTTCGACAAATCACCGGAAAAGCGCCGGAGCGGGCCGACTCCATGCTCTCCCATCGATACGCCTGCTACAACACCTATGAGACCGCCGACGGCAGGGCCGTGTGCATCGGGGCCGTGGAAAGCCGCTTCTGGCGCACCCTCTGCGAGCACCTGGGCTTTGCCGACTTCATTCCGCTCCAGTACGACGACACCCGCCGCGACGAGATCACGGCCGCCTTTCGCAACGTATTCCGCCAAAAAACGCTCGCCGCCTGGGAAACGGAACTGCGCCCCCTGGACGCCTGCGCCGAGGGCGTCCGCACCCTGGATGAAGCGCTTGAAAACCCGCTGTTTCACGCCCGGCAGATGGTCGTCACCTTGCCGGACGCCGACGGCCACGCCACGCCGGCCCTCGGCGTTCCAATCAAGCTCAGCGAGACCCCCGGAGCGGTTCGCACCCCGCCGGTCGCCTTTGGCCAAAATACCCGTGAAATCCTGACCGAATACGGATACACGGGCGCGGAAATCGACAAAATGACCGAGGGCGGCATCGTATAGCCGTGCGCCGTTGAGCGACCGTAACACCGGGTAAAATATTCCCTGTCGCGGAGACCTCACCCCCTGTTTCCCGCCCGGGATAGCACGCGAATGCGACCCAAGTCTTGACAAGGTACTCAAAATCCGGGTCTAAAGTACTTGTCAGAATATTGTTCCGATTCATCCCCAAGATCCTATCGGGGTCGGGATCGAAATCGGGATCGGGATCGACGTTTTCTGCGGTCGATATCGATCCCGATAGCGATTTGGATGTTCACACGGCGTTGTTGTGCAAACGGAACGTATTTACGACAATTGCCATAAACACCCCGGCGCTAGCCGCTTGAAAGCGCCGCCGGTTCTTTTCTCTTTCACTGTAGGAGGCATTTATGCGCTGGAAACAGTTTTTCACCCGTGTCCGTTCCATGGGCGCTCCGGAAGCCGGAAAATTTATGGAAACACTTGCCGGAAGCCAGTTCAACCTTCTGGACGTGCGCCAGCCCGCCGAGTACGCCGCCGGCCACATTCCAGGGGCCAAACTGACGCCCCTGTCGAATCTGTCTGAATGCATCGACGACATCGACCCGAAAAAACCGACGCTGGTATACTGAGCGGTGGGCGGACGCAGCCGGGTGGCTGCTCAAATGCTCAGCGGAATGGGCTTCACCGACGTCATCAACATGGCCGGCGGCATCAAGGCGTGGCACAGCAATACTGCGGTGGGTCCCGAGGACCTGGGCCTCGATCTGTTCACCGGGAAGGAAACCCCCGAGGAAACCCTCATCGTGGCCTACTCCCTTGAAAAGGGGCTGGCGGATTTTTATGAATCGATGCTCCCGAACGTCAGCAACGACGCCGCCCGGCAGTTGTTTGCGAAACTCGCCACCATTGAAGAAAAACACCAGCAGCGCATCTTTACCGAATACCGCAAGCTATCGGGCCGCACTGAAGACCGGAAAACCTTTGAACAGCGCGCCGTGGCCCCCGCCGTTGAAGGTGGCCTGACAACCGAAGAATACCTGAAACTGTACGATCCCGATATCGAAGTGGCAACGGAGGTAATCTCGCTGGCCATGGCCATCGAAGCCCAGGCGCTGGATCTCTACCAGCGGGCCGCCGAGAAAGCCGCTACTGCCGATGCCAAGACCGCACTGATTCAGATCGCCAACGAAGAACGCGCCCATCTGCAGCAGTTGGGCAACCTGCTTGACGCCTGAGATGTGCGGCAGCGACTGCGACACGGAGGAGGCATTCGTAAAAAGGCGATTTTTTTCTTTTCGTCATCCCGGACGAGTGAAACGAGATCCGGGATCCAGTGATTTCAAACACTTCTGGACCCCGGCCTTCGCCGGGGTGACGAACTTTGGGACTTTTTACAAAGCCATCAAGGAGGATGAATCCATAAAAAACAATGGATCATCTCCGAAAGAGTTGGTCGATGAGTAGGGGCAAAGACCCGAAACAATTAACCCTGCCGCCCCAAGAGGAAACGCTATGAACAAGAGACTGGTTATTGCCGGCGGGGGCCACGTGCACATGGTCACCTTAGCGAAGCTTCACACATTCGTTGATAAAGGCCATGCCGTAACGGTCATCGGCCCCTCTGACCACCACTTTTACTCGGGGATGGGCCCCGGCATGCTGGGAGGGACCTACCGGCCCGAAGAGATCCGCTTTGCCACCAGACACGTGGTTGAAAAGCAGGGCGGCGCCTTCATCCGGGCCAAAGTCGTGGGCATCGATCCCGCGGAAAAACGCGTCCATCTCGACACCGGCGCCACCGTCCCCTACGATGTGCTCTCCTGCAACCTCGGCAGCCAGGTGCCCGAAACGGTTGTCACCGGACCCTTGGAGGACATCTACCTGGTCAAACCCATCGAACGGCTGCTCGCTGCACGGCAGCGCGTCCTCGCGCTCGGAGCGGGAAAAAAGATCACCATCGGTGTGATCGGCGGCGGCCCCTCGGCGGTCGAGATCTCCGGCAACCTCTGGCGGCTCACCCGCACGCCCGGCATGCATCCGGCCACCATCCAGATACTCACCAGCAAAACGCTCCTGCCCCACCACCCCCCGGGCGTGCGCCGGAAGGCATTGGTGTCACTCACGAAAAGAGGCATCGATATCGTGGAACACTGCGATGTCCAAAAAATCCAAACCGGTCGCGTGACGGATCTTTCAGGCAAGGTTTATGACCTCGACATCATTTTCGTTGCAGTGGGAGTCAAGCCCAGCCCGGTTTTTGCCGCCTCGGGAATCCCCATCGGACCCGACGGCGGCATGCGGGTCAACCGCCATCTGCAAAGCGTCGCCCACCCCGACATTTTCGGCGGCGGCGACTGCATCTATTTCGAAGACGCCCCACTGGACAAGGTGGGCGTCTATGCCGTTCGCCAGAACCCGGTCATCTACCACAACCTCATGGCCACCCTCGAAGGCGGCCCGCTGCAGGGCTTCGATCCGGGCGGCAAATACCTGCTGATCTTCAACCTGGGAGACGGCACCGGGATATTTTACAAATGGTCCCTCCTTTTCGGCGGCCGCCCGGCCTTTCTTTTCAAAGACTATCTGGACCGCCGGTTCATGAGCGAATTTCAAGCCATTGAGTAAAAGCCTCAGGATCATTTTCCAGCGAGTTGGATGATGATTCAGGCCATCATGAATGGCTGCATTGACATCTGAGCATTATAATGTACATTAGTGTACAGAGATAATATCCAGAGCTGAAAGGAGGGCCGAAAAGGTGCACACCATCAATTTTACGGAATTTCGGAAAAAGGCATCCTTTATCCTGTCAGCCGTCGAGAAGGGCGAAACGTTCATTGTGCTGCGCCATGGCCAACCCGTTGCGGAAATTTCTCCGGTGACACACCCCGATTCGGCGCCGTCATGGAAACAACCGGCCCTGAGGCTTTCAATCACAGGCGCGAGCTTGTCTTCGGCCATACTGGAGGAACGGGAACGTGAAAACGTTCTTTGACACCTCCGCTTTTGCCAAGCGCTACGTGGACGAACCTGGCAGTGATGCGGTAGAGGACATTTGCATGTCTTCGTCGGCACTCGTATTGAGCACCATCTGCCTGCCGGAGATCATTTCCGCCATGAACCGCCGCGTCAGGGAAAATGCAATGACGCGTCCGCAATATACCACCATCAAGAAACACTTATCGTCAGATCTCAGACATATTGAAATCATCAACCTGACCTCTGAAGTCATTACCACCACCATAACCCTCCTTGAAGCATCACCCCTGCGCGCCATGGACGCCCTTCACATTGCCTGCGCGGTGGCGTGCGGGGCGGATCTTTTTGTCACATCCGATCATTGGCAGAGCGACGCCGCCAAAAGGGCCGGATTGGAAACACGATGCATCTGAGCCCCGCCCGCCGGCACCGGGCGGCGGCAATCCGTCCACTGGGGTTTTGACATGCCCGCCCCCATCGTATAAGGAAAGACGCTCGGCTCCTGACAGTCCCTCTCTTTCCCGATTGGCGGCACGCGCCACACTCAGATCGGAGACACCCATGACTGCGCTCAAACATCTTTTCTCCCCAGTCACCATCGGCCCTCTGAAAGTGAAAAACCGCATTCTCATGTCGGCCATGAGCATCAATTTCGGTGTGGACGACAATGGATTCGTCACCGACCAGCTGACCCAGTATTTCGTCGCCCGGGCCAAGGGGGGCGCCGGCATGATGCTGGTGGGCGGCGGCGGGGTGCACCCGGACGGGGTGGAGCTGCCCGGACTGCCGGCACTGTGGGACGACGCCTGCATCCCGGCCCTGAAAACGATGGTGGCGGCCGTGGCCCCTTACGACTGCCGCTTTGGCATGCAGATCATGCACGGCGGCCGGCAGAGCTACCACGACCACAAGGTGGCCCCCTCGGCCATCCCCGCGCCGGCCCTGGCCAAGGGCACCCCGCGGGAGTTGACGCCCGATGAGATCGTGGCCACCATCGCGAGCTACGGCAACGCCGCGCGCCGGGTCCGGGATGCCGGGTTTGATTTTGTGGAGGTGCACGGTGCCCATGGCTACCTCATCAACCAGTTTCTGGCCCCCAACAGCAACCAGCGCACCGACCAGTGGGGCGGCAGCTTCGAAAACCGCATCCGCTTCATGCTGGAAGTGCTCAGAGACATCCGGAAAAAATGCGGGGCGGATTTCCCCGTGGGCATCCGCATGAACGGTGAGGACTATATCGAGGACGGCTGGGGCCTTGAAGAGGCGCTGAAGCTGGCCCCCATCCTGGAGACCGAAGGCGCCACCTATCTGCACGTCTCCGCCGGAGTCTACGGCTCGCGCCAGCTCACCATCCCCTCCATGTACGTCCCGCACGGCTGTTTTATCCACCTGGCCGAAGCGGTCAAAAAAGTGGTTTCCATCCCGGTGATCGGGGTGGGCCGGGTCAAACATGCCGATCTGGGAGACCGGTTCATCCGCGAGGGCAAATGCGACGTGATGGCCATGGGCCGGGCCCTCATCGCCGACCCCGAGCTTCCCAACAAGGCCGCAGCTGACGCCCTGCCCACGGTGCGGCCCTGCATCGGCTGCTGCCTGGGGTGCATCCACGCGGTGTTTCAGCTCGAGCCCGGGGGCTGCGTCGTCAACCCGGCCGTGGGGCGCGAGTACCTTTTGGCGGCAACCGGCATCGCCGATCCGGCCAGGACCGTCCTTGTCATCGGCGCCGGCCCGGCCGGCATGGGGGCGGCGCGCATGGCCGCCCTGCGGGGTCACCGGGTGGTGCTGTGCGAGGAAAGCGCCCATGTCGGCGGGCTGCTCCGTCTGGCCGCCGTGCCGCCGGGCCGTGCCGAAGTGGGCGACATCATCGCCTGGCTGAACCGGGAACTCGGCCGCCTGAACGTTGAGGTCCGCCTCAACACCCCCGTCACCGACGCACTGCTGGATGCCATAGATCCGGCGGTCGTCATCCTGGCCACCGGCAGCATGCCCGAGATGCCCATCATCACCGGCCTTTTCAAAACCGACATGGATCTTTGCACGGTGACCGAAGTCCTTGACGGCAAAATCACCGGCGACCGGGTGCTCGTCATCGGCGGGGGCCAGGCAGGGCTTCTGGCGGCGGACTTTCTGGCGGAAAAAGGAAAGGACGTGGTGGTGCTCAACCGCAAACGGCATTTTGCCGAAGAGATGTCGGCCAACGACCGCTTCTATCTGCGCGAGCGCCTCAAGCGCGCCACGGTCAGGCTCTTCAAGGGGGTGTCCATCAACCGCGTTTATGGCGATGCCGTCGAATTCACCGTCTCCGGCGACACCGTCACCCTCGACGGATTCGACACGGTGGTGGTGGCCGAAGCCATGGCCTCGGTACGGGAGGCCAGCCGCCTCCTTAAAAAACGGGATGTCATCATTCACATCATCGGAGACGCCAAAACCCCGCGAAACCTCATGCTGGGCCTGGCCGAAGCCGATGAGATCGCCCGGGAAATCTAATAACCGGGTGATGCACAAAACCCAAGAAATAATGCCGGTGCCTCCGTGGTAAAAATCAACGGGCCTATCTACTATTTCAAAGTGACTTAGATTAACATGTTGTGCAGCAGGGCTGCTTTTTTCGATGTCGCCGACCGATGAGCGCCGTGCCGCCCACAAAATCTTTGGCGTCCGCGTAGCCGTCAGGCACCTGGTGCATGTTCTTGAAGGCCTGATCGAGCATGAACTTGAAGGTGGCGTCTGCGCGATAGGTATCCTCCAGCCGGGCAATCGACCCGTCACAGGGCGTCTTTGGCTGGACGCCGGCAGCGAGCGCGGCAGAAAACCAAAGCACCACTCCCACGACGCTCAAAAGGATAAAAAGCATACATCGATGACCGCTCGCAGGCGTCTCCTTTCGTTTTGGGCTTATGGCAGCGATTTGATGTGTATGAATGGCATGGCAGTCCCGTTCGTAAAAAGTCACGGCATTCATGGGTCGGATTACAATGGCCGGGAACCGATCCAGAAAGACGATGGCTTTCGGTGAAACCAGCTATTTCCGATCTTCTACGCTCAGCGCCAGTACGATGTGCCCCCACCCGCCGCAGCGGACCCCCACATCGAAACAGCCGACGCGGTTCAGCCGCATGTCATTGGGATCGACACCCGCGTAGAACAACTCGTTGGCCACGTAAATGGGCCCGGCAAGGGCGCTAAGGGCATGGATGCAAATGCGCTTCGGATTCAGTTTGGTGATCAGATTGCCGGCACCATCGAAATACAACCGATCACCCACGAGATGCCGGCTGTTGCACCCATGGGAGGCGACTACTTCAGCGACAATCGTTTTCTGCATCAAGGCGGGCGCTTTTGACATGATTTCGACATTCTTGGGATTGCTTCGAAATAGCGCCAGTTCCTCGTCGTCATAACCGAGATGCTGCTGAATCATTTTCCAGGCATCTTCATTCATGATCCATGTCCCTCCTCCTTTGCCGTAAAATGGCTCCGGCCTGCCGCGCATGCCGGGTCGAATCTGCCACATCGCCCAATTTGCATTCCTAATGGTCGAGCAACTGCTCCCGTCGAATCGATTGAATCACCGTATCGAGCTGTTGAAGAAACCGTGACCGGTCGCGCTGATTGATCGGCCTGGGCCCGCCGGTGATCTCTCCGGCACTGCGAAGATCCGACAGCAGATCGCGCGTTGCGACCGCCGAGCCGATGTTGTCTTCCGTAAAGGGCTTGCCGGTAGGGCCGATGACGCGCGCGCCTGCCGCCACGCAGCGGCTCGCCAGCAGAATGTCAGCGGTGATGACGATGTCCCGCGGCTGTACGTGCGCGACAATCCAGTCATCGGCCGCGTCAAAACCGCCGGAGACGACTTCGAGTGAAATCCTTCGCGCGGTGGGAACGCGCATCCGCGTGTTGGCCACCAGAGTGACATCGAGGCGATATCGTTCTGCGACGCGGTATACTTCCTGTTTGACCGGGCAGGCATCGGCATCGATAAAAATGTGCAGCAAAAAAATGTCCTCTCCGGATCAGGAATTCGGGTTCCGGTTATCAGTGCGCTATGGCAAAGTCCCAGTCCATCTCGATGGCCAGCCACTGCGGTAAAAGCATGAAGGAGCGTGAGAAATCACGGCCTTCGTTTTCGATATGCGCCCTGATTTCCAGTGAAAACGGTCTGGCTGCCGCCACAACGGATGTGAGCACCACCGGCGCATCTTCCGTCGATTCAGGGTTGTTCGCCTCTGAACACGATCGTTGGGGCGAGCGGACAAAATGGGTGCGGCACACGACCGGCCTCACGGGATAGGCGCTGCAGGTGCCATCGACCAGCAGCGGGCAGCTATGATCATAGCGGGAAAGATCCGTCTGCGCATGGCGGCTTTCTGACGGATATCTGCCGGGTCTGGAGCTGTCCCAGTCATGCCATTGCCGGGTGCGCTGCCGAAGAGCGTCAATCTGTTGCTCCGACAATTCTCGTTTCACGTATTGCCCCAGGGCGTGGGCCTCTGCGCTGCTGGTGAGGATATGAAACTGGCAGCAGTGGCAACAGCCCACCTTGCAGGTGGCAACGATCCCTCCCTCGCTTCGCAGAAAGTCAAGGCCGCCGGCAGCGGCTTTATCCACGGCCGAATACACGCCCGTGACAAAATGCTCTTCGGATGTAACCGGCATATCGGCTCCGAATTTTTCGGGGCCCATAGCGATATCGCTATTCTCAATCAAATTTTTTATTCTCCAGTGATTGCCTTGGAAACCCGGCGCCTCGCTCAGAGCCCCGGGCCAAACCGGCGGCGAGGTTCACTCAACGATTATCGGCTTTCTCGGGATCGTCTGCGGCGCCCCGTCGACAATTTTTTGATCGGTTTGCGCGGTTCACCGCCGCCCGGGGGCAGCCGGCGGTTGTCCTCCGAGGCGACCCATACGAACCGGTACTGCGATTTACTTCCCTGATAGGCAGGGACACGGAACCGGCGCACGTGAAAGTTGCAACCCATCAGCACCTGCTCGAATTTCTTGCTCGGCTCAGCCGACCACACCGCAAGGCACCCCTGCCCCCGCAGCGCGCGCTGACAGGCGCTGATGCCTTCATATCCGTATAGACGCCGATTGCCCGAATCGGTCATCGCTCTGGGGCCGTTATCGACATCCAGAAGAATCGCATCGAAACGGTTCTTTGATCGTGAAATGAGCGCGACGATATCGCCCGTTTGAATATCAACCCGACCGTCTGCCAGGGGATGGCCGTTGAGCGCACCCAAATACGTACGATTCCACTGAACGACATCACCCATCAGTTCCCCGACCACCACTTTGGCCTGGGCGCCGACCATATCGAGCGCCTGGCGCAGGGTATAGCCCAGCCCAAGCCCGCCGATCAGTACGCTCGGCGCCGGGTTCGCGGCCAGATGCGCGCAGCCCAGCCGCGCCAGCGCCAGTTCAGACTCATGCTGACGACTGTGCATCAGATCCTGACCGTTGATCGTGATCAAAAAATCCCGATCATGCTGGTAAAGCACCATTTCGCCACCATCCGGGGTCTGGGCGGAGGCAATTTTTACTCTCGGGTTCATGCTGGCTTCCTAAATGATCGCGTGCGGCGGGCGGCGAAAGGCAGACATCCGGGGATCGCGTGCCGGTGGTGGTGGTGGTTCGCCATAGCCCGCGCTCATTCTGTTCGGGTCGATTGCCCTTGCAGTGTACTGTGTCTGGGCGGGTTCCACAACCGCAACTTGATGGGAGACGGGAGATGGGAGACGGGAGATGGGAGATGGGAGATGGGAGATGGACAAACATGTAAAAATGCAATTCTCTTGTCAAGACGCCGCGTGCGCCAAGAAAAACATACTTAATATCTGTTAGTTAGTGCCCATCCATAAATACCCCTCCCCTCGCGGGAGGGGCCAGGGGAGGGGGCGGTCGGTAAAAGATGATCTCTTGTTATCGCCGGGTTGCCACCCTCACCCCAGCCCTCTCCCATCAAGGGAGAGGGAGCAAGAGGTTTCCCATGGATGGACACTAGTTAGCTTTTCGATCTTTGCGGCTTTACGAGAGATTCAGCCTTTTATGGGACCATCGAGATTGACAGCCCCGTAAAAAGTCGGTTTTTCTCTTTTTCGTCATTCCGGACGAGTGAAGCGAGATCCGGAATCCAGATCCACACCGATTTGAAAAAGACGGCATCAGATTTTAATCACAAAAGGAGCGATGACCAGCACCGCACCTGAAATCGCAAGGATGTATACGTTCGTAATCAAATAGGGCAGAACCATCAACCCGATGCCGCATAGCAGCGGAATCATTGCTCCTTGTTTTTTCCCATAGATAAACAGTCCCAAGCCGATTGACCCGTAAAGCAGCCCCCACATCAATACCGATGTACTCATCATAATAGATAATGCTTTTTAAAATGGGTCTTTTCAAAAAATGCGAAAATGTACCTGTTTAAAGCGTGCGAAGAGGATCCTTTCTTGGAAAGGCCATTCTCGCTTTCCGCACCGAAACCATGGGGCAAAGCCACCCCACGGCCCGGCAGGGGCTCGCTTCCTATAAGTCGCACAAAGATAGGCTTGGCGCATGGACGTCGCGCTTGCAGCCGCGCAGTCGTTCTCGTCGGCTGCAAGCCCTTGTTGTTTGATGCTTGGATTTATTGGCTCAATTTGGAACTGGCAATGCGATTGAGGCTCACTCCGGATTCCGCTGCTTGAACGGCAAGCTTTCGATGAACGTCCGGGGGCACTCGAACCATGAATTTCCCACTATAGGGCCGACATGCAATAGGCTGTGGGACCGACTCCCTGCCTTCATCCATATCCTTCACGACATCGGCCACCAATTTTCGAATCCCCTTTAATGCCGCCTCCGGGGTATGCGCCAGCCAACTCAAGCTCGGAAACTCCGCGCACAGACCGACATAGTCTGCATCGTCCTCCGACCACGTCACTCGGTATGTATAACGATCATTTCTCAGAGCCACGGTTGACCTCCAACTTTTCTATTGCCAGTAGCACCTGCTTCACCTGGTATGCTTTGGCCTTCCCCTTGCTATTCTGGATATTGATTCTTGGGTCCCCTTGCCACGGCGTTTTATAGATACGATGGCTGCTTGCACGAATTCGGGCTTCCCCAAAGAATTCATCACATACCTTATAAAGATCGGCGAATCTGACATTTTTAGGATTGTTTTTCATCTGTGCTAAGATGTCAGATATTTTTGTCATGATTCTATGCCATAGTACCAATAGTGATATCATTGTCAAGTACTGACTGCGTGAGCACCGCTATTGGTCATGGAGGCAATGTTCCTCACAATTGGCGATTATTTTTTGGTCCATCGGCAGGACGATTGTATGGGTTGCCCCGGATTGATCGTGCTGGCAGGGCTGGCGCTCCACAGACCGGTCAGCACGCGCCCGTCATCGGAGACCTGGAGCGTGATCACCCCCATCCGGAATGTGCCTTCCCACCATTTGCCCTCGTAGTTTCCGGCAACATGGGAAAACGTCATCCGGCCGACATCTTTGCCATGGGTGCTCGAATAGGTGCCCGCATAGGACACGGGGCCGATACGCTCAAGTACGACCTCGCCCCAGTCACCGGACCACCGCCCGCTGAGATCCGGCAATGACTGGGCAAATGAAAGCGAGACGGCGCCGATCACCATGCAGACGATGATTCCGGCCATCAGAAATATCGGTTTTTTCCGGCGCCTGTGCTGTTTCGGCGTATCGGATCGTGCAGACGCCAAGGGCTTTTGTTCCATTTTAATTTTCCTTTCTCAACAGATTCGAATTTTAGACAGAGCCACTCACTGGTGGCGAGAAAATGATTTCACCGCTGGCATAGGTACTGGTGTCACCCCATATGGAAAAACTGCGTTCGGTGTTTCCGGGCCCTGTTCCCACACTGATGGAAGCCACCTCCCGCGGGATTTCCTTCTGGTACTGGATCAGAAATCGCTTCGGGAGATCGCCGCCGTGCGTTTCTGCGACAAGCAGGGTTTCCAGGTAATCGAAATAGACGGCGTTGTTGACATGGCCGTTGGGGTCGTAGTCGCTGGCGCGCGTGCTGATGTCCAGCCGGGTTACGATGTTAGGGGCGGCCGGCGGCGACCAGGTGTCCAGATCCATGTCCGTGGCGCGATCATCCTCAGCGCCGTAGGCGGCGGTCGTCTCGGGGGGAACCTTGACCACGCGCTTTCTGCCAAGATCGAAAAACAGCCACCGGCTGGTGGCGACAGCGACGGGCTCGCCTTCGACGGAGAGCCGGAAGTCACGGTAGGCCATAAAGCCCCGTGAGCCCCGATGCCAGGTGGTGACGGTCAGCGGCTCCAGATAGGCGGGCCAGCGGATGATATCGATGCCCAGGCGATTTAAAATCCAGGCATTCTTGTTGCCGGCCATGTTCCTTGAGCCAAAGCCCACCGATTCGGAATGGCTCACGGCCGCTTCCTGGAGCCGTTTGATCAGAACCCCCAGTTTCACCCGAAAGACCGGATCAGCCTCGAAATAGTCGATGGTGCGGGTCTGCGTGATGATCATGGTCATCCTCCAAAAGCCCCTAATCACCACAGAGGGCGCAGAGAACTCAGAGATAAGCCAATAATGATTTACACTTCCCGGCAGCGCTCCAGTGCGGCCTCAACGGCTAACATTTCATAAGCGTGTTTTGATTACCACGAAGTTCACGAAGGACACGAAGCTTTTTTAACCAACGCTTTTATGGGGTTTTCTTCGTGAACTTCGTGTTCTTCGTGGTTTCTCTCTCTATGAAGCATCAGTATCGCCGGCGGTCGGCTCGGAAAAGCAGGCGAAGCGGATCTCCTCGTAGGCGGTCTCGAAGGCCTCGATCCCCCAGGGGCTCTCAGGATCTGCGGGCAGCGCTTCGCGGGCGTCCTTGAAGAGATAACCGAACTCGAAGGCAATGGTGCTGTGACGCTCGCCGTCGTCCATCCGAGCCCGGGCATAGCGCTCGGTCAACGCCCGGCAGCGCGCGGTCAGTTTTTCGAACGCCGGTCGGTATGCGTCATCCGGTGGGTTCATAACGGGTCCTCGATGGTGCTGCAAAAATTCGGATTCCTGATTCTGTCATCCCGGCGAAGGCCTGGAACCAGTGCGTTCAGAGATTTCTGGACCCCGGCCTTCGCCGGGGGGACATCTTTTGGGGCTTTTATCTATCCACAGTGTCCGGCCACAGGCGGTAGATTTTGGTCCCTGGCAAGGCCCGAGCATTTTTGAAACCGGAGGCGTAGCGGAACACCGTTGAGATTTTCAAAAAGTGCGAACACGCCGCCAGGGGCCATGCTTTTCGCCTGGAACCCTGCGCGCAGCGCAGGGTTTCTAAGGCAAAGATGCCGCCTGTGGCCGGACACGCATTAGAAGCGCAGCATCCGCTGCTCAACCACCGGAATCGGCTCGTATCCGAAAATGGCATTCAGGTGATGGAGCAGCGCGTGGCGACCCTCGTTTTGCCAGGTGGCGGTGATGGTCGCATTGATCGCCTGGTACTGCGCCAGCCAGGCGTCCATATCTGCCGGCGCTTCGCTCATCCCCTGGGCCGTGGCTGCCTCTTCGATCAAGGCCAGCCAGAGACGGCTGACCCCGTCAATGTACAGGGGCCAGGCGCGCTGCATGGCCTCGGACCAGTTGGTATCGCTGGTGGTCGACAGCGGCTGTCCGCCACCGGAGCCACCATAGCCGCCGGTGCTGACGGCCGCCACAACGCCGGCATCCTTCAGACGCGCCGCGGCGGGGCTTTTGTTCAAGGCATCGAGAATCGCGTCTGCCGGCTCAGGCGGGGCATAAAATATAAAACTGAACTGGTGCCCGGCATCATCTCGGCGGGCACGCCGGTGAAACCGCCACAGGGCGATATCTCCCCCGCGGCTGGCCAGCACCGGCGCCACCACTTCACGAGCCAGCATGGTGTCAACAAACAGCCGGGGCTCGGTATCCACCGGCCAGGCCATTCGAAACCGGGCATAATACCAACGGTGCCCGGACATGTCAGCCGAGAACCGCTTGGTGGCCGGAACCGGCGGCGGCGCCGGAGACACCGTTGCGCAAGCCGCCGCAGACACCATCACCAGTGCCGCCACCAAACAGCGGCCGAAAAAAGCGAAGCGTCTGGACTGTCCGTTTTCGCGCGCCTGTCTTATGATCATGGCTTGCCTTGCGTGAAGAGGTCAATTGCCGGCTGCGCCAGCGTCAATAGCTCGCTGCGCGAGCGTCAATAGTGCCTACGGCACGTCAAATGCTCGCGATGCTCGCGTCATTTGGTCGCTACGCGACCGCTTCGCCGACGTCATATGCTCCTTCGGAGCGTCAAATGCCCCTGCGGGGCGCCAGAGGTTCGCTACGCGAACGTGATTGAAAGCTTACCGAACCGGCCATTAGTGGCATGGGCGTAGCCGACTAATGACGCGAGCATCGCGAGCAATTGACGTTCGCGAAGCGAACATATGGCGCGCCGTCAGGCGCTACTGCCGCCGTCTTCCCCGTAAAGCCGCACGACCCTGAACCCGAGCGTGGCATAGCCGAGTTGCTGTGTAAACATGCGCTGATAGGCCGGGCAGCAATCTGCGGCGGCGGATTTCCAGCTGCCGCCCCGGCCGGGCTGCCGGTTGCCCACGTCGGCATAAATGGAGGTGCGGCGCCGGCCCGCGCGATAGATGACCTGCGAGGCGTTTTCCCCGCACCATTCCATGACGTTGCCGAGAATGTCGAAGAGGCCCAGGGCATTGGGCTCCTTGAGCCCCACGGGCTGGGTGGACATGCCGCTGTTGGCCCGATGCCAGGCCTGCTGGTCGACATTCGGCGCCACCGCGGTAGCGTCCAGCTGACCGCCGGCAGTGGCCGCATATTGCCACTGGATTTCGGTGGGCAGGGTAAAGTGATAGCGGTTGCTATTCATGGCGGCCAAGCGCCGGAGAAAATCGGCGCACTCTTCCCAGGAAACGGTTTCCACCGGGTAAGTATCGCCTTTGGTGAACATGGCCGGGTTGCTCCCCATCACCCGGCGCCACTGGCCCTGAGTCACCGGCGTGGTGGCCATCCAGAAACCGCCCACGACAATGGTTTCCATAAGGGGGGGCGCGGACGGCAGGCTGAGATTCGGAATCGCAAAATCAAAGGCCCCGCCGGGAATCCACACAAAGGAAATGCCCACCACCGGTTCGGTCCACGGGGGCTGCTCGCGCGGGGGCGGCGGGACCGCAATCGGGCGCGAGCCGGCGCCGGCGTCCGAGCCGTTCAGTTGCGGCTTTCGGGCCCCCGTGATGTTCACCCGGTTGCCGATGCCGTAGCTGGCGTTGCCCCGATGCTCCTCGGAGATGTCGTTGAGGTGTGCCACCAGTTCGGCAAAGCTGGCCGGCCGCTGGTCTGGGTCGTGGGCCAGGCAGGCGCAGATGAGCTGCCGGATGCCCATGGGAAGTTTCTTCCGGTGAAAGGAAACGCCACCGGTTTTCATGAGGCGGATGCGCTCGACGAAATTTTCTTTCTCGTACGGCAGCCGGCCTTCGGCCAGAAAATAGCTCACCAGCCCGTAGGCAAAGATCACCGAGGCGAGCTGGGGGCTTGCGCCGCTGAGGATGAACTCCGGCGAGGACCAGTTCGGGGTGAACTGGGGGGCCACTGAGGTGGAGGCCCCCCCGACCCGCTTGATGCCGCCCAGATCGCCGATGAGTGGCCGGCCGGCGTCGTCCATCAGGATGTTGGACGGTTTGAGGTCGGTGAGCAGAAAGACTTCTTCGGATTTCTCGGAAAGCCGCTGAAGCACATCGGCCAGCGAGCGCATGAGCCGCAACACGCCCGATGGCGGCAGCGGGAACTGGTCAAGGACGTAGTCCATCAGATTTGACGGACACAGCTGCATGAGGATTACCAGATGGGCTTCGGCCTTCTGGGGCGTAACAATCTTGTCCATCAGGTGAAAATCGTAGACCTCGATGACGCCGGGCCCCTTGATCTGGTCGTAGTAGGCCTTGACCACGTGAAAGTCGCGGCTCACCTGCGAGTCGAGCGCTTCGGGAGTGCGGCAGTCCAGGGACCGCTCGATGCTGATGGGTACGACTTTGACAGCACGCTGCTTGTAGTCGTCAAATACGCGATAAACGCAGCCGTAGATCCCTTCGCCGACTTTTTCCCCGATGCTGTAGGCGGGCAGACACCGTGCGATAACGTCTTCCATGCTCATGTCCGGATGCTCGGCATTGATCTGTTTCCCGGTGTTTGGCGGTTTTGGCGGGAGCCCCGGGCGAGCGGGCCGCGTTCGGGGAGTATGCCAAAATCACCCTACCGTGTAAAGGCCGGCGTCAGTGCCACAGCAAGGGGCCGTAGTTGACGTAGATGAGCCGGAGAATGGTCAGAAACACCATGGTGAGAAACACCGGGCGAATAAACCCGGCACCGCGCCGGATGGCCATTCGGGCGCCCAGCCGGGCGCCGATGGCCTGGCCCAGCGCCATGCACAGGCCGATGGTGTAGACCACTTGCCCGCCCAGGACGAACATCACCAGCGCCACGAAATTGCTCGTAAAATTCATGACCCGGGTGTGGCCCGCTGCTTTGGTCATGTTAAAACCCAAAAGCAGCACGAACGCCGCCGTCCAGAACGATCCGGTCCCCGGCCCGAAAAAACCGTCGTAAAAACCGAGCATCAGCCCGAAAAGGGCGTAAAACACCCGCGAGGACATCCGAGGCCGGGCGTCGGTGCCGCCGAAATCCCTGACCACGAGCGCGTAAACGAATACCGCCAGCAGCAGAATCGGAATGAGATGCCGAATGAAACCCGCGGAGATCATCTGCACGATCAGTGCACCGCTCATGGCGCCGGCGGCGGTCCAGACGATGCCGGTCAGGGTGTCGCCGAGGCGGACCTGACCGCTGCGGATATACTGAATGGATGCGGTAAACGAACCGAAACTGGACTGAAACTTGTTGGTACCCAGCGCCACCTGGGGCGGCAGGCCGATGGAAAGAAGCACCGGCAGCGCAATGAGGCCGCCGCCGCCGGCAATGGCGTCGACAAACCCGGCCACCAGACCGGTGGCGAAAAGTCCCAGCAACATCAGCAGGCTCATGACAGGCTCATATCGGCTTCAGTGTGAGTGTAAATCGGAAGCGTCACTTTGTAGACGACATGTGCCCAAACGGCAAGGGGAATTACCGGTTCTCGCGGAAGCGTTTGGATCGTTTGGATCGTTTGGATCGTTGGGATCGTTTGGATCGTTTGGATCGTTTGGATCGTTTGGATCGTTGGGATCGTTTGGATCGTTTGGATCGTTTGGATCGTTGGGATCGTTTGGATCGTTGGGATCGTTGGGATCGTTGGGATCGTTGGGATCGTTGGGATTGTTGGGATCGTTGGGATTACTATGTTCTTTTGGTCCCTTGGGTCCTATTGGCCCCTTTGGTCTGAAACCCTCACCTAATTTTTCCGTCATCTGCTTGCCCGCCGTAGCCTGACTTGTCAGCGAAGGCGGGTCATCTGTCATCTGCTTGCCCGCCGTCGGTCAGCGGGCGGGCCAGGGGAATGCACTGGGGCCCGTCGCAGCGGTGCACTTCGATGGAGATATGGGCGAGGCTGCCGAATCCGGCCAGAAGGGCTTTGTAGTGGCCGGGTGAGCGGGGGTAGTGAGTGACGATGGAAACCATGGCGATCTGTCGGTAGGCGCCGATGTGCCACAGGTGGATATCGGCCACCCGGTTGTCGGCATCGGCCTCGATGGCCGCCCGAATCGCGCTCACGGTATCGGCATCCATCCGGCGGTCCAGAAGGATGCAGCTGGTGTCTTTGAGCAGTCCGCGCCCCCAGTTAATGATGACCAGAGCGCCCACGCCCCCCATCACCGGATCCATCCAGACCCAGCCCAGGAACTTTCCGGCGGTCAGCGCCACGATGGCGAACACGCTTGTCAGCGCATCGGCCAGGACGTGAAGATAGGCCGCTCTCAGGTTGTGGTCGTGGTGATGGGAATGGTCGTGGTCGTGGCCTGTCGGCCCCTGAAGCATCACCGCGCTGACGATATTGACGACAAGGCCCACGACCGCCACGGCAATGGCTTCGTTGAAGTGGATGGACACCGGAGACATCAACCGGTCGATCGATTCCCCGATCATGATGACCGCCACGATGATAAGCACCACGGCACTGGTGTAGCCGCCGAGCACGCCCACCTTGCCGGTGCCGAAGGTGAAATTCGGGTTTCTGCGGTTCCGATCGGCATACCAGTAGGCAAAGGCGGCGATCCCAAGCGCCGCCGCGTGGGTGCCCATGTGCCATCCGTCGGCCAGCAGCGCCATGGATCCGTATATCCACCCGGCGCCCACCTCCACCACCATCATGCTCAGGGTCAGCGCGATGACCCGCCGGGTCTGGCGCTCGGCGCGGCGGTCCGCATCCTCCGGAGCCAGATCGCATTTCCAATTGTCGATGTTGCGGGTATGCATGGGGTAAAGATGCATGCCGGCGGCAGGGCTGTCAAGCCGGCCGCAGCCCGAATAGCGGATGTTGAAAATCGGCGGGCTATCGCAGAAAAATCGCGTCGTAGAGTTGCTGGGCCAGCTCGGGGGCGGTGTCCTTGATCATCTTGTACTGCTCGAATGCATAGCTGACTTCGGCCATCTCGTTGTAGGCCATTCCCAGGGCAAAGTGGAGCCGTGGTTCGTCGGGGTACACCTTCAAGAGCGATTTGTAGAGACTCATCGCCTGCTGCCGCTTGCTGCGATTTTGCATGAGATTGCGCCCGAGCCCTAACCCGCCGTCGAGATGGGTTTTGTCCCTGCTCATCACTTCCTCATAGGCCGTAATGGCGCGCGAGGACAGGCCCTGCCCCTCGTAGGCGATGCCCAGCAGCAGCCAAGCCTCCAGGGGCGCGTCGTCTTTGCGGGTAACGGTTCGAAGCAGATCGGAAGCCTCGGTGTATTTTTCGTCGGCAATATATTCACGCGCCTGGGCCAGAGGGTCATCTTCCGCCGCCCCGGAAAGGCCAGTGGGCCCCAGAACCACGAGCACAACCGCCAGCAGCGGCAAAACGGCCGCCAGGAGCCGGCTGTTGAACCTGCTATGCTTGATTCCACGGGAAAATACCAGGAGTCTATTGTGCATGCGATTTACCTCTTTTTTTTGCGGACAAGCAGCCTCGCGGTGCTCAAAGCGCCGCAACGCCGCCCAGATTGGAGCGTAATATCAACTTGGTCCGTTCGATGATCTGCTCGTAGGACGTTGCGTTGCGACGGACGTAAAATGACGGTTCCAGGTGCGGGTTGTTGGCCCTGAGGGCCAGCAGAAACTTGTCGTAGGCGCGCGCCGTGGCAAAGCCCCGGGCGAAGAGTTCCCCCCAGCCGTTCAAATAGACCACGCCAAAATCGAGCTTGTCCTTTTGCCAGGGCGACTTTTCCAGCCCGACGACCACTAAAAGCCTCACGATCTGTTCGTCTCTCAAGTAGTTGCCGTAATCGATATCGGCGGTTTCAAAACTGCCGAAACACTGTTTGATGCGCCCACCCAGGTTCATGATCTCCTGAAGGGTCATGCTGGACGGGTTGGGGCGCATCCGCACCTGACTCATGGAAAAAAGATTGTTCCATACGGTAAAGGCGATGGTGTACACGATGTCGGTACTGGTGCAGATGGGATTGGCCGAATCGTTGCCGGCAAGCACCTGCCAAGTGCCTTCGTTGAGGCTGAACGTGACGCCGGGGATGTTGAGAACCCCGGTGGGCCGCTGCAGCACCGGCAGCTTGTACTTCTTCTTCAGGTAATATGCGGAAATCTTTCGCCCCAGGATCGTCATATCCCGATGGTCGCTCTCACCGACAACGCCCGCGTGCTGAGAGGCGGTTTCCCGGTAGATACCGAGCAGCAGCGAGAAAAGATCGTCGCCAAACTGGATCTGCTGCTTGAGCGGCCAGGACGCCGCGCGCCGGAGGCGGGCCAGCGCCTCCTTGGAAAACCCGTATGGCTTGAAAAACCCTGAGGCCAGGCGGTTTTTCATGGGCTGCTTGGTGTTGTAGGGGTTGACTTCGCAGCGGATATATAGGCTCTCGATGAGAAAGGTGAGCTGATCGGCCCGGTGGTTGCGGTAGTCCTCGGCCACGGCCTCCATGGTGAAGACGCTGTAGTCCGGAAACGGTTCTCCCACCGGTGTGGACAGCACCTGGTCCCGGAACTGGTGGCACATCAAGCGCGCCGGCGGGGCATCCAGCAGCATTTTCAGAAGGCTCATTTTCAAAATGGACTTCAGCGGGCGGGAAAGCGACTTGTTGAGCTGCCACAGGGCCGCACCGAAATACTCGCGCTTTTTGATGCGGGAGATATCTCCCAGATCCACCAGGTCGTATTCCCCGAACGCCTCGTCGGCAACGGCGGCGACCGCTTCCGGGTAGTCGATGTTCTCCCGGGGGTCCCAGCATAGCCACCACAAGGGTATCTTTCCGCAGATGACCATGAAGGACCGGTAGAACTCCTCCTTGAGCACATTCTGCTGGGTGCTGCCCGAGCTCTCCGAGTCGACACTGCCGAATTGGCAACTCTGAATGGCGCTGATATCCGAGAGAAAAAAATAGGCCGGCATCCGGATGTTCATGTCGAACCAATCCCGGATCAGGTTGATCTTCATGTTGAGCTGCTGCCACGACGCCCGATCGAAGGACTCCTTGTCGATACACACCCAGATATCGCAGTCGGATCCGCTGGTCTGGGAAACGCTGCCCACACTGCCGATGGTGTAAAGCCCCAGAATGGTGCGGTAGTCCGCCGCCTCCCGCAACAGCGTGCCTTTGCGGGTGACGCCGAACCGGCGTTTGAACTGCGGCTCGCGGTCCTGGATGCCCTTTTCATAATCGATGCCGTAGACGCGAAAGGGATGCTTGATCTGGGCAATAAAGCCCGGGCACTGGGGCTCGTTGATACTGAGCAGCCACGGGAGCAGGTAGAGAACGGCCTCGCTGTCTTCCGGTGCCAGTTCGGCGAACAGGGATTGCCTGAAGGCTTGATAATTGGCAAAGATCCGCCGGTTGCGCCGTAAAATGCGCTGGATATTCCGGCGGCGGTCTCCGGCGTCATCGGCTGCCGGCACCGTCTCCGGCGGTTTGCGTTTTTTCAGTATCCCCAAAACTCTCTCCCTGGCCGCAGCCGGTCATCACGCAAGGCGGCGCGCCATCGCCCGTCAAGAAACGGCGGCCGGCCCCAGATAGGTTTCGATGATGTCATTGAGCTCTGAAATGCAATGTTCGATACTGGTGTATTGATACACGGCCAAGGCCTCGCCGTCCCGATAAATTTCCGTGCCGGGGCTGTGGGGCGGCAGGCCGAACTGCGCATAGAGGATGGTGTCAAAATCCTCACAGCGGGCCCCGATCAAAATCCCGATGTCCTTTCCCGCGTCCGACGAACCGCCGGCGGCCGCCCCGGCGGGCTGCGGCAAGCGCCCGTCAGCCACCATGGCCTCGATGATACTGGGGGGGATATAGATGATGCACACGCCGTCAGGGACAATGACCTTCTTCGCCAAGGCCTTAAGCACCTTGGCTTCGTCACCGCCAAGGCCGTCAAAGCTCTCCAGTCGACCGGAAACGAGGCGATCGCCCACCCGGATGAGCATCAACTCCAAAGCTTCCTGCCATCTCACCGCTTCCGGGTCATGGCCGGCCTGAAGACGGAACTCCCGAGTCGCGGCGGTTTTCTGCCGTTTTAGAAAATCGTTTTCAGGCATGCGCGTCTCCTGCGGCCGCGCCGGCGGAGCGCGCGGTTTGTGCCATCATCGGTTTTTCACTTCCAGCTGGCCACTGTATTTATTAGTGGCCAGCCGCGCCACGGCAATCTGCAGATCACCGACAAAAACCGTAACCACAGGACTTGCGCCGGTGCTGTTGCGAATATAGTAACCGATATTCTCACTGACCTGGCGGGCCTGTTCAAAAGTCAAATCAGAGGATATCTGCACCTGGCATTCTTCCGGCGAGATTTTCTCCACCGCGGTGATTTTCCCGCTATAGGCGTCGATCAACCCCTGCTGCGTGTCTTCCCATTTGGAATCGCGCCCCGCGGCGCTTTCGATCGGCACCGTTTTGATGACCACGCCTCCGAAAACGCCCATCTGGCTGATCCACCCGCTGCTTTTTTTAAATGGTATCCGGTACCAGGAAATGTACGTGCTGCCCTTTCGGATCACCTGTGTTTCCAGCACTTCCACCATCTCGCCGGACGGGGCCCGGCCTACCATCTCGCCGGCATCGGGGCGCTCGAGCACCCGGGGGGCCGGAAAGGCAATCTTGACGAATGGTTTTTCGACGACCTTGGGGGGTTCGGCCGCCGCCGGTGCGGCTGCGGCGGTGGCCTTCAATTGGGCGCGGTAGTAGGCGAGCTTGCGCCGGTAGCGTTCATTGCCTGGGTCAAGTGCCAGGAGTTGCTCGTAACCGCGTGCATTGGCCGCCGCCTGATCCGCAGGAATGCCCTGCACCATTTTTTCAAGATCGGCGATCAGCTTGGCGGTGTCCACCTTGAATGTGCCGCCGTTGGTCTCCAGGGGTTGCTGAGGCGCCTCCGGCTTGAAAAAAAACCGTGCCGCCAGCGCGCCGAATCCCACGATGGCCAGCATCACGACAACGACAACCAGCAGCCCGGCAACGGTTGACATGCCTTTATTGTTCATACGCATTCAGAGTCCTTCTTTACAGGTGGACGTCAGCGGTCTAAAAACAGCACCGGCCGGCAATTGTGGCGCTATTATGGCGGATGCGGCAGCGCACTTCAACCAAATTTCTTGCCCGGTGCCGGTGCCGGGGCTATGGTGGCATGCGTGATCCACTCAACGACGTATTTTCAGGCAATCACATCGACGGAGTACGAAACCATGGACGACACCATTAGAGATGCTATTTTGGCCCAGGTGGCGACAGAACCGTTTGCCGAAAAAATGAACCTGACCGTCACCGCCCTGGAAGCCGGTCGCGCCGTTGTCGAAATGCCCTGCACCACTGCGGTGGACAACCTCTTTGGGATGACCCACGGCGGAGCGATCTTCAGCCTCATGGACGAAGCCTTTCAAATCGCGTGCAATAGCCACGGCACCGTTGCGGTGGCACTCAATGTGTCCGTTACCTATTACAGCCCACCGGACAAGGGAACGACGCTGAGGGCCGAGGCCACCGAAGAGCACCGCTCCCGCCGGACCGGGTCCTACCGGATCACCGTCACCGATGACGCGGGCCGGGCCATCGCCTCATGCCAGGCCCTGGCGTATCGGACCGGCAAACCGCTGCCGTTTCTCCCGGAAACCGATCCATCTTAAAATCGTTAGATCCCATTGGGTTCATCTGGAGAAAAGGGTTCGAGGGGCCGAGGGTTGCGCCTATACGGCTTAACAGCGACAAGTGGCCAAGTGAAACCAAACGACACAATGACGAGCGGTCGTGAGACTCGAGCTTGCATTCGCCACAGCCGCTTTCAAAACATGCGGCTGCAACCATTCGATTCCAAGAGATCCACTGTTCGATATCCGGTGGCAAGGCTTTCTCCTGTTTTAACTTCCCAGCTCTGCCAACGGCTCCAGGCGCCAGGCGCCGGGCCCCTCCAGCCGCAGGTGCCGGCGATGATAGCGGATGAGCGCGGCCCGGTGCCCCACGGAGATGATCGTGGTTTCCGGGAGTCTATCGCTCAGCAGACTCAGCAGGACGGCCTCGGTTTCCGGATCCAGGGACGCTGTCGCCTCGTCCAGAAACAGCCACCGCGGCTTCTGGATTAGTACGCGGGCAAAGGCGACCCGTTGCTGCTCGCCGCCGGACAGCACCCGGCCCCAGTCGCACACCTCATCCAGTCGCCCGGACAGATGCCCCAATCGGCAGGCCGCCAGCACCTCGGTGAGTGCACTATCGGCAATCGCCGCATCGGCCTTGTCCGGGTAACACAGCACGTCCCTCAGCGGTAGCATGGGCATGTAGGGCTTTTGGGGCACGAACATGGTGTCTTCATGCCGGGGGCCGATGATCCGGCCGGCGCTGAAGGGCCAAAGCCCGGCGAGTGTTCTGAGCAGCGTGCTTTTCCCCACTCCAGAGGGCCCGGTGATCAACAGGGCGTCTCCAGCTTCGAGATCGACATCCAGGGCCTCTAAAAGGATGCGCTCGTCGGGCAGTTGGACACGGATATCCGAAAGCCGAAGGCTGGCGCCGTCTCCGGGCGTGATCGAGAGCCGGCTTACCGCCGCAACGCGGGAATCCACGGCATCCATGGTGGCGATAAAATCACTGAGCCGAAACGCCACGGCCCGCCACTCGGCGATGACCGTGAAGCTGTTGATGATAAACGACAGCGACCCATGCACCTGACCGTAGGCATTGGCCACCTGCATGAGTTCGCCGATCTGGATCTGACGGGCGAAAAACCGGGGGGCCGCCACGATGATGGCAAATACGGACGCCGAAATATTGTAGCCGGCCCGGAAGAATTCCAGGAGCATATCGTAGCGCATCATCTGGTGGTAGTTGCCGACGATCCTCCGAAAACGCGCCATGAAATGTCGCTGCTCGTCGGCCTCGCCGTTGTAGAAGGCGATGCTCTCGGCGTTCTCCCGCAGCCGCATGAGGGAAAACCTGAAATCGGCCTCGTAGCGCTGCTGGAGAAATTCGATGCGGATCAGCGGCCGCCCGATGACCGTGGTCAGCCAGGTGCCCGCCCCGGAGTAGAGAATCGCCATCCAGACCATGTAACCGGGGATCACCACGGGTACGCCGGCCACCGGAAGCGTCAGCTGGCCGGAGAGCTGCCACAGGATGTAAAGGAAGCTCACCAACGTGGTGACGGCCACCAGAAGCCCCAAGGCAAGATCCAGACTGCGGTCGATGAAAATGTTGATATCCTCGCTGATCCGCTGGTCCGGGTTGTCGGAATGCTCTCCGAACAGGCTGAGCCGGTAGTAAGTCCGGTTTTGGAGCCACCGGTCAACGTACTGCGCCGTCATCCACCGGCGCCACCGGATCTTTAAAAGCATCTGCAGGTAAATCATGGCGCCGGCCACCACCAGAAAAATTCCCGCCAGAAGGCAGAACTGCCAGATGGCCGCGGCAAATCCGGCAGCGTCGTAGTTCTGGAGGGCGTTGTAGAAGGTCGCGTTCCAGCGGTTGAGCACCACCTGCAGGGCGACGGTGCCCAGATTGAGCATGACGATGACGATTGTGAGCAACCAGGCGCCGGTCTTTTCCTTCGACACCCAGTAGCCGCGGGTCAACTGCCAGATGCTGCGCACCCATTCAGCCGTAAACCGGTCTCCGCCGGTATCCTCGTGTGATGGTTTCATGATCGCGTACCCGTGTTAAAAGCAAGTTCGTTGTCTAATGATGATGAATCCGTAAAAAAGCAATTTTCTCGCAAAGACGCCAAGCGCGCCGTTCATCGCAATCGGTATCGCTATCGGTATCGGGTGTTGGCAATTATTTTGTCCCTGATCCGCCATTTGCTGCCACCGTGGTAACGGCAACCGCCGATTGCGATTTCGATCCCGATAGCGATTTCGATAACACCCGTCAACCACGGGGCGCCCTTGGCGGGCAGGGTCATTCATGCCGCGTGTCCGGGCGCCGATGGACCGGGCCACCGGACAACTGGAGCTTCATAGAGAACCGCAAAACATTTTTAATATCATTTTTTTAGCTTTGCGATCTCTGCGGCTTTGCGAGAGATTCGGACTTTTTCGGGACCATCAACATTGGAGCAGGGGCACTATAGGCGACGGCAGGGAAAAGATGCAAGTACGACCGAAAAGGCGGGGGTCAGGACACCAGACGGTGAAACGCGGCCGTCACCTGGCGCCGGGTCTCGGCAAGATCGCCCGTGTTGTCGATGACGATGGTGGCGCAGCGTTTTTTTTCTTCAATGGGCATCTGAGAGCCGATGCGGGCATCGGCATCGGCTGCTGAAATGCCGTCGCGAGCCATGAGGCGTTTTCGCTGGAGCGATTCGGGGACATAGACCACGATGACTTCGCAAAGCCCTTCGTGCATTCGGCTCTCCAGCAGCAGCGGCACGTCCATGACCACCAGGGCTTCGGGCCGGTCTTTTTCCAGCGCGGCAATCTCAAGGGCGTAGGCCGAGATGACTTCAGGGTGAACAATGGCGTTTAGGACCTCTTTTTGCGCTGCATCGTAAAAGACAATATCCCCCAGGGCCTGGCGGTCAATCTCACCGTCAGGCAGTAAAACCGCTTGGCCGAAATGATCCACGATCCGGGAATAGGCCGGCATACCCGGCCGCACCACTTCCCGGGCGATCCGGTCGGCGTCGATGACCGCCGCACCCAGTTCGGCCAGCATTGCCGAAACGGTCGATTTGCCCGAAGCGATACCACCCGTGAGGCCGACGATTTTCATAAAGAGTTCCTTGGCCGGCTTTTGCCGGAGTCATTTGCCTGCGGCGTCACATGCTCGCGATGCTCGCGTCAATTGTGCCTTCGGCACGTCAATGGTTCGCTTCGCGAACGTCAATTGCGCCTGACGGCGCGTCAAATGCGTCTTCGACGCGTCAATTGCCCCTACGGGGCGTCAATAGCGCCTGACGGCGCGTCATTGGCTGCCAAGCGAATTGACCATCAGTGACGTCGGCGCAGCCGACAATTGACGGTCGCGAAACGGCCATATGACGCTGGCACAGCCAGCATGTGACGCGAGCGCAGCGAGCCATTGACGCTGGCGCAGCCAGCACACTCACCGCCCCTTGAACACCGGATCTCTTTTTTCCTTGAACGCCCTTGGCCCTTCCCGGGCATCCTGACTGAGAAATACCGGGATGGCCAGTTCCATTTCCCGCTTGAGCCCTTCTTCGGTCGGACGGCCCAGATTTTCCAGAACCGCCTGCTTCACCGCGGTCACAGCCATCGGACCGTTTTTGGCGATGGTCTCGGCAAAACGGTAGGCTTCGGCCATGAGATCGGCCTGGGGGACCACACGGTTTACAAACCCGCAGCGCAGGGCGTCGGCGGCATCCATGAGCTCGCCGGTAAGCAGGATTTCCATGGCCTTGGCATAGGGCAGCTGCCGCGGCAGGCGCACCGTGGATCCGCCCATGGGAAAAACCGACCAGCGCACTTCCTGAAGGCCGAATCGGGCTGTGTCGGCGGCGATCCGGATATCCGTGCCGTAGAGCAGTTCCATGCCGCCGGCAATGGCGTTGCCGTTGACCGCCGCCACCACGGGTTTGAACAGGGGAAAATCCCTCAAAAAGGCCTTCATGGACACGCTGGGGTCGGCCTGGACCTTTTTTTCGGCCGCGCTCTCACCTTTGCGTGCCCCGGTAAACAGCGGAATCAAGGTGGCCAGATCGGCGCCGGCGCAAAAGCTCTGGTCCCCAGCGCCGGTAATCACGGCACATCGCATGGCCGCATCGTCGCGATAGTCCTCCCAGGCCGCCACCAGCTCGAGGACGGTCTCCGGATCCACGGCATTGTGGGCGTGGGGCCGGTTCAGCGTCAGGGTGGCGATATTGTTTTTCTTCTCATAGAGCAATGCCACGGGTATTCTCCTTTCCCGGCAACACATGCCGAAAACGCTGTTCAGTTACCTGATTATGCACCAAACCGAGTATTGTTGTAAAATCTGCTTGGCACGATGGCATTTTTGATAACCCCGAAGTTCACGAAGCTGTTAGCCTGCGATTTAATTGTTTTCTTCGTGAACTTCGTGTTCTTCCTGGTGCCATCGCAGTTATTTTACCATCTCGATCACATAGCGGACCGTGTACATGGCGAGCAGTTCGTCGATCTTTCCGCGAAGGACGTCTTCGCTGACCCCCGGCGCCGGTGTCACGCTGATCCGGACGCTGGTGCCGTGGACCTTGTCTTCGACAGCCACAACGGAAACATCCGTGGCCAGCTCTCCCAGGGCAGCTATCTCGGCGGCGTAAATTTCACTGATCACCCGCCATCGCAGGGCCGGTTTGAAAATCTTGCCCACCGGAGTCAGCGGGATGGCTTCGACAATGTGGATCGCCTTTGGCACTGCGGCCCGTTCCCCGATATTTGCCCGCGCAAAAGTGAGCAGATCGTCTTCGCTCATGGTGCTGCCCTCCGTGAGCTGGACAAACGCCACCGGGACCTCACCGGCGTGGGGGTCGGGTCGACCCACCGCCGCGACCACCGCCACCTCGGGAAGCCGGTAAAGCACTTCTTCCACCATCCCCGGGTCGATGTTGTGCCCTCCGCGAATGATCAACTCCTTTTTCCTGCCGGTCAGCCAGAAATAGCCGTCTTCGTCCCGGCGGCCCAGGTCACCGGTGTTGAACCAGCCATCACCGATCCAGATGCCGGTGTTGTGGGCCTCTTCCACGTAGCCCTTGAATACATTGGGCCCCTTGATGGCCACCACCCCGATCTCTCCTACCGCGGCCTCCCGCAGCCAGTTGCCGTCGTCGTCGAGGATCACCGTGGTCATCTGCTGGTAGGGCATGCGAATACCGATGCTGCCGACCTTGCGCTGGCCGTCCTTGGGGTTGATGGACGAGGCGCAGGCCCCCTCGGTGAGCCCGTAGCCTTCAAGGATCTTCATACCGGTGTGGCTTTCGAACCGTTTGAACATCTCAACGCTCAAGGGCGCCGCTCCGCAGATGGCATACCGAAGGGAATAAATGTCGGTCTCACCGACCGGGATCTCCAGCAATATGGAAAGCACGGTGGGCACCGCTGAAAAGGTAAAGGCCCTGTATCGCTCGACGATTTTGAAGAAGTTCTTTATGACGGAAGGATCCCGGTAGCCCCGGGGCGAGAGGATCACCACGTGAGCCCCCACGCTGAAGGGTCCCAGCCCGGTCACGGTAGTGCCGTTGACATGAAACAGCGGCAGACCGCAAAGCAGGGTCGTCTCCTGGGTCATCTCGCCCATGGACTGTAGGATCCAGGCCATGATCACTTCGTTGAAATGGGACCGCCGGGCCAGTTTCGGTGTGCCGGTGGTGCCGCCGGTATGGTAGAGGCTGGAAATGTCGTCGGGGTCAATGACCCGTTCAAACGTCAGCCGGTCACCGGGGTACCGGTCGATGACCTCGTCGTAGCCCACAATACCCCGGATCTCGTCAGAGGGGCCGAAGACGCGGACGATCCGCTGGAGGGTGGGTATTTCGGTGCGGATCTTTTCGACCTTCTCCCAGATATCCGAGCCCGGCATCTGCCCCAGCGCCACGAGCACCGTCGTCTTGGCCGCAATGCAGATGTCGCGGATGGTGCCGGCCTCCAGCAGCGGATTGATGGGGTTGACGATCCCGACCGCCTCGGCGCCCCAGAGGACAAAATGGGTCTGGGGCAAATTGGGCAACAGGTAGGTCACCACGTCGCTCGGCCCCACACCCAGATCGTGAAACAGGTTGGCCGTCTGCCTGATGCGCGCCAGCAGCGCCCGGTAGGTGATCTCCATGGGCTGGTCGTAGGCATCCCCGGAGAGCAGAAAACTGATGGCGACGGCATCCGGATTTCGGCCGGCGCCGTGGACGATGGCCGAATAGGTGTCGGTGGCCGGCACCCGCTCCATGTACGGTGTCTCCTCGATAGCCGCGATATCGGCAACACTCCTGATGGCCAGCACTTCATTCATGACATCCTCCTGTCCTGTTTTCCCGTGTGATGACACCCCGCGCGCCTTTTAGCCGCGGCGCCCGCCAAACAGTAAAACCATATTCGAATTCGATGTTTTTTTCGAAGTGTATTATAAATTTGAATCTGATTCAACAAAACGTTGACTTTTTTCACCTGGTCTCCTAAGGGAATAACCGGGGGCTGCGATACGAAGCGTTGAGCGATGATCGTTGATGGTCCCGTAAAAAGTCTGAAATCACCACAGAGGACGCAGAGAACACGGAGATGCCCCACCAATAATTAAACATATTCTCTGCGTTCCTCTGCGATCTCTGCGGTTCAAAACCACTGTTTACGGATTCATCAACTTTGATGAACCGGTAAAAAGTCTCAAGACCCGTCACCCTGGCGACCGCCGGGGTCCAGAAGTGCTCGAAATCACTGGATCCCGGATCTCGTTTCACTCGTCCGGGATGACGGAAAAAGAAAAAACCACTTTTTACGGATTCATCAAATTTGAACCATTCATAATAAACCCACACCCGAAGGACGCCAGCCGTGGAACAGACCATCAATCAGGTATTCCGAAACCGCGCAGAAACCTACGGTGACCGGCCGGCCATCGAAAAGAAGCAGGGCGACGCATGGCAGCGTGCCACCTGGCGCCAGTATCACACCCGGGCCAGGGCGGTGGGCATGGCACTGCGCGATATGGGCGTTGCGCCTGGCGACCGGGTCGCGCTGCTTGCTGAGAACCGGCTGGAATGGCTCTACACCGATATGGGAACCCTGGGCATCGGCGGCTGCCTGGTCCCCATCTACGCCACACTGACGGCGGACGAAGTGGCCTTCATCGTGGGCGATGCCGGTGCGCGCGTCCTGGTGGTTGAAAACGGCGAGCAGCTGGAGAAAGCACTTGCAGCGCTGGCCCAGTGCCCTGAGCTGACCCACATCGTGGTCATGGATCCGGATCCCCGCTACAGTGACAACCCGGCCGTGACGAACTTTGCCGCCATGCTGAAAACTGGCGAAGCGGCCGCAGCGCAGGATGAAGGACGTTTTGAAACACTGTCCGCCGCCGTGACCCCGTCGGATCTGGCCACCCTGGTTTACACCTCGGGCACCACCGGTAGGCCCAAGGGCGCCATGATCACCCACGGCAACATCATGGCAGTCATTCGGATGCTGGATGCCATTCGGCCCCGTTTTGCCTACGATACCGACCAGACGGTGCCGTTTCTTCCCTTGAGCCACGTGTTCGAACGGGCCGCCGGCCACTTCTACGGAATGTATATCGGTATCACTGCCACCTACGCTGAAAACATCAACACCCTGTTGCAGGACTTCGCCCAAAAGCGGCCGAGCATGATCCTTGCCGTGCCCCGGGTCTGCGAAAAGGTCTATCAGCGGATTCTGACCCAGGTGCAGTGTCAACCGCCGTGGCGGCAGAAGATCTTCTGGTGGGGGCACCGGATCGGCACCCGTATGAGCACCCTTCGGGAGCAAAAAGCCCCCGTGCCCTTCTGGCTGGCACTTCAATACAAACTGGCCTACCGCATGATTTTCAAAAAACTGCGCGACGCGCTGGGGGGGCGCGTGCGCTGGATGACCGCCTCCGGAGCGCCCACCGCCAGGGAGATTGTCCTGTTTTTCAATGCCGCAGGCATTATGGTGGTGGAGGGCTACGGCATGACCGAATGCTTTGCCCCGGCCACCATGAGCAACCTGGCCGATTACCGCATCGGCACCGTGGGGCGCCCCCTGCCCGGGGTGGACATGAAGATCGCCGAGGACGGCGAAATCCTCATCAAGGGAGACAACGTCTTTGCCGGTTACTGGCGGATGGAGGACGAAACACGCGCCGCCTTTACCGAGGACGGGTATTTCCGCACGGGCGATATCGGCACCTTCGACGACGCCGGATTTCTCATGATCACCGACCGGAAAAAAAACATCATCATCACCTCCGGCGGAAAAAACATCGCCCCGCAGAAAATAGAAAACGTCTTCGTCAGCGATCCGCTGTTTGCACAGTTTCTGGTCATCGGCGATCGTCGCAAGTTTTTGAGCGCGCTGATCACCGTCAACCTGGATCAGGCCGCCGCCGTGGCCGCAAGTCGACAGATCCCCTTTACGCAGCCGGCCGAGCTCCTGGACGCCCCGGCCTTTCTGGCCGTCATCGACGAGCACGTCCAGGAGCGAAACAAGTATTTGCCGCGCTTTGAGACCATCAAACGCTACCGGGTGCTGCCCCGGGAGTTTTCCCAGGAAGCCGGAGAGTTGACCCCGTCGCTCAAGCTCAAGCGAAAGGTCGTCCTTGAAAAATACGCCGCGCTCATCGAGGAGATGTATGACAATTGAAGGGTTCGAGGATCCGAGGGTCCAAGGGTTCGAGTGAAAAGCAACAAAGAAAACAGCCAATTACGTCTACCGACCGAAAGACTTAGGAGCGCCTGCAGTGAATCTGCGTTTTGATCTCACCGCTAATATGCCGCTCCGATCGGCTGCCGGCCGAAAAAGTACTGAATATCGCCCGATGCCGTTACTTGGCCCCTTGCCGCTGTTAAGCCGTATAGGCGCACCCCTTGAACCCTCGAACCCTTGAACCCTTTTCTCCAACTAAATTGGAGAAGACCCATAATTAAAAAAACCACCGGGAGCCTTATGATGATCGACACGTTTATAAACACCACCCCCATGACCCTGGAAAGCCAGATCAACGTCCCCTACCACTGGTGGGCCGGAGACACGGCCAGCCGGTTTTATGCGGCCCTGCGCGATGACGCCCGGCTGACGGCCACACGATGCAAGGACTGCGGCACCGTTACCGTGCCGCCCCGCAAGAGCTGCCCGCAATGCTTCACGCAGCACGCCGAGTGGGTGACGCTGCCGGGCACCGGCACCGTCGCCTCGTTTACGGTGGCCCGCCGTCAGCTGGCGGCCCTGCCGAAACCGGTCCCCGTCATCTTCGCACTCATCAGCCTGGACGGGGCCGACACAGCGCTGCTCCACCATCTGGACGACATCGCGCCGGAAGCGGTGCATATCGGGCTGCGGGTGACGCCGGTGTTCGCAGAGACGCGCACGGGCAGCATCATGGACATCCGGCACTTCAAACCCCTGGCCTAGCTCAAACCCTTTCGGAGAACGACAATGGAAAAAGCGGCCATCATCGGCGTGGGCATGACCCGCATCGAAGCGCAAAAACCGACGGAAACCTTTGCCGACATGGCCTGGGAAGCGGTGAACCGCGCCCTGACCGATGCGGGCATGACCATTGGCGATATCGACAACATCATCACCACATCCAACGACTTCTGGGACGGGCGCACCATCTCCTGCATGGCGGTGGGCGATGCCAGCGGCGCCTATGGGAAAAACATCTCCTGCGTGGAGGGCGACGGCACGTTCGGTGCCTTCTACGGTCTGGCCCGGATCCTTTCAGGGGCCTACGGGACCACCCTGGTCACCGCCCACAGCAAGGGATCGGAGAGCGTCTCGAGCCTCATCACCAATGCGGCATTCGACCCCATCTATGACCGGGCGCTGGGAATGGACATGATCACCGCAGCCGCCCTCCAGGCCACGGCCTATATGCACCGAACCGGTACGACCAGCGAACAGCTTGCCGCCGTCTCGGTGAAAAACCACGGCAACGCCCGGGCCAACCCCATGGCCCAGTTGCCCATGGACATCGGCGTGGCCGATGTGCTGGCTTCTGAAATGATCGCCGACCCACTTCATAAGCTGGACTGCTCGCCGGTCTCCGACGGCTGCTGCGCGCTGATCATCGCCTCCGAAGACCGGGCCACCCAGTACCAGGCCCCGCCGGTATGGATTCGCGGCGCCGCATTCTGCGCAGACGCCTACTACCTGGGAGACCGGGATCTGTCCCGGGCGCCGGCCCTTACCACCGCGGCCCGCAAGGCCTTTGCCATGGCCGGCATTGACGACCCGTCCCGAGATATTTCTCTTGCCGAGGTCTACGACGCCTTCACCTACCAAGAGCTCCTGTGGCTGGAAGCCATGGGATTGTGCGGTGACGGCCAGGCGGGCCGGCTCACGATGGCGGGCCGATTCAACCCGGACGGCGTGTTGCCGGTGAACCCCAGCGGCGGCCTGCTCAGCGGGCATCCGGTCATCGCCGCCGGGCTCATCCGGCTGGCCGAGGCGGCGCTGCAGATTCGGGGTGACGCTGGAGCGCACCAGGTGCCGGGCGTTCACACGGCACTGGCCCACGGAGTCAACGGCCTGTGCGGTCAGTCCCACTGCGTGTGGGTGTTGGGCGACAGCCGCTGAATTGCGCCTGCGGCGCGTCACAAGCGTCTTCGACGCGTCATTGACAGCGAAGCGCAGCGAGCGATTGACGCCGGCGGAGCCGGCAAATGACGGTCGCGCAGCGACCATATGACAAGCGAATTGACGCCGCCATAGGAGAGAAAGATGGGTAAAAAACGCGTGGCCATCGTGGGCACCGGACAAACCTTTCACAAGAGCCACCGCCCGGATGTCAACGGCCAGGAACTCATCAACGAGGCGGTTCGCGCCGCCCTGGACGATGCCGATCTCACTATTGGCGATATCGACGCGGTGATCATCGGCAACATGGATCATTTTGAAGGCATCAACTACGTAGACTGCTGGAGCGTGGACGGCGCCGGCGGCCGCATGAAACCGGTCATCAAGCTCACCACCGGCGGCACCACGGGAAGCACGCTGGCCATCGGCGGCACCCACTTGGTGGGCTCGGGTCTTTTCGACAAGGTTCTGGTCATCGGTTGGGAAAAAAACTCGGAGTCGGACACGACCGGCGCCATTACCACAGCCTTTGACCCGGTGTGGGACCGCCTGGTGTTTGCCGGGGCCATTTCCGGTCTCGCGGCCGAGGCCCAGGCCTACATGGCCCGCTATGGTGCCACGGAAAAGGACGCCGCCCGGGTGGCGGTGCGCGACCGGAAGCACGCCATGAACAACCCCCACGCCCAGCTTCGAAAAGAGATCAGCGTGGCGGACGTGCTGAACTCGCCCATGCTGGCCGATCCCATCCACCTGCTCGATGTCTGCCCCCGCACCGACGGGGCCTGCGCGGTGATCATGGCCAGCGAAGACAGCGCGGAAAAGCTGTGCCCAAAGCCCGACTGGATCTGGGCAACGGCAAGCCGGCACACTTACAGCTACCTGAGTGATGCCACCTACGGCCGTTTGGACAGCATGGCCGAGGCCTCCGCCGAGATCTACGCCAAGGCCGGCATCCGGGAACCGCTCAAGGAAATCGGGGTCATCGAACTCTACCAGCCCTATAGTTTTGCCGGCATCATGTGGATCGAAGACCTGGGCCTGGCGCCTCACGGCAAAGGGGCCGATCTTATCTGGAGCGGCGCCACCGACATGGGCGGAGAGCTTCCCATCAACCCCTCCGGCGGCGTCATCGCCTGCAACCCCATCGGCGCCACGGGACTGATTCGCTGCGCCGAAGCGGCGCTCCAGGTCATGGGCAAGGCCGGGCAGCGCCAGGTGCCAGACGTGGAGCTGGCCCTGAGCACCGGTTTCGGCGGCTGCTTCTGGACCGACATTCTGCTACACGGACGGAAGAAACCGGATTTTTAAGAACAGTGTTTTGATTAACCGTAATGAGAAACCACAAAGATCACTAAGGACACGAAGATAATTTCGCTCATTACACCCGGCAGCAAACGACAGAAACCATTACCTCTTCGTGGTCTTCGTGCACTTCGTGGTTTAAACGGCTTGAATCGTATTAGTCACCAGGGAGACAACCAGTGATTGAAACCGAACGCCTCATCATCAGCTCCGGGGATGCCGCCCAGCCATTCAGATACGCCGTTGGCATGTACGGCAGCAAATTCTTCGAAGAACTGCGCGACAACCGGCGCATCATGGCAGTGCGATGCCCCGACTGCGGCAAGGTCTATGTGCCGCCGCGCAAGGTTTGCGGCCCCTGCTTTCGGGAGATGACCGACTGGGTGGAAGTGGGGCCGGAGGGCACCATCGGCACCTTCACCATTTTGCGCTACGCCTTCATCGATCCGGAAACCGGCGAACAAAAACCCGTCCCCTACGGCTACGGTTTCATCCGCTTCGACGGCGCCGACACCCTGTTTCAACACTTCATCGCCATCGACGATGAAACCCGCGTGCGGATCGGTGCCCGGGTGGCGCCGGTGTTCGCAGAAGCGCGAAAAGGCACCATCCGTGATATCCGGTTCTTTAGGGTGGTCGACTGAGAGGCGTTTCAGCAGCGTCTTGATTTTCCGTGTTGCGATGCCGGCAGCCTGTGTTTGAGTGCCTGTTCATGCTCCAAATGGGCAGGCACTGTTGTGGCATATGAAATTCGTCGTTTCAACATAGCGCCCACCTCGGCATTCCTTAGGGGCACCGGGAATCAGTAAATCGTGTAACGTCGCCGTTCGACAGGCTCACGGCCCTGAGCGAAGTCGAAGAGCACCGTTCGCAAAGCTTACGCATTGATATTAATGATGTTTTTCTTGGCGTGCCTGGCGTCTTTGCGAGAAAATTGCTTTTTTTCGAGTTTGTCAGATTTGAGTTTTAAGTTTTAAGTTTTCGGTGTTAGATGAAGGCATTGTGACTTTCAGATGGGAAAACCAGTTGTCAATGCACCAACTGGCACCTGAAATGCGATACCCGAAATCTGGCATTCGCCCGCGCAGTGGTGCCGTTACCCCGCGGCAGACCGTCATCAACGTGAGGAAGACCCTCTTGCCAAGCCCAACAGCCGACATCCGAACCGATCGGCCGCTGTCCGTCCATCCCCGAGACCGAATGATCTGGCAGCCGGATATGTTTTTGGCCGGGCTGGCTCCGGGGCAGTCCGGCGCAGACAACGGCTACGGTATCGGCGACTGCCTGCTCATCGATGCGCAACGGGGGATCTATGCCGTTGCCGACGCCAGTGATCGCTGCCCGCAAGCTTCGAGAGCGCTGCTGGAGCATTTTCACGCCGCCCTGCCCCGCGGCGGCGGCCCGCCGTCGCCGCGCGAGATGGACGCTGCCGTCGCCGCGGCCTTTGCCGACCAGGCATATACTGCCCGCAGCACCTTCTGCTGCGTGGCGCTGCGCTCGGAAAAGGGCCGGTCGGTCGCCCGTATCACCAGCGGCGGAGACTCCTTTGCCGCCGTCATTTCCACCACGGACGCGCGGGTGGTTCATCAAAGCGCCTCGGACATGACATTCGCCGGCAGAAGCAAAAACGTTCCCACCGGCAGGGATGTCGTGCTGGACGACGCGCACTGGTGTATTCTGCTGGCAACCGACGGCTGGCATGATCTGAGTCCCCCGGCCGCAACCGATGTCGATACCATCGTTCGACTGGCCGCCGCCGTCTTCACCGGGCGTGCCCCCCGTCTGAAGCGCATCCTCGGCGGAGATGATTTGGCTTTCATCATCGTGTCCCCCGGTGCCACGCCCCTGCCACCCGACGCTACCCCCGCCGTGATCATGGGCGGCACCTCAGCAGCAGAAACCGCTGCGGCCCGTCGCCGTCGTTCCCATTTTCCGGCATCGCCGGGCTGGCTGCCGCCCCAGGCATGGCCCGATTGCCTGAAAGATCTTGACGCCGCCGGAATCCGCGTCCTGTCGCCGGGGGCCATCACTACCGCCATGGAGAACCTCGCATGATCATCGATACCCATTCGCAGCTGTTTACCGGCGAGGCCATCGAAAGTTTCCCCGAAGAGATGGCCGCCGGCTACCGGGCCATGTTCACCGAAATAGCCATGCCCACCATTGAAGACACCATCGCCGATATGGACGCCGCCGGCGTCGCCAAAGCGGTCATCGTCGGCCTTGATGCCGAAACCACGTTCCGCTACCGGGTCTCCAACGAGTTGGTGGCCGAGGCCGTGGCCAGCCACCCAGACCGGCTCATCGGATTTGCCGGCGCCGATCCCCACAAGGGGAAACTGGCCTGCGACGGGCTGATCCGTGCGGTGACCGAGCTCGGGCTCCGGGGACTGAAACTGCTGCCACACCTGCACCGGCTGCACGCCAACGATCCGGCCATGTATCCCCTGTACGAAACTGCCGCCGGGCTCGGCATACCGGTACTTTTCCACACCGGCACCCAGTTTCATGCCGGGACAAAAATCAAGTACGGCATGCCGGTGGATCTGGACGACGTGGCCGTGGATTTCCCAAAGCTCACCATCATCATGGCCCATTTCGGCTATCCCTGGTTTTATGAGGGGCTCGCGGTGGTCACGAGAAACCCCAATGTCTACTTCAACATCGCCGGGTGGGCGCCGCGCTACATCCCCGAGCCGGTGATCACCCAGATCAACGGCCCGCTCAAATACAAGGCCCTTTTCGGCAGCGACTACCCGCTGCTCACCCGGGTGCGCATCATGGAAGAGCTGGACCGGCTGAAGCTCAACGACAATGCCCGGGAACTGCTGCTGGAGTCCAACCCCCGGCGGGTGCTCGGTATTGAAGGCTGATTGACGAAAGGGGCATCGTGAAATGAAAAAACTGCTGGGCATCATCGGCTCGCCGCGAAAGCTGGGCAACTCGGAAATTCTTGTGAAAGCCATCAGCCGTGAGATCGGCACCGATCACGATCTGAGCCTGCTGAGACTCTCCGATTTCAGGATCATGCCCTGCATCGGGTGCTACCAGTGTCTGTTCAAGGGAAAGTGCGTCCTTGACGACGATATGGGCGCCGTCATCGACGCTCTGGCCGATTGCGACGCTTTCATTCTGGCCGTTCCCACCTACTTTTTGGGAGCCAACGCCCGCCTCAAAGATCTTCTGGACCGGGGTCTTTCCTTCTACGCCCGTGCCGAGCAGCTCTGGCACAAGCCGTCGGTGGCCGTGGGTATTGCCGGCATCGCCGGCAAGGAGGGCTGCACCCGGCTCGAAATCCACCGGTTCCAAAAAATCATGCTCTCCGAGGTGAAGGCCACTCGGATCCTTTACGGCGCACTACCCGGCGAGGTGTTCTTAAGCGAGGAGAACCGGCAGGCCGTCAAAGAGCTGGCCACCGCCCTCATCGGCCCGGCCGAACCGCCCACCCCGGTGGCCTGCCCGCTGTGCGGCGGGGACACCTTTCGCTTTCTGGACACCGAGCGCGTGCGCTGCATGCTGTGCAGCAACCCGGGGCGGATGGTGACCGACGGGGGCGTTCCCCGGTTCGAAATCGACAAGACCGGCCACGATCTTTTCTTCGCCGACGAGATCGCCCTGGCCCACCAGAGCTGGCTCATGGACATGAAGGAGCGGTTTCTCAAAAACAAGGCCCAGCTCAAGGAGATCAGCGGAGAATACCGAAAAGACGGCCACTGGATCAAACCGGCGGCAAAGGAGACACCCCCGGCCTGATCGCTCGCCCACGGAAGGTATCCACCTCAGACAAGGCGTAAAAGACCAAAAGGACGAAAAGGACCAAAACGACTAAAGTCACTTCAAGAATCGACAGATCCTGAACCGTGAACGGTGTCATTGTTGTTTTTGGTTCTTTTCTTTGATGAATCCGTAAAAAGTGATTTTGAACCGCAGAGAACGCAGAGGGACGCAGAGAATATGTTTAATAATTAGTGGTTTACCTCTGTGATCTCTGCGTCCTCTGTGGTTATTTCAGACTTTTTACGGGACTGATCAAGTTTCGACGGCGAGAAATGAGATGACTGAAAAACCTGTGACGCAAATTCAGATCGGCGCGCACCGCGTCGGGCTCGTCGGACTCATGGAGGCCTTTGAAGCGATTGCCCTGGACGATACCGACCGAAGCGACGCGGTGATCGCCCACGCCCTCATCGAGCGGCTCTCCCGGGAGAACTACATCCCCGCCCATGTCCACACCGGTTACGGCGCCGCCCTGGTCAGGGAATTCCGCCGATATCTGGGCCAGGCGGTGGCAGAGACCGAACCGGAGGTCATAAGCGTCCGGGTACTCGGACCCGGCTGCGCCCAGTGCGACCGGCTCATGGCCGACGTGGTGGCTGTCCTGAGCGAGCTGAACCTGCCCGCTGATGTGGAGCATGTCAGGGATATGAAAGCGATCGCCGGCTACGGTGTTATGGGGGTGCCGGCCCTGGTGGTGGACAATCGGGTGCTCTTCAGTGGCGGCAGCCCGCCGCGGCAGGCCTTGCGCGATGCCCTTGCCAAAATCCGGGAGAACCCACTGATCACGCGTTGATCGGTTCTGACGCCCCGTCGCACTTCTGGCTCTGGGCCTCCCGAAGGTACCGGCAGAGGGCGGAAATGATCTCCATCTGCAATTTGGGCGCCTTTTCAAGCACCTGCGTGAAATACTGAGATTGAACAACCAGCAGCGCCATGTCGGTGTCGGCGATCACCGAAGCGGTGCGGGACTTGCCGTCAAGAAGCGCGATCTCACCGAAAAAACTGCCGGGCCCCAGACGGTTGATGACCGCGCCGCCGCTTTCCACCCGCGCCTCGCCGTCCAGAACGAAGACGAACTCATGACCGGTTTCCCCCTCCCGGGCCAGCACGGTTCCCACCGGAAAGGATACCTCATCGGAGCTCTTGGCAATATCTTCCAGATTGGATTTGCTCAGTTTGCTGAACAGCGGGACTTTTTTGAGAAGATCATGCTTGGTGGAATGTCTAAGGAGGCTCATGGTGTTTCCTCATGGTCCGGGCTAAGGCCCAATTATGAAGGCTGCGTGAGTTGTTCCCGCCGTGAGGCGTCTTGAAGCACGGTGTCAAAGCAGGAGAAGGTAATCGCGGTGGCCAGCTTTTCCTTCAGGGTCAGCGCCGACGCCAGATGAACCGCATCGAATCCTCGAAGCCGGTGTTTTTCGGCAAGATTACCGGCCAATCGGACCAACGCATCGGTCACGTGAATGGACAAGAAATTTTGCCAGTCCGATGCGAAACCCCGTCGCAATTTTTTGTAGTCCTTGGAAGAAATGGACGCTTCTCTGAATCGTCGGGCGAATGCCGCCCTGGCCTCTGCGTAAGCGATCATGGATGTTGCCGAGACCTCTGCCCGATCAACCATCTCCGCCACTTGCCCGGATCCCTTTTCTTCCACATAAAGTTTGACCAGGCTGCTGGTATCCAGATAGAGAATCATCTTCTATCAGCCAACACAGCCTCGGAAACGCTGTTTCCGGCGCATGGGATCCGGTCAGCGAACCCCCGGGGTTTTGCTCCGGACCACACTGCGGTCCCATCGCTCACTAATTGGAGAATATTGATACGCTCCTGCGCCTTGCGGTAAGGGACGATCAGTGCAATCTCGGATTTTCTATCCGTAACAACGACCTGTTGACCGGCCTTCACGCGTCTCAAATATTCGCTCAGATTCTTTTTAAGCTCTCTGATGCCGACGGTATCCATGGCAAAAGTCCTCAGTCAATGATGGACATGAACTCAAACTGTGTCCACAATTCTAATTAATGAGGTCACAAATGTCAATGTTAACCAGGCCGATCATATTTGTCAGGATGCTGCCCGGTCACGCCCCTTCCTGATCGACTGCCACCGCTGAAACGCGAAAAACCGTTTCGCCACCAAGGCGATCATCTTCAGGGAGCAGGTTTCGAAAGTGGCGGTGACATCTTCCAAAAGCGCCTGGATGGGCAGTCCCTGGGGGCATTTCTCTTCGCACCGGCCGCAGTGCTGACACATCGAGGCGTGCTTGGGCTCGGTGCCGAAAGCGCCGTGCGGATATTTTCATCGATATGGTGCTCATCGTTCATGCCCGAAAGGACCACCGTCACCTCGGGGTTGTTCCAGATCCAGGCAAAGGCCCATTCGGCCGGCTGTTGGGAAAAGTGTATCGCCACACCTTGAAAAAAACCGCCGGTGACATCGGCGATCAGCGACGCGGGCAAGACCTTGATCACCGCCTGGCGCTGGCCTTCGGCAATAATATCGTAGAGAAAACCGATGCGATATGAAAAATTGCTATGATTCCACGATTTGATGCCCTAAAATCTCACAAAGAGGGGAAACGCCAACGGTGAAGCCGCTCAGAAAAAAAATCGCCTTTCAGATCGTCGTGGCAGTGCGCCGATGCCGAATCATCGCACTTGCGACCGCGCTGCTATTGCCGCTATGTGCGCAGCCTTTTATTTCCCGGAGCCACGCCGCCGACGCACTCATCCAGGCGGCAAATCGCAAAGTCACCGGGGATCTGCCCGCCCTGAAAGCCCGACGGGTCATCCGGGCGCTGGTCAACTACAGCAGGTCCAACTTTTTTTATGAGGATGGTCACGCACGCGGATTCGAATATGAACTGATGAAAGCCTACGAAACGTTTCTCAATCGTAAGGTTAAAAGAAAGAAGGACTGGACACAGGTGGTATTCATCCCCGTTCGCTTCGACCAGCTCATCAGCGGCCTCGTTGAAGGACGCGGCGACATCGCTGCCGCTGGCTTGACCATCACGGACGACCGGCAAAAACAGGTCGATTTCACCAATCCCTATATTGCCGATATCAGCGAAGTGGTGGTGGCCGGCCCGTCGGTGAGCGCGATTGCGAGTCTCAGTGATCTGAAAGGGCGCACGGTCTTCGTCCGCAGAGCCAGCAGCTATGTGGAGCACTTAAAGGCCTTTAACAAAGAGCACGCCGGGTGGTTTTCCAGCGGGATACACATCCGGGAGCTGGACCCCTTTCTGGTGACTGAAGACTACCTGGAAATGGCCAATGCCGGCCTTATCGATCTCACCATCGCCGATGGCCATATTGCCCGCGCCTGGTCCCGGGTGTTGCCGGATATCGTAGTAAGGGAGGATCTTGCGATCAACCGCGGCGGCGCCGTCGCCTGGGCTGTTCGCAAGGACAGCCCGGAACTGCTCAAGAGCCTCAACGCGTTCATCGGAAAAAACAAAAAAGGGTCCCATCTGGGCAATATCATCTTCAACCGCTACTATGAGAACAGCCGGTGGATTAAAAACGCCGTTGCCGGCATCGAGCACCGAAAACTTACCCAGCTCGTTCCGCTGTTTAGAAAATACGGAGACAAATACGGGTTTGATCCCCTGATTCTGGCCGCGCTGGCCTACCAGGAGTCCGGCTTCAGCAATAAGAAGAAAAGCCCCCAGGGGGCTGTCGGCATCATGCAGGTCCTTCCCAGCACCGCCGCCGACAAGAACATTAATGTCAAAGCCGTCTCCAAGCTGGAAAACAACATCCACGCCGGCACCAAATACCTCGATTTTCTTCGGCAGCGTTATTTCACCGAACCCGATATCGCTCCCACCGACCGGGTCTTCTTTTCCCTGGCATCCTACAACGCCGGCCCTGCACGAATCAGCCAGATGCGGCGCCTTGCCGCCGAACGGGAACTCGATCCCAACCGATGGTTTTTCAATGTTGAAGTCATTGCCGCGGAAAAAATCGGGCGGGAGACGGTGACGTATGTCACCAATATCACGAAGTTCTACATCGCCTACCGGTTGCAGGTTGACATGCAGACGGCCCGGATGAAAGCCAAGGAGTCGCTGCTTGACGAAAAACGGTAACCGGCAGCCGGCTCAGCGACTGGCCGGCCCGGAAGGCAGCGGCACCGCCACCGGCCGCCCCGGACGAGCTCCCGACCGGGGCAAATAGATGACGCCGCGCTCATCGATCCACTCATACACCGTCCCGGCCGCTGCGGCGCTCGTCATGAGCACCAGCAACACCACGATGCGGATTCCGATGGCGACGGCACCGGATGCGTTTAGGTTTCGCACGGGTCGTCTCCTTTACAGGGTCAGATGGGTACACGTTATCGCAGGTTGCATGGGGCAAACCATCCGAATCGAAATCGGGATCGCTATCGAAATCGTAAAGACGTGGGCCCGAAATACGAAAATGGAAAAACCATATAGCGACACTCTCGCCAAGGCGCCAAGAACGCCAAGAAAATCAGAGTGGCATCGCCCGCGGCGCGAATTCACTTTCACATCAGGTGACAGCGACCGATGCCAGGGAAAATGATCGATTTTCTGGGTTTCAGCAATCGTGCAGTTCTTTGCGCGCTTTGCGTCTTAGCGAGAGTACGGGTTTTCATTTGATGTTCAGCGTTTGAAGTTCAATGCTGGGCGTTCATCTTTTTCCGCAGCTCTGCGTCGCTGCGCCTCTGCGCGAAAACTGGTTTTGGTTGCGGCGGTCCCGAATTGTGTTAAGCGGTTATCAAAAAGCTCAAGCCACAACCGGAATTCATCGTTGCACCACAAGCGCCTATCGCCGCATGGCATATCGGCACTGGGGATCACTAAATCGAGTGTAGGGTGCGGGGTTTATCCCCGCCCGTCGTGGGTTGAGCATAAACGGTTGGGGGTATCTTTACCGGTTCCGGGAGGGGATAAACCCCATAAGCGCTAACTTATCCGTTTGGGCTGTGGCCTCGAAATCGGGATCGCTATCGGTATCGAAAAACCGGGCGCTGTGCTTGGAAAACGCCGGACACGATTCATTCCGGCATCAAAAGCACGCTGCGCCGTCAA
>JBDRRP010000089.1:0-43912 GCA_043825735.1 Pseudomonadota bacterium | reverse complement strand
TAAAATAAAAGGCCCTTGCTCCAGGGCATCACCATCTTCCAGCGGATCTTCTCCGTCGAAGGCTTGAACGTCACACGCTTGGCAACGTCACTGCGCTTGTCTACACCAAACTTCTCCCGCTTTTCGGCCGCATTGGCTGTGACAGCGAAAAGGCCCACGATCAATACCAGGCATCCCAGAATGGAACCGATCCTCTTCATTTTGCATCTCCCCTCGTTTAGTGGATGTCATCACTGCGCAGCACCTTTCTGCCCTGGCGCTGCCAGATACCAGATCACTCAGTGTCTTTCGGTTTGCAAAACCGGTACCAGCCGGCAACCGATTTTTCACGACGCAGTCGCCCCCCTTTGGAAAGCGGCTGGCCGCGGCGACGCCTGCCCGCCCACCCTCCGGTGTCTGCAATTACACCTCGACAAAAGTTTCAGATTAATGTAGCCAAACAGAGACATGCATCCCAATGGATACACTTGCCAGTACCAGGACTCACTCACAACGATAGACCCAAGGAAGACATCACGCCATGACCGAGAAACAGTTGCCGGAAGAATCCCAAGAAGACCTGCGCGAGCGGCTGGAAATGCACGAGCTGATCTTCGAGAGCATTTTCAGCGGCGCCATGGTCACCGATCCCGCCGGGCACATCACCCATTTCAACACGCCATACGCACGCTTTCTCGGTCTGAATCGGGAGGAAACCATCGGCCGGCACTGCACCGAGTGTGTCGAAAACACCCGCATGCACATCGTGGCCCAGACCGGCATTGCCGAAATCAACCATGCCCAGCAGATTCGCGGCAAGAACATGGTGGTCCAGCGCATCCCCATTAAAAAAGACGGAAAGGTCCTGGCCGTCTTCGGGCAAGTGACCTTCAAGGACGTGCGCGACGTCCACAAGTTGGCATCCCGGCTTTCGCTGCTCGAATCGAAAGTGAAAATGTACGAGCAGGAGCTCATGAACCTGCGTCAGACCCGCTACACATTCGACAGCATCATCGCCCGCAGCAGCGTCATGCGTGAGCTCAAAGCGGAAGCGCTCAAGGCCGCAGGCAAGCATTTTCCGGTGCTCATCACCGGGGAGAGCGGCACCGGCAAGGAGCTTTTCGCCCAGGCCATCCACAATGCCAGCGACAATCGGATCCACCCCTTTGTGCGCATCAACTGCGCCGCCATTCCCAGGGACCTGCTCGAATCCGAACTCTTCGGCTATGACAAGGGGGCTTTTACCGGCGCGCGCGCCTCGGGCAAGCCCGGCAAGTTCGAACTGGCTCACCGAGGAACGATTTTTCTCGACGAGATCGGCGATCTGCCCATCGAGATGCAGCCCAAACTGCTCAGGGTCCTGGAGGAAAAAGAATTCGAGCGGGTGGGCGGCAACACCGTCATCCGTAGCGATTTTCGTCTCATCGCCGCCACCAATCGCCGACTGGAGGATATGATGGCCAGCGGCGGCTTCCGGGAAGATCTCTTTTACCGCCTCAACGTGGTCTCACTGCACATCCCGCCCCTCAGGGAGCGCCGAGAAGATATCATCCCGCTGTTCAGGCACCTGCTTCAGGGCATGGCCGAGGAACTCAACGCGCAGGGCGTGCACCTGGAGCCGTGCACCGAAAAAATCCTCGGGCAGTACGACTGGCCGGGCAATGTGCGGGAGTTGTCGAACGTCATGGAACGCATTCTCGCAACCCTCGACGGCAATACCATCCGGCGCAATCACTTGCCGCTTTATCTGTTTCGAAACTGTCGCGCTGCGGCCCACCCGGGCTCGACTTCCATCCGCGATGTGCAGCAGCAGGCCGCCGAACAAGCGATCCGAAACGCCCTGGAATCGACCGGGGGCAACAAGGCCAGGGCAGCACGCCTGCTCGGAATACATCGCACCCTGCTCTACAAGAAACTGAAAAAATACGGGATTTCAATCTGACCGTTCGGCCACCGGAAGGCGTGTAGCAATTATGATACGCCATGGCGACCATCCTCCAAACGCTCATAATGTTACAAGCCGATTTGAGCCGAATTCAAAATCGCATACTTTTGTTTTTCTCCGTGCCTTCCGTGACTGGTGAAAAATCAAACGTTAGGTATTGCGCCGATTACGCCGCGTCTTCCCCGTCGCCGGTCAGGGCTCGCTGCGCCTCGCTGTGGTTTTCAAAAATGTGGGGCGCCACGTTGCGGCGGCTCAGCGCCTCGCCCAGCTGTTTGCGAAGAAAGGCGCTCGTCGTGTAGCGGGTCACCCCGGAATACAGATTGTCCACGAGCGATTTGACCATTCGGGTGTATTCGTCCACCACGTCGTCCAGAATGGTGAAATTGTCGTAGTTGACGATGGTGTAGACCTTTTTTCCCAGTGGCGTCAGAATGCTACGAACGGCAGCATCCACCTTGATCACATCGGCCGGGCTCTTGACGGCATACCCTTCGAAATTCACGAAAAAGAGATTCTGCGCCGGATCGTAGGAAAGGCGCTCGTCCAGCGAGAGGCTGAGCAGATCGTCTTTGAGCCCCATGGGCGCGTCGTTAAAGATGCGCACGTCCATCAGCGGCAGCGGCGCGGCGATCCGCGGCCGAAACGCCATGTGCGCCAGGATGTCGGTTTCAAGGTCGACGCCCGGAGCGATTTCCACCAGTGTCATGCCGTCCGCCTCGAGCGAAAACACGCACCGCTCGGTGACGTAGAGCACGGGTTGCCCGCGTTTGATTGCATACGCGCCGCTGAAGGTGACGTGCTCCACCTGATCCACGAACTTAGCGGCCTTTCCCTCGGCAACGATCTTCAGGCGCCCGTCCGCCACAGCGACATCCAGCCCAGCGGCGGTGAAGGTGCCCACGAACACCACTTTCTTGGCGTTCTGGCTGATGTTGATGAACCCGCCGGCGCCGGCCAGCTTAGGGCCGAATTTACTCACGTTGAGATTGCCGTACCGGTCGGCCTGGGCCAGCCCCAAAAATGCCATGTCCAGCCCCCCGCCATCGTAGAAATCGAACTGCGAGGGCTGGTCGATGAGGGCCTCGGTATTGGCCGCCGCCCCGAAGTTCAGCCCACCGGCCGGCAGTCCGCCGATGACACCGGGCTCGGCAGTCAGCGTCAGGAACTCGAGTAGTTTTTCCTCGTTGGCCACGCTGGAAATGCCCTCGGGCATGCCGATGCCGAGGTTGACCACGCTGTTGGGCTTGAGTTCGAAGGCCGCGCGCCGGGCGATGATCTTGCGCACGCCCATCTCCATGACGGGCAAAGACTGCACCGGCACCTTGACTTCACTGCTGAACGCCGGATTGTAGACTTCGGCAAATGTCTGCCAGTGGTTTTCCGGCCGGGCCACCACCACGCAGTCCACCAGGATGCCCGGTATCTTAACCTGCCGCGCGCTCAGCGATCCGGCCTGAGCGATGCGCTCCACCTGCACGATGACCAATCCGCCGCTGTTACGGGCCGCGGTGGCCATGGCCAGGGATTCGAGCACCAGCGCCTCTTTTTCCATGGTGATGTTGCCGTCGGTGTCGGCGGTGGTGCCCCTGAGAATGGCGACATTGATGGGAATCGTCCGGTAGGCGAGGTATTCCTTGCCGTCAAATTCGATCAGTTCCACGATCTCTTCGGTGGTGGCGTCGTTGATCTTGCCGCCGCCCAGCCGCGGGTCCACAAATGTTCCCAGCCCCACCGCAGTGATCGTCCGCGGCTTTCCCGCGGCGATGTCCCGATACAGGTGCGAGATCACCCCCTGCGGCAGATTGTAGGCCTTGATGCGGCCCTCGATGGCCAGTTTCTGCAGCTTGGGCACCAGCCCCCAGTGGCCGCCGATCACCCGCGACACGAGGCCCTCGTGTCCCAGGTGGTTGAGCCCACGCGCGTCGCCGTCCCCCTGCCCGGCGGCGTACATCAAGGTCAGCCCTATCGGCGCGCCCGTGTCCAGAAACCGGTGCTCCAGTTGGATGGCGATTTCCTCGGCAAAACCGATCCCGACAAATCCGCCGGTGGCCACGGTGTCACCGTCGCGGATCAGCCCCACCGCCTCCTGCGGGGTGACGATTTTTCCCCGCTTGGCCCGGCTGGGGGGAAGTTGAGAGAGCATCGGATGAGACCTGCGGTTATCCCTGGCATCGGCCATGACGGCACCTCCTCGAATGAGTTTACGAATCGGGGTTGGCATGTTGCGGCGTCAGTGATGCAAAAACGATACCGCCGGGGGCGGCCGTTGCCGAAATGGCCGACACAGGCGTCTGTTTTGCGGTGAGAACGCAGCGGCGGCGCCCGCAGACGCGGCCCGCTGCGGATCACAGGGCCAGTGCGTAGCCCTTGTCGTTGAGGTGACGGACGATCCGGAATAACTGTTCGAGGGTTCTGGTGTCGGCATCGGGGCCCGGATGCCGGACCTTGGCGGTGGTGAAGATCCCCAATCGCTTCAGCAGCAGTTTTCGCAATGACACGCCGATGCCGGGCTGAAACTCCCAGCGGTTGAGCGGCAAAAAATCATAAAACAGTGCAGCCGCCCGATCTAAACGCCCTTCCTGGCAAAGGTCGTACAACCGCACCAGCAGCTCGGCGTACACGAAACCGGTCATCACGCCCACTGCCCCCAGCTCCAGCTCTTCAAAGGCATACATGCCGCCCAGCGCGCCAAAGACCTTCAATCCGGGGCCGGCGGTTTGCGCCAGCGCCTGCATTTTCATCCCGGTGGGCGGATCCTCGAGTTTGATATGGTTAATGTGCTCGGATGATTCGAAGATGCGGCCGATGAGCTCGACGGACATCGTGATGCCGGTGACGGCCGGGTAATCGTGGATGATGCAGGGGATCTGCGCCGCATCGGAGACCTGCTGATAATAACTGAGCAGCGGGGCGTCTTTCTGGATGTTGTGGGGTCCGAGCAAAATGCCGTCGGCGCCCAGCTCGCGTGCGCTCACGGCCATTGCGGTTGCCGGGTCCGTTGCCGGGGCGCGCACGCCCACCACCAGCTGCATCCCCTCGGGCAGGTGGGCGCGGTAGTGGGAAATAATGCCGGCACGCTCGGCCTCGGTCAGCTTGTGCCCTTCGCCCAGGGCGCCCATGATGGCAAGACCGTGGACTTTTTTGGCGGCCATGAAATCGATCAGCCGCTCGATGCTCGGGTAGTCGACTGCGCCATTGTCAAAAAACGGTGTGGGCACGATTGGGAAAATGCCTTTGAGCGTCATGGTCAGGCTCCTTTCAGATCGACCACCGGGTTTTCAAGGGTCTCGAAGCCGCTGATCCGGCACTGGACGACATCGCCATGGTGAATATGCACGGCCCCGGGCGTGCCGGTGGAGATGATGTCCCCGGGCATCAGGGTCATGACCTGCGAGTGATAGGCGATGAGCACATCCGGGGTAAACGTCATGTGGTCCACGGTGTTTTCCGCGTGCACCCGGCCGTTGATGACGGTGGACACCTTCAGCGCGAAGACATCGTCGATCTCGTCGGGAGTCAGCACCTGGGGGCCAAAGACGAAAAAGGTGTCAAAGCTCTTGCTCACGGTCAGATACCGGGGATTTTGCACCAGAATGTCCTCGGCGGTCATGTCCAGGATCGTGGTGAATCCGGCCACCACGTCGAGCCACTGCTCGCGGGGCACGTCCTTGCAGCGCTTTCCGATGATGATGCCCAGTTCGGCCTCGGCCGTGGTTTTCTGGGAAAGCCGCGGGATCGTGATCGAATCACCGGGTCCGACAATGGCACTATATGGCTTCATGAAACTGGCCGGAGAGGTGGTCGGCGCACTCTCGGAAAGATCCGCTGCATGGGCGCGGTAGTTAAGCCCGATCCCCCATATTTTGCCGGGACGCCGATAGGGGGGCGCGTAGGCGAACTGAGCCCGGTCAATCACCAGGTCCTGCCGGGCATCAAGCGCGCGCCGCCCCTCGCCCCGATACCACGCGTCGAGCGCGCTCAGTTGCTCGCTTTCCATGAGACGATCCATGGTTTCCGGCCATTGGCCGCGGCACTCGCGGTTCACATCTTCAATACGAACGCAGCCGGTGTCCCGGCAGATCGCCAGGTGCGCTTTGCCGTCGGTCACAATCGTTGCCAAGCGCATGATGACTCCCTTCTGTAAATATCACGGCAGGCGGCGCTGCTCGAATCGCGTTGTTCATGCCATGAGGCGCTGATACACGCCTGAACGGGTAATATAACACTTTCAGACCTACCATATACCTGCCCACTCTTCCACAGATTGGTCGAGACATTCAATGATGGAAATAATATCATCACTCTTGCCCAGGGTCTTTGGGGCAAATCGGTTTCCGGTGACCATCATCGGAATTGAAATGGAAGGAGTCCATATGTTCGGGTCTTATCACCGGCGGCGCGTTTTCGGGCACTGGGTTGTGATTCTGGCTATTCTTGCTGCCCCTCTGTGTGCGGCGGCATTGGCCGCGGAAAAGCCCGAAATTTACGCACAGATGGGGCATACCAGCGCCGTTGGCTGCCTTGCCGTGACACCGGACGGGCGCTACGCCCTGTCAGGGTCGGGCGATAAGGTCATGAAGCAGTGGGATCTGGCCACCGGAAGGGAAATGAAAACGTTCCGGGGGCACACGAAGACGATCAACGCCATTGCCGTCTCCCCTGACGGCAGGGTGGCGGCCTCTGCCAGCGATGACAGAACCCTCAGGCTCTGGGACATCGACAACGGCCTCGCCACCGCGACATTCAGTGAAGCCAACGCCGTTCTGGCCGTTGCCTTTTCCCCCGAAGGCCAGCTGGTTTCGGGCAATTACAACGGAACGGTGACACTGTGGGACATCAACACCGGAACGCAGCGCGTGCTCAAGGACGATTTCAAGGGGCAAGTCCTCGGTCTGATGTTCCTTGCCGGGGGCGCACAGATCGCGGTGGGCCAGAAGTCGGGGTTCTCGGTGGTGGATATCCCGTCGGGACGGGTTGCGCGCACCTTCGGCGAACAGCAAAAGGAAATCAAGAGCGCCGTCTTTTCCCCGAACGGCCGCTACGTGCTCATGGGAATGTCAGAATACTTTGCGTTGCTCGATATTCAGACCGGCCGCGAGGTCAGAACATTCGAGGTGGACGCGGAAGACGAACGGTATCAGTCGGCGCTGGCTTTTTCACCGGATTCCAAGCTTATCGTGTCCGGCGGCAAAAACTATACCGTGAGACTCTGGGAGGCGGAAACGGGGAGCGTCGTACGGAAGGAAAATTTCTCCAACGGAAGAAACGACTTCTACGGGTCGGTGCGCAGTCAGGTCTTTTGCCCGGGCGGCAGGCTGGTGCTATCCGGATACGGAACCGGCATCATCACGCTCTGGGACAGTTCCAAAACCGGCGATGCGCTGGTGCACACTTTAGGCGGGACGATGTATTCCCTGACCGCCATGGCGCTATCCAGGGACGGGCGCTACGCGCTGGCGGGCGATGAGAAAAAAGCCTGCACGCTCTGGGACACGCAGACGGGAAAGAAGCTGCGCAGCCTGCAGCACGAGGATCAGATCAGCGCGATGACATTCTCGCCGCAGGGGAAATATTATCTCACCGGGGAGGATGAGACCGTAAAGGTCTGGGATGCCGGAACCGACGCCTTGGTAAAAACCTTCACTCAGCCCGATAACGAGCAGGGCATGTCGCACGTCTATGACGTGGCGGTCTCCGCCGACGGCAGAACCGCGGCGAGCGGCGGAAAGAGCAACATCATGCTCATGGACCTGAGCGCGATGCGGGAAATCCGCACGCTGCCGCTGCCCGGCACGTTCGCGATGGGGGTTGCCTTCTCCCCTGACGGCCGCGCCCTGGCCACGGGCGACCTGAAGGGGCGCCTGACCCTGTGGGACCCCAGAACCGGGCGGAGCCTGTGGACCGTTGATCCCGGGGGCATGAATCTTTCCGTCGTCGGTTTCTCACCCGACGGGAAGACCATCGCAACCGGTACGGAGTATTATTCTTCCACCGACACGCTCAAATTGTGGGATGCGGCCAGCGGTAGGGAGTTGCGCAATTTCGGCGGCTACAACAAGACGATCCGGGCCGCCGCGTTCTATCCCGACGGGCGGCACCTCGTCACCGGCGGCTCCGAGGTGAAGATCTGGGAGCTGCCTTCGGGCCGGGAAGTGCAGACCCTCGAAGGGCACGCCGGCTTTGTCAGTAATGTCGCGTGCCCGGGCGAGGGGCGATACGTGTTCACGGCGGGATCTGACGGCACGGTGCGCCAGTGGAACGCCGCCACCGGCAAACAGATCGCCCAGTTCATCAATTTCAGCGACGGCGAATGGATCGTCATCACCCCGGAAGGCTACTACAGCGCTTCGGCCAATGCCGATAAATATCTGAACGTGCGCATCGCAAACGCCGTCTACGGCATCGACAACTACCGCGAGGCATTCTTTAGGCCGGACCTGGTGACGGTGGCCCTATCGGGCGGGTCCCTGAAGGATTACAGGACGCTGGCCGAGGTGAAGCAGCCCCCCACGGTAACCTTTGTGGACACGCCCACAGCCGTTGCCTCGGACACGGTGACGGTGAGCCTGCGGCTCACCGACAACGGCGGTGGCATCGGCGATATCCGCCTCTATCTCAACGGCACCGCGGTGGTCATGGACAGCCGCGCGGTGGCGGTGGTCGCCAAGGATACCGGCGCACTTGTCAAAAAATACACCCTGAAGCTCACCGGCGGCACCAATGCCATCGCCGCCACGGCGTTCAACGCCGAGAACACCATGCAGAGCAACGCGGCGAGGCTGACGGTGACGGCAACGTATGCCGCCGCGGGCAAACCGTCTCTGTCAGCCCTGGTGATCGGCATCAACGCATTCAAAAATCCAAAGCTCACGCTGAAATACCCCGTGGCCGACGCGGCGCTGTTTGCGGCAACCCTTGAAAACGTGTCCAAAGGCATTTTCGACAAGGTCAACATCCGCACGCTCACCACAATGGAAGCCACTACAAACCTGTCGATTATTCGTGAAATACAGTCCTTCCAGTCTTTGCGACCGGACGATTTTTTTGTTTTTTACATCGCCAGCCACGGTACGGTCGATGACGGCGAATATTTTCTCATCACCTCCAATGTGGGCTCACTGAGAACGGAAAAGCTAAAAACCGACGCCATCGGCCAGAACATGCTCAAGGAGGCCATCGCCAATATCCCGGCAACCAAAAAGCTCATCATCATCGACACCTGCAACGCGGGCGCCCTGGGCGAGGCCCTGCAGGTGGCGATGATGACCCGCGGCATGAGCGAGGACACGGCGCTGAAGATATTGAGCCGCGCCGTGGGCTCCACCATCCTTTCCGCGTCCACCTCCGTTCAGGAGGCGCTGGAGGGATATCAAGGGCACGGCCTGTTCACCTATGTTTTGGTCGAAGGGTTGACCGGCAAGGCCGACAAAGGAAACAGCGGATACATCAAAACCACCGAACTGGCCGATTATGTGGACAGCGAAGTGCCCGTGCTGGCCGAAAAAGTGTTCAAGCGCGCGCAGTACCCGACCATCTCCATCAGCGGACAGGCTTTTCCCATCGGAAAGGTGCAGTGATTCGGTGAAAAAATATCAGCCCGCTCGCACGGATCTGTTGATCAACACGGACTGGGGCATCGCCCGGGATGGCATGACCGCCGAAGGCGCCAAGGCCGAAAAGCGGCTGCTTTTCCACGGCCGGTGGGTGACCCGGGAGGAGAAAAAACAGCTCAAGGACGCGCATCACGCGTATCGCTCAATCCGCATGCTCGGCTTTCTCCTGCTGGCTTTCGCCCTGATCGTCATCGTCAATATCGGAGAGATTTCAAAGGGCGGAATGCCCGCGGCAGCCATTGCCGGGCTTTCCGTTCTTGCCGTGGCGGCCGCCGGGATCGGGTTGATCCGCTTCGCGCGCTGGGCCAGAGCCGTCTCCGCAGTGCTGTTTTTTTCCTTTTTGGCGTTGCCCTTCGCCCCTTTTTTCGAAGATGACAAAGGCGCCCCGCTGCTGGCGATCATCGGCGCCCTCGGGACCTATTATCTTTTTCGAAAGACCGCGCGGAAAATATTTTCAGCGCCAGCGGCCGCCGGCCCGGGCCGGTCCGAAAATCGCGGCCATCGCACGCGCAGCGCCATCGGGATCATCGCAGTGATGGCATCCCTGCTCGCCGGTTACGTTGCCTTTGATCTCGGCCGGGCAAAACGCATGGCGGCCGATGCATGCAACCGGGCCGAAGCAGGAATGCCGCTGGAAGATTACTGGTCGCGCATTTCCGAAAACGATTACAGAATTATCAACGGCGCCGGGTCTGCGCTGATCGTGCCGAAAAGCGGCATGGGGCGCCATCACTGCCGCGTCTTCCATGACGCAGGGCGGATTACCGGGGCAAGCGCGGGCTTTAATGACTGAAACGCGCTGATAGCGCATCAACGTTTTTATGCAGAAATACAATCGGAGGCGACATGTTCAGGCATAAAGAAATATGCCACTTTATCCGGGTCTGTCTGGGCGTTGTTTTCGTCATGGCCGCGATCGCCGCGCCGGCGCTTGCCGGGGCCAAAACCTTCATCAAGGAATACGCCTACCAGGCGAGCGAGGACGACAGTCGGAACTCGAGCCGGGTCATCGCCCTTCGGGAAGTGAAAAGGCTTCTTCTCGAAGAGCTGGGGACCTACCTCGAAAGCGAGACGGCGGTCGCGGACTTTCAGCTCACCCGCGAGCAGATCACCACCCTGACGGCCGGCATCGTCCAGGTGGAAATCATCGAAGACAAATGGGACGGCCGCGTTTACTGGATCAAATCGAAGATAACGGCCGATGCCGATCAGGTGCTCCAGTCAATCAACGCGCTGCGCAAAGACCGCGAAAAGACCCTGGCGCTGGAAAGCATCCGGCGGAAATCGGACGCGCTGCTGTTGGAAAACGAGCGGCTGCGGCAGGAACTGGCTTCGGCGAAAAATGAAAACCGGGACACCCGGAAGGCCGCCTACGACAAGTCGGTCAAAGCGCTGTCGGCGGCCGACTGGCTCGAAAAAGGCTACGCCGCCAAAAATCGGGGCGATTTCAAGGCGGCGATCGAAAATTACAGCCGCGCGATCGAACTGGACCCGGACAACGCCATGGCGTATTTCGCACGGGCGCTGATCAGCGACAAAACGCCGGCGATGCGGGATTTCAATACGTTGCTCTCGATGCCGGCCACTGATTCGGAAGCCTACCTCATCCGGGCATGGACATACAGAGAGTTGGAAAAACACGATCTGGCGATCGAGGCATTCGGCAAGGCCATCGAAACGGCCGCCGGAATCAAGGAAAGCGCGAGCGCCTATAACGATCGCGGGCGGTATTACTTTGCCGTGGCAATGGGCGACGCAGCGTATTACCGTCACGCGGTTGAGGATCTGAGCCGCGCCATCGAACTGGACCCCGGCGACAGTGAAAAATTCTCCACCCGCGGCAGCGCCCATGTCGCGCTAAACGACGTCGATCTGGCCTTCAATGACTTCAGCCGCGCCATCGCCCTCGCCCCGACATACGTCCACAATTATATTTTACGGGGCATTTGTCTGATAAACCGCGACCCGGCGCGCGCCATCGACGATTTCACCCGTGCCATTGCAGTGGATCCGAAGGAGTATTCCACGTACATGCACCGGGCGCAGGTTTATGAAAGCATCGGCCAAAACGAACTGGCGATCGACGATTACAGCAAGATGCTCGCGCTGGCGCCCGAGCACCATTACATATACCGCTCCAGGGCGCGATTGTACGCCAAGATCGGCCAGCCGGCGCTGGCGCTCCGCGATTACGGCACCCACATCAAGCTGGCGCCGGACAGCCAATCCGCCTATATGGACCGGGCCATGTATTATTCCGAATCCGGCAGGCATTCGGAGGCCATCGCCGATTTCGACAAGGCCGTCAAACTGAGGCCCGATTTCGAGGCCACCGTTCAGCGGGGGTTTTCGTATTTCAAACTGGGCCGGCGCGATCCTGCCATCAGGGACTACAACGCGGCCATCGCGCTCGGTTACGACTGGCCCTCAAAAGCGTATTACTACCGGGCCCTGCTCTATGCGCAGGAAAGCGATTTGCCAAAGGCCATCGCGGATCTGGAGCAGGCGATACGACGCGATCCGTTTTACGCAACCGCGGCGCAAAAAGAGGTGCTGTTCGATCCGCTCCGGAGCCGCCCCGAGTTTATCAGACTGGTGGGAAAATGATGACCAAAGACGACGCACCCAGAAAAAGAGGGGTTGAAACGATGAGTCGAAGCCGGCCGATGACAATCGCGATGGCTATCTTGTGGGTGCTTTCATGGGGCCCGGCGGCGTGGGCCGAAACGCTCACCCTCACCGCCGAGGGCGAATACGTGATGGGCGAGGGCGAGACCATGGCGGTGGCCGGTGAAAAGGCCCGGAAAAACGCCATCCGGGCGGCGGACCGCCTGCCGGAGGCGCTGTCGGCGTGGGAAACGTATCTCCGGCACTGGATGGCCCGCGACCAGGAAAGCAGCCCCGGCGGGGCCCCCAGCCATGAAACGCTCGCTGCCAGAGAGCGGATCGGGTCCCTCAAAAAAAGAATCCCGTAATAGAGCTATTGACATAAATACGTTCCGTTTGCACAACACCGCCGTGTGAGCATCGCAAATCGAAATCGCTATCGGTATCGCTATCGGCCTTGGAACACATCGATTTCGATCCCGATAGCGATCCCGACCCCGAGAGGGTCTCAGGGATGAAACGGAACATTATTCTGACAATGACTCTATACGCCAAATAAACGTATCCGCTTATCTATAAAGCTCAAGTTTTGCGTCAAAGGCCAGTGTCCCAGATGACATTTTGATCACCACGGAGTCACGGAGGGCACGGAGGAACTCAAATGGCACCAAAGAAGAATTTTTATGCGGTCGCCGCTGGTCGCAAGCCCGGCATCTATCGCCAGTGGTTCGGCGCTGACGGCGCCCATGTACAGGTGGAAGGATTCGCCGGCGCCGTCTATAAAGGTTTTGTCACCCTGGCTGAGGCCGAAGCGTTCATGGCGAATCCGCCCTGGTATCGCAAACGGCCCCCAACCGCTGCTGCCGACGCGCCGCCGGTGCAATCATCGAGCGCACCGGCGCACTCCGGCGATCGCATCGTTATTTACACCGACGGCAGTGCGCTGAACAATCCGGGACCGGGCGGCTACGGCGTGATCATCGAGGATGCCGGCGGCCGCCGGGAGCTTTCGGCCGGTTTCCGGCATACCACCAACAACCGGATGGAGCTGCTCGCCTGCATCACCGGACTGGATGCGCTTAAGGAGCCCAGCGCGGTGGCTCTCTACAGCGATTCCCAGTACGTCATCAACGGCGTCACCAAAAACTGGGCCCGTGGGTGGCGACGCCGCGGCTGGAAAAAATCAGACGGCGCGCCGGCGCTCAACCCGGATCTGTGGGAGCGGTTGCTCGATCTTTGCGATACCCACGACGTTCAGTTCGTCTGGGTCAAAGGCCATGCCGGAAATCCCGGCAACGAGCGCTGCGATCAGTTGGCGGTAGCGGCCGCCAGTGGCGGGAACCACCAGATCGACAGCGTCTACGAGCGGTCCCGTAAAAAGTGACAACCGACTAAGGACAGCCTTGATGGCGCCGTAAAAAAGCAATTTTCTCGCAAAGACGCCAAGTGCGCCAAGAAAAACATTTTTAATATCAATTTTTTAGCTTTGCGATCTTTGCGGCTTTGCGAGAGATTCCGACTTTTTACCGGTTCATCAACCTTAGCTCATCGCCAGTAGAGAGTGCGCCTCACACCTGCGCTACCGGTCGCTACCGAAAAGGTTCAGCCCGAGACGCGCACTGATGGCCTGGATGGCCTTCATGGCCCGAACGCTGTTGCCGGCCGCATCCAGACGCGGTGAGAAACCGACAATGGCCATCTGACCGGGAGCCACAGCCACGATGCCGCCCCCCACGCCGGTCTTTGCCGGCAGGCCCGCTGTGAATGCCCACAGGCCCGACTCATCGTAGAATCCGGCCGTCATCATGATGGCCAGCACCTTGGGCACGTACCGCTGTTCCAGCACCCGTTTTCCACTCATCGGATTGACGCCGCCATTGGCCAGCGTGGCACCCATCACGGCCAGTTGCCGGGCCGTCACCCCGATGGAGCATTGCCGCGTGTAGACGTCCAGCGCCGCCATGGGATCGGAATATATGCGGCCGTATTTCTGGAGCAGATAGGCGATGGCCCGGTTGCCCTGGTTGGTGGCGGCTTCCGAGCGGTACACACTGTCCATCACCGTCAGCTCGGCCGCGGCCATCTGCTGGAAAAAATCCGTGATCTTTGCAAACCGCGCCGCCGGGGTTTCGGCCGGCACGAGACTCACGGACGCTATGGCCCCGGCGTTGACCAGCGGATTGACCGATCGCGCCGGCAGGATTTCCATGGCCAAGATCGAATTGAAGGGCTGGCCGGTGGGTTCGACACCGATCTTCTCGACAAGGACATTGGCGTCCCCGTGTGCTTGCATGACCAGCGCAGCCGTGAAGGGTTTGGACACGGACTCGATGGCGAAACGGGTGTCTACATCGCCGGCCGCGTATACTCCTCCACCAGCCGTGACAATCACGACACCGAACAATTCCGAAGGCACCTTGGCCAGTTCCGGTATGTAGTCGGCGTTCGCCCCGTCTTTCAAATCCTTGAACTGCTCGTGCGCTGCCGCGACCACCTGCTGCAATGTCTTTGCATCTGACGCTTCCCGCGCCACTGCCGCTAAGGGGCTGATGAGAAGTAAAACAAGGGCGGCGGCGATGATCCGACCTGGCCGGAATGGGAAGAAATACTTGGCGTTTGTCATGTTGTGTTTCCTTTGAAGAGTGCCCGCAGTCAGATGTGGCGGTTATGCATAATGCTCCAGTAGATCTCTTCCCACAGTGATGTTGAACCACGGAGTCATGGAGGGCACGGAGATCTTATAATTCATATCTCCCGCAGAGGCGCAGGGAAAAGCACTCGCGCAATTCAATTGCCCGCAGTTCTCTGCGTCTCCGCGCCTCTGCGCGAGAACATCTTTTTGGGTTCAAAAACCCCCGTGTGCTCCGTGAACTTCGCAGTGATATGATTTTTTCCGATTGCAATGGCATCCGGTTGTGGCTTGAGCTTCCTGGATAAGCGGTAAAATTTTTTCGTGCTTATCTACCAAAAAAAGGTTGCACCGGGTGGTGTCCGCCACACCCCATCGGCGGACAGGTCCGCCACACGGCATCGGCGGACAGGTCCGCCACACGGCATCGGCGGACAGGCCCGTTGCAACAAGCCGCTTTGCGATACTTTTCGTGTGTTTCGTGTGTTTCGTGGTTGCAATCAGTTACTGCGGTCAAAAGTGGAGAAGGGATAGCGCTTGGTGCGCCCCCACAGCCAGAAACAGGTTCTTATCTCTTTTTCTTCTACCAAAAAAGAACCATAAACCACGAAACACACGAAACACACGAAAGAAAAATGGATGAACGATGACGGGCTGATCTACCCCAAAAAGCGTGCACCGGGCGGCGCCATGGCAACGGGGTCGCGCCTTTAATTCGTAGATAATTGCGAATTTTTTCAAATAGATTCTAACCGATATCCAGCATCTGCTTCACCCGCTCTATTTTTTCTTCCAGACCGGCCTGTCGGCCGATCATGATCCGCTGCGCCGTGGGCGGCCCGGCGCCGTGCATCGACTCGATCAGATAGCCGACGGCGCCCGCGCCGGCCACCAGATTTTCAATCAGGCGAAGGACCTTCATGCGATCCACCACGTCAAACGCCGGGGCTGCCGCCAGGTACTTCTTGATATAAGGCCCGGTCACCGGGTCGTTTAAATCAGCGGCTGAGGGCATGGTGCCCAGCAGCCCCCCGGCCACATCGGTGGCCAGGCGGGCCAACTCGTAGGGGAACCGTGTCACGTTGAGCTTGCACACGTTGGCCAGAAGCATGTTCACTTGGAAGTTGCCGGCCGGCGTGGCTTCTCCCATGGCCGAGCAGGCGATGCCGCAGGCATAGATGGTTTCGTTCAGATGAATCATCTCCACGATCTTGTCTTTGATATGGCTGGCGCGGTCCACACCGTTCATTTGCGCCGCCAGCGCCGTGGCGCCGATGAGCGCGTCGCCGACGCCCGCCTTGCATCCGCCGTAGCTCTGGCGGTGGTAGGAGGCAAACCGCTCGACCAGAATTCCTGAAAAGTCGATTTCCCCGTCCATGAACACCCGCTCATGGGGCACGAACACATCATCAAAGACGGTCATGACCTCCTGACCGCCGTAGACCGGGTTGCCGACGTCCAGCTTGTGCGCCTCCAGCTTGCGGGTGTCGCTGGTCTGGCGGCCGTAGATGTAGCGGATCCCGTCGGCATCGGTGGGAACCGCGCAGCACACCGCCCACGCCTGCTCGCCCGCACGCATGGTCAGCGTGGGCATCACCAGGATTTCATGGGAGTTGAGCATTCCGGTCTGGTGGAGCTTTGCCCCTCGGATGACGATTCCGCCCTTTATGCGCTCCGATACCCTCAAGTAAAGGTCCGGGTCCGCCTGCTCGGCCGGCCGTTTGCCCCGGTCGCCCTTGGGATCGGTCATGGCACCGTCGACCACCAGGTCGTTTTTCTGAATCCATGTCCAATAGTCCTTGAACCGCTGGTGGTAGTCGGTGCCGTGCTTGCGGTCACAGTCGAAGGTGGTGCTGAAAATGGCATTGGCGGCATCCATGCCCACGCAGCGCTGAAAGCAGCAGGCGGTATTCACCCCGCAGTAGCGCTGCATCTTGACCTTGTTGACCAGGTCCTCGGCGCTCTGGTGCAAATGGCTGAAGCGATTGACCTCGCCGTCGCACAGTGGCGATGCCACGCGAAACAGCGCCCTGGTCTTCGGATCGGCGGCGGCATCATAGGTAAACGCAACGGCCGCCTGTGACGGGGAGACCAGATCATGGCCGGTCAGGTGTGCTTTCTCCTCGCCCAGAATGTGGGCCTTGAGCTTCAGCGCCTTCATGGACGCCAAGTATTCTTTTCCGGATTTCAGTGTCATGAAACCTCCAGTATTCGGTCAGGCGGCTCAACGAGACAGGATGTTACCGGCCCCACCCGGCCATGGCAAAACAGCCATCGGCATGCGGGCGTGCCTCATAGTGAACCTTGAGTGGTTGAATTTTTTTGGTTTCCTGTATAGTTTCAATACCCCGGCATCATGTTATGGCTGATCTTATCGCGGAACTTCCAGGCGCCGGCAAGAATTTTCTCCGCATCACCCATTTAGGCGGGCACGCGACAACTACGATGCACCTCGGAAATTCGATGCCCGATGGCGCGGACAGCAATCAGGAGGCGCGCATGACACCCGTATTTACCATTGCCTACATCTCTCCCAACGGGTCCACTGGCAAAGTGGCTCAAGCCCTGGCCGATCACCTGGTCCAAAATGGGGCAACGGTGTCTCTCATCGATCTGGTGGACGCGGAAAACCGCGGGCCCCTGATCGACAAGATCACAACCGGCCGTGATGTCTGCCTGCTCATCGGCTCACCCGTCTACCGCGATATGGCGGTGCCACCGGTGATGGCGCTGATCGACGCCCTCCCGCAAACCGCCGATGCCTGGGCCGTGCCGTTTGTCACTTATGGCAGGGCCTGCAGCGGCGTGGCCCTGTGGCAAATGGCAACGGCCCTGCAGGCAAAAGGGTTTCAAATCGCCGGGGCCGCCAAGGTCGCGGCCGTACACGCCATGATGTGGCAATCGGATCGTCCGGAAGGAGACGGCCACCCGGATGCCGATGACCTGCTTCAGGTGCGAGAACTTGCCGACCGTTTGATGACCCAGTTTTCCACTGGCCAACCGGTGCCGATCCCCCTGAAAATCCTCGACTACCAAACAGCGGAACGGGCGGTCGAATTCAAAGCCAAAATCGCCCAGCCCTGGATGATCGTCCCAAAAACCGTCGATGAAAACGCCTGCACCGAATGCGGGACCTGCGCCGAGGCGTGTCCGACGGATGCCATCACCCTGAGTCCGAAACCCGAATTCGGCGGCGCCTGCTTTGACTGCTTCAACTGCATCCGACTATGCCCGGAAGATGCGATTGCGCCGGCAGTGCCCCTTGCCAAGATAGAAGCGATGATCCGGGCACGGGTGAAAGATATCGACGAGCAGCCCTTGACCCGGATATTCACCGCGCCCGGTAATGGGTAGACGGCGCCTGTGCAACAGGAATAGTGTCGGATGATGACACCTGAGCCTCTGATCCGTATTCTAACAATCGGCGACGGCTGGCTGGCCGCGGAAAAACCGGCAGGGGTAAGCATTCACAATGCACCCGGCAAGGATCTGAAATCGCTTCTGGCGGCCCGGATTTCCGCAGACGCCGATCTGCGCGGCCGGATCGATGTCGATGCCGATTACGGGTTCAACGCGGTCGGCAGGCTTGACAAGGAAGCCGACGGGCTGGTTCTGGCGGCATGGCGTCCTGACGTGTTCGCCGCATTGTCCACGCAGTACGCCGCCCGTCAAACCGGTAAGTCGTATTTTCTGCTTCTGTACGGTCGCCTGGCGCCCGAGGTCCCCCAAAGCGGCCATATTCAATGGCCTTGGCCGCTGTCCACGCAAGCGGGCGGCCGCCGCAACCCGGCCGGCAAACCGCCGCGCGTCCACTGCCAGACATCGATCGATGTCCTTGAGACCACGCGCCATTTCACCCTTGTTCGCTGCCGGCCGCAAACCGGGCGCAAGCATCAGATCCGGCGGCACGCCGCGATGGCCGGCCATCCGGTGGCCGGCGACCGGCGCTACGGGTCTGCGGAGGCGGCAGACAGGCTCATGCGGCTTTACGGCTTCGACCGTATCGCCCTGCATGCTACTGCGCTGACCTTCACTCCGCCCGGATCCGACACGGCGATCACTATCGAGACCGGCGGCATTCCGGCATCGTTTATCGCGCTGCTGCAGGGCGGAGAAAACCCTTAACTTGAAAAGAACTGCGTTTTGTTTATAAACTCAAAAACCGATGCCTCGCGCAAAGACGCCAAGAGCGCCAAGTGGGAGATAGCGATATGACAACCGCAACGCCGGCAGTGATCGACGCGCACGCCCACTGCGGGCAGCTGGACCTCAGCATGGCGCTGTCCATTGAAGACTACACGCGGCAGGTGGTAGGGTCTCAAATTTAAGGTGACTATGATTTACCAGTTGCGCCGTGGGGTTTCTTTTTTCGATGCCGACGGCCGATGATGTGGGCGCTGCCCGAGGGCCGGCCGCCACCGGCAAACCGGACCCGGCGCAACAGCAGCGGCGCCAGTGGCTCACGGCGTGCGTCCATCACCTCAGACATTGTCGTCATGAATCTGCGCCGGCGTGATCATGACCGGCGATATTTCGGCGGCATCGAAAAAAGAAACCCCGCGGCGCCGGTCGACCCTACTATGGTAGATAGTACCGTTCAAAAATACCGGAACGACCTACCATTTCAGGGCGCGCCGCCACTTCGGCAAGAAAGCAGCACGCCACCTGAAGCGACCTTTCTTTGATAGAAAAACCCGAAAACATCTAAAGGTTTCTCAGAAAAGGCCGAGAAAACGTGAATGGCGCTGGCGCAAAGCGTCCTGAAAACGCCCCGCGGAGATGTTTGACAACACCTGGGTCCTCATGTACCGTCGTGCGCTTTGAGCAAATAACCCTATGCCACCGTCAGCGCCTCGCCACAGCGCCCGCCGACGCAGTGTGATTGATGGATGATTTTTTGACCGAGAAACCAACCTCCGCCGAATTCGCTACGCTGGCGGTGGAGCCGAAAGCGCAGATTGCCGCCGTGCCGGGTGATCAATCGTCGCATGCACGGGAACTGCAAATATTTCGCTCGCTCTACGAGCTGTCGCTGGCCATGACCGCCGACCATACCCTGGAGCGGAATCTCCAGAGCGTCGTGGACATGAGCCGACGCATTGCGGGCACCGACGTCTCATTTATCGCATTCCATGATGACGCCACCGGCGCCATGAGCATCCAGGCTGCATCCGGCAATCGGACCAACGCGTTCCGTGACATCGACTTTCCAGTGGACAAACGCATCGGCGCAACCGTTCTCTCAGCCAACCGCGGGGCCATCCTTAATCACTTTGCCGCCGATACGCAGCTGCCGGATCCCATGCGGCGCATCGGCCTGGACGAGGGATTGGTCGCCGGTCTCGTTGTCCCCGTGAGAATGGCGGATAAAACCTTGGGGGTACTCTATGCCTTCAATCGCCACGAGACCTCATTTACAAAGGACGATCTTGACTCGCTGTCTCTCGTCGCCAATATGGCCGCGGTGGAAATCCACCGGCGCCGGATCCGGCAAGACCTTGAACGTTTCCAGCTCGCGTTGGAAGACCGCGTGACCGAACGAACGGCTCTGCTCACCGAAACCAACGATCGCCTGAGAGGCGAAATCGTCGAACGAAAGAAAGTGGAAGGGGCGCTGCGGGAAAGTGAGGCGCGCTTCCAGGAAATGGCCCGGCACATCCGGGAGGTTTTCTGGCTCTTTGACTGGAAGAAAAAGCGCACGATCTACACCTCGCCGGCCTACGAAGCGATCTGGGGCCGTCCGGTCGCCGGAATCGCCGACCGCCGGGACGAGTGGGAGGAAAGCATCCACCCGGAGGACCGCGCACGGGCGCGGGCCTCTTTCCAGCGCATCGTCGAGACCGGCGGCGGGGAAAACCGCGAGTATCGAATCGTTCGGCCCGATGGCGGGATCCGGTGGGTCTCGGACCGGGGGTTTGCCATCCGCGACGCGGCGGGTCAGGTCATCCGTGTCACCGGCATCGCAGAGGACATCACCGAACGCAAAAAGGCGGAAGAAGAGACGCGGGCCCGAAAAATCCTGCTCGAATCCATCCTCGACCACGCCCCGGACGCCATCGTCACGCTGGATCCGGCGCACCGGGTGATAGAGTGGAACCCCGGCGCGGAGGCCATGTTCGGCTACACGCGGGCCGAAGCCGTGGGGCGGCCGCTGGACGATCTGGTGACCCGGGAGAGCGCCTGCGAGGAGGCTGCAGACAAGACCCGCCAGGTGCTTTCCGGCAATCCGGTGGTCGCCTTTGAAACGGTACGGTACCGTAAAAACGGCACGCGCCTGCACGTCATCGCCGCCGGAGCGCCCATCATGGTTGACGGCACCCTGACCGGCGTGGTGGCGGTCTATACCGACATCAGCGCCCTCAAGACCGCCCAGCAGGAAACCGAAACGATGGCAGCCCAACTGCGCCAGGCCCAGAAAATGGAGGCCATCGGAACCCTCGCCGGGGGCATCGCCCACGATTTCAACAACCTGCTCATGGGCATCCAGGGCCGCGCCTCGCTCATGCTCTCCGATGACGACAACATGCCCAGCAGCGCCGTCGACCATCTGAAGGGCATCGAGGAATACGTCCGGCGTGCCACTGATCTGACCAAACAAATTCTGGGCTTCGCCCGAGGCGGCAAATACGAAGTGGCCGTCACCGATCCCAACCGGCTCATCGAAAAGAGTCTGTCGCTGTTCGGACGCACCCGCAAGGAAATCAATATCCACACCAGGTTTCAGACGGACGCGTGCACCGTCGATGTGGATCGCGGCCAGATCGAGCAGGTGCTATTGAATCTTTATGTGAACGCCTGGCAGGCCATGCCCAACGGGGGGGATCTTTACGTATCCACGACCAACACCCGACTGTCGGCGCCACGGAGCGCCGTCCACGGAATCACCGCGGGCATGTATGTAGACATCGCGGTCACCGACACGGGCATCGGCATGGATGCCGACACCCTGGCGCGCATTTTTGATCCCTTCTTCACCACCAAAACCATGGGGGGCGGCACCGGCCTCGGACTTGCTTCGGCCTATGGCATCATCAAAAACCACAATGGATGCATCGAAGTGGCCAGCGCCCCAGGCAAGGGAACGACGTTTCACATCTTCCTTCCGGCGGCGACGCAGACATGCGTCGACATCAGCCAGCCGGGTTCGGCCGCAGAAAACAAAAGCCCCCTCACCGGCACCGAGACCGTGCTGATCGTGGACGACGAGGCGATGATCCTTGAAGTGGGAAAACACATGCTCGAAGCGCTCGGATACCGGGTGCTCACCGCAGACAGCGGCGAGCGCGCCGTAGCGATGTACACGACCCATGCAGAAAAGATCGACATGGTCATTCTCGACATGATCATGCCGGGAGTTGGGGGCGGAGAAACCTTCGATCGTCTTAAGGCGGTCGACCCTGGCGTAGCAGTGGTGCTTTCCAGCGGCTACAGTATCAACGGCCAGGCCGCTGAGATCATCCAACGGGGATGCCGGGGGTTTATCCAGAAGCCCTTTACCCTCAAACAATTGTCTGAAAAAATCCGAAGCATACTGGATGCGCCCTGACCGAATACGGCGGTGCCCTCCCTCCTCCGAAATGCGTCTTTTATACGGATTGAAAGAAAGGATCTCCCATGAAGATCGCAAAACGGCTGATGCTCGCAGCCCTCGGTATCGTGGTGGTGGCGCTGGCTGCCGGCTATTTCTATCTGAACGCAAAGCAGCCCAAACGCAGCGGGGAGATCCGCCTTGCGGGGCTCACCAGTGAGGTCGAGGTGCACTACGACCGATGGGCCGTGCCGCACATCTATGCAAAAACCGAAGCCGACGCCTATTATGCGCTGGGATACCTGCATGCCCAGGAGCGGCTCTTTCACATGGAACTGCTGCGAAGGCTGGCCAAGGGGCAGCTGGCGGAGATCCTCGGGCCGGCTCTCGTCGAAACGGACACGTTCTTTCGCACCCTTAGGCTGAAGCAATTCGGAGAGGAAACCATCCTCAAGGCGAACCGGGATCTGCCCGCTTATCAGGTCGGCGAAAGCTATTTCAAGGGCGTCAACCTCTTTATCGCCAACGGTCCGACGCCGGTGGAATTCGACCTGCTGGGCATTCCCAAGACCCCGTTTTCAATGGCCGACATGATCAGCGTCGCCGGTTACATGGCCTACAGTTTTGCCGCCGGCTTCAAGACCGACCCGCTGCTCACGGTTGTCCGCGACCAATGGGGTGCAGGCTATCTCGAAGACCTCGAAACTGCGCCGTCACAGACGCCGCCGCTGAAGCTGCTGGCCGCAACCCATCCGTCCATGCAGCAGTTGGCAGGGCTGGTGGCGGACATCGAAGCCCGGTTCGCGCCGCTGGGGGCTTTTGAAGGCAGCAATGCCTGGGCCGTTTCCGGTCGCCTTACCCGATCGGGCAAGGCCATTTTGGCCGGCGATCCCCACATCGCCTTCTCCGCCCCGTCGGTATGGTATGAAGCGCATATCGTCACCCCGGATTTCGAACTGTATGGCCATTACTTGTCGGGGTTCCCGTACGCGCTGCTGGGGCTGAACCGGAACATCGCCTGGTCGCTGACCATGTTTCAAAACGATGACGTGGACCTGTACGTCGAAAAGGCCAACCCGGAGAATCCCAATCAGGTCTGGTCGGACGGACAGTGGACACCGCTCGCCAGTGAAACCGAGCGCATCAAGGTCAAAGGCCAGGCGGACTTAGAGATCACCGTCCGCCGCTCAAAGCACGGCCCCATCATCAACGATGTGATCACCGGCCTGGGTTCCCGCAAAGACCCGGTAGCGGCCCGATGGGGATTTCACGATCCGGACAACAAGGTGATGGAGCCCTTCTACCGCCTGGCGCGGGCCAAAAACGCGCAAGACGCCCAGGCAGCCATGGGATATCTCCGGGCGCCCGGGTTGAACATCGTTCTGGCCGATGCCGAAGGCAACATCGCCTGGTGGGCCGCCGGCGCCGTGCCCATCCGCCCCGCGCATGTGGACCCCAATTTTCTGCTCGACGGAGCCAGCGGTCTGGACGACTATCAAGGATATCTGCCGTTCAGCCAGAACCCGCAGTTTATCAATCCGGCCTCCGGAGTCATCGTGTCGGCCAACCACCAACCCCAGGACTTCGGTACCGGAACCGTTCCCGGCTATTACAACCTGCCCGACCGGGCCCGGCGCATCGAACACCTGCTCGAAGCAAAGCCGGACGGCTGGACGCTTGACGACATGAAATCGATCCAGCGCGACACCCGATCCACCCTCAGTATGACCGTCAGGGACCAGGTCGTGGCCGTTCTGAAGCCATCTGCCAAGAGCGGAGCGACGCCCCTATCATCCGCTGCAATGGACCAATTTGCGCGCTGGAACGGCGACCACCGGCGGGAAGACGTCGGCCCGACTGTATTTGCCACCCTTCAATTTTTCTTGATGGAAATGACCTTCAGGGACGAACTGGGAGACGATCTGTTCAAGGCCTTCCTGCAAACCCGGCTTCCCTACCGCGCCCTGACAAACGTCATGAGCCGCGAGGCGTCTCCGTGGTGGGACGATCACGGCACGCCGGCGATTGAAACCCGCGCGGCAGTGGTGGCGGGGGCCTGGCAAAAGACGCTGACCCACCTGAGTGGTCTTCTCGGAAACGATCCAGCCAAATGGACATGGGGGAAAGTGCACCGCGTCGAGTACGTCCACCCCATCGGGAGAAAGAAACCCCTGGACAAGATCTTCAACATCGGCCCCCTGGCCGCAGAAGGCGGCAACGAGGTCCCCAATTTCATGGGATTCCGTTTCTCACCGGCCCCCCACCACATTTACATCTGCCCCTCCACCCGGCGCATCATCGACTTCGGCGCACCGGAGCAATCTGTGGGCATCAACCCGACCGGCCAAAGCGGCTATTTTTTCAACGAGAACTACGACGACCAGGCCGTGCCCTTTGTCGAAGGTGAGTATCGACGGCAGCTTCTGGCCCGTGAGGACGTGATGGCGCAAAAGGTCTCCAGCCTGCGTCTGATGCCCTGAAGGATCAACTTTGGGTCGGGGTTCTGAAAAACACAAAAAAGGTGAAGATCGGGCTCAATTATAATGAATCCGATATTCCGCCCAATGTTTGAGTGGATCAGTTATGTGGAACGATAGGCGCTGTGTGCTGATTTATCAGTCAGATTTCAATGTATCAATTCCAAGAGAAAAGGACAGCATTGAACCGTCAAGGATTGGATTGGTATGATGAATATTCTCAGGGCCACCGAAAGTTGCGATTAGGATAATCATTGTTGATCAGTGTTTTTCGCCTCATCCAATACCTTCCGGACGAACCTGGCCATTTCCGCTTTGACGATCGGTTTCATCAGGAAGCCCTTCACCCCGATACTTGCAGCCTTTTCCCGATTGAGTCGTTCACTGAACCCGGTGCAGATAATAATGGGGATGTCCGGCCGAATTGAGATTAGCTCACACGCCAATCGTTCGCCGGTCATGTTAGGCATGGTCATATCGGAAATGACCAAGTCGTATAAGTCTGGTTTGGCTTTAAACGCTTCCAAAGCTTCCAAACTGTTGGCTCTCATTGTCACCGTGTAGCCAAGACGCTCTAACATCTGTTTTTCGAGCCCTGCGATAGGCTCCTCATCGTCAACCAAAAGAATGCGCTCATACCCAACCGGGGAGTCTATGCTTTTCTCAACCGGTGATGCCCCTTCAGATTGTTCAATTATGGGCAGGTATACATTGAAATCCGTGCCTTGCCCCAATTCGCTGTATGCCTTGATATCGCCGTGATGATCTTTTACGATCCCATAGACCACAGATAAACCGAGGCCGGTCCCCTTGCCTTGTTCCTTGGTCGTGAAATATGGTTCGAAAATTTTGTGCATTATGGCAGGCTCGATGCCGATCCCCGTATCGGAAACGGACAGCACCGCATATCTCCCCGGCAAAAGCTCACTATCAGGCAATTGCCCCGGGCCGACATCGACTTCCCTCAGCCGAACGGCTATTTCCCCGCTTTTCGGTTCCACAGCGTGATAGGCATTGGTGATCAGGTTCATCGCGATCTGATGGATCTGAGTAGCGTCTGCCTGAACCATGCTGCAATCGCTTTGAATATCCTGAGTGATCTTGATGTTGGCGGGGATTGTCGAGCGGCTTAGCCGCGTCACTTCCTTGAGTATCTGCTGGATACGAATCGGCATTTTTTTCTGCTCTGATTGGCGACTGAAAGCGAGAATCTGTTTGACCAGATCGCTGCCCCGCTTCCCGGCTTTAAAAATCTCCAATGCGTTACCATGCTCGGGACTGCCTTGAGGGAGGTCCTCCAAAAGCATTTCGGACAAGCCGACAATAGGAAATAGGATGTTGTTGAAATCATGAGCGATGCCACCGGCAAGCGATCCGATGGCCTCGATGCGTTGAGACTGTGCTATACGCTTTTTCATCTCCAGTTCTTTGGTGATGTCCATCATGGTTCCGATGGCCGCCGCTCTTCCCTGGTAGATCAAGGATGATCCATAAATGGATACATGGATGATTTCACCGTTCTTCTTAACGCCTCTGAAAGTGTATTGAACTGATTCTATTTCACCATCCTCACGCCTACGGACTTGTTCCTTGACCGTAGCCAAATCCTCCGGGTGAACGAGTTGGCGAAAATGCATGCCATCCAGGCATTCATCGGCGGAGTAGCCGAAAATATCGGCAAACTTCGGGTTCACGTATTTGAAGAGGCCGTCCTGAATAATGTAAAATCCGACGAAGGATTGCTCGGTAAAATTGCGGAATTTTTGCTCGGATTCTCGAAGTTCGATCTCGGAATGCTTTCGGTCGGTTATGTCCTGAGTGAAACCTGTCCCTTGAATACATTCACCTTTTTCATCGAATGCAAGTTCGGCCTTCTCCCGAACCCACTTCACCTTGCCATCAATGAGCAATCGATGTTCAATGTCATAAGGATTTCCGGCAAATGAGGCTTTCCATTCTCTATCGACATATTCTCTGTCATCGGGATGAACGCAACCCAGGAATGTTTCATACGTAAGTTCCGATCCTATGGGAAGCCCAAAGATCCTGTAATTTTCATCAGTCCAGAGGAGTTTGTTTTCTGGGATATTAAGCTCCCATGAGCCCATCTTGCCAATCTCCTGAGCCTTCTGGAGAAAATGTTTCTGCTTCAGCAACTCTTCTTCTGCCTGTTGACGTTCAGTAATGTCACGGCTGATACCAAAAATGCCGATTATAGCGCCATTCTCATCCCTGAGGGGCATTTTAATTGTATCAAAGGAACGCACCTTATCGTTTACATTCCCGAGTTCATCAATGATATGGACCTTCTTCCCACTCAAGGCATCTTTATCGTCATTTTCAAAGCCTCGAATCCCTTTGTCAGGGTTACCGATGACAAATTCGGGCAGCCAACCGTTTTCTATGTCTGTTTTGCCGACCATATCCTGTGGATTTTTTCCAACCGCGCGAGCAAAGGTTCTGTTGCAGAGCATGGTCCTCAAACAGGTATCTTTGACATAAATGTAGTCAGCTGAGGAATCGATAATATTCTGAAGCAGTTTTTCATTTCTTCGCAGTTTTTCTTCGGCTTCTTTTCGACTTGTAATGTCACGCACAGTGGCAATTACGCCAATAATGTCTCCATTTGCGTTTCGCAGCGGACTACTCTGATCTGATGTCCAGCCGGACAATCCTGAAGCGGGCAATGAAAATGGGAAATCAATCGGCTCGAGTGTTTCTCCATTCAATGCACGTTCCAGCACATTCATCAGTTGATTCTCTTTATGAAACGGGAAAACCTCCAGTGGGTGAAGACCAAGAACGTTATTTGCTGGAACACCTGACAACTTTTCCATGAAAGGATTCCAAACGCGATACCTTAGATCGAGATCATATACGATGATTCCTTCTTGTGCACTGTCGATAATTTCCTTATTCAGCTGTATTGCATCACGCAAAGATTTTTCGGCTATTCGCATTCGCATAACCGTCTTACTCAGCAGGACCGTTGAAATCACAAATACACCAATGATCACAACGCCAGGGATCCAAATGGTTCGATACTGCCGCCAGAAAGAAACCGGCTGGTTGATAATGATTGAATCCGCCGGCAGAAGTTTTGAGGATATACCGAAGCGCTCCAGTAAGTTTTGATCGAAAACGGGGCGTGATCGACTGTTTTCAACCGCTATTTGGGAGATGCTCTCTCCGGCCAGGATTCTCAATGCCTGATCGGCGGCCTGCTTTCCGTGTTCAATCCCCTCAAGTAGCATGCCGCCCACGATGCCATAGCCCAGGCGGGTTTCGTGCATGGCATATACTGGTACAGGACTGGCAGATGTTATAATTCGGGTGCTCTCTTCGCGGGTCAAGGTTCTGCCGTTTTTATCCGTAACGTAGGTAAGAAGCATCACAATAGTGTCTTGGGGCAACGCCTTCAGTTGGGAAATGAGATCTTCCACCGTTCCTTCTGGCGTATACTCGACATTCAACCGGCTTTTAAACTGATCGGCTGCAGAAACCATATCACTGTGGACCGCAATTCCGCTTGAAGTATAGTCGTGGACGGCAAGCACAGTTTTCGTGAGAGGGTGAACCTTCAGGGCTAAGCCGAGAGTACCCGCCATATCTTGGACTTCGGCAACGCCCGTTATGTTTGTGTGACCATCCAGTATTTCCGGCCTGTAACCATTAACTCCCGCAAAGACTATAGGAGCCCCGGGGAACAGTTCGTTTCCAAATTTCAGCATCGAATCCAATGCGGGGTTGTCAAGTGTCAGGATAAGATCGAAGTGTTTTCCTTGATATTTTCTTTGCAGGTATTCTTTCACGAACAGCAAGTGTTTTGGGCCCGGAAAACGTTTTGTGTCCAGATGTTCAATGGAAGGGACAAGGAAAGGATACGCCTCGTTCAATTTTAGTCGGATACCTTTGATTTGATTGTCCGACCAATCTTCACCTTGATGGTATGCGTTCAGAATCAAAATGTTTGGAATCGTGATTTCAGAGGTTGCCATGCAAATCGTGAGAAAAAAAGAGGTGAGAAAAAAGACCAATACAATTATTGGATACTGCATGCGCCGGATCCTGGGCGTGTTTGACAATGCTATCATGGCGCTGTCTCGACACATTCGATATCGTTCCCAATTTTTGATATTGGTCATTTGATCACATTCACCCATGCTTGCATTATCCTTGATAGCTGCCATTTTCATGGATACTCGCGGTATGCAACAGTTTTCAATCTCGGTAAAAACTCAACCATTCTTGCGTCATCCTTTAGACCTACAAAATTCAAGGATTCTGATGACATTGGTAAAAGTGAAACGCTCAGGTCAGCGGTAATGAATGGCCAGTTCGGAGTGGCATATTAGAATACGCCAGAATGGGCAGTAAGCGCAACTGATCTACCATTTCTGGATGAACACTACTTCACCACAAACCGGACAACCGGGGTTTCTTCGGGCGCCCGTTCTTCCGGCCCCCAGACCCGAGCCTGAAGCCTGTGCGTGCCCCGCCTCAAAGCCCACACGTAGTCCGGTGCCGCGGTGCTTGCCAGCAGGCGACCATCGAGGCGCCAGTCGACGCGCCGGATGCCCGCCCGCCGGTTCAACTGGAACTCGAACGCCTCCAGCTCATCGGGGATGCGCGGATCCTGCGCCATTTGCAGTCCATTGCCCGGCCGCCGGATCCGGACCGGTGCAGCGGCGGGCACATGAGGTGCCGGCAGCTTTCCGGGAACGAACCATTCCTGGCGGCTATCGCAGGCACCGTCAGCAAGTAGGCCGCTGTCGATGCAGACCGCGCGGCGCACCAGGTGGCGGCTCAGCGGCAGCGGCAGCGCCGGTTGATCGCGCATCAGCTCCGCAAACACAGAACGCATCACCAGTGCCGGGCCGATGGATCCGGTCAACTCGTCCATGGGGCGGCTGTCCAGGTTGCCCATCCAGACGCCGACCGTATACCGGTAGTTGTAGCCAACAGCCCAGGCATCCCGGTAGTCGCTGGAGGTTCCGGTTTTCACCGCCGTCTGGACCGGCAGGTTCAAAATACTGCTTTCGCCGAACTCCCACCGCCGGGCATCCGGATCCGAGAGCATGTGCCCCATCAATGACGCCACGGCTTCGCTGAAGACCCGGCGTCCGTCCGGCCACGGCGACGGTGCCAGCCGCACCGACAGCGGCGTGTACAGCCCGCCGCGGGCCAGCACCGTATAGGCCTGTACCAGCTCAAAGAGGGTGATTTCGCCGTTTCCCAGCGCCAATCCGTCTCCGTAGACATCCGGGTGCCGATCAAGGCTGTCGATGCCCAGTTCATGCAGGGCGGCGAGAAAATCCACGGGCCCCACGTACTGAACGGCCTTGACCGCAGGGATGTTCAGGGAATTGGCCATGGCCGCTCTCAGGGAGACGGGGCCGTAGTGCACGCGACTGTAGTTGCGGTAGGTATGCAGACCGGTGCCCACGGATTCGCTCAAGGGGCTGTCATCGATCATGGTGGCCGGAGTCCACTCCCGGCTGATGGCCAAGGCGTAGACAAAAGGCTTCAGGGTCGAGCCCGGCTGCCGTGGGGTCCTCACGGCATCGAATTCTGCGGCCATGGCATCGGCCTGGCCGGCGCGCCCCACTACCCAGGCGAGCACGGCGTTCTCACGGTGGTCAACCACCAGCAAGGCGCCGTTTTGCACCCGCCGATCGCTCAGCACCGCCAGTTGCCGGTCGAGCACCTGCTGACCGATGCGCTGCACATCCAGATCCAGCGTGGTGCGCACGGTGGGCGCCGCAGCCCCTTCCTGGCGCGTCACCCACTGGGCGAAATGGCGCGCATCCACCGGCGGTGCCGGCGCCACCGGGCTGAATCCGGCGGCAGCGATGTCCGCCCATTGGGTCTCGGAAAGCGCGCCGGCTTCCCGCAGACGAACGGCCAGGCGTTTCACGGCCCGGTCCACCACCGCCGGTGCCGTGAGCACCGTGAGCCTCGCCGGTGCGCGCACCATCACGGCCAGCGCCAGCGTCTCCTTCGCGCTGAGGGTGGCGAGATCCCGGTCGAAGTAGTAGCGGGCCGCCTGAAGCACTCCCCGGCGCCGGGCATCGTAGGGCACCTGGTTGAGATAGCACTCCAAGATCGCCGCCTTGCTCTGGCGGGCTTCCAGACGCATGGCGTCGAAACCCTCCAGCCAGCGGGACCAGAGCGTCCGCGGTCGCGGGTGCATCAAGCGCACCACCTGTTCGGTGATGGTGCTGGCCCCGCGCACGGCCCTGCCGGCCAGAAGATTCTGCCGGCACGCACTGAGCCGCGCCAGCCAGTCGACGCCGCCGTGGGTGAAAAAGCGTCTGTCTTCGGAAAAGACAAACGCGTTGCGCAGCAGGGCCGGAATCTGGTGAAACGCGACCTGATCGTTCAAATTCCAGCGGTTCTCGTAGGTCACAGTGATGGGGCGACCATGGCGATCCAGCAGTTGGGGCTTGATGACGACACCGGTGGTGGCAAGATCGGACAACGGCGCGAGGCCGGCGAATGTCGCCGCCCCTACAAGGACCGCCCCGGCCGTCAGCAGCCCTGCGAGAATCCCGATGATGTGGCGCCGCCGTTTATCCATAATTCGCAACCGGGTCCGTGTTTATCAAAAAGATGACGCATTCATAAAAAATCCGAATCTCTCGCAAAGCCGCAGAGATCGCAAAGCGAATGAATTGATATTAAAAATGTTTTCCGCTTCTCTATGAAGCTCCAGTAAGCCTATGTTGCCGCAAAACGCGCCGTTCCTCGAAATCGCTATCGGGATCGGTATCGGTATCGGGTGTTGGTGTTGGTGTTGGTGTTGGTGTTGGTGTTGGTGTTGGTGTTGGTGTTGGTGTTGGCAATCATTTTGTCCCTGATCCGCCATATGCCGCCACCGTGGCAACAGCAACCGCCGATTTCGATTTCGATCCCGATAGCGATTTCGATAACACCCGTCAACCACGGGGCGCCCTTGGCGGGCAGGCTCATTTATGCCATGTGTCCGGGCGCCGATGCACCGGGCCACCGGACAACTGGAGCTTCATAGAGAACCGCAAAATGTTTTTCTTGGCGCACTTGGTGTCTCTGCGAGAAGATTGTTTTTTACGGGTTTGTCTAAATTGATGCATTCGTAAAAAGTCGGTTTTTTTCTTTTTCTTCGTCAACCCGGAAGAGTGAAACGAGATCCGGGATACATTGATTTCAGGTACTTATAGACCCCGGCCTTCGCCGGGGTGACGGGCCTTGGAACTTTTACGAGGCAATAAAAATTGAACACCGCCCATTTCTTACACGGTTCGGTGGAAAGCAAGATCAGTCCACCACCAGCGTGGCCGGTAGCCCCTTGCCGAAGACTTCCGGATCATACATCTCCTCAGCGTGGACCGGCATCACTGAAAACCGGCCCGAGGCGATGGCCTGGGCGGTGTAGGACAGCACGTAATTGCCCGCGGGCAGATAGTCGGCATAAAACCGCGCCGCCGCATGCCGCAATTCCTGGTGATAGAAGCTGTAACCGAAGCGCCCGTAGTAGGACCAGTCGCTATAGGTGAACCACCAGGAGTCTTTGGCCGCGGTGAAGTTGCCCTTTTCCGCGTCCACGGCGCTGGCGGTGGCCAAATCGCGGTTGACCGGCTCCAGCCCGCCGGGAACCGGATCGTCCACCACCACGAAGTGCCGGAGGGTCGGCAGGGACACGTAAAGCGTCACCCGCACCAGCTCCCCGCGCCGGATGGCCATGGGGCTTTTGAGCAGCTCCCAGCGGCCGGAGCGCTGGGCGGCGTATTCGCGCCGGATGTCGATGCCGGCGTTGATGCGGACGGACGCCTCTTCGGTGGGGGCGTACTGCATCCGGGTCGCGTAGTAGAGCCGGCCTGCGCCCTGTTTTTTCAGGGTGACCTCGCTCTTAAGCCCCGGACTCGCCCGGTGCATGGAATCGGTGAAGGTGACGGCGGCGTCGCGAAGATCGGTAAACCGGGCCTCTCCCAGTTTCCGGTCGCCGAGAAACGCGCTCACCGTCATGTCCGGCACCTCGGTTTCGAAGATGCGGGCGAACGCGGTGAGGGCATTGAGGCAGAAGATATTCTCCTGGGTGTTCTGCCAGTGATCGCGGTTGCCGCGGGCCTGGGTAATGGCCCGCACCAATTTGAAGGGGATGTCGCCCACCAGGGCCCGGCCGCCGGGGTCGACGGAGACCTTCAGCAGCGCAGCTAAAATAGCGGCGTTGCTGCGTAGCGGCGTGGCAAGAATATAGCTGTAACTATCGTCGAGGACCTCATTGAACTGCACCTTGCCGCCGGACTGGCTGCCGTGGGACAGGATCAACCGTGCAGCCTCATCGGCGATGGCGCGGCCGCCGTCAACGGCCATGGCCGCCATGAGAAAGTGCGCCTTGCCGAAGAGATCCATCTCTCCCAGATGCGGCCGGTAGCGGTTAAGGTCCTCAAGAGAGACCTTGCCGTGGCCGGCCAGGGCCGCCAGCGCCACGGCCCGCACGGAGGACGCCATCCCCCGGGTGTAAAACGACGGCATGACTTCCCGCCGGAGGAGCGTCGCCAGATAGCCGTGGAGTTTTTCTTCCACCGGCACGGGGACGCGGTAACCGCTGTTGCCTATCCAGTTGAAGGCCAGCGCCGTATACGCGCTCAGATACGGACTCACGTGAGCGTCTTCGGGCACCCAGTAGACCATGCCGCCGCCGGGCGCCTGGAACCCCGCAGCGGCATCGAGCACCGCCTGCGGCAGCGTGGCGCTGTCCGGCCACGAAAAATCCGCGGGCATGTAGGCTTTCAGATTCTGGTAATGGGCCGCCATGACGCCCTTCGTCAACTGCTGCTCCCAGCAATCGTAGCGATAGTTTCGAAGATACCGGAAGGCGCCGTCGATATTGCCGATCACCGACGGCGAGGTCACCACGCTGATGCCCCCCACATCCGGATAGATCCCCTCAGGAAATGCGATGCGATCGGTGGCAGCGGCCTCAAGAGTTGAACCATACGTCGCCGCGGTGACCAGGGATCGGCGCTTTCTCACCGGCACCGTATGCGCCACGGCATCGGTGTCCATTGCATCCCCGGCACTGACGGTAAAACGGATATCGCCGAAGCCCTTCGTTTCAACGGGCAGCCACACGGTTTCGCGTTTGAACGGTGCCAGGTGGATCTGCGCCGTTTTGTCCATCGCGGCCGCCACGGTATCCGGTTCCCCCTTGCTGCTGATCCTCACCGAAAGGGTCCGCTCCCGGTCGGTGCGGTTCATCACGCTGAAACCCGCGCTGAAGCGATCGCCCTCGGTGACCTGGTTGGGCATCACCGGCCGCAGCTCCGTGGGACGGTTGACCTTGAATCCGGTATCGCCAAGCCCCATCCGATCGCCCGGCGTCACCGCCATGGCAAAAATGCGCCAGCCGGTAAGGTTGTCCGGGACGGTGAAGGAAAACGCAGCAGCGCCGTCCTGATCGGCGATCAAAGACGGGTTCCAGTAGGTGACGTATTTGAAAAGGCTGCGCAGGTGGGGCCCGCCACCGGCCGCACCGCCGCCGCCCGGCGATGCGCCTTTCTTTTCGAACTGCTGCCGGCCCACCAGCAGCGAGAGCAGGGTGTAGTTATTGAGATCCAGGCCATCGAGGCTGTTGAACCCCTCGTAGGGGTCATAGTAGCTGCGCCCCTGGCTGTTGAGATCGAATACCGCCTCGTCGATGACCACCACGGCCAGCTCGACAGGCTCACCCGGTGCGCCGCTGCGCGGCAGGGCCTTGATCCGTGCGTGCACCGTATCTCCCGGCTTGTAAGTCTCCAGGTCAGTGCTCACCGCCACGGCGATCTCTTTGACGGCATCGGTGACCCGCACCGGCACATAGCCCAGACGAAAGGTGGGCTTGCCCAGATCCACAGAGCCTTCCCCGGGCGGCGCGTCCACTCGCGGCGAGGTCACCAGCACCGAGAGATAAAAGCCCGGCAGAAAATCTTCTTCAATGGCCACGTCGATGACCGGGGTACTCCCCTCCAGGGGCTGCACCCAGTGTTTGAGCACGCCATAGCGCTCCACTGCGACGAGTGCCATGGCGCCGGGCAGCGGGTTTTGCACAAGAAAGCGTGCCGTATCGCCCACCTGGTATTTGTCCTTGTCGGGAATGACCCTGAGGGCATTGCTGTCGGGGCCCTCCCACACCACGCGGCCCTTGCCCACCACCCAGGCATGGATCGTGGTCTCGTGACGGCGGTTCCGGGTGTCTTCGACCGCAGCAGTGATGCGGTATTCGCCGGCGTGCGCCGGAGTGAAAGTGTAAGTGGCCGGCTGACCGGCCGACACGCCTTTCCAATTTTCTGCCGCCACCCACGAGGTAACGTAGTTGGTGAGGTACGCATTGCCGGCGCCCTTAACGCGCGAGGCCTTGGTCTCGCGTCTTTCCACCCGGATCGTCACGGGAAGACCGGCCACCGGATTGCCGTCCACATCCACCGCCAGGTATTCGATGTCGGCGGGCGCATCTTCGTCATAGGCCCAGCGGGTGCCGCGCAGTCCCACAAACCGGTCGCGTCCGATATAGTCGGCACCGGCGGCAGCCGCCACATATTTGCCGCGGTCATCGCGAACGGCGCTTTCCACCGTCAGCCGGCCGTAGACGATGGCCTTATCGGCCAGCGTCACCTGCGTCGTCACCTCCCCGGCGTCATTGCCTTCGGCGCTGCTCTCGTGAAGATCCCACGTGGGGCGGTTGCGGTATTCTCCGGAATCGAAGCGAAAGTCTTTGGCCGGAGCGGTTTTGGGTTGAAACACCCGCTGTACCAGACGCACGGTAACCCGCGTGTCGGCATTGGCAAAGGGCCCGCCGGCATGCATCCTGGCCAGAGAGGTGATATCGATCACGTCCCCCAGTTCAAAGCGATCGCCGCTCAGTTCAGTGGTCACTCGAAAGGGCGACGGCGTAAAATCGCTCACCAGCACCCGCATGACCGGCAGCGCGTCGGGCAGCCCGGCGTATTCGAGCTGGAACTGATACCACCCGACGGCAGCCTGCGCTGGCAGGGCGAATTCTCCGGCCCAGGCGCCGAAAGACGACAGCGTAAGGTCTTCAACCTTCTGGACGGTCTGGCCCTTGGGACCGATGATGCTCAGGGTATAGCCCGAAGGCGCCGGCGCCACCCACCGGCGGTTATCGTGGTTGCGCACGTAAAGCTTGTACTGGATCGTGTCGCCGACCTTGTAAACGCCCTGGGCCGTGGTGCCCCAGGCACGCATGTGGCCGTTTTTCACGCGCGTTTCGGCGTCCACGCCACCGACCCAGGTGATGAAATGGTAGTCCAGATAAACCAGGGCCAGGTCCTGATCCTTGTCGACGCGGACCACCAGGCGCGGCGCGTCGTCGTCGTAGGCATAGCGCAGGTAACTCAGCTTCGGATCGAGGGTTTCGATCCCCGGCAGGGTGCACACGCCGCTGTCATCGGTCCGGCAGCCGGCCAGCGCCGACGGGGTCGGATCCGGCGTGTAGTCGTCAAGGAAAACGGATACCCCGGCGCCGGCCACGGGAGCGCCCGTGGCCAGATCGGTCACCCAGACCAGAGAGTTGAAGTGGCCCAGCTTGACATTCACCTGAAACGGCGTGATTTCGGCGAAAAACCGGTAATCTCCGGGGCGGTAGCCCGGCGGCCGCGGATCGCTGTCGAGATGGCCGGTGACGACGCCGGAAGCGCCGCCCGTCATCTCGCGGATCCCCAGCGGCACGGCGAAGGCCACATCCTCGATATCGGGCAGATTCCTGGTGGACTGGGCATCGCCGGAGAGGCCTTTGGCCGTCAAGACCCGATGCGGCACCGTCAGCTTTTCAAGGTTGGTGACGTACACCGGCACGTCACTGTCGATCTGTTTTTCGAGCACGGCCTTGTTGTGGTCCAATACCAGCGCAGGGTCCCGGTGAGCCGTCATGAAGGCCATATCCACCGGCGCTTTCAGAACCCGCCCGAATTCGTCCTGGAAAAGGGCGGCATCGCTTTGAAGCGTGTAGCGCTGATAGGCCTTCAGCCGTTCGGGCAGCCACACCGTATAGGTGGCATCGTCGCGGTGCGGAGCGCTCAGGTGGCTGTAGCTGTATCGGTTTTCCCAGGGATCGTAGTCGGTGCGGCCGCCGGCAAGGTCCGGCGTGATGGTGACGTGCGACTTCACTGCCTCGTTGATGACCGGCGCGGAGAACACCAGGGCCACACTGTCGAGCGGCGCGCACCGCGCCATGTCTTGTGAAGTAAACGGTTCTGCGGACGAAAACTCAGGGGTGATGAGCGTCGTCTGATGGGTGCGGGCATCCTGGCAGCGCACGCCCAGAAACCGGAATTCGGGATAGGTGTTGAACTCAACCACGGTGCGGCGTTCAACGCCGGTCATCGGTCCCAGGGCGGAAACCAGACCGGGGGTCACGGACAGAGAGATGCTGCTGTCCAGCGGCAGCTCCGACGCCGGGGCGAGCACCCAGATTCGCCGGGCTTCGTCGCCATTGACCTTCGCCTTCTGATCATCCACCCGCTGCGGGGAAGACGCAGCCCCGGTCAACGCCAGTTTTTCTCCCGGCAGGGGAAAAAACAGCGGCGTTTCACGGTCGTCCTTGTCGGGCTCGGCGGTCAGCGCCGCCGAGCCGCCGGTTTTCGCCATTTTGAAGGCCATGCGGGAGCGCACCGAATCGCGGCTCACCGGCTGGTCGAAGGTCACCTGAATCCGCGGCCAGCCCGGCGCCCGCCATTCCTTGAACCGGGTCCGGGTGACCTTTGGCCGCTGAGTGATGAAGCGATGAGCTACGGTCTTTGTCATCACGGCACCGTCATCGGCGGCCAGTCCGGCGGCAACGGCCACGCGGTATTCGGTGGCCGGCCGGAGCCCGTCTTTGTCATCCAGCTCACAGGCGAGCGCGCTGGTGTTGAGCCAGCGCCACTGGCAGTTCAGGGCCGGCGTGATGGTGATGGGAATTTCTTCGGCGCTGCGATCCATGCGGCCCACCGGCACCACCGGCCGGTCAAAGGTAAACACCACCTGGCGACCGGGCGGCACATCGGTGCCGTCCGGTGTGATACGCAGCAGATTCAGGGTTTCAGCGGCTGGCCGGGATGTGGCATCGATGGCCTGGGCCGGTGTCGCCGCCAGTATCGATGTCACCAGAAACACCGCTGCCATTTTTCCAAACACTTTCATATAGCGACCTCACGATCGTAGAAAAATTCCAAAATACGGGTATACAGAATGCGCCAGTGGGTCTCTGCCCAATGTGATGTTGAACCACGAAGTCATGAAAAGAGCACGGAGATTTTTTGATTCATATCTCGCGCAGAGGCGCAGAGGCGCAGGGAAAAACACTCGCGCAATCCCATTTTACGCAGTTCGCAGCGTCTCCGCGCCTCTGCGCGAGAACATCTTTTTGGGTTAAAAAACATCCGTGTGCTCCGTGAACGCCGCAGTGATGTGATTTTTCCCGATTCCAATGGCTCCCGGCTGTCGCTTGAACTTCCTGGATAAGCGGTTTCGTAAAAAGTCGGATTTTTTCCCTTTTTCGTCATCTCGGACGAGTGAAACGAGATCCGGGATCCAGTGAGTTCAAACACTTCTGGACCCCGGCCTTCCGCCTTCGCTATTAATTGCTACGTCGGAAAGGTCGCCGGGATGACGGGCTCTGGGACTTTTTGCGGCGCCATCAATAGTGGTTCACTGCCGGCGCGCGGGTCACGGGCGGCAGTGCTTCGCAGTCTGGTGAACAAACGCAACGGATAATATGTCGCCCGCGGTTCTGGTTCAACTCAGCGTGCCGACGTCATAGCTCTGGAATACCGGGTCCGCCGTAACGATGGTGAGTTGGCGGATCTGGGCGGTGGCGATGATCATCCTATCGCAGGGGTCTCTGTGCAACGGAGGCAGTTGGGTTGAACGGATGCAGATATCAAGATCCAGCGGCAGGACTTGAAGATCGTGGTGCTTGATGATGACATTGAACCAGTCGGCAGGCAGGACCGGCAGTTCGAGCTTTCCATTCCGGTATTTAATGCCGACTTCAAAACCACTGATCGCCGAGACATAGACAAACGGGGCTTCGGCCAACGCCTTGAGGGCTTCCTGTGACAATTGGCCGCCCCCCTGTGCCAACCAGAGCAGCGCGCAGGTATCCAGCAGCATCAGTTTGTCTCCGGCCACTCGTCGGATGTCAACGGCTCGGTGGGATCGTAATTGATTTTAACGGCGCTCATGACCGGGTGCGGGGCCAGGCGGTCAACGCGCTCGTGGGGCACCAGATCCGCCACGGGTTTCCCGTTGCGGCAGATGAAAATCCGCTCCCCGGTCTTCTCCACTTCGGCCAGAAGCGCGGAAAGGGTTGTTTTGGCCTCGTGCACATTGACGGTTTTCATATTGGCCTCCAGTCAGAGTTGGATGATACCATGATTAGTCAACTTGACTAAGCTTGTCAACTTGTGATCGAATCCAAATCTGATTCAGCTTTTTTGACCGCCATCTTCTTGAAGTCGTTTTAACTTGATCAAATAGTAGCCGAACCCTGCGCTGATCAGCACATCGATACCACCGATGACCAGTACCAGCCGGGCGATATCAAACACCAGACAATAGTAGATGATGATTCCCGCAAACAGGGTTCTTCCGATTGCATTTGCGAACGGAATGAATGTTCGCCGCATTGGATCCAGACCCGCGTAGCAGACAATCACCCCGATCAGGACCAGATCGATTCCGGCGGTATTGACCAGCAGGGCATTGATGGCTTCCGTGGGCGGTATGAGGCGTTTTCCGCCCAGATGAAAAAACTGGTTAACCTGCCACAAAAGGTGAAAGTATCGTTCATAGAGGACGGGGAAAATCAACGGGGAGGCCATGACGATATTGAAAATACCACTGAAAAATAGCAGTTTGCCGAAACGCCTTGTCGTTCGCTCCATAAATTCCCCGTCGTTGGTTGCTCCGTATGATCATTATCGGCGCGGCCTTCCGGTTCAACTGAAAATCAAACGCCGCGAGCGTATCAGTACTCGTCGAATATCCGCCCGATTTTATTCAGATCGCTTGTCCGTGCCAGTGCCAGCATGAGAAGGATCCGCGCCTTCTGCGGATTGAGGGTGCCCGAGGTGAGCATCCCGTCGCGCGCATCGTCACTGCCGGGGGCCACCATGCCGCTACCCACCCGGGATGCCGGCGCACCCGCCACGATGACGTCGTTGAGCAGGTTCAACGGGCCGTCGGCGCTGATCGCGGTGGCCGGCCGCATGGCGCCGGTCAGCACCACCGGTTTTTCACTTTTCACGACAAGGTTCAGAAAATATGCGGTCTCCTCCATGGTGTCCATACCGTGGGTGATCACGATCCCGTCGGCCTGGTCTTTTTCAAACACTTCGTTGACGCGCCGGGCCAGTTTCAGCAGGATCTCGTTGGTGATGTGGGAGCTGTCGATGTTGGCACCTGCTCTCCGCGGATGTCGGCCGCCTGTTCCAGGCCTGGAACCGATTTGATCAGCGCGCCGATGTCGAGCACACCGGCCGTATAGTCGGTGGTCCTGGTCGCAGAGGTGCCCTGTCCGGCAATGGTGCCGCCCGTTGCCAGGATGGTGACCCGGGGCAATGCTGCCGGCTGCTTTCCTGCGGACCAAACCGGGCTGGTAGCGGGAACCTGAATGAGAAAAAGCACCAACAGATAAAAACACCATCTCGCATGGTTTCGCCTTACCATGGCAGTCTCCGATCCCTGGTTATATTCAGTTCTAAACTGGTGTTATGACTATTTCGTAGAAGGGTTTACAGCTTGTATTCTTTGAACAGAATCGGCAGTCAAAGTCAAACCCGGGCGCCATCATTCAAATGACGCAGCACGACTCAATCGGAATGTCAAAATCAGTCTGATGCGTTGAATCAAAGTGAGCCAGATGGTACATGGTAAATTCCCTTGGGTGACAATCTGACCTTGGGGTTGTTGTGGACAGATTGATTGCTTAAAACAAAATCAGAAATCACCACAGAGGGCACAGAGAACGCAGAGGAAACCCGTTCTAAAATATAAATTCTCTGCGGTCCTCTGCGCGCTCTGCGGTTCAAAATTACTTTTTACGGTCTCATCGATTTCAATGCCGGTCATACTCCCTACCCCTGCCGACAGGAACCCATATGGACTACACGGAAATACAATACGAAAAGCACGGCGAGATAACGGTCATCACCTTCGACCGCCCGGCGGTGAGAAATTGCGTGGGCGCGAAGACACACCGGGAACTGATCGACGCATGGGGTCGCTTCAAAAATGACGACACCGCCAAAGTGGCTGTCATCACCGGCGCCGGTGACATCGCCTTTTGCGCCGGCGGCGATCTCAAGGACCCTCAGGGCATCGTATCTTCCGACCCCGAGGAGATCGCGGCCCACAGCCGCGGTGAGCGGCCCGGATATCTCGGTCCCACACGCTGGACCGATATCTACAAACCCGTCATCGCCGCGGTCAACGGTCTGGCCTATGCCGGCGGGCTGGAGTGGGCGTGCTTTGCCGATATCCGCATCGTCGAGGAGCACGCCACCTTCGGCGTCACCTGCCGGCGCTGGAATATCGGCCTGGCCGACGGCGGCACTCAGCGGCTGCCGCGGATCGTGGGGTTCGGCCGCGCCATGGAGCTGATCATCACGGGCCGGGTCATCGACGCCGCCGAGGCCTTTCGCATCGGCCTGGCCAACGAGGTGGTGCCCAAAGGCACGTCGCTTCAGCGGGCCCTGGAACTGGGGGCGTTTATCTGCACCCTGCCCCAGCCGGCCATCCGCACGGACAAGGAAGCGGCCGTTCGCGGGTTCGGACGGCCCTTGGACGAAGGGCTCAGGATCGAAGCCGAATGCTTCAACCGATCCATCTGGCAGCCCGAAAGCGCCGAAGGGCTGCGCCGGTTCGTGGAGCGCGATCACCCGGACCGGCGCCCCGGCGGAAAGCCGAATCCGGGTGTCTACGAAACCCAGGGGTGACGTCAAAAACAACTTTTCCTGATAGAAGCTAAATCACCACGAAGTGCACGAAGGGCACGAAGGTGTTATAATCTCCCTGTTTTCTATTTTTTCTTCGTGAACTTCGTGTTCTTCGTGGTTCACATTCAGTGGTGCGAACAGGGTCAACAACAGCGAGGAAACGTATGACCGTCAAAGGACACTATTTCGACGATTTTCTGCCAGGGCAAAAATACGATACGGACAAAAGAACCATTACTGAAAGCGATCTGGTCAACTTCACCACGTCTTTCGGGTTCTTCGAGCCGCTGTTCATGGACGAGACCTATCTGGCCAAAAGCACGACCTACGAGGGGCGTCTGGTCCCCGGCACGATGACTTTCACCGTGGCCGAAGGGTTGACGATCCTGTCAGGGATCATCCACGGCACGGGGGTGGCCTTTCTGGGCACCGAGATGACTGTACTCAGGCCGGTAGTCGTGGGCGACACCATCGGGGTGGATATCGAGGTGGTGGAAAAACGCGAAACCAAAAACCCTGAGCGCGGCATCGTGACTTTCTTCCAGCGGGTAACCAACCAGCACGGGCTGGCGGTGATGGAGTACTCGGTAAAGCGGATGATCCGGCGGCCCTGATCCTCCTTCGCCAAGGCTACGGCGGACAAGTGAACGCAGATGAACGCGGATAGGAGTTGGCGGCCTTCCACCTTCGCCAAGGCTACGGCGGACAAGCCGGCCGAAGGGCAACTGCAAAAAGAATTAACCACAGATGACGCAGATTACACAGATGGGCGGCCTGCGGCCGAAAAGCGAAAACCCAATGCGAAGAAATTGACAGGATAGTATCGCCTACTGCCGATCCCAACGATCCCAACGATCCCAACGATCCAAACGAAAAAAGATTCTCCTCCCATGATTGAAGGCACGATAAGAATACTGTGCGACAACGCGTTGAAACGGCGGGTGGCTGATAATCTTGCCGCTTTCGATGTCCGGGAGCACGCGGACGCGGCGGTCACGCGGGCGGCGGTGGCCATTACCGTGGTGGATTCGGTTCCGGGCGGGGACGGGCTCGGGATACCGGGCAATGACGGCGAGGCGGTGCTGATTCTGACTCGCCGGGCGCATGGACTGAAAGCGCACTCGGGCCAATGGGCGCTTCCGGGCGGCAGGGTGGAGGAAGATGAAACGCCCGAAGAGACCGCGCTCAGGGAGCTTGAAGAAGAGGTGGGGCTGCGGCTTTCCGAAGAGCGCATCATGGGGCGACTGGACGATTTTACCACCCGCTCGGGGTTTACCATCACGCCAGTGGTGGTCTGGGGCGGCGCGGGTGTTAATTTGACGGCCGATCCGGCCGAAGTGGCCTCCATCCACCGCATCCCGATCGCCGAGTTTATGCGCACCGATGCGCCCATTCTTGAAAAAAACCCGTCTGGTGGCGCCCCCATTTTGTTCATGCCGGTAGCATCGAGCTGGATCGCCGCGCCCACGGCAGCGCTCATCTATCAGTTCCGGGAGGTGGCGATCCTGGGCCGGCACACCCGGGTGGCCCACTTCGATCAGCCGGCCTTTGCGTGGAGATGATGGCGCCCTCCCGTGCCGGTTCGTAGCTCGTAGCTGTTGGCAAATGCAAAAACAACTGCAACGGCGAATTGACCGCAGATTACACGGATTACGCAGATGGACGGCCTTCGGCCAAAGATCAAAAGCAAAAGCGAAGAGGGTTATCCACAGATTGCGCCTACACGGCTTAAAAAGCGACACAGATTTTCACAGATTAAGGGCAAAGGGGGGGGCGGCCTGCGACCGAAGGGCAACGGCAAAAGCAAATGGGACGCTGATCCGCCTTCGCCAAGGCTACGGCGGACAAGTGAACGCAGATAGGGATTGGCGGCCTGCGGCCGATCAGTCCGATCCGACCCAACGATCCCAACGATCCCAACGATCCCAACGATCCCAACGAGCCCAACGATCCCAACGATCCCAACGCTCCCAAAGATCCCATCGCAGCGAGGAAACACCATGCCCCCCACTATCGACGAACTCGATTAACAGCAGACGCGCCTCGGCGAGCTGATCCTTCTCCGCCGCCGTGTGCTGTCACTGGGCGGCGCCGAGGTCTACGAGGTCAAGCTCGGGGACGAATACCTCATGAGCAGCCTGTTTCACGTCGCCGAGGTGGCCCTGGCCGATATCGCTCT
>JBDRRP010000088.1:0-31066 GCA_043825735.1 Pseudomonadota bacterium | reverse complement strand
GAGCCCTGTGCCCAGAATGTGCCCAAGAAAAGGCTCTACTCCATCAAGGAGTTGGCCAGCGAAATCGGAGCAACCGAATGGTTCTGGCGATCACAGGTCTGGGACGGCCAGCTTCCGTATGTCCAGGTCGGTCGGAAAATGTTCATTGATTTAATGGATATCGAGCGATTCATCAAAAACAACAAACACACCAACTGATTGGAGAGAAAAATGAAAAAACTAAATCCGGACTTCATAACTCAAACTCGCTTTGGAAAAATCTGCCCCTATTGCGGTGAACAGGACCCAGAATTCACACATTTCGAAGATCTCGAAGATGGGACCATTTTTATTACCTTTTGGTGCGCGGCCTGCAATGAAAACTTCGATGAGATCTATTGCAAAAAATTTGTCATCCAAGACTATATGGATGGCCAAAGTACTGCGGTTCGTTTTCCTTTCGATTGTTGAATAAAGTAAACACACCTGATAACCAATAACCGAGATCGGATGCTCCTCACATTGAGGGCGTCCGATCTCCCATCTTGTGCCCGTCAAGGCAGGATGGAGGTGACATATGGGCAGTCTCTACAAACGCGGAGACGTATGGTGGATCAAGTACTACCGCAACGGTAAAAACTACAGGGAGAGCTCTCGGAGCACCAAAAAAATGGTGGCCAAGAAGCTCCTGGACAGAAAGGAAGGTGAAATCGCACAAGGCAAAGTGCCAAGCATCGTGTTTGAGAAAGTGACCTTTGACGAACTGTCCAAGGAATTCATCACGGACTACCGAATCAACGGCAAAAAGTCACTTGACCGCGCGGAACTGAGCGTGAGGCACCTGAAAGAGGAGTTCGAAGGGGTGAAAGTCCCTGAAATCAGCACCCCACGCATTCAGCAGTATGTCTCCGAAAGGATGAAGGCGCACTGCAAGCGTTGCGACAAGCGGTTCCATTACAATGGTGAAAGCCACTGCCCCTATTGTGGCAGGGAGCCCATAACACCGGGCGCCGCGAACGCCACGATCAACCGCGAACTGGCAGCCCTGCGCCGGATCCTGAATCTCGGAGCAAAGCAGACGCCGCCCAAAGTCAACCGGGTGCCCTACATCCCCATGCTCAAGGAGAACAATATCCGTAAGGGCTTCTTTGAGTATGATCAATTCCTGGCCCTGCGAGAGGCCCTCGCGGAATACCTCCGGCCATTTGTGACCTTCGGCTACAGGACGGGATGGCGGGATCAGGAAATCGCTCAACTGACCTGGGGCAAGAACGTGGATTTGACCAACGGCATCGTGACGCTGAAAGTTGGTGAAACCAAGAATGACGACGCCCGCACCATCTATCTCGATGACGAGTTGATGGCGCTACTTCAGCACCAGTGGGAACAGCGAAAGCGTAAAAAGCTCACGCCGTATGTTTTCCCCAACAAGAGCATGAAGGGACCGATCGTCAATTTCCGGAAAGCCTGGAATGAGGCTTGCCGTAAGACTGGGCTTGGATTTGGCTACCGGATCAGCGTGAAATACGTAGCGAAATGGCAGGGGACACTGCCACCGGGACCGATCTTCCACGATTTCAGACGCACAGCAGTTAGAAACATGGTTCGGTCAGGGATTCCGGAGCGGGTCGCGATGATGATATCGGGGCATAAAACCAGGTCGGTCTTTGACCGGTACAACATCGTCAATGATGCCGATCTGAAACTGGCGGCCAAGCGCCAGCAAGCCTATCTGGAATCGCAGATGGGCACAATTTCGGGCACAATTGCCGATTTTGAAGAAAAAAAGGGGCAGCTCAAATGAGCTAACCCCTTGATTTAATTGGCGCGCCCGGAGGGATTCGAACCCCCGACCTACGGATCCGAAGTCCGGCGCTCTATCCAGCTGAGCTACGGGCGCGCATCCTGACCCGGCGGTCGATTGCAGCAGGCCGCCAGATACGAAAAGCCACTGCGTTTATTACCGCAGTGGCTTTTCATTGTCAAAATGGGGTGAGTGATGGGGCTTGAACCCACGACCCTCAGGGCCACAACCTGATGCTCTGCCAACTGAGCTACACCCACCATAGAGAAACTTGTCTATTACCAAAACCCCTGTAATATGGCAAGGTATTTTCTGAGCCGCGCCGGGCCGCAGAGCGATGCCGCCGCCTGGTGCGCCGGCTCAGGGGTATTGACCATCGGGGCCCCCTGCTGTAGTATCTTGATCGGCCGCAATTGAAACACATTTTTCATTGTTTTCGGTTAGATACATAAACTTCGGCTTTACAGTTGCATCGTTGGCGATTAGATTGTGAACGATTTTAAACCTTGAACCTGCGCTTGCGCTTCCCATTCAAAATTCGAAGTTGGACGTTCGATGTTCAGCGTTCGGTTTTCTTGGCGGACTTGGCGCCTTGGCGAGAAAATTGCTTTTCTTACGAGTCCCTCAAGATTGATGCATCCGTAAAAAGTTCCTAACGTCGTCACTCCGGCGACTTGTCCGCCGAAGCCTTGGCGAAGGTGGAAGGCCGGAGCCCAGAAGCGCCAGAACTCACTGGATTCCGGATCTCGTATCACTCGTCCGGAATGACAGAAAAAGGGAAAATTCGACTTTTTACGGGATTATCAAGATTAAGCTGCCAATACTGCGGCAGCCGTTATTTTAACATTTCAGCACAGAGGCGTTCGCGTGCCACGTTACCAGATTTTCGTCATTCGGGCCGTTGTCGGTCTCGGCATCGCCGTGGTCATGTCCCGTTTTTTTTTCCAGCGCATCGATCCTCTGACCGCGGGCGGCCTTGCCGTTTTTCTGGTGGGCATGTCCTACGTGACGGAATATTTCCGGAACCGGAAGAAATAGGATTCACCGCAAAGGCGCAAAACCGGTTCACCGCAGATCCGCCTTCGCAAACCCCAAAGCTACGGCGGACAGGGGCGCAGAGAACGCAGAGGAAAGCGGGTTGGGGCGCTACGCGCGAAACGGCAACGGCCAACAGCAGGTGAACCACGGAGACACGGAGAACACGGAGAAAAGCGGGTTAGGGCGCTTCGCGCTGAAGGGCGAACAGCGAGTCTCACCGCAGAGGCGCAGAGAGCGCAGAGGGTAATTATAGAAAACCGGAAAAGCCTGCGCCGACTGTTCAATGGTACATATGGAACTCAATCAACTCACTAGCGAAGTTATTGGGGCCGCGATCGAGGTACACAAGCAGCTTGGGTTGATTCTTAACTTTAACGTTTCGCTGATGCGCGACGGTATTACCCGGGTAGCCAATGGGCTGCCTGATTGTTAACAGCGATGCTCACTGAAGAGGCGCAGATGGCGCAAAGGGATTTTTGCTTTGTTAAACACCTCTCTGCGATCTCTGCGCCTCTGCGGTGAGCCAGCAGTTAGGTTTTGAGGTTTTACATTGAAACAGATCATTCTCGGCACCGCCGGACACATCGACCACGGCAAGACATCGCTCATCCGGGCCGTTACGGGCATCAACACGGACCGTCTGAAAGAAGAGCAGGAGCGCGGCATCACTATCGAGTTGGGGTTCGCCTCTCTGGATCTGCCCGGCGGCCAGCGCATCGGCATTGTCGATGTGCCCGGCCATGAAAAATTCGTCAAGAACATGGTCGCCGGCGCCTCGGGCGTCGACATGGTGGCCATGGTCATCGCCGCCGATGAAGGGGTCATGCCCCAGACCCGCGAGCATATGGAAATCTGCACCCTGTTGGGGGTGCGTCACGGATTTGTGGCCCTCACCAAAATCGACATGGTGGACGAGGAGTGGATGGAACTCGTCCAGGAAGACATCCGGGATTTTCTCAAGGGGACGTTTCTGGATGGCGCCAGCATTGTACCGGTGAGCGCGGTCAAGGAGATCGGCCTCGACAACTTCGTCAAGGAAGTGGAGACCTTGAGCGGTCAGGTGCCCGGGCACAAGGATTCAGGGCTTTTCCGCCTGCCCGTGGACCGGGTCTTCACCATGAAGGGATTCGGCACGGTGATCACCGGCACCCTCATATCGGGCGCCGTCAGCGTCGGCGAGGCCGTGGAAATCTATCCGACCGGTGAGAAGTCCAAGGTGCGCGGCGTTCAGGTCCACAACAGCAGCGTCGAAACCGCCCGGGCCGGCCAGCGCACCGCCATCAATTTCCAGGGGCTTGAAAAGAGCGCCATTGACCGCGGTCAGGTCGTCTCCACCCCCGGCGCCCTCAAACCCAGCTACATGGTGGATGTCTCCCTTCAGTATCTTAAAAGCATCCCCCGTCCGCTTAAAAACCGGACCCGGGTGCGCTTTCATTCGGGCACCAGCGAGATTCTCGGCCTGGTGATCCTGTTGGACCGCGACGAGCTGGCCCCCGGAGAGACAGCGGTGGCACAGATCCGGCTGGATGAGCCGGTGTCGCTCGTGCGCGACGACCATTTCGTGATCCGCAGCTACTCGCCGGTACGCACCGTGGGCGGCGGCATCATTCTGAACCCGGTGCCGGTAAAGCACAAACGCTTCCACACCGAGATCTCAGATGGCCTCAACCGCCTGCTCGACAGCCCGCCGGAGACGGTCATCGATATCCAGGCCGATGCGGCCGGTACGCGGGGGGTGAGCTTCATCGATCTGAAGCTCATGACGAGTCTTTCGGACAAACCGCTGGAAAATGCCATCGGCTCCCTGCTCTCAAACCGAACCCTGGTTCTCGTGGATAAGGAACACCGCGACTACATCCACGGCAAACACTTCGGCGAGCTCAAAGACCAGATGCGCGTACAACTGGAGCGCTACCACGCGGACAATCCCCTTAAAGCCGGTATGCAGAAAGAGGAGCTCAAATCCAAGTATCCCGTATGGCTGCACCCTAAACTCTTCACCCTGATTTTGAACCAGATGGTCAAGGAAAATGTCGTGGCCGTGGAAGAAGAAACCGTTCGGCTGGCGGGCTACAAAATATCGCTCGGCGCCGACCAGAGCGATATCCGGGAAAAAATGCTGACCGCCTATCGCGACGCCAAGCTCCAGCCGCCCTATTTCAAGGAGCTGCCCGGCGCCTTCGGATTCGACGCCAAGACGGCCAAGGCGGTGCTGCAGCTGCTTCACGAACGCGGCGATCTGGTCAAGGTCAAGGAAGACCTCTATTTCGACGCCGACGCCGTCTCGCGGCTAAAAGACGAGCTGATCGACTTTCTTAATAAAAACGGGGAGATCTCAACACCTCAGTTCAAGGATATGACTGGAGCTTCCCGAAAATATGTGATACCTTTGATCGAACATTTTGACAGCACCCATGTCACCATCCGGATCGGCGACATCCGCAAATTGAGAAAATCGGCATGATCGGTGCTCACCCATTTTAAACACAGGAAAACGGCCACTCGGCCATCCCAGCAAGGACCACGGTGAAACAATGCAGGATAACAACCATAGCGAAGAAAAAGCATCCTGGATGCAGCGCCTGATTGCGCGGTTTGGCAAAAAACGGCTGATCATCGGTGCGGTGGCCGTTCTGGCCGGCCTGTGGATCGCCAATGTGGTGGTGGGCTGGATTGCAGGATCGGACCAGCCCAATGAACCGGTGGCCGTGCGTCACGTAACGCCGGCACCGGCGCCCAAGGACGAAATGACGGTAAAGGACCCTGTGGCCTCGACACCCCCGGATGTCCACCGGGTTACGGCGGAAAGCCCCAAAGACGTCTACAGCGCCAAAGACGTTTCGGCGGGCACCCTGCCCGCACCGGCGCAGCCCAAAGCCGGGCACGGCCGCACGGCAGCCGCGCCGGCGGAAAGCCAAGAAGCCGTCCAGTTTATCAAAGGCGTGGCCTTTGTCGATGCGCTCATCGGCCCGATGGACTATGAGCTCAATCAACGGTTCTGGGGGTGGCGCCCCAACGATATCATCAACGTCACTGACAACGTGAATAACTTCCAGCTGGGCGCACTCGAGGTGACCCGGCGCACCATCGTAGTGCTGACCGAGCGCATCTCCCGCACCGGCAGTACGGCCGCCTTCGACAAAGACCTCGAAAACGCCATGAACTGGCTGATGATGCGCCCCACCCAGTATTGGTTCCCGTCACCGGAGGCAATGTACGGCGACGCGCTCAAGGCCATGACAAAATACCGTGACCGGATCATCAAGGGCGGCGCCCCCTTTTACACCCGATCCGACAATTTGATCCCCCTGCTCATTGCCTACGAAGACCTTTTGGGCAGCAGTGACGAAAACCTGGTCAAACACTACGAAGCCAACGGGGATCCGGTGAGCTTCTTCAAATCCGATGACTACATCTTCTATGCCAAGGGGGTGGCCAGTGCCATGCACCCCATTTTATCGGCCGTGGCTGTTGATTTCGCGCAGACACTGGAGGCCCGCCGTGGGGTTGACGTCATCCACCATGCCATCGAGTCGCTGGAGTACGCCATGGAGGTCTCCCCCATCGTCATCACCAACAGCAATCTGAGCGGCATCCTCGCCAACCACCGTGCCAACATGGCCGCCCCCATCAGCCACGCCCGGTTTTATCTGGGCGTGCTGATCAAGACCCTGTCCACATAAAAGATCAGGGCCGCTCCTTCGGGAGCGGCCCTGATCTTTTATATTTCCCCCTTGTGGCGATGCTTCCGCGTCGCCACACCGCTTTTGTGATGTTGCTGTTAAGGTGCCGGGTGCCCGCGTCTGGCTCTTTTCTTTAAACGGACAACTAAAAGAACGCTCTTGTCGAAGTAATTGACCTGGACAAAGCCATGCCCTTAGCGGCACCGGCATAGGGACACCATGAGGCCGGAGCATCGTGGATAGCAAAACCCACCACCTTCGGTCGCCTGTCATCCGCCCTTCAGCCTTCAACCTTCTACCTTCATCCGCCCTTATCATGCATATCGTATCTGCCCAGAAAGGGTAGGTTTTGGTTCCTGGCAAGGCTCGAACGAGTCTTCAACCGGAGGAATAGCCTGCTATTTGTCTTGGAAACCCGGTGCTTCGCAACGGGCTCCAGACGAACAACCCGAGGATTGAAGACGAGCGAGAACACCGCCAAGGGCAAAAAGATGCCATTTATGGGCAGATATCGCCGACCATCCGCGCCACCACCGCATCCATCACCACCATACCCTCTTCGGTAAGACGGCAGCCGGTCTGATCCACGACAACAAGCCCGCGGTCTTCCATAGACGGCAGCACCGCCGAAAACTGGTCGTGGAAATCGACCCCGAAGACATCGTTGAATCTGTTGATATCGATACCCGCCGTCTGCCGAAGTCCGAGCATCACCATCTCCATCATGGCCTGTTCGCGGGTGAGGCGTTCCTGGCCGGCAACCGTGGCCGCCCCCGTTGAAACCGCGTCGATGTAGCGGCCCACATCGGCCGCGTTCCACCGGCGAATGGGCGGCAGGAATGAATGCGCCGACGGACCGAACCCGTAGTATGGGGCCCCGGACCAGTATTTCCGGTTGTGACGGGACATTGTGGCGGCGGTGCTGGAAAAGTTGGAGATCTCGTAATGAAGATACCCGCCGTTGCGGATCGTGCGCCGGCTCTGCCGGAACAGCGCGCCGGTTCGCTCATCGGACAGGGGCGAGAACCGGTCCATTGTGCGGTCGACGTCGAGCGGCGTGCCCGGTTCCACGGTGAGCATATAGCAGGAGATGTGTTCCGGGGCGAACGACAGCGCCGCGGACAGGTCCGCCGCCCAGTCTTCCGGACGCTGATCCGGAAGGCCGTATATCAGGTCCAGCCCGAGGTTGGCGATGCCGGCATCCCGGGCCCGGTTCAAGGTCTCGGCCGCCTGGGAGGCCGTGTGAATGCGCCCCAGGAAGGCGAGCGCGGCGTCATTGAAGGACTGAACGCCGACGCTGAGCCGGTTGACGCCGGCGGCCGCATAGCCCTCGACATCCCCGGCGCTCACGGCGCCCGGATTGACCTCGATGGTCACCTCGGCGTCCGGCGCCACGGAAAAGACGGCGGCCACCCGCTCCAGGATGCGGCCGATGCCTGCCGGCCCTAAAAGCGAGGGCGTGCCGCCGCCCACATAGACCGTGTCCACCAGCGTGCCGGCCTCCGCGCTTCGGCCGATCTCGGCCGTCACGGCCGCCAGGTAGTCTTCCGTCAGGGAAATGTCGGCGATGGAATAAAAATCGCAGTACCGGCACTTCTTCCGGCAGAAGGGTACGTGAACGTAGACGCCGGCCGGCGTGCCGGGGCTCATGGCGTGGTTTCGAAGACGCGGCGGGAGCGTTTCACGGCGCAAAGGTCTCCACACATGCTGCAAACCGTCTCATCGCTGGGGGCGACCGATTCCCGGTAGCGCCTGGCCTTTTCGGGGTCTATTGCCAAATCGTACATCTTCGGCCAGTCCAGATCCCGCCGGGCCCGGCTCATGGCGTGGTCCCAATCCGCGGCACCGGGCAGCCCCTTGGCCACGTCGGCGGCATGGGCGGCAATGCGCGCGGCGATGATCCCCTCTTTCATGTCGTCAAGATCCGGGAGGCGCAAATGCTCCGCCGGGGTCACGTAGCACAGAAAAGCGGCGCCGTGGGCGGCCGCCAGGGCCCCGCCGATGGCCGCGGTGATATGATCATATCCGGGAGCCACATCGGTGACAAGGGGGCCGAGCACATAAAACGGCGCCCCGTGGCAGATCTTCTTTTGAATGAGCATGTTGGCGGCGATTTCATTCAGCGGCACATGACCCGGGCCTTCGATGATGACCTGGACATCGGCATCCCAGGCCTGCAGGGTCAACTCCCCCAGTATCAGCAGTTCCTGGATCTGCGGCGTATCGGTGGCATCGTGAATGCTGCCGGGACGCAGCCCGTCCCCGAGGCTTAGCGTGACATCGTATCGCCGACAGATATCAAGCAGCCGGTCGAAGTGCTCATAGAAGGGATTTTCCATGCCCGTGGCATGCATCCACTCCAGCATGAGGCTGCCGCCGCGGCTCACGACATGAGTCAACCTCGGGCGGCGCAGCAGTGCGTCCAGGCTCGAACGGGTCAATCCCGCATGAATGGTTATGAAATCGACGCCGTCCTCGGCATGCGTTTCCACGCAGTGGAAAAAATCATCCACCCGGATCTCGGACACCCGCTGCCCCGGCGCGGCCGCCAGATCGTAGACCGGCACGGTCCCGATCATGAGGGGGCAGGTATCCAGGAGCCGCCGCCGAAAGCCGCGGATGTCCCCCGAGGTGCTCAGATCCATGATGGCATCGGCCTTCATGGCCACCGCCGCGTTCACCTTGGCCATTTCCATGTCGTGGTGGCAGCAATCGGCGGAAGCGCCGAGATTGACATTGACTTTCGTTCGCAGGCCATCGCCGATACCGGCGGCAACCAGACTGCGGTGGGTGGTGTTGGCCGGAATGACGATGCGGCCCGCTGCCATGGCCGCCAGCAGGGCATCGGTCTCGATGGCCTCGGATTCCAGGACCTGCCGCATCTGCGGTGTGACGATGGCCCGGCGGGCCGCCTCGCGTTGGGTGGCGTATGCCATTGGAATGCCTTTCTTCATTGGAAACAGTGAATTTCAGATGCCCTTCGGGTCGACTTATGCGACGCTGTGGGTCCTCACCCGCGCATCGAGCGCCCGCACTGTGCCGGAGACGTCCCCGGCACCAACGATCTCGGTCACCAGCGCCACGGTCCGGGCGCCGCGGCCGATCACTTCGGCAATGTTGTGGGCCTTGATGCCGCCGATGGCCACAAACGGAATGCCGATGTTTGAAACTACAAAGTCGAGATAGTCCAGACCCACCGGGTCGCAGACATCCGCCTTGGTTTTGGTTTTGTAAATCGGCCCCACCCCGATGTAGTCGACCCGGGCGGCAGCGGCAGCGACGGCCTGCGCCGGGCTGTGCGTGGAAAGGCCCAGAATTTTATCTCCGATCCGCTCGCGCACCGCGGCCACGGGCAGATCGTCCTGACCGATGTGGACCCCGTCGGCATCCACCAGCATGGCCAGTTCCGCATAGTCATTGACGATGAAAAGCACGCCCGCAGCCCAAGTCATGCGGCGGATTTCGATGCATTCGGCCGCCATGTCCCGAAACGATTTGCGGTCGTGTTTTTCCCGGTACTGGATGATCCTGGCACCGCCATCGATCATGCCACGAACCACGGCCACGTTGGCGCGGCCCCCGGAGAATGCCTCAGCGGTGATACCGTATATGCCGTCAGGCAGCATGAAGGGCATATCAAGACCTTTTCTGATTTCATCACATCCAGTACGATCCGGCTCATTTCGGCGGACACCATGGTCACTGAATGCGGCAAACAGGTTGCCCGGTTCGCATCACTCCAAAGTGCACAACGCCTGCCAATCTTTGAAAACCGGTTGATATCCGCTGCGCCGGATGGCTTCGGTCACCGCGGCGATGCTGCGCGTGTCGGTGATGGCAAACTGCTGGCTGCCGGGGCGCTCCCCCGCATCGGCATAACCGCCGACCCCGGTACAGGAACCCGCCGACATGCGCGTCACCCCAAGGGGGGTCAGCCGGTCCCGGAAAGCCGCTCGCTCACGGGTGGAAAGGGAAATGTCCGCCCGGGGCAGAAACAGCCGAAAGGCGGTCAACATCTGGACAAAGGTGAGATCGTCCAGAGGATGACTCGGCGCAAACCCGCCTTCAGCCGCATTGATACGGGGCAGTGAGATACCGATGCCCACATCCGGGTACCGTGTTTCCAGATCGTAGGCATGCAGCCCTATGAAGAAGGCCTCCACCCGGGGATCGGCCAGTCCGAGCAGTGCCCCGATGTTTAGAGCCCGGAAACCGGCCTCGGCCCCGCGGTCCGGCGCCCCGAGACGGTAGTCGTAGTCGGCCTTTCTTCCCCTGGGGTGGACGGCGGCGTAGATATCGCGATCGTAGGTTTCCTGGTAGATGGTCAGGCTGTCCACACCGGCGCGGCACAGTGCCGCGTAATCACAGGTATCCATCGGAAACATCTCGATGCCGATGGCGGCCACGTGGCGCCTGAGAATCGTCACCGCATCAGTAAGATACGGCAGGGGCGTCAGCTCCGGCGCCTCCCCGGTGAGCAGCAGCAGGTGGCGCATGCCGGCGGCGGCGATGGCGCGTCCCTCGGCATCGATCTCATCGAGGGACAGGCGCCGCCGGTCGATGCGGTTGCTGCAGCTGAAGCCGCAGTAGAGGCAGGCGTTGGTGCAGTAGTTGGAGAGATACAGGGGGATGTAAAGCTGCATCACCCTGCCGAACTGCTGCACCGTGAGCCGGTGGGCTTTTTGGGCCATCTCCTCGAGAAAATCGGCGGCCGGCCGGGACAGCAGCGCCAGAAACCCGGCGATATCCACCCGCTCGGCGCCCAGCGCACGCCGCACATCCCCGGCCGTGCTGCGCGCCAGCAGACCAGCCACCGCGTCAGGGGCCCATTGACTCAGGGCACTGGTTAAGCGCATCATCGAAGAAACCCCGTCAGCGGAGAAGAAGCATTTGCCGTCTCACTCATGGCCGGCATGCGGGAAGTAAATGCCAGGCGGCCGGCACGCACGGCCAGTGCGAAGGCCTCGCCCATGGCCACCGGATCCGGTGCGGTGGCGATGGCGGTATTCACCAGGACGGCAGCCGCACCCATTTCCATGGCTTCGGCCGCGTGGGAAGGCCGTCCCAGGCCGGCATCCACGATGACGGGTACGCGGCAGCACTCGATGAGCAGCGCGATGATGTCTTTCGTCTTCAGCCCCTGGTTTGAGCCGATGGGGGCGCCCAGGGGCATGACGGCGGCGGCGCCGGCGTCCTCGAGCCGACGGGCCATCGTCAGATCGGGCACCACGTAGGGGAGCACCACAAATCCTTCGCGGGCCAGGACCTCCGTGGCCCTGAGGGTCTCCAGGTTGTCTGGCATCAGATACTTTGCATCGGTGATGACCTCGATCTTGATAAAATCGCCGCAGCCGGCGGCTCGGGCGATCCGCGCGATCCGCACCGCCTCCTCGGCGGTGCGCGCACCGGAGGTGTTGGGCAGCAGTTGCACGGCCTCGGGAATGACATCGAGAATATTGTCTCCCCCGTCGGAAAGATCCACCCGCCGGAGCGCCACGGTGATCATGCCCGATCTGCTGGCTGCCAGCATTTTCGGTATCAGTCGGTGGTCGGAGAATTTCCCCGTGCCGGTCAGAAGCCGGCTCTTTAGACGCAGGGGACCCAGTTGAAAATCGTCTTCTCGCATCTCATCCGCCTCCCACAAAGCTCAAAAGTTCCAGTTGATCCCCCTCGGCCAGCGTCAGTTTGTCCCAACGCTCGGCCGGCACCACGACCCTGTTGTGCTCCACCACCATCCGCTGCCCGATCAAGCCCTGGCGACGCACATATTCTCCAAGGGTGCCCTCCGGGCAGGACTCTTCGCTGCCGTTCACGATAATCTTCATCGACATCCGTTCCGCGTCAGAGGCTATTTGATGATTGCGCCGGGGCCCCTGCGTCGCCCGCCCGGCGTTGGGCGCCAAACAAAAAAAGGCCGACCCGGAAAAGGGTCGGCCCTTGCTGGCAATGCGATGCCGGTGGACCGGCAACCGCGAACGCGGACCGCTTCCCTTCGCCGGTATTATCCGGATCAGGTTCCAAGGGTTGGCCGTCAAAGCCTCTCAGCAACGCTGCACCCCTAGCGATACAACGGGATATACGTCAATCGGCGTGGTGGGTCAACCCGCCTTCAGTGCGTTGATTGTCCAATCGGGTCAAAGCCGGTAAGGCCTTGGTCGTCACCTCGTTTCCGAGCGCGATGCCGATTTCAAGGGCCTTGCGGTTGATGTCGATAAATCCCGGCGGAATCCGGTCTTCCAGGACCTTCATGATGGACTGCGGAGAAACCACGGCAGTGATGCCGATGACGGCCCCCAGCATGCAGATATTGAAGACGATGGGTTTTCCGATTTCGGCCATGACGGTTTCGTACATGGGCAGCGCGAACTGGCGGGCGTCCACCTTTTTTTCGATGGTGACAAACCGGGTATCGGTAATGAGCAGCCCCCCGGGCCGGATGATGGGGTAGAAATTGGAATAGGCCTCCTGGGTGAGCGCCACCAGCACGTTGGGTTGCGTGACCTTGGGGTAGTGGATTTCAGAGTCGGCGATGATCACATCCGAGCGCGTAGCGCCGCCCCGCGCGGCGGCGCCGTAGGTCTGCGACTGGGTCGCGATGAGGCCTTCATGAATGACGGCCGCTTCGGCCAGGATGACCGCAGCGGTGATGACGCCCTGGCCGCCGGAGCCGGAAAAGACCAGTCTGCATCGTTCCATGGCTATTTCCCCCCCATTGCCCGTTCAATGATGCGATCGTACTCGGTGCAGTACTCGGGCAGGTCTTTTTGCACAAAGATGCCGCGTTCGATCAAATCCGGGTTTTCCTGCTTGGCCTTGCTCCCGATGGGCGTAGTGATGTTTTTGTAGTTTTCCACCATATCCACGGCGCTGCCTTTTTTGTTCTTTCGGCCGTAATGGGTGGGGCACTGGGAGAGAATTTCCACTACCGAGAATCCGTCATGGAGAATCGCCTCCCGGAGAAAGTCGGTGGTCTGCTTGGCGTGGTAGACGGTGGAGCGGGCCACGAACGTGGCGCCGGCGGCCGTGGCCATTTCTACCACGTCGAACTCCCGGTCGATGCTGCCAAAGGGCGCGGTGGACGCCATCCCGCCAACGCCGGTCAGCGGCGAAAACTGGCCGCCGGTCATGCCGTAGATCTTGTTGTTCATGACGATGGCCGTCATGGCGATGTTCCGACGGGCGGCATGGATGAAATGGTTGCCGCCGATGGCCAGGGCATCGCCGTCACCCATGGGCACGATGACATTGAGCTCCGGCTTGGCCAGCTTGACGCCGGTGGCAAAGGCCAGCGCCCGGCCATGGAGCGTGTGCAGGCTGTGGAAGTCGACGTAGCCGGAAATCCGGGCCGAGCATCCGATGCCCGAGACCATGACGATTTCGTTCTTGCTCATCCCGAGCTGTTCCACGGCCCTGAGCAGGCAGTTGAGTACGATGCCGTGTCCGCAGCCCGGGCACCACATATGAGGGAAAAACCGTTCCCGGATGTAATCCTTGATTGCCATTGTTTTACACTCCCTTGCCCTGGATGAGCCGAAGGATGCTGATGATGTCCGTGGGGGTGATAAAGACGCCATCGATGCGGTTGGCCAGGAAAACGTCCTCGGGCCGATCCACGGCCTTTTTGACTTCCTGCAGAATCTGGCCCACGTTCATCTCCACGACGATGACCGAGCGCTTGCCGGCACACTTTTGCCGGACCAGGTCGGCAGGAAACGGCCACAGCGTCTGCAGCTCCAGCAGGCCCAGTTTCTCCCCGCGTCTGCGCCGGTTTTTCACCACGTGCAGGGCCGAGCGCGCCGCCGAACCGTAGCTGATAAACAGCCGCTCCGCGTCATCCACGTGGTACTCTCTGGTGAAAGTCAGGCTGTCGACATGGTTTTCGATCTTGTCGATGAGATGGCGGATGAGACCGTGCACCACCCGCGGGTCCGACGAGGGAAATCCCCACATGTCGTGGTAGAGACCGGTGACGTTGTAGCGATGCACACTGCCGAAATCACTCATGGGCAGCCGGCCGTCCTCCCGGGGCAAATAGGGGTGGTAGTCCACGCCCTCTTTGACCGATGTGCGAAGCCGCCCCACCAGCGGCAGCTCCCCCGGCTCAGGGATTTCCAGCCGCTCGCGCATGTGGCCGACGGTTTCATCGAGCATCAGCAGCACCGGGGTGCGGTAGGTCTCGGCGATGTTGAACGCCTCCACCGTCATCTTGAAAACGTCCTGGTGGGTGGATGCGGTCAGCGCCACGATAGCGTGGTCTCCGTGAACGCCCCAGCGGGCCTGCATCACATCCCCCTGGCTGCCGTGTGTGGGAATCCCCGTTGACGGCCCGCCGCGCATGACATTGACGATAACGCAGGGAATTTCGGCCATGATGGCATAGCCCAGCCCCTCCTGCATGAGGGAAAAGCCCGGGCCGCTGGTGGCGGTCATCACCTTTTTACCCGTGAGCGAAGCGCCTACGATGGCGCAGATCGAGGAGATTTCATCTTCCATCTGGATGAACTTGCCCCCGGCGACCGGCAGCCTCCCGGACAGCACTTCGGCGATCTCTGTAGAAGGGGTGATGGGGTAGCCGGCGTAAAAATCGAGCCCGGCATACAACGCGCCTTCCACGCAAGCCTCGTTGCCTTGAACGAACTTTACCTGTCTGCTCATTTTTCTTCCTGCTCCGTGATGACATCGATAGCCAGATCCGGACACCGCAGCTCGCAGAGCTTGCAGGCGATGCACGCTTCCAGACGGACCGCCACCGCTTTGTCATCGGCGTCCAGTTCAAGAACCTTTTTAGGGCAGAAATGCACGCAGATACCGCATCCCTTGCACCAGTCCCGGTTGATGGTGTGCGATTTCAGCTTCGCTTTGGCCATTGCACGTCCTCTTGGTAATTATTAACGCTGAGTCCTTCGATTTTCGCGTCGTCTTTATGGACATTGTTTTCGAATGTCAAATAAATTGCGTCGTGATGCGATCGATCACGGCACCCATATTTTCCGGGGTAATGCCGCTTCGATGACAGATATCGGCCACCTGAGCCCTCCGGCTGCTGTCGCCCATGTCGCTGACCCGTCTCAGGATACCGAGCCGGCGCCCCACCTGGAAAAGCATCTGCTCCTCGGATGGCAGCTCGAGAAAATGATCCAGGAGTTGGAGCATGGCCGGCTGGTCTTCGGGCAACTGGCCATCGATTTCCTCGAAAAGATTGAGAATGTGATCACTGTGAATTCGGCTGGTAATCCCGGACAGCCGGGATATGAACAGCCTGATCTCTTCGGCCATCTCCAGGTCTCCGCACTTGGTGAAAACCCCGGACAACAGGTCCTCGTGCAGGGGGATGCCCGCCGGAACGGCCAGCGTTCGTAGACGGATAAAATCCGGATCGATGTGGTTGAGGGCCTCGGCCGTCTCGATGGCGTGCTCCCGGGACAGTGCGCGTCCCCCGAGCCCTGGCATCACGTATTCTGAAAGTTCCATCCCGGCCGTCTTGATCTTTCTCCCGGCGCTCACATGGATCGCTTGGGTACTCCCTTTTTTCACCATCTTCAATACGGCATCGCTGCCCGACTCCATCCCCACATGAATCCGGCTCAACCCGGCGGCCCGCATAGCAGCCAGCAGCGCAGCGGAAATCCGCGCCACGGTGCGGGATCGGGCATACGAGGTGATCCGCTGGATACCGGGAAAGCGTGCTTGAATGTGCCGCAGGATCGTCACCAATTCGTTCGGCGGCATGATGAGGCTGTTGGCATCCTGGAAAAAAATGGCAGCCGCACCGTTGCCGTACCAGTGGAGCACCGCATAAAATGCCGTTTCGTCCTTGTGGGGCACGCTCTCATAGGCATCGGCCAGCGCCTCCCGCGACAGGCGCCGAGCCCCGTCGGCACGGGCGCTCAGGGCGTCCAGGTAATCGGCAGCCCGGTCGATGTCTTCAATCACGTGGTCGCTGGGGCGCAGGGAAAACTGCTGGCGCTTATAAACGGGGCAAAACGTGCAATGGTTCCAGGGGCAGTTGCGGGTCACCCGGATGAGCAGGCTGCCGGCCTCGCTGGGCGGCCGGATCGGCCCTTGCTCGAATCCCCGGTAAGGTTGTGTTCGCCATCCTTTTTCGGTATTGCTCACGGCATCTCTCCTGACCCAAAAAAAGGATATCACCTCGGAGTCACAGAGGACACGGAGAAAATCAAAAACGTTTGATTTTATTTATAAAATCTCCGTGTCCTCCGTGACTCGTGGTTCAACATCACTTCGGGAAAAGACCAACTGGAGCTTCCTGCATAAGCGTATTTTATTATTGATGAATCCGTAAAAAAGCAATTTTCTCGCAAAGACGCCAAGCACGCAAAGAAATTTATTTTTAATATCAATGTGTTAACTTTGCGATCGCTGCGGCTTTGCGAGAGATTCGGACTTTTTACGGGCGCATCATTATTCATATCTCGCGCAGAGACGCAAAGGCGCAGGGAAAAGCACTCGCGCTATTCATTTTCCAGCAGTTCTCTGCGTCTCCGCGCCTCTGCGCGAGAACATCTTTTTGGGTAAAAAAACCCGTGTGCTCCGCGAACTTCGCAGTGATATGATTTTTCCAATTGCAATGGCATCCGGTTGCGGCTTGAGCCTCCGGGATAAACGAAAAAGGTATCCGCCCGATCCCTCAGCGGCGGACATGGTTCAGTGTTGAGCCATCACAGCCAGGCCTCGATCTTGCCGTGTTCCCGAACGAAAACCGCAATTTTAAGTTGATTCCGGGAGGCGGCTCGAAATCACCATACCCTCTCCCTCTGGCATTGACAACCTCGGCATCGCCGCGGCGGCGGACCTTAGCCACTCAGCCCTTGATGGATCCGTAAAAAGTGGTTTTGAACCACAGAGACCGCAGAGGACCGCAGAGGACCGCAGAGGACCGCAGACGTACTTGGCTGTTTTCTTGGTTGCTTTTCCCTCGACCCCTTGGACCCTCGAACCCTATTCATCGACCAACTCTTTGTGAGATGATCATCGTAAGTTATCTCTGCGCTCCCTGCGTCCTCTGTGGTGATTTCAGATTTTTTACGGGACTGTCAAACCTTGATGACCGGCGCAATATCCTTTATAAGACTGTGTCCGCCCATTGATTTTACTTGAACGGAAGAAATGGCCTCTTTGCGAAAAATCGGGATCCTTGCAGCATGCATCGGCTTTGCCGCGACAATGGCGCTGGTCGCCCTCTACCTGGATGTGCGGCAATTTGCCCGCCAACCGGCCGATGGTTCGGCAGCGCCACTGACCTTTGAAGTGAAAAGCGGTCAGGGGCTCCGGCGGATCAGCCAGCGGCTGGCCGATGCCGGCATCGTGCGGGATCCGGCCAAGTTCGCCCTGCTGGCACGCCTCGAAGGGCACACCACCGCCATTCAGGCCGGTGAATACCGGTTGTCGGCCGCCATGACCCCGGCCGACATCCTTCGAGACATGGTCAACGGCCGCGTTCGCCTCCACCGGCTCACCATCCCGGAAGGCTACACCATGCGGCAGATCGCCGCCACGGTGGCGGCAGCCGGGTACTCGACACCGGCGGCGTTTCTGGACGCTTGCCGTGACAGCGCGCTGCTCAGATCCCTGGACATCGCGGGAGACTCCTGCGAAGGCTACCTTTTTCCCGACACATACTATTTTCCGGCTTCGGCCACCACCTTTCAGATCATCACCGCCATGGCCCACCGGTTCTGGGACAGTTTTCCCGATGCCTGGCGCGCCCGCGCGGCGGCCCTGGGCATGAGTGTACACGAAGTGGTCACCCTGGCCGCCATCATCGAAAAGGAGACCGGCGCACCGTTTGAGCGCCCCCTGATCAGCTCGGTGTTCCACAACCGGCTCCACCGCCGGATACGGCTGCAGACCGATCCGACGGTCATCTACGGCATCACTGACTTTGACGGCAACCTCACCCGCAAACATCTGAAAACCCCGACGCCCTACAACACCTATCTCATTCAGGGGCTTCCTCCGGGGCCCATCGCCTGCCCTGGTGCGGCCGCCCTTGAAGCGGCCCTGTACCCGGCCGACACCGATTATCTATATTTCGTCAGCAAGCAGGACAGGACACACCACTTTTCCGTCACCATCGACGAGCACAACCGCGCGGTGGCACGCTACCAACTGCACCGGCGATGACCGGCGCGATCACCAAGGAGATCTCTGTGAAAATGACCGACAGCCCTGAGAACATGGCCGGCCAGAAACTGATGGTTGGTTTTGACGGTACCGATTTTTCGTCCGATCTGGAGCACTTGATCGCCACGGTGGGCGTGGGGGGCGTCATTCTTTTTTCCCGCAATGTCCGCGACCCGGAGCAGATCGGCCGCCTGTGCGGCATGATTCAGCAGTGCGCGGAGGGCTGCGGGCAGCCGCCGCTGTTCATCGCCGTGGATCAGGAAGGCGGAGAAGTGTCCCGGCTGAAAGAACCCTTCACGGATTTTGCCGGAAACGATCACATCACCACGGAAAGTGCTGCCGCAGGGTTCGGCCGAACGATCGCCTACGAGCTGTCTTCGGTGGGCATCAACATGGACATGGCGCCGGTGCTGGACGTGGCCTTCGACCCCCAGGCCAGCATCATGACGCGCCGAAGCTTCGGCGCCGATCCCGCGCAGGTGGGGCGCATGGGCCGTGAAGTGATCCGTCATCTCCAGGCCGGCGGCGTCATGGCAGTGGGAAAGCATTTCCCCGGCATCGGCCGGACCGTGCTCGACTCCCACGAGGTGCGTCCCGCGCTCGATCTTCCCCTGGAAGCCCTCCAGGACGATCTGCTCCCATTTCGCATGGCGGTCGAGACCGGCGTGGCCGGCATCATGCTCTCGCACATCCTGTACGCCGGCCTCGATCCTCAGTGGCCTGCCAGCTTGTCGCCGGCCATCGTCGCGCTGCTGCGCACCGATCTGGGATTTAACGGCGTCATCTTCACCGACGATATGGACATGGGCGCCATCCGCAACCACGACGGCATCGACACGGCAGTGTGTCAGATCATGGCCGCCGACGTGGATGTGACCTTGATTTGCCACCGCAGCCCCGACATGGAACGGGCCCGGGACATCATGCGCCGCTGCATGGAAGCAGACGAAAAAGTCCGACGCGCGGCCGCCGCGTCGGTGGAGAGGATTCTGGCGCTCAAACGCCACTATCTGGCATAAAAAGCCGCCGGCCGCCCGCGGCCGAAAAATGAAACGGAGTCATTTCGATGCCGTGGATATTCATTGCCGCAGCGATCCTCCTCGCCGCCGTGTTTTTCAACAGGAAAATGAGCATCGAACCGGCTCTTGAACAGATCGGCCACATTACCGGGGGCACGATCGTACGATCGTGGAAATGGGGGTTTCACCCCGCGCTGAAGCAGGTTATCGGCCCGGATACCGCGTTTTTCTATATCACGGCCAATCGGGAATGCTGCTTGTGGGTGGAGGCGGCCGCAATGAAAGGCGCGAAAGACATCTACGTCAGCGACACCCGGATCATGACACTGGGAAAATCGGCAACCGGAGACGCCGATTTCGATGCGGTCTTCTCGACCGGCCGTCATCCCCACCTGAAGCCCGGTCCCGGGCAAAACCCGGAATCGGTTTCAGCCGATTTTAAAACCGCCTTGATGGCACTCAAGGATACGATCTGCAAAAAAACAACCAACCGGTACGTCACCTTTTCGCATCCCGAAGGCACACAGGTCGCCATCGTTAAAGTGGAAAACTTTTACATTCCGAAGACGGACCCGGTAAACGTCTTGGTGGATATTCAACGTAAAATGGTGGCGGTTTACCGGGCATACATCCAATTTGCGACAACACCCGACTGATACACGGCATTTTCGGGCGCGATGGCGCAGGAGCGCACCAGCTCGGCAATCCACCTTCCGCGCCTTTAGCTGGATAAGACGGGTGCTATCCTGAAACGGTTTCCGCCTCCCAGTCCGCCCCCCATTCTTCAAGGGCCGCCGACGCGGTTGACAATGAACCGTTGCCGGCGGGCTGCACCTTGCGATAGACCCGGGCCGGAGACCAGCGCCGGCCGTCGACACTCAACAGGTCGCTTTCGATGGAAATGCCGAAAAGCCGCTCGTTTTCCTTGAGGTAGGGCAGGATCAAATCCCAGTCCGCCGGAGTCAGATCGATGTACATGCCGCCGTTGAGCTGCTCCTCCGACAGAACCCGGTGGGGGTCCCGGATGTAGATCGCCCCGCCCGAAGCCAGGGAAAACAAGTTGGAGCCAGGATACGGCGTGGCCTGGGGATGAAGCCGGCCGTTGTGGTCGAAGGCCATCCCGTTGAGGATCACAAAACCGCCACCGTTCAGCGGGTCTCCGGCCATGAAAGATTCGGCCAGATAATCCAGGCAGGTGCCGTTGATCACCACCCGGGGCCGGCCCACGGCATTGATCAGGGGCCGACCGGCCGCGTTGCCCATCACGTAGACCTCGCCGCCCTTGGCCCCGTACATGAAGGTCTGGCCGACGTCGCCGTGAATGACGAGTTTGCCGCGCTTGAAGATCTGGCCGATCTGGTCCTGGGCATTGCCGTGAACGTGTATCTCCATCCCGTCGATCCCGGAAGCCAGGTAGTCGCCCGAGCTGTCGTACACATCGATGCGCACGCCCGCAGTGTCTTTTGAAAGGCCGCAGCCGGTAAACCGCTGCCCCTTGTAGCCAAAGCAGATGAAGCGCTTCCAGCCCAGTTTATACGCTTTGCAGATCAGGCGGGCGTCGCAATCGTCGCCTTCCGGTGGAAAATCCCGGGCATTGAGCACCAGTACGGCCTCCGGTGATTCCGGCGGCCGAATGCGGGCGCGCGTTTCCCAGTCGATGAAGCGGTAGGCGCCGGCGCCGTCCTTGCCGATGGGCGCCGAGGCGGTGAACAGTGCCGTGAGACCGTCGCGAATGATATTGAGCACGGCGCTGCGCTTTTTGCTGCCGGTGGGCAGCACCCGGTCGTTGAGGCATGTGAGCAGATCGATGGCCGCCGCGGTGTCTGAATCGCTGCCGGCGGCCCGTGATGCCAGTTCGCCGGTCAGGGCGCGAAGCTCCGGGTAGCCCCAGGTTTCCAGACGGCCCGCAGCCCAGCGGAAAAGGTCTTGGCCGCCGGTTGTTGCCAGATCCGGGATATCTATCGCCGGCAACCCGCCCGCGGTGCTGACAGCCGCCGGCCGGTCTTCGTGAACCTGACCTGAAGGGACGCTCACCGCTTCGCCGAACTTGTTGGTCACCACGAGCTTTTTGCTGCCGTCGCCCTTTCCGGCGTCCGAAACGGTGAACAGAAAGGCGCCGCCGTCCGTGGCACTGCCGCCGCGGGCGTTCCAGTACTTGTCGGCCACCGGACAGATCCGCGGGTCCTCGGCGGCCAGGCTCTGCAAGGTGGCGTCGATGGCCTGTTTTTCCGAACAGATCAGTCCGATCTGAACCGGGCCCTCCTGCAGGGCAAAAACCTGGGGCCGCAACATGGCCGTATCGGTAATGCCGATGAGCTGGAGAAAACCCTTCACCGGGTTGTTCCGTGCGATGATGAAAAACCATGGCCCGTCCGGCGAGGCGTGGATGTGGCTGGACTGGATGGCGCGGTAGACGCGCTGCTTGACCTCGGGGAGCAGGTCGAAGTCGTACTCACTGGTGGGCGCCAGGGCTTCGATGACATACTCCATCGGGTAGCCGAAAGTGCGGTGAAGCAGATCGATGAGCATGACCGACACTTCGGTGTCGGTGAGAAACTGGGGAAAGAGGTTGAACTGCTTCAGGTACTCGCACACGGCATAATAGTTGGCGAAATCGCCGTTGTGCACCAGGGCCTCGTTGAGCCCTGAAAACGGATGCGCCCCGCCCGGGTGCCAGACCCGGCCCTTGGTGGGGTAGCGCTGATGGGCGATCCAGCCGTGGGCCTTGAAATCTTCCAGGCGGTAGTACTCCACGACTTTTTCAGCATAGCCGACGATCTTGAGGATCATCAGATTGCGGCCGTGGGACAGGACAAACGCCCGCTGGCGCCCCTGAGAGGCGTAGAATGCCTGGTTGAGCCGGGTGGAATTCTGGTAGATGAATTCATCTTCCACGGCGCGCGGGGCCATATTCAAAAGGCCGTTGTCGGCGGCAAAGCGCTCCAGCACGGCCGGCTTCACCCGGACAAAATACCGCCACACGTCCGGAGGCCTGACTTCGAGGCCTTCCACCGAGCGGTAGTCGTCCACCGTTGGCACCTCTCCGGCCATGGCCACATCCAGAAACGGCGCGATGTGGGTCGCCGCCACTTCTTTTCGGGCGGCGGGGTCGAGCAGCGCCACCTGAAGCAGGTAATGACTGTCCAGCACCTCCTGGGATACGCCGAGATCCGCAGCGCAAAGACCCACCGCAGCGATCCCCCCGCCCTTGCCGTTGCCGCGGTTGTGCATCTGGGTCGAAGGCTCGTGAATGTGGCGGCCCGCCACCGGAATGGAAGCGATAAAGCCGGTGACGCCGCAGCCGCCTTCTTCGGCGCTTTTTTTGACGGACGCATCCGGGCTGCCCAAACCGGCCCGGGAGGCGAGTATGCGGGCGATGATATCATGATGGTGCTGCTGCTTCATGGGATTAGTGTCCTTTACTTGGTTGCTGCGAAACGCATAACGGCAAGGTCCTAAAACCGCTGTGTTTACGTCCTTCTGTTCGATGATGCCGTGAAAAGTCGAAATCTCTCGCAAAGCCGCAAAGATCGCAAAGAACTTCGAAAATGAGAACGTCCAACATCGAACATTGAACGTCGAACGTTGAATAAAAAACACTGAACATTTTTAACCCTTGAACCCGCGCTTGCGCTTTTCATTCAAAATTTGAAGTTGGACGTTCGATGTTCAGCGTTCGGTTTTCTTGGCGCACTTGGCGTCTTCGCGAGAAAATTGCTTTTTCCCCGAGTTTGCCAAATGTGTTGGTTAACCCGGTTCATATAAACATCCGCTGCTGCGGTGCCGGCCGGTAGGCGGCGCGTTCGTCGTCTTCCAGATAGTCCAGGTGCACCAGCAGGTCAGAGCGGCCCACCAACTCGCGCATGCTGCGCATGCCGAGGCTTCGCAACAGCTCGCACCACTGCTTGCGCCAGGCCATGTACATGTTGACGATACGCTGCTCGGCGTATTCCTCGGTGATCATTTGGCCCAGTTCCTGGTCGGTGGTGGCGATGCCCCGGGCGCATCCGCGTCCGCTTTCGCAGTTGCCGCAGCGCACGCACTCCAGTGCCACCATTTCCGCCGTGCCGATCACCACACCGTCGGCGCCCAGGGCGATGGCCTTGGCAACGTCCATGGCATTTCGGATACCGCCGCTGGCGATGAGGCAGATGCTGTCCCGGATCCCCTCGGCCTCTAAAAAGCGGTGCACCTTGGGGATGGCGTACTCGATGGGCATGGCGATGTTTTTCTTGGCGATGTCCGGGGCGGCCCCGGTACCGCCGTAGGAGCCGTCGATGTGCACGACGTGAGCCCCGGCGTAGTAGCTGCCCACGGCCACCATGTCGACATCGGTAGGAGTGGAGACTTTCACCGACACCAGTACGTTCGGATTGATCTCCTTGACCCAGTCCACGTGTTTTTTGTGGTCTTCCACCGAGTAGACGCTGTGGAAGGGAAACGGCGAGAAAAGAGAGTTGCCCACAACGGTTTCCCGCATGGCCGCTACTTCCGGGGTGACCTTGTCTCCGAGCAGGTGTCCTCCGAGGCCCGGCTTGGCGCCCTGAGCGTATTTGAACTCCACCATGGGCGCATAGAGAATCGTCTCCTCACGCACCCCGAAAAGACCGGTGGCCACCTGGGTGATGACATGATTGGCGTAAGGAAGAAACGCATCCGGGTAGCCGCCTTCCCCGGTGCACGTCAGCGAGCCCAGACGCTGGGCTGCACGGGCCCGGCCCACCAGCGCCGACAGGGCCATGGAGCCGTAGGACATACCGCCGCTGTAGCACGGCATCGAAAGGGTCCGGCGCGGCCGGCCGTCGTCGCGTTTGTTGAGCGTGAGGCTCATGTCCATCTGTGCATCGTCGATGTCGATCCTGGCATCGGATGCGGGCGGTTTGAAGCGAATCTTGTCGAACCCGCCGCCGGAAAAGCCCAGGTCATATTCCAGGTCGACGGTGGGCAGTGCTCCGGTTTCTGCCATGGCCCAGTGGGCGATGAGCATGTCAGACGGCCAGCGGTAGTCGCCCAGGGTCTCTAAGATCGGATTCAACGCCAGGGTCAGGGCCTTTTCCGGGCACCGCTGCACGCAGCAGAAATCATTGCCGCGGCAAGCAAACCCGATGCACCGGTGTTCCAGCGGCCTGAGGGTCTGCGTATAGACATCATAGCGGGGATGGACATCGTAGGGGCAAAGCTCGGCGCAGAGCCCGCAGGACGTGCACCGTCGTGAATTGCGCTTGATGGTGTACTTGCCGATGGTATTTCGAAACCGTGACGGGGCCGGTATCACCTCCGGCAGGGCAACCTTGGGGGCGCTCATAATCGGTTCTGCCTCCTCACCCGGACACGCCGGGGGTCAATTCGTTATCCGCTGATCTATGAAACTCAATCTTGACAAACTCGTAAAAAGTCTGAAATCACCACAGAGGACGCAGAGAGCGCAGAGATAACTTATTAATTATTCATAATATTCTCTGCGGTCCGCTGCGGTCTCTGTGGTTCAAAATCGCTTTTTGGGTTTTCTTCGTGCTCTTCGTGTTCTTCGTGGTTCTCATTGCGTGCCATGGGTAAAATCAACTGAGCATCGTGCATCCGCAGGCAACCGTATTAGACAATCGCCTGCGTTCGCCGCTGCCCGAAAATCGGGCCGAAACTGTCTTTTTCCAAGTCTTCGAACCACATGGAGCGGCCCACTTCACCGCGCAGGCGCCGGGCTTCTCTAATTCCCATGGCGCCCATGACCTCGAGCAACTGGCTGTGCCAGGCCCCCATGAGGTTGACGATCCGCTGCGCCCCCCAGACCGGGTCGAAGGGTTTGTCCAGCGCCACCGGACACTCAAGGCCCTGAGTGCACCGGCCGCAGAGACGGCATTCCATGGCAATCATGGCGGGCCGATCGACCACCACGGCGTCGGCCCCGCAGATGACGGCCTTGGCCATGTGCTCGGCCATGGCGATGCCGCCGGAAAACAGCAGATTGACCCGTTCACGCAGGCCGGCGACCACCAGCGCCAGGTGGATCTGGCGGATCATCTCTTTGAGAAAGGCGGGCCGGTCGGTGCCGAGCTGGTTGCCGTGGTGATCGCCATTGAAAATGATGGCATCAACGCCGGCCCGGGCCAGGATCTCCGCGTTGCCGGCGGCGTCGGCATCCATGGGCAGTATGGCGAAGAGGTTTAACCGCGGGGAGCGTTGTCTCAGGTCGGTCAGCACCTCGGGATGGTTCTCCAGGCCGGTCAGCGCCACGGCGGGGCATCCGGCAAACCGGTCATCCAGCGCTTCCAGACAGCGGCTGTCCAGACACGGCACGAGGCTTGGGGCGAACGGTGCCAGTGCCGGCTCCCACTGCCCGGGCGATACCAGCATCAGCGTGCCCAGCATCCGGGCGGCCCGGGCCATGGAAGAAAGAACGTCGGTGTTGACCACCAGATCGGTTGCGGGCTGAAGGACCAGGGGTAGCGGGATCTCCAGGATCGCAGGCGCGTCCACGGCAAGATTGCCGGCATCGTCAAAGACCAGTGGCGTGTGCCGGCGGGTGAGCTCCACACTGGTATTGATGTATTCTCGGCCGTGGATCCCGTCGCGGGTGGGCCGAACGATTTCGGACATGTCGGTCCACATGGCATCGAAACCCGCACCCACAAAGGGCCCCCGGTATCCGGCGCCGGAAACGGGAATCTTGCCGGTGTGGGCCTGATACCAGAGCCGGTGAATGGTGTCGGAACGCCAGTAGGCATCGCCAAGGGTGCGGTACTCCGGATTGACGGCGCGAGAAAAAATGCCCCGGGTGCATTCCTGGACGCATCTGAAACAGCTCATGCAGGTGTACAGATATTCTGGTTCCGACATGGTGCTGGCGTGAAGCATATTCTCCGAAAAGATATCGTAGACGCAGCGCTTTTTCACGCAGGCCCGGCAACTGCCGGCGCAGTTCTCACGAAACTCCACCGTGGTGTACTTGCCCACGGGAGCAAACCGCGGGGCCGCGGTTTCGGTATGAATGTGATATTTTTTGGGCATTCAAAACTCCCTACCGGAAATTCACCACGAAGTGTCTATCGCGATGCAGCCGCAACCAAAATGTGCGTCTGAAGCCACCGGCGGTTGTAGGGGCGGGGTTTATCCCCGCCCGTGATCGGGCAAACTTCAACCTATTGACCTTCCGTCTTCACTTCTCCGCCGGGCCGCGGCCACAGCCCCGCCCCTTTGACGATGTCGGCCACGATCTCTTCCCATTCGATGGCCATGATGTGAACGCCGCAAACGCCCTTGATGTCCTTCAGGGCCGCGATGGTCTCCAGGCAGATGGCCACGCCCTCATCCCGGGCCTTTTCTTTCCCAACCGATCCCATGCGTTTGATGACATCTTCGGGCACATCCATCCCGGCCACTTTTTTGGCCATGTATTCGGCCATGCCCTTGGATTTCAGGGGCGTGATGCCGGCCAGGATGTGGACTTTTTCAGTCAACCCTTCGTCGCGGGCCATCTGCATCCATCGGGAAAAACGCTCGAGGTTGAACACGCACTGGGTCTGGATAAAGCGGGCCCCGGCATCGATTTTCTTGGCCAGCCGGATCACGCGGTATTCAAACGGATCGGCAAAAGGATTGGCCGCTGCGCCGATGAACATGCGGGGCGCGCCTTGAAGGGCAAACCCGCTCATGTCCGTTCCCTGCGCGCCCATGTCGTGCACGGCCCGCGCGAGGTTCATCGAATCGATATCGAAGACATTGAGGGCGTCGGGCTGGCTGCCGAAGCTCTGGTGGTCTCCGGTCAGGCAAAGGATGTTTTTTATCCCCAGCGAATAGGCGCCCAGGATGTCCGACTGCAGGGCGATACGGTTGCGGTCTCGGGTCACCATCTGCATCACCGGCTCCAGCCCCATGGCCGCAAGGTGCACGCTGGCGGCGATGCTGGACATTCTCACGATGGCCGTCTGGTTGTCGGTGACGTTGACCGCGTCGACGTATCCCTTGAGCAGCTCACCCTTTCGGCGAATCACCCCGGGGTCTGCCCCCCGGGGCGGCCCGCATTCTGCGGTAACGGCAAAACCGCCCGCAGCGAGCACATGCTCCAAATGGCTTTTGGCCTGGTGGTTCATAGAATGTGATCCTCTCTGATGAGTTTGCGCGGGCCGCCGGCCTGGCTGCGATTCCAGTTTTTGGGCGGTACGTAGATTTTCAGATTGTCCATCTGGCCCAGGGCTTTGAGCCGCTCGATGATCAGGTGCCAGGCGCAGTCGGTCTCCGGGTTCACTTCACAACGCCCCTCGCGTGATCCGCCGCAGGGGCCGTTGAGCAATTTCTTGGCGCAGCGGGTAAAGGGGCAAACACCGCCGAACGTCGCCAACTGGCAGTCGCCGCAGCCCGAACACTCTTCGGTAAACAGGCCGGGTTTTTCCAGAACGCCGATAAAGGTGGTGTTCACGCCGGGCAGCACCGGGTGCGCCGTGAACCGCCGGGCGATGGCCTGTACCCCGGCCCCGCAGGCCAGGGAAAGCACGGCGGTGTTGCGGGCAACCGCCGGACCGGCTTCCTGGATAAATTCGTCTTCGCACTGGCGCTCGACGGTCAGCTCTTCCACGGCGATGCTTCGCCCCTGGCGCTTGAGCGACAGTCGCAGGGCCGAGGCCAGCACCGCCACCTCGTCTTCTCCGCCGGCAAAACAGGTTTTCACGCAGGTGCCGCAGCCCAGGATCAGGACCTTCGTATAAGTCCCCAGGATTTTCTCGATTTCGGCAATGGGTTTGCGTTCTCCAACAATCATGCCTTTTCGTCCTATTCTATAAGGTTGTGGTTGAGACCGTGGGTTGGATCTGCCGCAGCACGTCGAGTGTCTGATCGAGGACATCGCCAACCCCATCCCCGGCCCTCAGGTTAAAAAGAGCCAGCCGGCGTCCGTCCATTCCGATTTCATCGAGCAGATCCTTGACCCACTGAACGCGCTTTTTGGCCCTGAGATTGCCTTCGACATAGCGGCAGGCCCCTTCCGGACAGACCAGCACCACCACCGCGTCGGCGCCGGCTTCAAATGCCCGCAGCAAAAAAACGTCCTTGACCATGCTGGAGCAGGCCAGGGGAATGAATTTCAGCTCGCAGGCACCGGGACCGGCCGAAGGCGTGGTCCGGGTTTCGGTAATGCTGTTGACGCAATGAAAAACGGTTATCTTCGGTGGCGATGTCATTTCCATGTTTTTATTAGTTTCACGAATTCTTCTTGATAAAGATTAGTTAAAATAAATAAGGCGTCCGTTTTTCTCCAAGTGAAGAAAAACGGACGCCTTTGTCCTTTTGACGATAGTCCCCTGAAACCCCGTTGTTCCGGGCACTCACAAAATTGTTACGGTCTTTCAATAAAGATTTACAAAGGTGTCGTCAATGAAAATCTTTTTGCCGGCGCACTCCCCAAGAGACTAAAAAATAACTCGCTTATGCAGAATGCTCCAGTGACTGGCATAACGTTGACAATGCGAGCCCAGTTTAAGGCTCAATACTCAATTCTCAATCCGGCATTTTTCGAAATCGCTATCGGCCTTGAAAATCATCGATATCGATCCCGATTTCGATCCCGACCCCGATAGGATCTTGGGGATGAATCGGAACATTATTCTGACAAGTGCGATAATCACCACGGCCTCACGGTGCGGCAGTGCCCAGACGGCTGGTGGAAAAAACGTCGGCGGTGAGATCGGCGGTGCGCCCGGCGTTGAAGAGGTGGTAGCCGGCGGCGGCGATCATGGCGGCATTGTCTCCGCACAGGGCGACCGGTGGGACAAAAAGATCCACACCGCGGCGGCCGGCGGCCTCGCCCGCGGATTTACGGAGCACCGGATTGGCCGCCACACCGCCCACCATCGCCACACTCCGGCACCCGAGCGCATCTGCGGCCCGAAAGAGTTTTCCCACGAGCACGTCCACCGCTGCGGCCTGGAAGCTGGCGGCGATATCGCGAACGAGGGTGTCGGTAACGGACCCCTTCACGTCATGGATATAACGACTCACCGCTGTCTTCAGACCGCTGAAGCTGAAATCGTATTCCGATTTGTCCATAAAAGGGCGGGGAAAGGCGATGGCCGCGGGGTTTCCCGCTTCGGCCATTTGGCTGATGACCGGGCCGCCCGGATACCCGAGATCGAGCATCTTGGCCACCTTGTCGAAGGCCTCGCCGGCGGCGTCATCCCGGGTCTGCCCCAGGAGGGTCGCGGCGGTGTGGCCGGTGACGTGATAAAGGCTGGTGTGCCCACCGGAAACCAGGAGGGTGACAAAGGGAAACCGGGGCGGCGGATCGGTCAGAAAGAGCGAATTGATGTGCCCATCGAGGTGGTTGACCCCGACAAACGGCAGGTTCCGGGCAAAGGCGAAGGCCTTGGCGAAGCTGAATCCCACCAGCAGTGCCCCCACCAGCCCCGGACCTTGGGTGACGGCCACCGCGTCGAGATCGCCGGCGGTCAGTCTGGCCTCATCAAAAGCCGACTGAACCACGGATACGATGTTTTCCAGGTGTTTTCGGGAGGCCAGTTCCGGAACTACCCCGCCGTAGGGCTGATGCACGGCGATCTGGGAGGAGACCACCGATGAACGGATCTCGCGCCCGTCGACCACCAGCGCGGCGGCGGTTTCATCGCACGATGTTTCAATTCCTAAAACGAGCATGCGCGGATGGATATACCTTCCCTTTGATATCAAACGCATCAAAATCGGAAAAAATCATATCACTGCGAAGTTCACGGAGCACACAGGCGTTTTTTAACACAAAAAGACGTTCTCGCGCAGAGGCGCGGAGACGCAGAGAACTCCCGGGAAAGCGAATTATCTTTCCTGGTTATGCACTATTCTCCAGCTGGGGTTCTTGCTGTTTCGTTGGGGAGGGGTTTATCCCTCCCGAGCGACAAAACCATTTAAGATCAGCGGGAGGGGATAAACAGCCCTCCCCTACAAAAATATTCGTTCTCCTAATATCCAATGGCGCCACCCACACCTGCAGCCTTTTACCGTTCACTTTTTACTTTTTCCAGGCGGCCTCCGGCCGCCATTGCCGGCTCCTCACCCGGCGCACGGAGGGTGTTTTACAGCCCCGCTGTGAATCCAGGACAATAATCGGTTCATGAGCCGTTTTACATTTTCAAGCAAACCGTTCTCCCGATGAACACTCAATAGTGTCCAGCCAGAAATGGTAGATTTGCCTTAGAAACCCATCGCTGCGCTCAAGGTTCCAGGCGAAAAGCGTGATTCAGAGCAAGGCTTGAGCATTTTCGAAACCGGAGGAATAGCGTGCTATTTGTCTTGGAAACCCGGTGCTTCGCACCGTGTTCCAGACGAACAGCCCGAGGACTTGTCCGCCTTCGGCGGATTTCGAAAAGCGCGGGCCAGCCCAGCGAGCGACTGCGAGCGAATCGGAAATGCCCTAAGTCCTT
>JBDRRP010000087.1:0-82563 GCA_043825735.1 Pseudomonadota bacterium | reverse complement strand
GCTCATGCCCGGCTTTCTCGGGATGCCCGCGGTGATGATGACGATGTCGCTGCCGGCGGTCTCTTCATAACCGTTGGTGCCGGTCACGGTGGCGTCGTGCTTTTCCACCGGCGCCGCCTCCATGAGATCGAGCGCCTTGCCTTGGGGAACGCCCTCGACGATGTCCACCAGCACTACGTCGCAAAGTTCCTTTTCCGCCAGACGCTGGGCCGCTGTCGCGCCCACATTGCCCGCTCCGATAACCGATACTTTCTTGTCCATACTGACTCCTTTTGCTCAAAAACGCGGTTAAACATGACTCTCCATACCAGTATGGCTTATGGGGATAGCACAGACGGGACTGAAGTCAACCATAAAAACGGCTTTGAATTATTGACATTTTATGAAAAAAGAGGGTAATTTACAAATTTGTTGAACACTGGAATGACGACCAATTGACCGACGCGCAGACCGGTTCAGGCATCAGGGGTATCAGGCGGCGAAACGGAGCATAAAATGGATGTCGGCACTAAGATCAAAGGGTTGTTGAAAGAATCGGAGTTGTATCGCGGCCAGGGGCTGCTTAATGAAGCCAAGGGCTGCCTCTCCCAAGCCGCCACAATTATCCAGTCAATCACAAATTTAAAAAACAAGGAGTCTCTGCTCAGCGGTATTTCCACTAAGATCAAGGCTGTGGATATGGAGATCGCCCGGGTGGAAAGCGCGCCCGATGCACCCACGATGAAGGCAGAAACCCAGGATCTCATCAAACGGCTGTTTTCTTTCTCTCAGAAGAAAGACAAAGCCGCCCAGGCCCTCGACGGCGCCATTACGCTGACCAAATTCGGCCAGTATGAAAAAGCCATCGAAGAGTTCACGGCCCTGCTCAGCCAGGACGCTGTCCGGCTGGCGGCCGCCAAAAACATCATCCGGTGCCATATTGCCACCAGCGCCATCGATAACGGCATTGACCAATTCAAGGGATGGCTCAGGGGTGAACTATTCAGCAAAGACCAACTGGCCAAGCTGAAAGCCTTTTTCCAGGACATTCTGGACAAGAAGGGGATCGACAAAAAACTGCCCGAACTGGAAGTGCCGACGGTGACGGTAGAAGAGCCTCAAATCGAGATTGAAGAGAAAGAAGAAGAGATTCTTGACATCAATTCCATCGGACTCACATTCACCACGGGCCCCAAAAAGGGCGAGATGGTGGAGTTGGATGTCAGTTTCCAAAGCGGCAACGTCATCAGCGTTTTGATCACCAGTCACAATAAAAACCTCATCGAAAACCTCAAAGTAGGCGACAAGCTCGATCAGGTGCAGTTTTACTCACCCATTGCCATTTTTCAGGGCTCCGGCATTATTTCCGCAAAAACGGAAATCCGCGTTGGCCCTCGCAAAGGTGATTTCAGCGTAGACATCAAGGTCAGCAGCACGTAATGCATTAAATCAGCCGATCCCGCACTGATGCGGTAAGGCGTCTGCAGGAGGTCTTTAAAAACACCGGCAGGGGCGACCGGTCGGTCACTATCAACCAGTCGAGCGGGCGACAAGGACGAGACGGATTATGGCGGTATTCAATGCGCGCAAACGTGAGATCGAGTGCAAACTGGTCTACTATGGCCCGGGACGGTGCGGGAAAACGACCAATTTGGAAATGATCCACAAAATGTTCCAGAAACAAACCGAAGCGGAGATGGTGTCCATCAATACCGAGGGCGACCGAACGCTGTTCTTCGATTTTCTGCCCATGGGCCTGGGCAAGATCAAAGGCTGCGATGTGCGTGTCCAGCTCTACACCGTCCCCGGACAGGTCAAGTACGCATCCACGCGCAAACTGGTTTTGAGGGGTGTCGACGGCGTGGTCTTTGTTGCCGATTCCATGGAGGTCCGTCGCGAAAAGAACATGCTGTCGCTAAAAGATCTCCAGGTTAACCTCAAAGATTATGGCATGAACATATTCAAAGTCCCACTGATTATCCAATTCAACAAACGGGATTTGGCTGAAGAAGGCATTCCAATAATGCCCATCGAAATGATGGAGCGGGATCTCAACCGCCAGTTGAAGGCGCCCACCTTTCAGGCGAGTGCTTTCAGGGGCGATGGCGTCGGTCAGACCCTCAAGGCCGCACTTCAATCGACTCTGAGGTATCTGCAAAAAGAAATGAACTGGGCCGGGTAAACACGACTCATGAACCAAACCGCAGAACTCACGGGCCGTCTCGAATTCATGGGCCTTGCCGACCTTCTGCAATTGCTGGGCGGTAACGGCAATACCGGAATTCTGCGGCTTCACAGTCAGTACACCCCGGATATCGGCGTGGTTTACTTCACCGATGGCAACCCGGTGGATGCCATCGTGGGAAACATGACAGCGGATTCAGCGCTCTATGCCCTGTTCGGGTGGACCACCGGTCAGTTCGAGTTTCGAAAAGAACAGTTCTCCCGGGAAAAGGCGATCAAGCAGGGTCGAATGGAAATCATCCTGGAAGGCCTGCGGATGATGGATGATGGCCAGATTCCGACGCTTGGTCCGTCAGGGCCCAAGGAGAGCGGCGCGCTCTCATCCGGAAAAGAAGGATCGCACGTCATCAAAGGGCCTCTGGTCGACTACATGTACGTGGTGGACGAGGAAACCTTTGGCCCGGATGAACCCCTGGTCGTTGAAGGAAAGCACGGCGACTGGATCTGGGTGATCCTTGAAGGCGCCGTTGATGTGATTCGCGACGTGGATGGCAAAGAACCGCTGAAAATCCTCAAACTGGGCGACGGCGCCTTTATCGGCAGCGTGGAATCGTTCCTCATGAAAGGCACTGTGCGTAGTGCCACCGTCCGCAGCGCCACCACGGTTCAGTTGGGCGTTCTCGACGCGCAGCGGCTGGCCATTGAGTTCTCGAAGCTATCGGCATCCATGCGCGATCTTGTGATCAGCCTGGACCGCCGGCTCAAGCGCGTAACGGACAACGTGGCGGATATCCGGATGAAAAAAAACAATATCCGGGACTATCTCAACGGCCGCAAACCGGTTGTCAAGCAGGGGCAGCCCGAGGAAAAACTGTTCATGATCTCCCAAGGAGACGCCTGCCTGGTGCGTCGCACAAAACAGGATGATGTGCCGTTGGCCATGCTGGGCAAGGGTGACGTTTTCGGAAATTTTCACTTCCTCAATCTCGGCCACGAGCCGGACAATGCTTGTGTCTACGGTTCGGAGGACCTGAAAGTGTCCCGCCTCGACACGGATCAGCTCCAAGCGGAATATCAACGCCAGTCCCAGACCTTCAAAAATATCATTGAGAGCACATCCATCTGCATTTCAGCCACCACCCAGATCGCCTGCGGGTTGTACCAAAAAGCTTTCAAAAAACCGTGACCCGAACTGCAGCCGGATGGAAAGGGATGGATCCATGACAGAAGAAAACAAACGCAGACACGCCCGTATCCGTTCCCTCAACCTGTCCCACGTCTTTGCGACCGAAGACGGCAACGCCGCGGTTCAGGGGATGGGGCGCACGCTTAACCTGTCCGAATCGGGAATGCTGCTGGAAACGACATTTGACGTCCCCATGGGAGATCCGCTCGTGATCACGCTGGGTTTGGAAGACGAGTTGCTTGAGCTCAAGGGCTATGCCGTATATTCCAAACCAATGGGGGCCGGAAAATACGAAACCGGCATCGAATTTGCCACCGTCGAAACGGACTCCTATCCGAAACTGAAGTGGTTTATACACGCCCTGAGCGGCAAAGGGACACCCAATGAGTAACCCCGTCGTCACCACCGATTTTAAAAATCTGACGCTACGATCCCGCGGCAAAGTGCGTGATATCTACGATCTGGGCGACGCCCTGCTGATGGTGGCTTCAGATCGTATTTCAGCCTTTGATGTCGTACTGCCCGACCCTGTCCCCGGTAAGGGAAAAATCCTCACTCAGATCTCCTTGTTCTGGTTTTCTGCCATGAGCGAGCTCATTGCAAACCACGTCATTACCAGTAACGTGGCCGACTACCCCGCGAGTTGCCAGCCCTATGCAGAGGTTCTGAAAGGCCGTAGTATGCTGGTGAAAAAGGCCTCACCCCTGTCCATCGAATGCGTGGTGCGCGGCTATATCACCGGCTCAGGTTGGAAGGATTATAAAGAAACCGGCGCCATCTGCGGTATCCGTCTCCCGGAAGGACTGGTGGAATCTGAGAAACTCCCGGAGCCGATATTCACACCCTCTACCAAAGCCGATCTCGGCGAGCACGATGAGAATATCGATTTCGATGGCGCCGTGAAAAGGGTCGGCCGCGAATTGGCTGAAAAGGCCCGAGACCTGAGCCTGGCGATTTACCGAAAGGGCGAAGTGCTGGCCCGCGAGAAGGGCATTATTATCGCCGACACCAAATTTGAGTTCGGGCTCCTCGACGGTGAGTTGATTCTCATCGACGAAGTACTGACGCCCGATTCCAGCCGATTCTGGCCCAGCGCCAGTTATATGCCTGGCGGCGGTCAGAAAAGCTTCGACAAGCAATATGTTCGAGACTATCTGCTCACCCTCGACTGGGACAAGAAAGCCCCCGGCCCGCGCCTGCCCAAGGAAGTGATCGACAACACGCAGGCAAAATACAGAGAGGCCTATACGCAGCTCACCGGCCGTTCCTATGCCCCGTGACATACGATCGATAGCCCTGTCCCGTATCGATGCCGAGGATGTTACCTACCGGATATCTACCGAGCGCGATGACCGGTTATCGGAGAGTATCCGCAGCATCGGGCAGCTCCATCCCATCCGGCTTATGGATTGTGGGGGACCGCTCATCATCCTCTCCGGGTTCCGGAGAATCGCTGCTTGCCGTTTACTGGGCCACACTGAAATCATCGCCAGGGTTACCCCTGAAAGGGATTTGAGCGACCGGTGCCGTTGCCTTCTGGCCATCGGCGACAACAGCACTCAGCGCTCACTCAACCCCGTCGAAATGGCCCGATCGGTTAAACTGCTGCGCGACCGGATCACCGATCCCGGGGTCGTCCGGGAATGCCTGAATGCCCTGATGCTTCCTGACAATCCCGCCTGGTTGGATATGCAACTCGCGTTGGCCGCGCTGCCCCCCGACATCCAACAACTATTGCAGCGCAGCGTCGTCGGCACGGCGATGGCTCTTGAGCTGGGGACGTTGGAACCGGCTGACGGGGAAACTCTGGGCAGGTTGTTCGCCGATTTGCGTTTAAGTCTGAGCCGACAAAGAGAGGTCCTGGGGATATGCCGCGACCTTTCTCGCAGAGATGGTCAGACCATCGGGCAGATTCTGGAAGGGCCGGAATTGAGAGGGCTGCTGGACAACGCAGATACCGATATCGGTGCGAAAACACACGGTCTGCGCCGGCAGCTGAAACGCATGCGCTACCCGGGGCTCGTGGCAGCCGAGGCGGAATTCAACAAATGCCTCAAATTATTGACGCTGGGGCAGGGTATCCGCTTGGATGCGCCGCCGTTTTTCGAAGGGACCGCCTACACGATGACCCTTTCCTTCACATCTATCGAGGCGCTGAATCGCCAACTGGAGGAATTGAAGGAGAAGGTGTCATCCCGCCATCTCAGCCGCATTCTGGACCGATCTGCTGACTGATCGCCGTCCATCACACTAGCGAGTTTCTCCGTAAAAAGTCGGGATCTCTCTCAAAGCCGCAAAGATCGCAAAGACAACACACTAATATTAATGGAGGTTTTCTTGGCGCGCTTAGCGTCTTTGCGAGAAAATTGCTTTTCTACGGCTTAATCTACCTTCATGGGGCTATTGTGCGGTCATGGTAAAAATCGGTATGAGAATCAGTTCGACGAAAAAATAGGTCAGGGCTGAGACGGCCACGAGTGAAATACCGTAATAATAGTAGGTGCTGACTTTGTGACGTCGCCGTTCCTTTTCCGTATCGAAAACCCGCTTGCCGCATTTGGGGCACCAATTGACGCTCAGGCTGGAAGGATAGGTGTTACCGCAGGCGCAACTCACATCTCGTTCTTCAACTGCCATGCTCACCTCACATCACGTTGATGGTAATCAATCACCAATTTTGTTCACTTGGCATCAACCGACGGCCCACCCTCTTGGGGATCGTTTTTCCCTTCCAGTGCGGCTGCAGGATCAGGCGTGTGTTTTTTATAAAAACCTGCCGTCTGAGGCACCCCCAGATAAATTGTGGAGGCACTGAACAGTACGATGGTGATGACCGCGGCAAAGGCTTTGACGGAGTCACCCACCATGAAGAAATGATAAGCAAACTGGATGTGCGCCAAAATGGCCAGTGCATTGCCAAGGATGCACAACACCCGGGCCCAACTTCGGACCTTGAAAATGATGATACAGGCCATGATGCCGGCCGCCAGCACTCTTTCCGGGAGCTCACCGGGGAGAAAGAACCTGTTTATGGAAAAAAACAGCCAAGACCAGGCAGCGATCAAAAGGATGATGCCATTTTTGGCGCTGGACGGGAACGACTGGAAATGGGCCCAAAAAGCGTTCATCATATCTCCATAGTGAAATCGTCATGCAAGCGGTCGCGTCCCAACGTCCATAGGTCCACGATACCCCCGGTGTCTATCATCATTCCTCCGAGAAATACAGCGAAATGGAATATATACCAAAAGGATCAAAATATGACAGTCAATTTGATATTCCAAATAATAACAAAATGTGGGTTGGAATAAAAGTATGAATAAAAAGCACTTGACAAATTCATTCCAAGTAATTTAAAAGCCTATAAGAAATAAATATCATTCATTCTATTATGGGAATACAAGAGCGCAAAGAGCGGGAAAAGGAGCGTCGGCGCCAGCAGATCATGGTTGCCGCTAAGCATGTCTTCGCTGAAAAAGGGTTTAATAAATCCACCATGGAAGACATCGCCACAGAGGCCGAGCTCAGCCCAGGGACGCTGTATCTGTATTTCAAGAACAAAGACGAACTGTATGCCTCTCTGTCTCTCAGGGTACTCAAATACCTTAATATAAGGCTGGAACAACTGGATACGGACACATCCATTTCCACGAACGAAGCCTTAACATCATTGAAAGAGGCCATGTTGGATGTTTATGAATTCGATCCGCTGGTGCTGATAAACATGTTTCATCTCCAATCGAGCGAAACGCTGAAAAGCCTTTCTCCGGACTTGTTGGAGAACATTCAGAATCTATCCGATTCGTCCATCGCGAGCATGACCAGTATCTACCGCCATCTCTCGACCACCGACAAAAACATCTTTGGCTCACCCAGCGCCTTGTCTGACATCACATGGAGCCTTTTCTCCGGCGTGGTCCTCTGGGAGGAAAGTAAAAAAGTTTTTAACGAGCGTAAAGATTTTCTCAGGCAGACACTCGACATCGCTTTCGAGATCCTTGAACGCGGAATGAAAACATCTCCGATACCGGATTTGCCATGATACCCGATTACCGCTTTATATTTAAGGCCACGGATACCGGTAACCGCCGTTACTGTGTCGGGCAGTTGGGCCTTGGGGCGATCAGCTCGGTCGGTTTACAACACGAACTATTCACTATCGATGCACTGCTGGAAAGGAGGGATGCCTAGCGCCTCACCCCGTTGATCCACCACCTTATCGTTTTTTTCAATAACTGCTTTGAGAGGGAGGGATTTATGGCCGAAAGAGAAGTCGTCGAAACTTCAGAAGCGCAGATAGCCGTCCACTGGCAGGAAGAAAATCTGGTGTACCCTTCAGTAGATTTTATCGCCCAGGCGAACATGACCGACATGGGAATATACGACCGGTTCAGCCTGGATAATTTTCCCAATTGCTTTAAAGAGTACGCCGATCTGCTGACCTGGTACAAGTACTGGGACGATATCCTCGATACCAGCGACGCCCCCTGCTACAAGTGGTTCAAGGGAGGGCAGATCAACGCCAGTTTCAACTGCATCGACCGACACCTCGCAAAACACAAAAATAAGACCGCGCTCCACTTCGTGCCCGAACTTGAAGAGGAGAAGGTGGAGCACATCACCTATCAAGAGCTCTATGTGCGGGTGAATGAAATGGCTGCGCTGCTCCGTGATTTTGCCGGCTTGAAACGCGGCGACCGGGTCACGCTCCACCTGCCCATGACTCCCGAGCTGCCCATCACCATGCTGGCCTGCGCCCGTCTGGGCGTTATCCATTCCCAGGTGTTCGGCGGCTTCAGCGGCCGGGCGGCAGCCGACCGGGTCGTCGACTCCGGAAGTCGGGTGCTTATCACCATCGACGCCTACTACCGCGGCGGCGGCCTTCTGGATCACAAGGAAAAGGCCGACGTGGCCTGCGAACTGGCGGCCAAAGATGGCCAGGTCGTGGACAAGGTCCTGGTCTGGCAGCGATATGCCGGCAAGTATTCGGCCCCGACACCCATGGTGGACGGCCGCGACTATTTCGTCAACGAGAAGCTCAAAGACTTTTACGGGGTCCGCGTGGAGCCCGAACGCATGAACGCCGAGGATCCGCTCTTTCTCATGTATACCAGCGGCACCACCGGCAAGCCCAAGGGGTGCCAGCACGGCACCGGCGGCTATCTGTCCTATGTCACGGGCACTTCCAAGTTCGTCCAGGACATCCATCCCGAAGACGTGTACTGGTGCATGGCCGATATCGGGTGGATCACGGGACACTCCTACATCGTTTACGGCCCGCTGGCGCTGGCCGCCTCATCGGTCATTTATGAAGGCATCCCCACCTATCCGGATGCCGGCCGCTGCTGGCGCATCGCCCAGGACCTGGATGTCAACATTTTCCACACCGCCCCCACCGCAATTCGGGCGCTGCGGAAAGTCGGTCCACTCGAGCCCGCCAAATACAATTACCACTTCAAGCATATGACCACCGTGGGTGAGCCCATCGAGCCCGCCGTTTGGAAATGGTACTATGAATTCGTCGGAAAGAAGGAAGCCATCATCGTGGACACCTGGTGGCAGACAGAGACCGGCGGCTTCCTCTGCAGCACCCTGCCGGCCTTGAAACCCATGAAGCCCGGCAGCGCCGGACCCGGCATGCCCGGCATTCACCCCATCATTTACGATGACGAGGGCAAGGAACTGCCCCGGGGCGCCGGAAAGGCCGGTAATATCTGCATTCAGAACCCCTGGCCGGGCATGTTTCAGACCATCTGGGGCAACCGCGATCGCTTCGTGAGTACGTATTTCGAGCGCTACTGCAAGGACCCCAAGAGCAAAAGATGGCAGGACTGGCCCTATCTCACCGGCGATGCCGCCGTAGAAGGACCGGACGGCTACTACCGGATCCTGGGACGTATTGACGACGTCATCAACGTCTCCGGCCACCGGCTGGGCACAAAGGAACTGGAGTCTGCGGCACTGACGGTGAAAGAAGTAGCGGAAGCCGCCGTGGTTCCGGTCAGAGACGAGATCAAGGGCGTTGTGCCCGATCTGTACGTGGCGCTCAAACCCGGATTCGAAGCAACGGCCGAGCTGGCCGCCAGAATCTCCAAGGCACTGGCCACGGAGATCGGCCCCATCGCCAAACCGAGAAAAGTGTGGATCGTTCCGGACATGCCCAAAACCCGGTCCGGAAAGATCATGCGCCGGGTTCTTGGCGCCATCTCCAACAACGGTGACGTGGGTGATGTAACCACCCTGGCCAACCCGGAGATCGTGGAGCACATCCAGAAAATGGCTAAATAACACCACTCCGAACGATGCCGGCTGCTGCGGCGCCCCTTCGGAGGCACCGCGGCGGCCGGCACTGCCGGCACCGCTTCACAAGTAAAAAGGTCATCTTGAACGAGACCTCATCAATGCGCATAGAAAGGAGGTGGTAGTACTGCAGGGTGTGACACGCAAAACCGTCCTAACCGGTTAACCGGTCACCTTTACCGACATTTGCCACAGGAGGGAAGTTATGAGTGGAACCACTTGGGTTTACATCATGCTGGGCATCTACATCGTCTACTGCTTTTACTGGGGACTGAAGGGTTATTTTACAGAAAAGTCCTCACAGGGCTACGCCATCGCGGGCCGTTCCATTCCGTTTTTCGCATTTCTTTTGGCTGCCACCGCTGCCTCCTTCAGCGGGTGGACCTTCATCGGTCACCCCGGTCTGATCTGGCGAGACGGTCTGGCGTACGCCTTCGCCTCGTTTTACGTCCTCACCATTCCCATCACCGGTACGTTTTTCTCAAAACGAACCTGGCTGCTGGGCAAACGCTACGGGTTCGTCACCCCCGGCGACATGTATGCGTACTATTTCAACAATGAATTCTTAAGGTTTCTCGTCGTGTTGACGGCCGTCCTGTACTCCGTATTCTACTCGGCCGTTCAGCTCATGGCCGCCGGCGCTTTGTTCAACGTCATCGCCGGCGTACCGGTCACTTTCGGCTGCCTCTTTCTGGCCTTCATCGTCTGGTTTTATGTCTGCACCGGCGGTCTCAAGGCCAGTACCTGGGTCGGCGTGATTCAGTTCGTCCTATTGGTGGGCGGCATCATCATCCTCGGGGCCTATTGCCTAGCCCAGATGGGTGGCTGGAGCAGTTTTTCAAGCGAGATCATGAAGCTCGAAACCAAGTACCTCGAAGTGCCGAAAGTCATCCACTTCGGCCTCAAGGGCGGATGGACATCGGTGATGATTCTCACCTACATGTTCGCCCTCATGGGGATCCAGTCATCCCCGGCCTTCACCATGTGGACGTTCGGCATCAAGAGCCCCAAACCCCTGGCCTGGCAGCAGGCCTTCATGTCCACCTTCGTAGTCGGCTTCGCCCTGTTTTACTTCACGGCCTTCCAGGGCATGGGCGCGCGCGTTCTGCAGACCACCGGCGCCGGCCTTACGCCTGAGCAGATCGAAATCTTCAAGGGCCTCAACAACCGAACCACGGTGCCGATCCTGATGCAGCAGTTCCTGCCGCCCTTCATGCTGGGGGTCGTTTTCATCGGCGCCATCGCCGCCATTCACTCCACGGCGGCGCCTTACATCGGCACCGGCGGCTCCATTCTGCTGCGCGACATCTACTGGCGCTACATCAAGAAAAAGAAATGCAGCGATGCCGAGCAGATCTGGGTAAACCGTCTTCTGGCCACCGTTCTGACCATTGCTGCCCTGGCGGTCGGTCTCACATCGACAGCCGCCCTGGTTATTCTGGGGGCGCTGGCTACCGCCTACGGCTTCGTCATGTACGTGCTGTTGCTGGGTGTCATCTGGGGTTTCCGGTTCCCTGCCATCGGCGCCGTCCTGGGCGTTCTAGCAGGCATGATCGCGGTCTACGTCACTTACTCCGTGTTCCCGTCCCCCCTGTCCATGCACTGCGCGTTCTGGGGGACGTTCACGGGTCTGGTCGTGGCCTACATCTGCCGCGGCATCGGCATGAAAGACGACGAAGAGACCATCCAGCGCCAGGCGGAAGTCCGCAGTTGGCTGGACAGTGTTGACGAGCCCAGCGAATCGGGCAAGAAATGGCGCGGCATCATGAAGATCTTCGTGCCGGTATGGTACTTCTTCGCCATTGGTCCTGCCTGTATCCTCGGCAACACGGCCTTCTCCATCTCCGGCTTCCCGCCGCTGTGGTCCTGGCAGATTGTCTGGTGGATCATCGGTATCGTGATGATGTGGGCGCTCTGCTTTAAAGCAGAAATGGCCACCACGACCGTTGAGCAATGCCGGCGGGCAGACGAGGAAACCATGGAAGTGGTCGAGAATTAGTCGATCGTCACTGCCAACTACTGGTCTAGGAGAAATACTATGAAACAAGAAGATGTGTGGATGATTATCTTGGTAGGCTTTTCCATCATCTGGACCGCAGCCTTTGGCTGGGGCGTCTTCGGATAAACCGCTTAACCACGCGGTGGGGGTGTTTGTGTCGCCCCCACCGCATGGCTCACTTCATCATTAGATATAAGAACCCCACAATACAAACCGGATAATGGCACCGCCCGTTATCACCGGCCGGCAGGCGGCATCTGCCGGATTTTTCAGTGCTGCAGTCAGAAACCGTTTTCATGCCGCCCCGCGTGCCGGCCACGATCTCTTGAAGGTCAGCCGCAGCCGGTCCTAAGGCGACAGGTGACAGGGACCATCTGATGCCGCCTAAAGTACTCATCGTCGATGACGAACCCAACATCGTGGTTCCCCTCGAATTCCTCATGGAACGCGAAGGCTACTCGGTAGCCGTGGCCCACAGCGGCGAAGAAGCGCTGGAAAGCATTTCCAAATTCCAACCGGATCTGATACTGCTCGACATCATGCTCCCCGGTATCGACGGTTACGAGGTCTGTGAAATCGTTCGGCTCAATAGCGCCTGGAAGGACATCCGGATCATTTTTCTCACCGCCAAGGGCAGGGAAGTCGACATTGCCAAGGGAATGGTCCTGGGCGCGGATGCCTACATCACCAAGCCCTTTTCCAACAACACCGTTGTGCGCCGGGTCAGCGAATTGCTCAACGGGTAATAATGCGGACCCAAAACAAATTCTGGTGGTTTGTGGCGCTGGCGCTCTGCATTACCACCATCACATTCATTATCCTCGGTGTTTTCTTCTGGCAGGATCTCACGCCCTCCGAAAAGGACCTGCTTCTTTCTCTAGTCAAGAACTACCCCACCTATTTCTTCATGGGTGCCATCCTCATCATCGCGGCCGTGGGTTTTGCCCTTGACGGGGCGCTTAACAATTATATCCTGCCCTTGAACCGGATGCTTGAAGAGACCCGCATCATCCTATCAGCCAACCCCGCTCACCGGATTCGGGTCGACGGAAGCCGTCCGGTCCAGCAACTCGCCGACCTGTTCAACCTCATGGCCGGACGTATCGAAAGCATCCACGATCAGGTATCCGCTCAGGTAGCAACGGCGCGTGATGAGAGTGAGCGGGAAAAAACCATCCTGGCCGCCATGGTGTCTGAACTGCCGCAGGGTGTGATCGTCTGCAACATGGACCATCGGATCATTCTCTACAACCGACAGGCCAAGCGTCTGTTTGAAGACGGTGACGGCCCTGAGCCGCCGGACCCGACCGGCGCTGGCACCGAGCATTTTTTAGGACTGGGACGTTCCATCATGGGCATAGTGGACGGCGCCCTGATCCGATTTGCAATGGAGGACATACGGCGCAATGTGGCTCGAAACGATACCGGTGCGGCCTGCCACTTCGTGACGCCCGGAAAAAATGGGCGGCTCATCCAGAGCGAAATGGTGCCGGTATTCGATGCTCACGGTGAATTCAACGGCTACATCCTGATGTTCGAAGACGTGACGGAACGAATGGAAAGCCGGTATCGCATGTCCCGCCTCCTGGAACATCTGATCACCAAGGCCCGGGCATCTCTGGCCGGCATCCGCTCGGCCATCGAATTCATGGTCGCTTTTCCGGACATGGACAACCTGCGCCGTACCCGGCTGCGCACTATCATTCGCGACGAGGCCGTTATTCTCAGCGGTATTCTCGACGAATCCGCAGCCCAACTGCCAGCCGCAACCCGCAGTAGTTGGCCGCTCACCCCCGTCAGGCTTGACGATTTGTTCCATGCATTGAAGCAACGTTGTGCCACCGGCGCCACCGCATGCATGGTGGACATGCCTCCGGTCGGAGACGCTTTGTGGGTAAAAGCCGACAGCTACCTGCTGCTGACGGCCCTGGGATTCATCATATCCCGGATCGTCGAACACGACGGCATTACACGGATTTCGGTCCGGGGACGGATTGAAGATCGTTTTGTACATGTGGACCTGGTATGGGTTGGTACTGCGGTATCCATGGAACGCCTTCAGAAGTGGCAGAATGCATCGGTGAGGACGGATGACACCCGGTTGCCAATGACCCTGGGACAGGTCATTGAGCGCCACGACGGAGAACTGATCCCCTGTAAACCGTCATGCAGCGATCCTTCCTGCACCGGACTCCGGATACTTTTGCCCACACTGGCGCCGCCTCCGGAAGAGAACCAGAAACGAAGCGCCGCAGTACTGACCACCAGCCGACCGGAATTTTATGATTTCGATCTATTTAACCAACCCGGGCAGTTGCCGAGTACAGACAGCCAGCCCCTGGAGGCACTGACGGTCACGGTCTTTGATACCGAAACCACCGGTTTGGATCCCCGCGGCGGTGATGAGATCATTTCCATCGGCGCCGTACGCATCGTCAACCAGCGCCTGCTGCGGGAGGAGTCCTTCGATCAATTGGTGGACCCCCAGCGACAGATTCCCTGGGAGTCGGTGAAATTTCATGGCATAAACCAGGACATGGTGGCGGGAAAACCCACAGTGGACCGGGTGCTCGCACAGTTCCATCGGTTTGCGGCCGACACGGTACTGGTGGCACACAACGCCGCTTTTGACATGCGCATGCTCCAGATGAAGGAGGCTTCCTCCGGCATTTATTTCATCAACCCGGTGCTGGATACCATGCTGCTCTCTGCGGTGGTCCATCCGAGCCAAAAAGACCACTCACTGGAAACCATTGCGGTACGGCTGGGTGTCACCGTGGAAGGACGACACACGGCTCTGGGAGACGCCATCACGACTGCGGAAGTGTTTCTAAAACTCATTCCGCTGCTTAAACAACAGGGCATCCGTTCATTGATGGAAGCTCGGCGCGCGTCCCAAAAAACTTACTTTGCGCGGATGACATATTAACCGAGCCACGCCGACAGGGCGGGCGAACAGGGGTGCCAATATTGGCCCCGAACGACGCGAGGTCGCTTTTGTTATCACTCGACGATTTCCTCCAGCAACATCCGTATTCCCTCCTGTCGTCCAAGGACGCACGCAGCCTGTCGGAGCGGCTGACTGAAAAACTGATTTCTGCAGGAACCATTTTCGCCGTGCAAGGCCGGACCCGTCTGGAAGGCGTCTACCTGATCCGGAATGGCTCCCTTGAGCTGTTTTACGACAAAAAGGAGGAAAAACAGCTCAGCGGCATCCTGGGCCCCGGGGACATCTTCGGCGGGATCTCCATTCTCATGAATCAGGGTATCAGCGTGCGCACGGCAAAAGCGCAGACCGATTGCGCATTTTTCTTTCTTCCGACGGACGCCTTCACCGACTTGTGCACGCGGTACGTGAAGTTTCGTGAATATTTCGTTGAAACCTTCAGCCGCCGGATGCTCAATGAATCCTACGCATCCATTCTCGCTCTCAACCAGATCACCACCTTCCTTTCCGTCTTGGAACCATTCAGCCTTCTCAAACCGGAAGAACTGGAAGCGGTGGTCGCAAACACCCAGATGGTTACATATCCGGCAGAGACGGTCCTCTTCATCCAGGACCGTTCCCGGGTCGAAAACCTTCACGTCGTCTATAAGGGGGCAGCTGAACGCTACTACGAAGAGGACGGTCGAAAGACCCTGCTGGCGCTCGCCGGCGAAGGGGACCTGTTCGGCGGCATTTCCATGCTCGTGAACAACGGCGTGGCCGTTCGAACCCTGCGTACGGTTGAAGAAACCACATTTTACCTGGTTGCCGGCCAAACATTTCGCGCCGTCTGCCAATCCAATGCCACCTTTTCAGAGTTTTTCACCGACACATTCGGAAAGCGCATGCTTGACCGCTCCTATGCGGCCATTATCGCCCAGAGCCATCGCCCCCGCGACACCGGGCTGCCACTGCTCAACCAGCAGATCTCCTCTATTTATACGACCAATATTCTCAAGTGCCCGCACCATGAAAGCATCCAGGACGCGGCCGTAAAAATGAGCCGGCATCGATGCAGTTCGATTTTCGTGACCACCGACGACGGCGCCATCGCCGGCATCGTCACCGATAACGATCTGCGGAAAAAGGTCATCGCCGCAGGGACGGATATCTCATTGCCGGTGGCCCATGTCATGAGCAGTCCGGTGGCGTCGATGCCGGCTGCGGCCACGGTATTCGAGGCCATGATGACCATGATGCAATCGGGAATCAAGCACCTTGCGGTTACCGGGGAAGGCGACCATGTGGTGGGGATGCTCACCAATCACGACCTGCTCATGGCCCAGGGCCAGTCCCCCCTGTTCCTGCTGCGGGAAATCCATCTGGCGGGGACTCCCGAGGTCCTTTTTGACAAACACCAGCAGTTGCCGGCCATAATCAAAGGACTCATCAATGCCGGGGCCAAGGCAAACAATGTTACCCGACTGATCACTACCATCTCGGACGCCATTCTCGATCGCATCGTCCAATTCGCGGTAATCGCGGAAGGTCCTCCGCCGACGGATTTTGTTTTCATGATCCTGGGCAGTGAAGGACGCAAGGAGCAGACGCTCAAAACCGATCAGGATAACGCCATTATTTTCAAGGATGTCGCCCCTGAAGCGCTTGAAGCGGTCACCGGCTATTTTCTCAGGCTGGGCGAGCGCATCTGCACATGGCTCGACAGCGCCGGGTATGCCTTCTGCCAGGGCGGCATCATGGCCAAAAATCCCAAGTGGTGCCAGCCTCTGTCGGCGTGGAAAAAGCAGTTCACGATGTGGATTCGCAGCGCCGAAGCCGAAGATCTGCTTCACGCCAGTATCTTTTTCGACTTTCGCGGTGCCTATGGAGATGTGGGACTCATCGACGCGCTGCGCAAGCACCTGTTTGTGACCACTTCAGGCTGGAGCGGATTTTTCCGTCACCTGACGGAAAATGCCCTTTGCTTCAAACCGCCGCTGGGCTTTTTCCGCAACTTCGTCGTGGAGTCCAAGGGCGAGCACCGGGATGCCTTCGACATCAAGGGTGCCATGATGCCGGTGATCGATTTCGCCCGAATCTACGCCATCCACCACGGTGTCAGCGAGACCAATACCCTGGAGCGCCTCCATCGGCTCTACCTCATGGAAGTGCTGACCTGGGAGGAGTACCACGAGTTGGAACAAGCTTACGGGTTTCTCATGCAGCAGCGCTTCGTCCGCCAGATCAATGCCATCACCGACGAACACGTGGCGCCCAATAACTACGTCAATCCCAAAAAACTTTCCCGTATCGAACAGACCCTGCTGAAGGAAATTTTCAAACGTATCGAAAAATACCAGGTCAAATTGTCCTTTGACTTCATCGGAATTCCTTGACAACACTGCGCACCGCAGAGGCGCTGAGGGCACAGAGATAACCTATTAATTATTCATCATATTCTCTGTGTTCCGCTGCGGTCTCTGTGGTTCAAAATCACTTTTTACGGTTTCATCGGTTTTGCCATGATTCAAAAAACTGTCTTCATAGATCCGGCCGTTGCCGGGCATCCGCTGACCCGGGAGATCCCGGCGCGGTTCGGCGCCACTGAAGTGCTGCCGGGCACCCTTGCCGACATCGCTGCGGCCATTCAGTCCGCGCCGGACCCCATCGGGGCCGCCAAGAACATGCTGCTGCTCACCCGCAACTCCGGGGCCTTTTTGAAACCATGCCCCGGTACCCGGAACTACACCTGCTGCGACTACCGGATCCTGCATATCGGCTCGTTCTGTTCCTTGGATTGTGCCTATTGCATTCTCCAGGCCTATTTTCGCCCGCCGATCATGCAGTTTTTTCTCAACCACGATGATCTGCTGACCGAGTTGAGGGCCCATTTCAGCGAAGGCCGGCTTTCACGCATCGGCACCGGTGAGTTCACAGACAGCCTTATCTGGGATTTGTGGACGGACCTGTCCGGCGTTCTGGTGACGGCATTCGCCGCCCAGAATACCAGCGTGCTGGAACTCAAGACCAAAACCGTGGCTGTAGACCGCCTCCAGCCTCTCCGGCATCGTCGTCGCACCATCGTTTCCTGGTCCCTCAACACGGAAACGGTGATCCGGAAGCAGGAGCGCCGCACGGCCAGTCTGACGGCCAGACTGACGGCTGCCGGGCGATGCCAGGAGTGGGGGTACCCACTGGCCTTTCATTTCGATCCCATGATGATCTATGACGGATGCGCCGGTGCCTACACCGAGGTGGTCGATCGGCTGTTCCAGGTAGTACGCCCCGACAATGTGGTCTGGATCAGTCTGGGCACCTTCCGGTTTATGCCCGATCTCAAGGCGATCCTGGAAAGGCGTTTCCCGAATTCCGATATCACCTGCGCAGGAGAGTTCGTTCCGGGACTGGACGGCAAGATGCGCTACTTCAAACCTCAACGCATCGCTCTCTTTCGCCAGGTTGCCGAGGCGATTCGCAAACGGGCCCCGGGAGTAACCACCTATTTTTGCATGGAAGACGACGAGGTCTGGCAGCGGTCTATGGGATTCACGCCGGCCGAAAAGGGCGGACTGCCCGCCATGCTGGACGACAGCGTGCGTCGGGTCTGCGGCGTGACCCAGTGACACCGGACCGGCGACCGGCACTGTGGGCGGTGCTCGGGGTCATGGTCGTACTGGCCGCAATCGTGTCGGCGGGCGACGGTGGCGGGCCTTTTCAGGTAAATTGGGTGGCCGACGGCGATACGGTGCTGCTCGCCGATGGGCGCTGGATCCGCTACATCGGCATCAACACCCCTGAAGTGGCTACAAAAGATCATCCGGGTGAGCCTCTGGGCCAAACCGCTCGAGAAAGAAACCAGCAGTTGATCGGCGGCTACCCGCTCCGCCTCGAATTCGACCGAACCCTCAGCGACCGATACGGCAGAACCCTGGCGTACGTATACGACCAGCGGGGACAGATGCTCAACGAAACGTTGGCGGCCGAAGGGCTGGCCTACTGCCTGCCTCTGAAGCCCAACGATCGATACGCCGACAGGCTGCTGGCTGCCCAGCGAAAGGCTATGGCGGCCCGGCGCGGACTGTGGTCGATGCTATCGAGCGACATCGGCGCGGTGATGGGAAACAGTAACTCCCGGCGTTTTCATCACCGCGACTGCCCCTACGGTAAAAAAATCTCAACTAAAAACCGCCGCCCCTTCCCCGCCGCCAGAGAAGCCTTTCACGCCGGCTTTGCCCCGGATAAACAGTGCCTGCCGGCATCTATCCTATTTAGTGTCCATCCATAAACGGCATCTTTTGGCCCAGAGCTGCGTTTTCGCATTTTTCGAAATCCTCGAAATAGCAGGCTATTCCTCCGGTTTCGAAAATGCTCAAGCCTTGCTCTGAACCAAAATCTACCATTTCTGGATGGACACTATCTAAATAAACGAGCCTGCGTGAGCATGGCGACTCGCCATGCTCACACAGGTTCGTTTATACACCGTAGGGGTTTTGTGTGTCCGGTGACAATTTGAGGGGGAGCACAAAAGAGAAGGTGGCGCCCTGGCCCGGGGAACTGTCTACCCAGATGCGTCCTTTGTGAAAATCGATGATACTGCGGGTGATGCTGAGCCCCAGACCGGATCCCATGGGGCGTCCACGGTTGTCGTCAGTGACCTGATAAAATTTTTCAAAAATCTGCTGATGATACGCTGCAGGGATCCCGATGCCGTTGTCGGTAACATCCACCCGCATCATGTCGTTCTCCCGACGTATACGGATGCGGATCCAGCCGGTGTTTTCCGGGCAGAATTTGACGGCATTGTAGATCAGGTTCACCATGACCTGAATGAGCCGGTCGCTGTCACCGGTGATGTTCGGCAGCCCGTCGGGCACATCTAATTCCAGGGTGATGCCTTTGTCGTCTATGAGCTGGCGGGTTGCCGCCAAGGCGTCGCGGACCATGTCGTTCGGTCTCATCTGGCTGATTTTCCATGTCATTCTGCCGGATTCGATCTTCTGGACATCTAGCATCTGAGTGATCAGCCGCGTAAGACGCTCACTTTCCTTGATGATGATCGCAGAAAACCGCTTGCTGCGATCAGTTTCCAAATCCGGGGTGTCATGGATGATTTCGGCCAGGGAGCGGATGGAGGTGAGCGGCGTGCGCAGCTCGTGGGTCACCGTGGAAACGAACTCGTCCTTCAACCGGTCCAGTTCCTTCAGACGTAAATTGGCAGCCTGAAGTTCTGCCGTGGCTTTTTCAAGTTCACGGCTGTAACTGATGAACTGCCGGGTTTCATCGAGCATGTGCATGACGTCGTCGAGTCCCAGCGGGGCTTCCTTGACCACCGAACCCACCAGCACATGGGCCGATGCCGAACCGATGGCGCCGGCCAGCAGTTTTTCCATGTAATCGACCAGATCGGATCCGGCATCCTGTTGTATGTCCCAGTTGATGTCGCGGCCATTGGCAAAGGCGGCAAATGCCTCGGAGGTGCGTTTCCTGCCGAGAAATCGCTCCAAAAGCCGCCTGAGGTCGTGCACCGAGGCAACCCCAGGTCTTACGGGCGATCCGTCTGGACCGCCCTGAAGGATCATTACGTCCACGAAAAGAACGGCTTGGGACCGTTCGATCATGGAGGGTCGGGTGAACAGGGAAACGCCGATGTATGTCCCCATGTTGGATACCATGCTCCAGAACACCCCGTGAGTGACTTCCCCCATACCTGTCATTCCGAAGAGGGAATAGGGCTTGAGCCAGTGCAAGCCGAAGGCCCCATCGGTCATGAAGCCGTGACCCACAAATCCGGCTTGCGCAAGGGTCGGCAGGGCAAGGGTGTAGCACCATACCGAAAACCCCGCCACGAGGCCCCACGTGGCGCCGGCACGGGTTCCTTGCTTCCAGAATATTCCCAGAATGACGGCCGGTGCGAACTGGGTCACTGCGGCAAAGGAAATGATGCCGATGGACACGAGCGGATAGAACCCGCCGATGATCCGATAGTAGATATAACCCAGCATCAGGATCAGCACGATGCTGCCGCGGCGGATACTCAAAATGAGACGCGTCAAATCGGGACGCCGGGACAGCTCAAACTGCGGGATACGCAGCAGGACCGGCATGATCAGATCATTGCAGATCATTGTGGACAGGGCGATGCTTTCCACGATGACCATTCCGGTGGCCGCAGAGAGTCCTCCCAGGAACACCAGCATGGCCAGTTCCTGCTGGTCCACCGCCATGGGCAGCGAAATGACAAAGGTGTCGGCGTCCACACTGCCGTCCGGGAACATGAGCAAACCCGTGAAGGCGATGGGCAGAACGAAGATGTTGATGATCAGCAGATATAATGGAAACAGCCACATGGCCTTGTTGAGGTGCTCCGGGTTCACGTTTTCGACGACCATGACTTGAAACTGCCGCGGCAACAAAACGATGGCCATCATAGACAAAAACAGGGTGACCAACCAGTCCAGGTAACCGGAGCCGGGAGGCTCCAGCGTCAACATCCGGCTGAGTCGGGCGTTTTCGTTAACCCGACTGAAGATATCCGCCGGGCCGTCCATGATTCCCCAGGTCACGAAGATGCCCACGGCAAGAAACGCTGCCATCTTCACCACCGACTCAAAGGCGATCGCCGCCACCAACCCTTCATGCCGCTCGGTGGCCTCCAAATGCCGTGTCCCGAAAAACACGGCGAACAGTGAGAGCAGGATGGCCACGTAAAAACTGGTATCTCCGAGCACTGGGATGTCGAACACGTGATCGGGTATGCGGATGGATGGATACTGCCGGATCAGCACGTAACTCACAGCGATCGCTTTGAGCTGGAGGGCGATGTAGGGAATGATACCCAACACCGCCACGATGCTCACACCCCCGGCGAGCATGGGGCTTTTCCCGTAACGCGATGAAATGAAATCGGCGATGCTGGTGATGCGGTAGACCTTGCAGATACGGATTATTTTTTTCAGCAGGAACCATCCCAGGACGGCCATGAGGGTAGGGCCGATGTAGATGGTGAGAAAGCCCGCGCCGCTGCGTACCGCCCGGCCAACACTGCCGTAGAACGTCCACGCCGTGCAGTATACAGCCAGCGACAGGGTGTAGATGTAGGGATTGCTGGTGATACTGGCGCCCTCATCTGCCCGGCGATCGCCGTACCAGGCGATTGCAAAAAGCAGCAGGACATATCCGAAGGCAAAAAACAGGATGGTGCCGGTTTCAAGCATCGCTCACCCATGGTGATGCGTTATGCCCTGTCGGATTCATCTCGCCGGGGCCGGCAGATCAGTGCGATGAGCATGATGACCACCGCCCAGGCCGTGAACAGGTAAAGGTAGAGCAGGGGGATGCCACCGATGAGGACAGCCCGGTCGAATATGGAGAGGATCGGGTAATTGAATAGAAGGCAGCCTAAAATAAACAGCCCGATCAGTCGTCTGTATTTACTCGCGTTCATATCGCGTGCCGTTCGGATGGGTAGGGCGCACCGGCAAAGCCTTGATTCTATTCGATCGGCGACGGGAGGCCGGTGAAGAGATGGTTCTGATATAAAAAATCCCGGGCGGAATGTCAATTTGGATGAATTCGAAACAGCCCGAATTCATATTGGAAAGACAATTCTGGCTGGATTTGTCCAGAAAATGCGGAAAAAGGGGGGGCTATGGGCGGGGCCTGGCGTATAAACGCACGGGCGGGGGCTGTGCCCCGCCCGTTTTTCCTATATAAACAGCGTTTCATCGACCGAAGTGAGATGAAGCGCTGTTTATTCTGCGTCAGCCTTCACCGCGGCGATGATCTTTTCGGTCATATGCGAAGGGACTTCCTCGTACCGGGAGAAGGTCATGCTGTACATACCCCGACCACCGGTCATCGAAGTCAGGTCGGGGGAATAGGTCTGGAATTCGCTCAGGGGCACTTCGGCCTTGATGATCTGGTACTTGCCGGCGCTGTCCATACCCAGTACGCGGCCGCGCCGGGAGTTCAGGTCCCCCATGATGTCGCCCATGAATTCATCGGGGGTGGTGACGGTGACACTCATGATGGGCTCCAGAAGCACGGGGGAGGCTTCCTGGACGGCTTTCTTGAACGCTATGGACCCGGCGATCTTGAACGCCATTTCCGAAGAGTCCACCGCGTGGAAGGACCCGTCGTCCAGTGTCACCTTGAAGTCCACGGTGGGAAAACCGGCCAAAACGCCTTTCACGGCCGCTTCAACGACACCCTTTTCCACAGCGGGGATATACTGGCGGGGGATGGAACCGCCCACAACGGCATCCACAAACTCGAATCCGGAACCGCTGGGCAGGGGGGCCAACTGAATCCAGCAGTCGCCGAACTGTCCGTGGCCACCGGACTGTTTCTTGTGCCTTCCCTGAACGCGCACCTTTTTCTTGACCGTCTCACGGTACGGAATCTTGGGCGTGTTGAGCAGGGTCTCCACATTGTATTTCCGTTTCATTTTTTCGATGGTGGTCTCAATGTGGATTTGCCCGAGTCCGGACAGAAGAATCTCGGCGGTCTCGGCCCGTCGCTCCAGTTGCAGGGCCGGGTCCTCTTCCATGATTTTGCTCAGTGCCTGGACGATCTTGTCTTCCTCTCCCTTGACCTTGGCGGTCAAGGCGAAGCTGATGACCGTGGGAAGCGCTTTTGGAAAGTCGAAGGACACCTTGCGGTTGTCAGTGCAGATGCTGTCACCGGTGGTGGTTTCTTTGAGTTTGGCCATGGCCACGATGGCGCCCGGGCCTGCCTGCTCGACGGTCTTTTGTTCCTTGCCGGCGATGCGCAGGAGTTGACTGAAACGCTCCTTGGCGGATTTGGTGACATTGTAGAAGTTACCGTCACCTCCCAGAGTGCCTGAAACGACGCGGATAATAGACAATCGGCCGGCATAGGGATCGGCGATGGTTTTAAAGACGAATCCGGTAAACGCTGCGTCCGGATCAGGGGCGATCTCCAGGGTTTCATCACCTGCCAAGGCACTGAAGGCGCCGCGATCCGCCGGTGACGGCATGGCGTCGACGATGAAATCGCACAGTTTGTCGATGCCGATATTGCCCGTGGCCGAGCCGCAGAGAACCGGTGCAAAAATCCGCGACAGGATGCCTTTTTTTAGTGCGGCGCGGACTTCGGCGTTGCTGATGGTCTCGCCCTCCAAATAGCGTTCCAGCAGGGCATCGTCGGCTTCGGCGATGTTTTCGATAAGCGTTTCCTTCTCGCTGTCCACCTGGTCCTTTAGATCGGCGGGTACATCGGTTTCGCTCGATTTACCATCCTCGTCGTACACGTAGGCTTTACCGGAGATTAGATCCACCACGCCCTTGAACTCAGCCTCACTGCCGATAGGCAGCTGCAGCAGGATCGGTTTAGGGCTCAGGCTGTCGCGGGCGTCTTCAAAGGTTTTCATGAAATCGGCCCGATCACGGTCCAGTCGGTTTATAAATATCATGCACGGTAGGTTGTAGTCGGCGGCGAACTGCCAGGCCAGTTCCGACTGGACCTTGAGGCCGTCCACCCCGTCCACGACCAGCACGATGCTGTCGGCCGCCTTCATGCAGTATTTGGTGTCGGTGAAAAAGTTGACATCGCCGGGTGTGTCCATAATGCTGATATCATGCTTTTTCCAAGGAAACAGATTGAATCCGGTGCTGATGCTTGAGGCGCGCTTGAGCTCTTCGGGCTCGAAGTCCATCACGGTGTTGCCGGCCTCCACGCTTCCCAGCCGATTGGTGATGCCGGTATTGAAGAGCATGACTTCCGACAGCGAGGTCTTTCCCCCACCGCTGTGTCCAACGAGAGCGATGTTTCTCAGTTTGTCAACGATTTCAGACATCTCCGGTCCTCTCTGGTAGGTTGATAAAGTATTCCCGTTTCGTGAGGGATTGATTCGCGTGAAGCGAAATCGTTAGCCCGATGCTACTAAAAAATCAAGCGAAATCAAGACACGCCAGAAACTCCCGGTTTCCCTTGGGACCGAGAACAGGGGAGGGGACTACAGGCCGAATGCGCAATCCGAGGTGCTGAAAGACGGCGGTCAGATCCCTGACGACCTGTTCGTGAAGAGCGGGATCGCGGACCACGCCGCCCTTGCCCACCATGCCGCGGCCCACTTCGAACTGGGGTTTGATGAGGGCCACTATCTTGCCGCCGGGATTGAGAAAACGCAAGGCCGCCGGCACCACGATGCGCAGCGAGATAAAGGATGTGTCAATGGTGATCAGATCCACCGGCGCCGGAAGGGCGTCGTCTGCCATGTTGCGGATATTGGTGCGTTCTACAACGCTCACCCGGGGATCTTGCCGCAGAGACCAGGCGATCTGTCCGTATCCGACATCGACGGCGTGAACATGGGCGGCACCGTGCTTTAGGAGGCAGTCGGTGAAACCACCGGTGGACGCGCCCACATCCAGACAGACGAGACCGGCCACGTCCAGCCCAAAGGCGTCGATAGCCGCCTTCAGCTTCAATCCTCCCCGGCTCACGTAAGGGTGATCGCTGCCTTTTAGCTGAATGTCGGCGCCGACATCGACAACGGTGCCCGATTTTTCAACTGACCGGCCGTCCACCAGAACCGCACCGCTCATGAGCAGGGCCTGAGCCCGTTGCCGGGACGGTGCCAGTCCTCGCTGGACCATCAGCAAATCGATGCGTGTCTTTCCTTCAGTCAAAACCCGTTCATATCCATTTTTCGCCGTTCTCTGCGTCTCCGCGCCTCTGCGCGAAAACATCTTTTTGGGTTAAAACATTTCCGTGTGCTCCGTGAAGCCCGCAGTGAGGGGACTACGGTTCCATGAGTCGACGGGCCGCTGCCACCACTGCGGCGGCATCCACACCATAAGCCGATCGCAGACGGGCCTGAGTGCCATGTTCTATGAAGGCATCGGGCAGACCCAGTCGCTGGACCCGGCAATCGATGACACCGTTGTCACTGAGGCATTCCAGCACAGCACTGCCGAATCCACCTTGAAGAATATTTTCCTCGATGGTGATGATTTTTTTCAAACGAGTGGCCACTTCACAAATCAGATCGGTGTCCAGTGGTTTGACAAAACGGCAGTTGACAACAGTGGCGGCGATGCCTTCAGCGGAAAGTATCTCGGCCGCTGCCAGGGACACGGAAACGGTATGGCCAATGGTCAGAATCGCCAGGTCGTCTCCGGCAATGAGCGTTTCTGCCCGGCCGATGGCAACGGGGGTGATGACATCGTCCAAATCGACCCCTTCAGCCATACCCCGGGGATATCGCAGGGCAATGGGGCCGTTGTGATCCAGGGCCGTCTTGAGCATCCGTCGCAGTTCGTTCTCGTCCTTGGGAGCCATCACCACCATATTGGGCAGACTGCGCAGATAGGACAGGTCGAAAAGGCCATGGTGGGTGGGGCCGTCTTCACCGACGATGCCGCCCCGGTCAATGGCGAACACCACCGGCAGCTTTTCGATGCACACATCGTGGATGATCTGATCGTAGCCACGCTGCAGGAATGTTGAATAAATGGCCACCACCGGTCGCAGGCCTTCGGTGGCCAGACCGGCAGCGAATGTGACACCGTGGGGTTCAGCGATGCCTACGTCGAAAAACCGTTCCGGGAAGCGCTTGGAGAACGCCAATAGACCGGTCCCCTCGGGCATGGCGGCGGTGACGGCAATGATGCGGGCATCGTCTGCGGCCAGATCCACCATGGTACGGCCGAAAACTTCGGTATAGGTGGGCGCCTGCTTGGGTTTGTCAATGCAAGCACCAGTCTCTTTTTCAAAGCATCCGCAGCCGTGAAAATACACCGGATTCTTCTCGGCCGGGGCGTATCCTTTGCCCTTGGTGGTGGTCACGTGCAGAAGGATTGGGCCGTCCAGATAATTGATATTGTTTAGTATATCTATAAGGTGGTTGAGCCGGTGGCCGTTGATGGGGCCGAAATACTCGAAATTGAATGCCTCAAAGAGCATGCCCGGCGTCACAAATGATTTAAACGACTCTTCGCTTCGCTTGGCGATCTGGTACATATCGTCACCGATGCCAGGCAGTGATTTCAGGAAAACGCCGAGCTCCTTTCGCCATTCCTGGAGTTTCTTTCCTGAAAACGTACGACTTAAAAAGGAGGAAAGGGCGCCGACATTTTTAGCGATGGACATGTCGTTGTCATTGAGAATGACAATGAGGTCCTTGTCGATATGGCTGTCTCCGGCCTGGTTGAGGCCTTCGTAGGCCAGTCCGGCAGTCATGGATCCGTCGCCGATGACGGCGATGACCTTGCCTTTTTCTTTTTTGATCTGCTTTGCGGACGCGATGCCCAGACCGGCAGAAATGGATGTGCTGCTGTGGCCGGTGGTGAAGGCATCATAGGGGCTTTCACTGATTTTGGTGAATCCCGAAAGGCCGCCGTGCTGGCGCAGGCTGTGAAACTGTTTGCGCCGCCCGGTGAGCAGTTTGTGGGCGTAAGCCTGGTGGCCCACATCCCAGATCACTTTGTCGGTGGGAACATTGAACACGTAGTGGATGGCAATGGCCAGTTCCACAGCGCCAAGGCTCGATGCCAGGTGTCCACCGTTTTTAGACACCACATCCACAATGACTGAACGGATTTCTTCCGCCAGCTTCGGCAGGTCTCCGCGGGAAAGGAACTTGAGGTCTGCCGGGGAATCGATGCTGTCGAGAAGGGTCATGGTATCATCGCTGCCTGTGTAGGATATAGGTCGCCAGCGCCCGCAAGGGCTCCGCTCTGTTATCAAAATGGCCTATGCATTTCAAGGCATTATCAATAAGGCGGGCGGCGTGGGTACTGGACTCGGTCAACCCCATGAGGGCGGGGTAAGTGCTTTTTTGTCTATCCTTGTCGGTACCGACAGCCTTTCCCATGGTGTGAGGATTTCCCGTTTCGTTGAGAACGTCATCGGTGACCTGAAATGCGAGCCCCAGCTGCTCGGCATAGGCGGAAAGTGCCGCAATGCAGCTGGGGTCAGCGCCGGCCAGGGTGGCGCCGGTTTCCACCGAAACCCGAATCAGCGCACCGGTTTTGAGTCGATGGAGCTGCTCAAGCGCGTCGAGATCCAACCGGCGGCCTTCCGCGGCCATGTCCCGCATCTGCCCTTCAATCATACCGGCGTGGCCGGCGCCGCGGGCGACGGCGTGAATCACCCGACACCAGCGAGCGGCATTCTGCTGCTGAGAGCGCTCGGCCGCATCCGACAAAAGCTCGAAGGCCAGTGTGAGTAGCCCATCACCGGCAAGCACCGCCGTGGCTTCGTCAAAGGCCCGGTGGCACGTGGGGCGCCCCCGGCGAAGATCGTCGTCATCCATGGCCGGCAGATCGTCGTGAATCAGAGAATACGTGTGGATGCATTCCAGGGCGCAGGCGGCGATGAGGACGTCTCGGTCAGCATTTCCCACAGCTTCTGCGGCGGCCAGACAGAGAACAGGTCGAAACCGTTTGCCGCCGGCGAGCAGCGAATACTGCATGGCATCTCGAAGACGCGATGGGGAAATGCCCGTCATGATGGATGCCAGATGCAAATTGACCCGTTCTCGCTGACGTGTGAGATAACCGGCGAGATCGAAAGACGCTTTTGCGAAGTGGGTCGTGCTGCGCGTCATAGGGTTTCGTCATTCCCCCTCGATGGGTGTAAACGGAAGCTCTGCCACGCCACCATCGGGGGTTTCCGTCAACAGGGCAACCTTTTTTTCCATGGCATCGAGCTGATCTGAACAATACCGAACCAGTTTCATACCCTCTTCGAATTTCTTCAACGCACTGTCCAGGCTGACGGTGTCGTCCTCCAGGGTATCGACGATTTTTTCCAATTGTTTCATGGCGCTTTCAAATGTCTGCTTGGCCATATCGGGGGCTCCTAATGAGTGTCCATCCACTTCTGGACGGACACTGATGAATTTCTTGGGGTCTTCTCCCATTAATACTGGGCCAAAAGATGCCGTTTATGGATGGGCACTCACTATTATTTCTCGTCGACACGGTTTACCTCGGCTTCGAAGCGTCCCAGGGCCAGCACCACTTCGACGCCGTCGCCGACCGAAAGCGTGGCGGCATTTCGAACGATGCGACCATTCTTAAGATTGCGGGCGATGCTGTAGCCACGCTGGAGAACGGCAGTTGGATCCAGGGCAGTGAGCATGCCTGCAGTCGCTTGGATTTTTTGTCTGCGGCTGATTAATAGATTATTGATGTTTTTAAGCAAGTTGAGATTATAATCATAAAGCGATTGATTATGTTCTGTGAGCCGGATCTGAAGTCTTGAAACGCCGAGTTGACGGCTTCTCCATTGGAGTTTCTCGCGCTGCCTGCGGATCATTCCGGCCACGGAACGGACCACACGGCCGGTCATATCATCCAGATGCAGCCTGAGATCGATGATATGGCGTCGAGGATTTCCCAGATGCCTGAACAGCGCGTTCAATTGCCTTCTGTGCTGCTCCAGGCGATGACGTATCTGCCGTTCCAACGACAACCGGGTTTGTCTCAGTGTGTTATCCAACTCGGTCTTCACCGGGACGATTATTTCAGCGGCGGCCGACGGTGTCGGTGCCCTCACATCTGCCGTGAAATCGGCAATGGTGTAGTCGGTTTCGTGACCAACGGCAGAAACTACTGGGATACGGCTGTCAAAAACAGCGCGGGCCACGACTTCGGTGTTAAATGCCTGAAGGTCTTCCAGAGAGCCTCCGCCGCGGCAGATGACGATGACATCGGTGGCAACCCGGCGGTTGATAAACCCCAGCGCCGCGGCGATCTCGAGCGCAGCGCCATCGCCCTGAACTTTCACCGGCACCACGGTGATGGGCAGATTGGCGAAACGACGGTTGACAATGTTTATGAAATCATGGACCACGGCGCCGCTGGGCGAAGTCACCAGGGTCACATGCCTGGGTAGAAGGGGCAGGGGGCGCTTGCGTTCAGTGTTAAAAAGACCTTCTGCTGCCAAGCGACTTTTCAGTTGTTCAAAAGCCAGTTGGAGCGCCCCTATACCGTCTGGGACCATATATTCTAGAATAATCTGGTAGTTGCCTCTTGGTGGATAGACACTGACTCGCCCCATGCCCGTGATTCGCACACCGTCATCCGGAGAAAAAGTCAATGACCGGGCAGCGCCCCGGAACATTACTGCGGAAATCTGAGCCTCTTTGTCTTTCAGCGTAAAATAATGGTGCCCAGAGGTGGGAATCCGATGGTTGGATATCTCCCCGGTGATCCAGACAAATTCGAAGGCCCCCTCAAGGAGACTCTTGATACGCCGAGTGAGTTCGGAAACGCTGAGAATCGTTCGGGGAGCGTCGGTGATATCTGGAATTGCCATGGAAAATCTGAATACCTAAAAAGTCTGATAAGATATATTATGTAAACTTATATAGGGGTGCCGTAAATCCCTGTTTCTCCTACCTTTAATACCGGTGCACGCCCCTTAATCATTCCCCTCGTCTTCCTCCGCGCTATCGTGGGTTTTAAGGTAATCGCGCACGGCGGGCATCACGTAGACATTTTCGTGAGCAAATGCATTGATGCATTCAGCCAGCAGTTCGATCTTTTTGTTGATGCTGTTGTGCTTGTTCATGATGTATTGATATTTGCCCCTGACCTTGCACAGTCCGCTTTTAACGGCTATACCGGTGGTTCGAAAATTTTGCTCGTTCACCGTGATATCCAGTTTCTCGGCCACCTGTTTAAGCTCTTCGTATAGTTCCAGAGGTTTCATCGTGCATACCTCGCCGATCTGTCGCGTTTCATTAGCCAGTGAAAGGACTTATACCATATCGGGGCGAATTTAAATCTGTTTATCGATCGTCCGATTTGCCTTGATTCAAAACCATCATGTGTTATCTTATTCGCGACAAAACATTCATTTTTACCCGTAAAGCACATGCACAGGAGGTTCAAAATGCAGACCGCACCGTTTCAGGGCACACAGGCCCAGTCCCAGATCAGGGTCAACAGCTTTGTCCGAAGCGTTTACAACTGGATGGCCATCGGATTGGCGCTCACCGGTTTCACCGCCTATTTTTTTGCCAACAGCCCGACGCTGCTCAGCATGCTCTTTCAGGTGGTGGGCAACCGGCTTCAGCCAACGATTCTGTTTTACGGGCTGATCATCGCTGAACTGGCCATGGTGTTCACCCTCAGCGCCCGCGTGAACAAAATGCAGGCCAGCACTGCAACGGCATTGTTTATAGCCTACTCGGCCCTCAACGGGGCCACGCTGTCGTCCATTTTTCTGATTTACACGAGCGCGTCCATCACGTCGGTCTTTTTTATCTGTTCAGCCACATTTCTGGCGACCAGCGCCTACGGATGGATGACCAAAAAAGACCTCACGTCCATGGGACAGTTCATGTTCATGGGACTGATCGGCATCATCATCGCATCGGTGGTCAATATGTTCATGAAAAGCTCGGCCATGCACATGATCATCAGTTATATCGGCGTCGTCATTTTTGTGGGACTGACCGCCTATGACACGCAAAAAATCAAATACATGGCCATGAGCCAACCCGTTGACGCCACCGGTGCCATGATCCGCAAAGGCGCGCTGATCGGCGCCCTGACGCTCTATCTGGACTTCATCAACCTGTTCCTGATGCTGCTCAGAATCTTTGGCGATCGCAAGTAAAATATATAAAATATCAGCTATTTAAGGCCTTCGGCAGCCCTTGCCGAAGGCCTTTTTTTTGTCCAAGGCGCAATAAGTGATTTCGCACCACAGAGGCCGCAGAGGTCCGCAGAGTATATTTTCTAATTATCAATGAGTTATCTCTGCGTTCTCTGCGCCTCTGCGGTGATTTCGGTTTTCAGCCTTCTCCGTTTCACCCGACATGCCGATCGCCTGATCTATCGCATCTGCGATGACCCGGCACCCTTCTTCGGTGGCAGCAGCATCGGGGCCTTCCACCATGACCCGGCATACCGGCTGGGTGCCGGAATAGCGTACCAGAACCCGCCCGCTGTCGCCCAGGTTCCGTTCCACCAGCGATATGGCCGCCCGGATGCTGTCGATACCTGTTAAATCCGGCGTTTCCCTCACCGCCACGGCTACGAGTTTCTGCGGAAATACCGTCATGACCCGTTTCAGAAGGGAAAACGGCTTCCCGAAGTCCTTAAGGATCTCACACAGTTTCAATGCCGACAGCAGCCCATCGCCCGTGGTCTGGTGCCTGAGAAAAATGATGTGGCCGGAGTCCTCGCCGCCAAGCACCGCGCCGCTTTGGCGCATTTCCGTCATAACGTGGCGGTCTCCCACGGCGCTGGTGGTGTGGATGATGCCCATGGTCTGAAGGGCTTGCTTGAGCCCCAGGTTGCTCATGACGGTGGTCACCACCCGATTGTTATCCAATCTACCGTTTTTATTCAGATAATCGGCAAATATGGCAATGAGCTGATCGCCGGTGGCCGCAGCCCCGGTCTCATCGACTGCCAGAAGCCGGTCGGCATCGCCGTCGAAGGCCAGTCCGATGTCAGCCTTGTAGGTTTTTACGGCGGAACAGATGCCTTCCAGGTGTTCCGAGCCGCAATCCTTGTTGATATTGACCCCGTCGGGATGGTTGTTCAGCGAAATGACATCGGCACCCAGTCGGCGGAACATTTCCGGCGCCACGTGGTAGGACGCCCCGTTGGCGCAATCCAGAATAATCCGGCACCCTTTGAGTGAAAATCCGCTCGGCAGTGCGGCCATCATGGCTTCCAGGTAGTCGTTTTCCGCCGTCTTTAACCTTCGCACGCGGCCCACCCGGTCCGTTCCGGGGATATCTCCGGCATAGGGCATCAGCACCATGGCCTCGATGGCTGCTTCTTCTTCGTCGCCGAGCTTGAACCCGTCTCCCCGAAACAGCTTGATGCCATTATCGGTGTACGGATTGTGGGAGGCTGAAATGACCACTCCCGCAATGGCCGCGTGTTTGCGGCACAGAGCGGCAACCGCCGGCGTGGGGATGACGCCTGCGGCAAGAACTTCGGCGCCTTCTGCACAAATGCCGGACATTAAGGCATGCTCAAGCATTTCACCGGACAACCGGGTATCTCTGCCGACCACCACGGGCCCAGTGCTCCCATTGGTGGCAAAATGCCGCACCAAGGCCCTTCCCACCCGAAGGGCGGTCTCCGGTACCATGGGATGCGTATTGGCTTTTCCGCGAATGCCGTCCGTCCCGAATAATACCCCCATGGATCTCCTCAATGTATTGGCGCTGATAAAAAGGTTTAACCACGAAGATCACGAAGTGCACGAAGAAAACCTAAAGAAAATGAGCTATTATAATATCTTCGTGTCCTTCGTGAACTTCGTGGTTCGAATCTTGACAAACTCGTAAAAAGTCTGAAATCACCACAGAGGACGCAGAGAGCGCAGAGATAACTTATTAATTATTCATAATATTCTCTGCGTTCCTCTGCGGTCTCTGTGGTTAAAAATCACTTTTTACGGTTTCATCAATCTTAATTAGCCGTCAGATTTGTTTTTTCGGAGACCCGAAAAGGGCGGGGAGCAGCGCTTCAAGGGGTGCCACCACTTGGTCGACGATTCCCGCCAGCCATCGCCGTCCCGATTCCTTTTCTTGTTCGTCCAAGGCGTGAATAGCGCTCAGGTAGTCCCCTTCCGATCGCGCAATACGCCGGGACAGGGCTTCCAAAAACCGTTCCTGAAGCGTCACGTCGCCGGGGGCGGCACGCAGCTCATTTATTATTGATAACATTTCTGGCCACCGGTCGATCACCGCTTCGTGTTGGGCAATGAGGTGGTCCCCTGCCGTCGTGATGATTCCCTGTCTAAGTTTATCAACGGAACCCGTCAGTTTAGCCACAAACCCCTCGAACTGTCTGACATGAGCCGCCGTATCTGCATCCAGTGCAGCGATCAGCCCTTCCCAGAGCGCTTCGCTGAACTCAGCACCGATGAACCGTTTTCGAGCGTGGCGGTACCACTGCCCCAGGGCTATGAGATTGGCCAGATAGTTCATGTTGTTGGCCACCACCCGTTTGACGCTGCGGTAAATGCCGGCCGTGTAGGGGATGCTGCCGCCACGGCCGGTCGCGGCGGTGAGAAGTCGACCCGGGCGGCTTTCATCCTTGCGGTAAATGGTGCCGGCGGCGATGACGGTGCCGAAGGCCAGGTTGCAGGGGCCTACCAGACCGCCCTGCCCTCCCAGAAAAATGGGATCCTGGTCCAGCATGACCCCCTGGGGAACGTCGCCGAGCAGCGAGGCCGTGGCCTTGTCCTGATTGGGCGTAAAATTGAAATGAATATAAGAACTGCCCACCTCGCTGTGGTGTTTCGGGCCGGTGCCACCGGACATCAAGATATCACAAAAATTAATTAAACTTCCGATAGTTACATAAGGAAAAAGAATGCTCTGCTTGAGGCCGACAGCATGCGCGGCCGAGGCCTTTTCCTCAAAAATGGTCCCGGGGCGGATGTGCGCCGATGACCCGACAGCCGCGCCTTTCAAAAATACGGATCCTGAATAAAAACCGCCCTTGAGCTGCACCTCCGGACCGATGTGGCAGTTGTCCACAGTGGCCGGCGCCTCCTCCCCGATGCGCGCACCGGCCATGATCAGGGTGCCGGCGCCCCGGATGCGGCTGCCGGCGTGAATCGTTACGCCCTGCCCTGAAATCCGATCCACCGACACCTCATCGCCGATGTCCACACTCTCGGGAGTCGGTATCCGCACGCCCTTTTCCATCAGCCGACGAAGCTTCTCATTGGGATAATCTGTCATGGCTATCCGTTGTGATGTTGTTTGGTGTTTCACTTGAATCCTTGACCCCTTGGCCCCTCGAACCCTTCTCTTATCAGTCCGGCAGCAGGTCGTAAAAATACATCATGGCATCAGAGCGGGTGATAATACCGATGAGTTTGCCGTCTTCGACCACAGGAAGACGGCCGATGTCGTGCTTGACCATCAGTCGGGCCGCGTACATAGGGCTTCTGCCTGGGCTGATGGTCACAACGGATTTGCTCATAAAGGCTTTGACCGGCGCATCAAGGCGTTTTTCATTCTTGATTTTGCGAAAATCCCGGCGGCTGAGGATGCCGACGATGCCTTCGCCGTCCACTACCGGCACGCCGGTGCATCCCTTTTCCCGAAGCATTGCGGCCGCTTCCCGCATGGAGGTGTCGGCGTGGATGCTGAACACCGGAAACGACATGAGGTCGCTGATCTGCACCGACGCCTGCTGGTTTCCGGCGAGAAGTTCCCGGAGCAGATCGGCCACGGCTTCCGGGTTGGCGTTTTTGACCACAGCACTGCCCGCACCGGGGTGCCCCCCGCCGCCAAGGCTCTTCATCATCGTGCCCACATCCAGGTCTTCCACATCGCTGCGGGCGATGATCATGGTGCGTTTTTTGTCCACGTCGGTAAACAGGCCGAATGCGGCCTCTACGTTCATGATTTCCCGAAACATCCGCACCACCACCGCCAACCGGTCGATATGACCTGAAATACGCATGTGACGGATGCTCACGGTGTGCCCGTTGATGGTTTCCCGCGAGGCGTCCTGAAGCATCTCGTAAAGCACTTCCTTTTGCTTGGCCCCATATGCCGGCTTCAGAAAACTGTTGAGGATGCCAAGATCAGCCTTGCGCTCCAGCAGGTATGCCGCGGCATAGGCATCTTCGGCCTGGGTGGCGCTGAAAGTGAGATTGCCGGTATCCTCGTAGATACCGGCCAGAAACAGGGTGGCCTGAATCGGCGTCAGCAGCAACCGCCGCTCCCGAATCATGCGCATCATGAGGGTGACCGTCGCCCCCACGGGCTCCTGGCAGACATGCTGGGCGTCGATATCGCCCTCCGACTCGTGGTGGTCCCATAGACGGATGGTGAGCTCTTTGCGATCTCTCAAGGGCTGAAGACTGTCCAGCCGGTCCCACCGGTTGACGTCCACCACGATGAGCTCGCTCACCACTTCAAGGTCTACCTCTGCCGGTGACCAGATACTGAACAAATCTTTGTGGATGGAAAGAAACCCCTTGAGATTGGGGTTCACCACTGTGGGGATGACGGCTACGGTATCGGGGAAAATAAGCGTGGCCGCCATAACCGACGCCAGGCCGTCAAAATCAGTGTTTTTGTGGGTGGTGGCAATGCGCATAAAGCGTCTTCCGCTGAGCAGAACCGATGCGGGCGTCAACCCGACCGGGCGATGGGCGTCTCATAGAGCACGACCGCGGCGGGTATTCACCGGCATTCCCGCACCCGGCTCGTCAATGATCGGTGACGCCGTTCCATTTAACCCGATCCGGCCGCTCCGGTATCGGTTCGTCGCCGGGAGGCAAGGCGGCCACGGCTATGGGCGCCTCGGGGCGGTGCTCCAGCACCGGCATATTTCGCAGCGAGGGGTCCAACTGCAACTGAAGCCGGTATTTTTCGACCTCCGTCTGGCTGTCTATGACTTTCCGGGCCAGCAGGTAGCGCAAATAGATCACCCAGATGACGAGCCCCAGCATCACCGCCACAACGGAGATGGATACCCACTTGTATCTGGCAATGGTCTCAACCCCCATTTTACCGATTTCATTAAGCATATTAGGTAGATACCAAATACCCAGAACGCCGATGAAAACGATGAAGCCGATAATGAAGATGTTATACTGGCTCACCGTGCGCACCAGATTGTCGAAACTACCGAGACGGCTGCCGACCGGAGCCGGTGCATCTTCCGCCGTTTCCTGGGTTTTTCGGTGGCCGAACACCATGGTGACATAGGCTCTGAACACGAACCCGATAAGCAATATCACCCCGACCGGGACACCCACGGCGGCGGCGAACCAGGCTCTGAAGGGAAAGGGGCGCTCACGGGTCTGGAGCCGTTTTTGAAAATGCTCCAGGGGGCCGAACGTTTTTTCGAAATAGTACTTGTTGAAGTCGCTGAGCTGCTCGCCGTCGGTTTCATACAAAACATTGCCGCTGGTGTCGAGCACCTGAAGGAAGGACTCTCGGCCGGACTTGGTCACGGCAATGGCGAAGATTTCCAGTTCCAAAAGCAGCAGCCCCACGGCCACGACGATAAACAGCGTGCGGTGTTCCCTCATCAATCGGATCAGCGGCGTCTGCTCCATGTTGATTCCATGCTCAGTTCGTCATGACCGTTTGCGGTTGGGCACTAATTAGCATAAAGGCCCCCATCGATTCAAGAACCGAAGACGGCGTCAAGTTCCTTGACACGGTCTTCGGTTCTGATAAAAGCTTTTGATTCCCAATTTACCGAGGCCTGCAGCAGCGATGGCTGTTACAGGCACGGCGTTTTAATGGAGCATAGAGATGAACAAAGTCGTTATATCAGTATTGGGCCAGGACCGGCCGGGGATCATCGCGGCGGTGTCACGGATCCTGTTCGAACAGGGCTGCAACATCGAGAATGTGGATCAGACCATTTTGCAATCGGAATTTTCGGGAATATTCATTGCCACCATACCCGTCGAATGCGGTCTCGACTGCCTCGGCAATGCACTCCGTCTGGGGCTCAAACCGCTGGGGCAGCACGTCACCATCAAACGCCTCGACGCCCGCAAGCCCGACCCCCGCTTCGTCAACGCCGAACCCTTCGTGCTCACCACCCGCGGCCCTGACCGCAAGGGGCTGGTAGCGTCCATCACGGCCATCATCGCCAAGCACGGTGTCAATGTCACAAACCTGCGTGCAGTGTTTAAAGGCGGCAACGATCCCAACGACAACTTCATGATTTATGAAGTGGACATCCCCAATGACACCGATCACCGGTCCCTTTACGCCGAACTTCGGTCGAAGGCCTCTGACCTGGATCTGGAAATCAGCATCCAACACCGAAAAATCTTCGAAACCCTTAACCGGCTGTAACGGCTGGTCCCCCGCAGCGACCGCTGCAAGGAAACTGTGAAAATGCTTAACGAAAATGAGATACTGAGCACACTTGAGATGGTCAGGAATGAACATCTGGACCTTCGTACCGTCACCCTCGGTATCAATCTCTTTGACTGCGCCAGCGACGACATCGAGCGGTTCAAGGCCAACATTTACACCAAAATCACCACACTGGCAGCCCCCCTGGTAGACATCTGCGACCGGGTCGGCGAAAAATACGGGATCCCCGTGGTGAACAAACGTATTTCGGTAAGTCCCATCGCGGTAGCCGCCGCCCCCTTCTCCGCCGACGACATGGTGGACATCGCCCATACCCTCAACCGCGCCGCAGAGGCGGTGCATGTGGATTTTATCGGTGGATTTTCGGCCCTCGTGGAAAAAGGCATCGCCAACGGAGACCGCTCCCTCATCGAAGCCATCCCCCGGGCTTTGGCGCAGACCGAGCGGGTCTGCGCTTCGGTGAACGTGGCCTCCACCAAGGCGGGCATTAACATCGATGCGGTGGTGCTCATGGGGCAGATCATCAAACAAGCGGCGGCGCTCTCGGCGGACAAAGACGGGTTGGCCTGCGCCAAATTGTGCATCTTCGCCAACATTCCCCAGGACATTCCATTCATGGCCGGCGCCTACCTGGGGGTGGGTGAGCCGGATGCGGTCATCAACGTCGGTGTCAGCGGCCCCGGTGTGGTGAACAAGGCCATCCAGCGGGCACTGGCCAACACACCGTCTCTTGACCTGGGCCAGATATCGGAGTTGATCAAGCACACGGCCTATAAGGTGACCCGCGTGGGTGAGCTCATTGGCCGTGAAGTGGCAGATTCTCTCAAGATCCAGTTCGGAGCGGTGGATCTGAGCCTGGCGCCCACCCCCAACGTGGGCGACAGCGTGGGCGAGATTTTCCAGAGCCTGGGCCTGAAGGCCATCGGCGTGCCCGGCACGACGGCCGCACTGGCCCTGCTCAACGACGCCGTAAAAAAAGGGGGCGCATTTGCCAGCTCTCACGTCGGAGGGCTCAGCGGTGCCTTTATCCCTGTCAGTGAAGACCTCAATATTTCAGCCGCCGCCGAAGCCGGGCACCTGACCATCGAAAAACTGGAAGCCATCACCAGTGTCTGCTCGGTCGGGCTGGACATGGTAGCCATCCCCGGCGATACGACCGCCGAAACGCTTTCCGGCATCATCGCCGACGAAATGGCCATCGGCGTCATCAACAGAAAAACCACGGCCACCCGCATCATCCCCGTCCCCGGCAAAAAAGCCGGCGAGTTTGCCTTTTTCGGCGGCCTGCTGGGGCAATCGGTCATCATGGCGGTCAACAACGAGAAGGGCGACAATCTTTTTATACGACGCGGCGGTCTCATTCCCGCGCCGATTAACAGCCTCAACAACTAGTGCCCGCCCACAGATGGCATCTTTTGGCCCCCGGCGGCGTGCTCGCTCCTTTTGCAATCCTCGACGTTGCGCCGCTACGCCTCCGGTTGTCCGCCAAAGACCTGTGAGGGTTCAAGGATTCAAGGGTTCGAGTGAACCCCAAAACCCCCAGCCAGCCATCATTGAGTGTGTTTTTTCCCCCCTCGAACCCTTGGCCCCTGGAACCCTCGAACCCTGCTTTTCTATTTTACCGTCAGCACCGGGCACGGCGATTTGAGGATCACGAACTGGGCCGTCGACCCCATGAGGAGTTTGCCCACCTTGGAGCGCCGGTGGATACCCACCACCACCAGATCGGCCCCCTGCTCTCCTGCAAATCGGACAAGGTCCTCTCCCGGCTGCAGTCCCCGGATGAGCAGATGGGTCGTGCACGGCACGCCCGCTTTGGTGGCCATGGCCTTGGCCGCGTCAAGATCCGACTCGGCGTTACCGATGTCATGAAGGTTGTCGTCCTTACCCTCTACCAGGGAGCTCACCACCATGAGTTCTCCGCCCATGGTGCCGGCGTATTTGATTGCCACATCCAGGGCGGCCTTGGCCGTGTTGCTTCTGTCAAACCCCACCAAAATCTTCATCATCGTTTCAAATCCTTTCAATTGTCATGACCACCGCCCCTATTTCTTCATCAAAACCGGAAAACGGCTAAACGCGCAAGGAGCGTCCGTGCCCCCGCCGCCGATGAGCGGGTTCAGGGGCGCGGCGGCAGCGGGGCATCGAGCGTCGTCGCCGCGTCTGACCCCGCGAGCGCCGGGTATGGCGTGGACGGTCCATGGCCCACGAGATAATCGGCGGCTTCGTGAATGGTGGCGGTGCGGTGTTTGAGTTCATAGAAACCATGCCACCAGGCATAGTCCGGGGCCATCATGGCCGTGCCCATCCGTGCCCGGCGCCCCTCGTGATGCCAGAATTCATAGAACTGCCATTCCAGGGGATCGTCGAAATAGGTGCCGCTGCTCAGCAGCCCCATGGTGTAAAGGTCGTCCATCAGGACGCGGACCGGGCGGTAGTAGGTGTCGTTGTAAAGCGCGATCACCCGGTCGTAGTTGTCAAAATGCCCTGCCGTCCAACTGGTGCCGTGGCACTGAAGGCAGACCGCTTCCATGGCTTTTCGCTCCTCCCGCCAGGAAGTGCTGCTGGGAAAAGGTTTGAAATCTTCGGGGCGAACAGTTAGCGGCGCCTGCGTCTCCCAGCTCAGCCGGCGGGTCACGTCGTGTGAGGCCGGTTGACTGCCGGCGGCCGACATGTGGCAGACCGCACAGGTGGGCGCCCGGAAATCGGTTGCCGCCGTCCAGGGCCGGCCTTCCGGATCCCACTCCCAGGCAGCGCCTTCGGCGTGGTAAATGGTGCCGTGTTTTGATTCGTTGTAAATCTCGATCTGGGGATGATCCGGTCCCAGATGGCACTGGTCGCAGGCTTCGGGTTTTCTGGCCTCGCTCTTGGAAAATTTGTGCCGGGTGTGGCAGGCGCTGCAACTGCCCAGGCTCCCATCGGGGTTGATGCGTCCTACGCCCACATTGGGCCAGGTGCCGGTCGCGGGGCGCCCGTCTTGGTCCAGACGCACCACGGTGCCGTGGCAGTCGAAGCACCCGGTGGTGCGCTCCAGGGCGTTGGTGTGCCCCTGGTTGAGCCAGATGTCCACCTTCCACATGATTTCCTGGGTATTGGCGTGCTTGCTCCGGGCGTACTCCTCCGCCTGCTTCGGGTGGCAGCCGCCGCAATTGATCGGGCTCACCACCGCTGAAATGGGGTGGCGGTCATACTGGAGGTGGCGCTTCAGGACAGCCGAATCGGTGTTGGCCCGGTGGCATTTGTAGCAGTCCACATTCAGCCGGGCGTGGACACCGGCGGCCCAGTCCTTTGTCACCCCGGGTGTTTTGACCCGGTGACAGTCCACGCAGGTCGTCCCGGCAATAACATCCGCCCTGGACTCGGCAATGAGGCGCACCGGAAAATCCCAGCGCCAGACACTGATGCAGGCCAGAATGAGAAAAATGATCACCAGATTGGTATAGGCCATGACCACAAAGACTTTTTGTACCGCCGGCTGCCGGTGTTTCGGTGTCTTCGCTTCGCCGACATTCCCGATGCAAGGGACCCTGTCCAAAACCTCCCTGCCATGGGGCGCGGCAGCCAGACTTTCGGTGAGATCGGTGCCGCACTGGTGCCGGCCGAAATGCCGCCCGTCTTTCCACTTGACGCTGTTGGCGACATCATAGGTTTTCCCTTCGAATACAAACACCGCTGGGCGTGCGGCGTCCGTGGTGCCCGCGCCGGGCAATACAGTGCTGCCGGCCGGTTCATCGGTAGCCGGGGACATGCGACGGTGGATGAAAAAAACAGCCGTCAAGCCGATGGCCACCATAACGGCAAAAAGCAGGATCTTTACAAACAGCAGCAACCCGAAACTGTTGTTGAAAAACTGCTCCCAGCGATCGATGCGTGCCCAGGTGAGATAGGCGCCGGTGGCCGTAAGAACGACCATGCACGTGAGCCCAAGCACCCGCTCCGGTTTGGGGATGCCGGTGGTGAGTGTGGCGGGTTTGATGAAGATGTGGATATAGAAGATCGCGCCGAAAAAAATCACCGCCGCCACCAGGTGCAGGTATCCCACAAAAAAGCGCACGGTCTTGTGAAAAGCGCTCTGAAGCGATTCGGCCTTTTCCAGCACGGCCGCAGAAATGGGATATCGGTAGCCGTTGCGGATGTAGGCAAAGCCGGCGGTATTGAGCCCCCCGCCGGTGCTTTCCTGGTGACAGAAGATACAGCCCTTGCCCGTTTCGCGGGCATATTCGTCCTTGGCCTGAGCCCCGCTGGAAGCCGCGCTCCAGACCGCCAGGGCCAGGCAGGCAATCAGCACAAATCGTTTCACGGACGTTACCTCGGCATTGTTCAAAACGATATTTTTATTATACCCATCGCGGCTTATTATCATAAACGGCAGTTTTGACCGAGGCAATCAAATATCATGCATGTGCCCGGCTTGACCCCGCCGATGCCCGGCAGTAGACTATTGCCTTTCCGTATCCAAAAGGAGCCACAATGACCCCTCGCCTTACCGCCGGCTACAGCCCCGGCGCCATCGGCCGTATCGCTGAACTCCATGCCCGCTACTACAGCCGCCACTGGCAGTTCGGTTTGTTCTTTGAAGCCAAGGTCGCCACCGAAATGGCCGCATTTCTCCAACGCTTCGATCCGGCAACGGACGGGTTCTGGACCGCAGCCATCGGCGACACCATCGAAGGCGGCATTGCCATTGACGGCGCTAACGACGCCCGCTACGGCGCCCACCTGCGATGGTTCATCGTTTCGGATGCCCTGCGCCAACAGGGTGCCGGCAATCTCTTGTTGATCAGCGCCCTGGATTTCTGCCGCCAGGCCGGGCACCCGTCCATTTATCTGTGGACTTTCGAGGGCCTCGCCCCGGCCCGCCACCTTTACGAAAAGTACGGTTTCCGACTTGCCGAAGCGCATGCCGGCACCCAGTGGGGCACGCAGGTGGTGGAGCAAAAATTCATCCTCGACCTGAGGCAAAAATAAACCGCGCCGCCTCCCGTATTATTTCCAGATCACATCGACCGGTTTTCGGGTGGGCATGCGGTGGTACTTGAACTTGGGATAACCCACCATCATGGCAGCATAGGTAATCATCCCTTCGGGCAGCCCCAGAGCCTGAACGAGCGCGGGCCACTGGGCCGCCGCCACGCCGAAATACCCGGCCCAGCAGGACCCCATCCCAAGGCTGGGCGCGGCCAGATCGAGATAGGCCAAGGCCAGGGTGCAGGCCGCCGGCGCGGTGCGATCGTTTTTACCGGCAGTTGCCAGCACCAGGGCCGGCGCGCTGCGGCAGATCACGTCCACGTTTTGCTCCCAGGCGCCCACGATCATCTCCAGGTGCATGGGGCCGGCCATCTCCGGGTGCGCTTTGATCAGATAGCGCATCCAGTCCGCCACATGGGCCGCAAGTTGGCGCACCTTTTCCGGCCCGTCGACCACCAGCCACTTCACCGGCTGCAGGTTGTGACCGCTGGGGGCGTAGCGGGCGATATCGAGCAGTTTTTCCATATCTTCCCGAAGCACGGGCTTTTTCTTGTAGACGCGGATGGAGCGCCGGCAGCGCAGAAAGTGTTCGACACGGTCCGCCCCCATCAGCCACTCGGGATTTACGGGCAGGCAATCGGCCGGAGACAGGTTCTTGTGAGTCAGCGCCGCAGTGGGGCAGACTGCCACGCAGTGACCGCAGTTGATGCATGCCGGTTCGGCTGCTTCGAGCAATGCCGGCGGCGCGCCGCCCTGTGCGTTGAAAGCGATGATTTTCATGGGGCATTCGGCCGCACAAATGCCGTCTCGCCGGCACAGTTCGGGATCAACGGTAATCAGAGACATGGAAAACCTCCTTGGATGCTGCTGAGTGGAATGGTCATGAGATTAATCGAATTCTGTTAAAGGATAAACGGGTGCGCTGTCAATGCCCGCTGGAGGAGAAACAGCCCTCTGAGAGGAGCGCCGCTTGGCGCCCACTCCGTCGATCGCAGACGAGAAGGCGCCATTAGTTGACGTCGATAACGCTTTACTTATGAACTTAATTATTGCAATCCAATGCCGATCATTTTGACCGGCAGTGGTGGCTGCCTGCGCGCTGCTCTTGATTATCCCGCTCACCGCCGGTATCGCAGAGCGCCGATGGGAAAATAATTTTTGAAGCGGTCTATGAATCGAAACAGCGCGGCGGACTTTGTCATGAAAAAGAAAAGAATTACATTGACTCCGGCCGTGGATAAACGCGTCCTGCTGCTATTGGCCGGTGTCATGTGGTTGGGCGTCGGACTCATGCTGGTGCGACTGGCCTGGGCCTGGCTGTCAGCACCCGGCATCCGCGGTGCGATGGACTATGCGGGCGCCGGCATCGCCGCTGCCCTGGTGATTCACCATTTCGGTTTTTTAAAGATCGTCGACAAAAACCTGGGGCGGATCCTGCCCCTGGAGGGCAAACGCTGCGTGTTTTCCTTCATGTCGTGGAAGAGCTATGTCATGGTGGCCGTAATGATCGCAATGGGGGTGCTGCTGCGCCATTCGTCAATTCCGAAATCCTGGCTGTCGGTACTCTACATCGGCATCGGTCTGTCTCTGGTGCTCTCAAGTATCCGGTACCTGAGAGTTCTCATCGGGCAGTTGAGGCATACCGGGTAGAATTGAAAACTCCTAAAAAAGAAATCACCACAGAGGGCGCAGAGACCACAGAGACAAACCATAAATTATCAACACATTCTCTGCGTTTCTCTGCGATCTCTGCGGTTCAAAATTACTTTTTACATGACTATTAAAATTAAGACGCTGCAATACGCAGATTTCTATTCTCAACACTCAAGGCTCGGAAAGGCCTGACCACAATGACCCCCATATCGTTCAGTGACATCGAAGACATCCGCATCGGCCATGCACAGGACTTGGATGCCGCCACCGGCGTGAGCGTTATCATCAGTGACCACGGCGCCACCGTCGGCGTCGACGTCAGAGGGGGCGCCCCGGGCACCCGTGAGACCGACCTGCTCGATCCGGTCAACATGGTGCAGCAGGCGCACGCGGTCATGCTGGCCGGCGGCAGCGCCTTCGGGCTCGATGCCGCCGCCGGTGTCATGGCCTACCTCGAAGAACGCGGTGTCGGGTTCGACGTCGGGGTTGCCGTTGTCCCGATCGTCTGCGGTGCCGTGCTCTTTGATCTGACCATCGGCAGCAGCCGGATCCGTCCTGACAAAGACATGGGATATCAGGCCTGCGTCAACGCCGACCACGGCGGTGACCGGCAGGGAAACATCGGCGCCGGCACCGGTGCGGTGGTGGGGAAAATCGCGGGCATGGACAGAGCCATGAAAAGCGGTCTCGGCGCCTATGCCCTTCGGGTGGGGGAGCTGGTTGTCGGCGCCATGGTGGCCGTCAACTGCCTGGGAGATGTGATCGATCCCCTCACCGGCCAAAAGCTGGCGGGCGTGCTGGCCGAAGATCGCAGCGCCCTGGCCGATACCGAAGAGATCATGATCCAGGCGTATGCAGACAAAAAAAACCTGTTCAGCGGCAATACCACGATCGGGGTGATCGTTACCAACGCGGCATTGACCAAAGCCGAAGCGACCAAACTGGCGTCCATGGCCCACAACGGTTACGGCCGCACCCTGCGCCCTGCCCACTCCATGGTCGATGGCGACACGATTTTCGCCATGTGCACGGGTCGGGTTGCGGCGGATCTGAGCGTGGTGGGTCTGCTGGCGGCGCGTGTCATGGAACGGGCGGTGGTGGCGGCGGTCACCCGGGCAGAATCGCTTTGCGGCTTTTTAAGTCACAACGATCTTAAACACCGCGCCGGAGCATAACATGAAAACGATGATCAGGGGAACCGATACACCGAGGCGCCCCAGGTGAGACCGGCACCAAGACCCATGAAGGCCACCACGTCGCCGGATTTGCCCACAATCCCCTGCTCTATCGCTTCGTCCAAGGCCAGCGGAATGGTGGCGGCCGTGGTGTTGCCGTATTTCTGGATATTGTTGAAGACCTTGGCGTCGGGAAGCTCCAGCGCCCGCTGGAACATCTGGTTGATGCGCAGATTGGCCTGGTGCGGGATGAACAGGTCAACGTCAGCAACGGTAAGGCCCGCCGACGCCAGGACGCTCACGGTCACCTGAGGCAGGCGGCTGACGGCCAGCTTGAAGATGGACTTGCCATCCATGGTGGGGTAGTGCCGCCCCTCGGCAAGCATCTTTTCGGTCAGCCGCGGCATTTCTCTGGACGCCGGCGCCTCCACCATCAGGCTCTGGGCATATTCCCCCTGGGCGTGGAGCTGGTGGGCCAGGACCCCGACGGATGCGTCCCCGTCAATGGCCTCCAGACAGACCGCCGCCGCACCATCGCCAAAGATCACCGCCACGTCCCGTCCCCGGGTTGAGATATCCAGCCCCGAGCTGTGGACCTCGCCGCCGACAAAAAGCACCCGCTTGGCCATGCCGCTGAGAATGTAGGCGTCGGCGATCTGGAGACCATAGAGAAAACCGGTGCACTGCTGGCGGATGTCCAGCGCCGGTGTGTCCTTCAGTCCCAGTTTGTGCTGAAGCAGGCAGCCGGAGCCGGGAAAGAAAAGATCAGGGCTGAGGGTGGCGAAAATGATGAGATCCAGATCTTCAGGTTGCCATCCGGCCCTCTCGAGAGCGATGCGGGATGCTTCCAGGCCGAGATCGGAGGCCCCCACGCCCCCTTCTTCGGGGATCCAATGGCGCTGCCGGATGCCGGTGCGCTGCTCGATCCACTCGTCAGAGGTGTCCATCCACTGAGTCATGTCTTCATTGGTGACAATCCGCGGCGGTAGGTATCGGCCGGTGCTGCGAATACGGGTGCGAATCATGAGCAGTCCTCCTCCAGTCTGGGCATCCGTCAGTCGGTTTCAGCGCCTGATGCGCTGGTCCAATGCTCTTGTTGATGGCTTTTTATAAAGTCCGAAATCACCACAGAGGACGCAGAGAACGCAGAGATAACTTGTCAATTCTCAGTATATACTCTTCGGTTCTCTGTGCGCTCTGCGGTTTAAAATGACTTTTTACGGCGTTATCAATGTTGACGCTTTGAAAAAAAACACCGGCAGGCGGCACGCCTTGCGATACCGTCACCCACCGGGTCTTGTTTATCATCCAGGCAAAGGAAATCAACTAAAAAGGACTGATGGTGATGGTCAGAAGGATCACCGACAGGAGAAACCCGATCACTCCGGACGCTCTCGGGTTGTTCAATATCCAGCCGTCAAAATCGTATACGGTCTGCTCCATGTGGCGCACGACGGCATCAGCGTCATGCCAGCGGTTCAATTTCTCATTGATGCGCTTTAGAACCTCAGGGGCAAACATCAGAAGGAGTCCGAAAACAAAGGCCAGTACGCTTGCCAGTCGCGCCAGCCAGAGCAGTGATTCGAACCCGATCGCCAGCAGCACTCTGCCTGAGTATGTCGGCATTGAGGTAAAAAACAAATAAATGATAACGGCCAGTGACACGCCGGCAATGATGCTACCGGAAACAAACGGAAACCAATCCAGGATCATTTCAATCGGCACCTGGCGGTTCAATTGGCTTAACGGTGCATCCAGATTGAACTGACGATTGAGCCTGAAACTCAATTTGCGCACTGCGGCCGGAGAAATTAGAATCGCCCCGGATAATATAAGGCCGACAACGGCGACCAATATCGTCAGGATTTCTGTACTTTGCAGTAGGATCGTCGTTACCGCGGACATCTACGGCTCCTTCGTGGTGGTCAAAAACATCGTAGGATACAATGCATCGGCACTGCTACATGCAGTTTATGCAGTGTCAAACAAGCAAATTTCATGCCCTTCCAATCGTTTTCCATGAATCGTTATGTCAAAGCCAGGTTCGAGCACTGAAAAACATCCTCGAGCACACTTTTTTTGTGGATTATCGCACCAATATTTGTTGGTTGCTATCGGAATCGGGTGGTCACGCGCCATTTCCCCATAAGGCGGGACCAAGGCCGGATGGCCGCCTGACGGCACGTCGGACAGCCTTTTCAAGGACGTGGGGCGGAGCGATGATAGTGAGCGCGGTGGTTGCCCGGGTCATGCCCGTATAAAGCAGTTCACGGCTCAGTACAGGCGTGTCACGCTCGGGCAAGAGCAACACGACATGCTTGAACTCCGAGCCCTGACTCTTGTGAACGGTCAGCGCGTGGGCCGGTTCATGGGTCGGAAGACGCAATGGGTCAATATCAGTGATACGATCATCCTGACTGCTGAAATGCGCTCTCAGGCGGTGGCCGCCCGCTGTTTCGTCTTCCACGGACATCAAGATGCCCACGTCGCCATTATAGAGACCCAGCTCGTAGTCGTTTTGAAGCACCAGTACCGGCATGCCGGGATACCATCGCTCACGCTCGAAGCGTCCATGCCCCCCCCGATCATCACCACTGACGGCCGTCTCGGCGATCTGGTTTATCGCGGCCACACCCCAGGGCCCCTTGTTGAGGGCGCAGAGCACCTGCCAGTGGCCGAGCTGTGCCAGGGCTTGAAACGGATCTTTTTCAGCCGCCAAGGCAATTCGCCGCTGGACGAGTTGTGGCAAGAGCCACCGGCGGCACGCGTCTGGCCCCATCGAAGACAGCCAGGAAATCTCGGGATGTCCGCTTTTTAGCGCCCCAGTCACGGCATCGGCGTCGCCGGCGTTGATCGCTTCGAAAAGTCGCTGCAGGCCACTGCCAGAGGCAAAACGATGGGTCCGCTCCAGAAAAACCAAACAATCCGAAAGGCCGTCGGCGCCGGCATTACCGGTTGGCGGCATCGTTAGAACCGGCGATAGCGCAGTGCGCAGTGCAGCGGAAAAACGGCGGCCCTGATCGGTTCGGCAAATATCTCCGAACACGGCGCCGGCCTCAACCGAAGATAGCTGATCCCGGTCGCCGATAAGGACCAGGGTGGCTGTTTCCGGCACGGCTTCCAGCAGGCGGCACATGAGGGAGATGTCAATCATGGAGGCCTCGTCGATGACCACCACATCGGCGCAAAGCGGGTTATCCCGGTGGTGCCGGGGCTGCGTTGTTCCCGGCCGGATTCCCAGCAGGCGATGCAGTGTAAACGCCTCTTGCGGAAGGGCTGCGAAAAGATCGGCGGCGTCTCCCGCGTTGTTACGGGCAGCTGTCAGGGAAGCCATGAGCCGGCTGGCCGCCTTACCGGTGGGGGCGGCCATGACCATGCGCAGGGGCCGCTGCGACAGTGCCTGCAGCAGCGCCATAATTCGCACGGCCGTGTAGGTTTTCCCGGTGCCGGGCCCCCCGCTGAGGATGCAAAGCCCTTTTACGGCCGCCACCCCGGCAGCCACCGCCGGCCAATGGGTCGAATCGCCGTCGTGGGCCGGTTGCTGGAAGAGGCGCTTCAGAGCTGCGGCCATGGCGTTTTCGGGATACTGCCGCAGCACCGAGGCCCGTTTCAGCAGGGCTTCGGCCGTGCGCTGTTCATAGGACCAGTAGCGGTGAAGATACAGCCGATGCCCGGCGTCGAGGATGAGGGGTTTTAACTCGCCGGGTGCCCCCACAACCCCAGAGGAGAGAAGTCGCGAACGCCACTGTTCCAGCTCCGGGCTCACGCCGGCGCCGCCGATGACAGCAGGGCCTGATGCCCATAGGGAGAGGTCCAGGCAGACGCTGCCCTGCCCCACCGCCCAACTGGCCAAGGCCGCGGCCATGGCAACCTCTTGAGACGAACGGCCGCCCATCTCGGCCATCATCCGGGAGAAATGCAGATCCAGGGCTGAAAACACCGGCGGGGTATCATTCAGAGACGAACCCCTTGCTGTGGTGTCATCGGTCATGCCGCAATCATCCTTTCCCGGTCCACCAGCCGTGCTTCGAGGGCATGCATCACGGCCGGATCGGGGCAATGGGTAAAAATGCCGGCGCCGGGAGACCGGTGTGGATCCATTCCCCGGACGAACAGATAGATGGCGCCGCCGAAGTGTCGGTCATATCTGTACCCGGCAAGCCGCCATTTCAGATACAGGTGCAGTGCCAGCACATAGAGGTGATACTGAAGGTGATAGTCTCCCTGCAGCATGGCCGAGGCCACGTTGGGACCGCTGTAATCAGCAGGCGAAGGACCCAAGTAGTTTGTTTTCCAGTCCAGAATATAGAACCGGCCCTCGTGGCGAAACCACAGGTCGATGAACCCTTTCATATGACCATGGACCGGTGAAAACCGGAGTCGATCCGGCCAGCGTTCAACGTTCGGATCACCGTCAAAGACGCCCGATTCAGCGAAAACCGCCTTCAGGTCTGCGGGTGCGAGTCGTTTCAACGGAAATGTAAAAGCCATTTCGCACATCCGGTCCGCAGGCGAGAGGTCCACCAGCGGCGCACGTACGCCGTGCAGTGGCAGCGGCGCCCGAAGCACTTTGGCCACACACCGGCACAAGGCGTCCTGCCAACCTGGATCGTAGCCGTAATCGCCGAGCACGCGTACCACAGTGCGCGCCGTCGCCGGTGATTCGGGATACCGGTAGTCGATGGATTCCATGATTTCATGGAAGAGGCTTCCAGCGGTGGCTCCCCGGGGAAAAACCGCCATGTCCGCGGTTTCCGTAGAGATGGGCGCTGCGGGCCGTGAGGCCACCACGCCGTCATGGTCCGCGCCTTCGGGATGATTGCCGTGATCGCTGCCGGCAGTGAGCCCCGTATAGCTCACCACCCGCCCGCCCTCGGCGATTCGTGCGGAAAACACGCGTGGGTGCAGCGCTCCGCTCGCTTGCGCCGGCCGGCGGTAAACTGCGCCTGGCACCGGCGACGGCGCCGGAGACCGCTGGATCGCGCCGGCGGACCGTCTCTCAAGCGCGTTGAGATCTTCGGCGAACCGCTCGTGGGGTAAAACCGAAAAAGGGCCTTCAAACCGGGCATTGCCACTGTCGGGCAAAATGTCACCCGGCGGCGCGCAGCCGTGGATGAGATAGGCCAGAGCCGAGCCGTCGGCAGGCAGTCTTTGATCCCACGGAAAATAACACCGGTGTTTGGCCCGGGTCAGAGCTACGTAGACCAGTCGAAGGTTTTCGGCAAAAGTCTCTGCCAGGGCCTGACGGCGCCCCGCTTCGATCCGGGAGGAGCCGAAATCCACCGTTTCGCGGTAGTCATTGGCAGGATCGTGATAGTACACGGGATCGTTTGCCCTCAAGGCGTCGCGCCACAGAAACGGGCAGAACACCACCGGGTATTCGAGCCCTTTGCTTTTGTGGACGGTGACGATGGTCACTGCACCGGCATCTGTCTCCAGCCTGAGTTGCGCGGCCTCGTCCCCGCCGTCGCCGTCGGTGATCCGTCCCGAGAGCCAGGCCACCGTCTCTTTGGGTGACAGCCCGCTGCCTTCGGCGCCGTGGATCAGCTCGGCCAGATGCCTCAGATTGGTCATTTTCCGCGGGCCGTCGGCAAAGGCCAGAAACCGGCGGCGTGTGTCGAAGGCGGCCAACAGTTCGGTGAACATGCGCATGAAGCCCCTGGCCGCCCATAACTGCCCAAGCCGGTTCAATAAGTCCCGGTAACGGGCCAGTGCATGATCGTCGTCATCTTCGGGAAGCCCGATATGGGTCAAGTCTACGCCCATGAGCGCGGTGGTCAGGGCCGTTCTCAGCACGGTTGTAGCATGGGGGCTCGCCAGGCAGTGGAGCACCTGCCACAACATTGTCGCCTCGGTGGTGTTAAAAACGCTGTCACTGCTTTGCAGCACGCAGGGGATCCCGCAGCCGACAAGATGGCGACGGATCGTTCGTGCCTGGGCGTTGGTGCGCACCAGTACCGCCATGTCCGCCAACGGCACCGGCGCGCGCGCCAGCGTCCTGCCATCGGCATAGGTAAGATGCACAATTTCCGCAGCCACCGCCGCAGCGGCAATCTCGCCGGCTGCGCCGGCGCTCAGACGGCGATCCGGCGAATCGTCGGGAGCCGGCGGCAGTTGCCACACGATCATCGCCGGCGCATCGCCAAACGGGCTATCCGCATCTGCTTTTTGGGCGACCACCTGAGCGTAGGTCAGGCCTGTCATTACAAACGGGCTGGATTGTTGCGAAAAAAGTGCGTTTACCGCGCTTACCAGCGACGGGACGGACCGCCAGTTTTTTTCGAGTGTGAACACGCCGGCGGCTTTTCGTGATGCCTCCAGATAGGAGAAGATGTCGGCGCCCCGGAATGCGTAGATGGCCTGCTTGGGGTCTCCGATCATGAACAGTAGCGTGGCGGGATCGTGGAACAACCGGGAAAAGATTCGGTACTGGAGTCCGTCGGTATCCTGAAATTCGTCAACGAGGGCGCACTGATACTGATCCCGAATGCTTCGGATCAGCGCATCCTCACCGGTCTGGGCGGCTTCCAGGGCGCGGTACACCCGCAGCAGTAGATCATCGTAAAATAGAACATGATCCCGGGCCTTGAGCCTGTCCAGAGCCTCGTCCAGATGCCGGGAAAACCGGTACCGAAGATCGACTGCAAAAGCCGACATGGCCGCGTTCAAGGCCTCTGCCTGAGCAAGGGTGCCGGCGCAACGATCAAAGAACGGATGCACCGGCGGGATTTGCCCTTTCCGGGTGTAGTGAATGATCGCCTCGGTGGTCAACTGCGAGAGCGCCTTGGGAAAGCAAAGATCGGGAATGTCGAGCGTCAGGTGTGCGTCGATGGCATCTGCACGGGCGGCCAGGCGAATCTGCCGCAGGGTTCGATCAGGCCGTTGGGGAGCGGGTTTCACAGCACCAAACACCGTCCCGTTCAAGGCAGGATCCTCAAGAAGGGTGAGGATCTCTTGCCGGTGGCGCTGCCAGTCCTGCTTCAGCAGCCGGTAGGCCGACATCATCTGGTTCAAATCCGTTTCCGGCAGAGGGACTTCAGGGGGCGGTATGACCGTAACTGTGGGGCCTATTGACCGCCGGTCCACTTCCAGCAGGGTTTCGGGACTGTGGATGGTGACCTGGACACACCGCGCGGCCAGGGGCGGCAGAGTCATGACATGTCGGCGCCAGAAATCGTCCGCCACCATCAATCGGTACAGACCGATGTCGGTCACCAACTGCGCATCGAAAACCATACCGGTTTCAAAGGCGTGGTCCTGGAGAATCCGGTTGCAAAAACCGTGAATGGTGAGAATCGGCGCCCGGTCAAAATCAGCCAGGGCCGCCGACAGCCGCGCCGCGGCCATGACCGCTGTGTCCGGGTCAGCAACCAGTGCGGCCACCAGTTCATCACGGGCATTTCCCGAGCGCAGCTCCAGAAGCGCCGAAGACAGTCGCCGCCGGATGCGGTCCCTGAGTTCGGCGGTGGCCGACTGGGTAAAGGTGACCACCAGGATTTTGTCAACCGGCACTCCGGCTGTCACCACCAGGCGGAGAAACAGGGAGGCAATGGCAAACGTTTTTCCCGTGCCGGCACTGGCTTCGATGAGGTGCGTGCCGGTCAGCGGCACGGACAGAGGATCAAATGGGGTCATTGTCCAGGATTTTTCTTACGGCCGCCGAAAGGTCCCGCAATCCGAAGGGTTTTTGGATAAACCCGCTGGCGCCGGCATTGAGCAATTCCCGGACATTATCGTCCAGGCTGCGGCCACTGGCAAGCAGCACTCTGGCCGTGGCGTCGATGTCGCGAATGCCGTAGAATACCACCGCCCCGTCGGCTTCCTCAAGGGTCAGATCCAACAGCACCAGATCGACAGCCCCGGCATGGTCGGCATACACCGCCAGGGCGGCCGCCACGGTACTGGCCGTCAAGGTCTGGTATCCCAAAGCCGACAGCATTTTTGCTGCCACCTCCAGGACGATATCGTCATCGTCAACAACGAGAACGGTTTCGCTTCCACGGGTGACCCGGTCCCGGATCGGCGTCTCTGGTGCGGCGACAAGCGCCTGCGTCGGCAAAAGGATGTCAAAGACGGCCCCCGCCCCTTGCGTCGAAGCCACATCGATGAACCCGCCGTGGGCTTTGACGATGCCGTAGGCCGATGCCAGGCCAAGCCCGGCGCCCTGGCTGATGTCTTTGGTGGAATAGAACGGCTCGAAAATAAACGGCAGGTGCTCGGCGGCGATGCCGTGTCCGGTGTCTGAGACCGTCAGCTGGACGTACGTGCCGGGTTTCACGGCATAGGCGCGCCCTTCGATATCGGTGTGAGAGAGCATCCGTGTGCGGCAGGTGATCATTCCCCCTTTCGGCATCGCATCTGCGGCATTCATGAACAGGTTCAAAAGGGCTTCTTCAAGCTGCGCGCGGTCGGCTGTGACAGCGGGAGATTTCTCGTCCAATTGGTTTTGCATCAGGATGTTTCCCCGGGATACCTGGAAGCGCTCGGTCACATCGGCAATGAGGTTGTTCAGGTTGACCGCTTTGACCGTATACTCCCCTTCCCGTGCAAACCCCATGAGTTTCTGCGTAAGCCGGGCACCGGCGGCGATCTGGGTTTCGATCTTCTGGAGCATGCCGAAGTGGCGGTGTTTTTCGGAAACGTCCATGAGCATGAGGGAGGTGTAGCCCTGAACGCTCATGAGAAGGTTATTGAAATTATGGGCAATGCCCCCGGCCAGGGTGGCCACTGCAGCCATCCGCTCCGCCTGGAACACCTGTTGAGAGAGCGCTTTGAGCTCTGAAATATCCCGGAATATGCCCAGCGTGCCGGACGGATTGCCGCTGTCGTCTTTCAGCAGGGCGACCGACAGGGAAATATCCAGCAGCGTCCCGTCCTGCCGCTTCAGCTTCAACTCCCTGGCGCGGATGCTGCCATCTTGCTTGAGCGCTTCCATGAGATGATCGGCGGTTTCCCGGCCGGCCGGGTAAATCCTGTGGACCGGAGTACCTTCGAGCGCCACCGGATCGTACCCCAGCAGCGTCTTCACCGAGGCCGATGCCGTCGTGATCCGTCCCTTAAGATCCGTGGTGATGATTCCGTCAGGCGCATTGGCAAGGATATCCCAAAGCAGATGGTCGGAGGCAACGGTGGTTGATTTCGACGGTTCCGGCATCGTGTTTTCCTTGGTGTTCCCAGTGGATGTCAGTTCAGGCTCAGGACGAATAATATGCCGCGTTTTCCCGGATATAACCTTCGGTGAGATCACAGCCGTACGTGGTGGCGGCTCCCGGCCCCACGCCCAGGTCCACGTCAATGACGACATGCTCGCCTGACAGCAGCTGCCGCAGGTGCGCGTCGTCATAGTCCTGTCGCTGGAGGTTTTTAAAAACAAGGGCGCCGTTGATGACGACCGTGATCGACGGGGGATGGACCTGGCAGTCCTGGCATTTTCCCACGGCCATGAGCACCCGGCCGATATTGGGATCGGCGCCGTATGCCATGGTCTTGATCAGCGGTGAGTTGACAATTGATTTGGCGACGATGCGGGCCTCTTGGGGGCTTGCTGCGCCGCTGACCCGAATTTCCAGAAGCTTGGTGGCCCCCTCCCCGTCTCTGGCCAGTTTCTTGGCCATTTCAACGCAGCAAAAGGTCAGGGCCGCTTCGAACGCATCGGCTGCGACCGCCCCGGCCAGGCCGTTGGCCATGATGGCACAGGTATCCGACGTGCTGGTGTCGGTGTCCACCGAGAGCATGTTGAACGATACACCCACCGCCCGCCGGAGCATGGCATCCAGATCGGCGGCAGGCAACGCCGCGTCTGTAAAAATATAGGCCAGCATGGTGGCCATGTTGGGTTCGATCATGCCGCTGCCCTTGGCCACCAGCGTCACCGTGGCCTGCCCCACCGACATGGACAGGGCCTTGGGATAGGTATCGGTCGTCATGATGCCGGTGGCCCCGACCATGGGATCGTCGCTGAGAAGGGCCCTGATGCCCACGATGCCGGTTTCGATCTTTTCGATGGCGAGCTGTTTGGCGATGACCCCCGTTGAGCTCACCAGCACGGTGTCCGCCGCGATGCTGAATTCCGCGGCAACGGCCTGCGCCATCCGCCGGGCGTTTTCAATGCCCGCGGCACCGGTGCCGACGTTGCTGATCTTGCTGTTGATCACGATGGCCTGCAGCCGTCCGGATCGAATGGTTTCGCGCCCCAGGATGACCGGGGCGCCGGGGAAATGGTTCCGGGTAAAAACGGCCGCGGCGCTGGCGGGTGCCTCCGAAAAAAACACCGACAGGTCGTTTCCCGTGGGTTTCAAGCCGCAGTTTCGACTGGCACAGTAAAATCCCCGCGGCAGGCGCGGCGCGTCGTGAAGCATCATCCTCGGTCTCCTTGTCTGGTCGGCAGCTCCGATACGCGGAACGGGTCACAGCGCACAGCCACCGCCCCTTTTCGGATCCAGAGTCGGGCCATTCTCACATTTTCCTCGTCCATGTTCACCACACTGGGCAACTCCTCGGCCAATCCGATATCGGCGGCCTGGAATTCGTAGTACACGGTGTGGACGTTGAAGGGGTCGGCCACAAGAATCACCACACCCGCCCGCGTCGTATCCTGGTAGGGGGTGCCTGTAAAGGGCAGATGTGTTTTCCTGATGTTTCTGGCACTGCCGTCTTTGCGGTAGGGCTGAAGTTCGAGGGATACGGCTTTTTGAAGTACGTAGTTCATGTTGGCAACCCCCTCCGGTATCGGTTGTGTGACTGATTCGTTAATGCGCTGATGCAGAAAGTTCCAGTTTGTCTTTTCGTAAAGCGATATTGAACCACGAAGTTCACGAAGCACACTAAGGTTTTCTTCGTGACCTTCGTGTTCTTCGTGGTAATCATTGACCCCGCGTGGCACGCCTCAGGGCGTCTGGTTGCCGATCATGGGCTCGCACACCGCCAGGGAAACCCTGCCGAATGCATCGTCGAAAAACGTTCCTTGCCGCCAGCACAACGCCACGTAGGGATCGGCGGCGACGCCGCCGGCCCCGAATGTGAGCGCTTCCTGATCTTTTGCAATCATTTCGGCGAGCAGGCTGGCGCTTTCGTTTTTTTTCCATCGGGCGGCGTAAGTATAACTCGGATCCGGCAAAAACGGGAGCGGTTCTCGCAGACCTTTTTGGTACAACGATACCAGCGGCGCCAACAGGCCTATGGGGTCCGCCACCGGCCGGTACGCCACCATGGTGTCCTCTGCGATAATCCGGCTCTCGCCAGGGCGCTCTTTTCCGTCACCCGCTGACCAGAGAAGATGGCGGATCCAGCCCGCCACCCGATCTGCGGGCCGCAGTTTGCCGAAACGGTATTCGATACGTCCGTCCGGGGTTACGCCGTCGAGAGTGCCGACGATGTCCATGCCGTCGATGCGCAGCGCCACCGAAGTGATGCCGGGCACGCCACTGCAACAGGCCCGGATGCGCCGGTAGAGCACCTGGACGTCCCGCCACAGCCGGTCATAGGCGGACTGCCCGGGAGCGCCGGGCGCAAGGACACCGGCAGCCAGGTGCACCCGGCGACACTCCGCTGCCGATTCGTCGTGAATCAGCGCCTGCAGCAGTTCGTTGCCCATGATCCAGCGCGCGCGGCCACTGAGGGCAAACGGTTCCCGGTCTTCCACTGTTTCTGCCATTGCCGGGATCACGATGCCGAGCCGCCGATGGGCCAGATACCGTGGAGGGTGCCTGAAAAAGCGGCACAGCTCAGCCACCTCAACGCGCCCGGTGTCCGGCGGCGGCTCGGGCAGCGCGCCTTCAAACAACGGCGGCACTACCTCATCAACGACCGGTGATATGCAGTTTTCCGCCGAATAGCTGAACAGCGCGCCGTCGCCGGTGAAATAGGCTTGGGAAAATGGCTGGAGCCGGTGGCGACGCACGAGCGATTCTTCACAGATACCGAACCGGGTCTCCATGTAGTCCACCAACTCGCTCACCAGTACAGACGGGGGAAGCGTCGTATTGTCGGTGGCGCTCTGGCCCACGTAGCTGATGGTGAGCACATCCCTGGCCGACACGATGGCTTCCAAAAAGAGATACCGATCGTCATTGCGGGTGGACCGGTCCCCGGGGCGCGGATCGCGCGCCATGAGATCGATCCCCGACTGCCGATCACGCCGGGGAAAATCCTCGTAGTTCATCCCCAAAAGGCAGATGATCCGGGCGGGTATGCTGCGCATGGGCAGCATGGCGCAGACGGTGAGCCCGCCGGTGAGAAAACCGCCGCTGCTGCGCTCGGCGTCGCAGACGTCTTTGAGCCAGGCAGCCGCCACCGCGATACTCACCGGTTGCCCGAATGCGGCCGCCTGTTCCAATTCCGCCATCCGGTGGATATGCCGTGTGAGAAACTGCAGATCGGCCGGCGCTACCTGTTCGGCCGCAAAAAAACGGTCCACCAGCGACAATAGAAATCGCGCCCATCCGCTCAGACGGCGCGGTGTCTCCAGTGCGGTGATTGCTTCGAAAAGGGCTTCCAGAAAATCAATGACACGGCCAAATCGCAGCGCATCAGAGCCTTCCAAGGGCGTGTAGGGTAAAATATTTTCCACCAGTTCCCGGGCTGCATCGCCCGGCGGATCGCCCATGGCATATCCCATGAGCAGACGCCGGATCCCTTCGCGCCAGGTGTTGGCCGCCACCGGCGGCAGACCCAGTCGCGCGCGGTGGTTACTGTCGATGCCCCAGCGGATGGCGGTGCCCTCGATCCACTGTCTGAAGGCATCCACATCCGCCTCGGTGATATCCCAGGCGGCGCGCACAAACGGATAGGCCATGAAAGCCTCCACCTCCGAAACCGTGATGCGCCGCTGATGAAAAGACAACAGGTACAAAAAGGCCTGGATGGCCGGACGCTCAGCAGCGCCGCCCCGGTCTGCCGTGTGAAACGGGACGCGCACCGCGGTTTTTTCGCCGGCGCCGAAAACGGCTTCCACCAGAGGGCCGTAGGTGTCGATGTCCGGGCTCATGACCAGGATGTCCGCGGGTGTCAGATCAGGACGGGTATCGAGGAAATGAAGGACATGATCGTATAGCACTTCCACTTCACGCATGGGGCTATGGCAGGCGTGCACCTGAATGCTCTCATCGCCGGATGGGATGGCAAGCGCGGTATCGGCACCGTCCGATTCCCGAAGTTCCAGGATATCGGTCTGGAGCCGGTGCAGCAGCGTGTCCTCGCCGGGGGGCACGAAAACATCTTCGATGGCCACCTCGTCCATGCCGCACAGCCGTTCGAAGTATTCCTGGCCCAGGTACCCCCAGGATGCCAGAAGCCGGTTACCGGTTTCCAGATGCAGCCATTGAGCCACCGGTTCTCCGATCGTGCGGGCCGTGGCGATGGTGCGCTGGATCTGTCGCTGGGGACGGATGTGAGCCCAGTATTCCCGGCAGGGATTCAGGAGAAACAGGTTGACTTCCGAGGCGACGGCCAGTGCCCGGAAGGCCTCCGTATAAATCGGCGGCAGGGTGCTGATCCCAAACAGGCACACCCGTTTCGGCAAGCCGGAGGCGGTTTCAGAATCCACTGCCTGCAGCGTGCGGACCAGGCGACTGAGACGCACAGCCCGGTGATCCGCAGATGCGTCGGCAAACACGCGGCGCCACAGGCGCGCCTGCCAGTGAACGGCAACACCGGAGAGCCACCCGGTAACCATGTCCGGACGGAAAACCGCATACTGATCGAATCGGTCTGAGAGGTGCCGCGCGAATTGGTAGGCTTTCAATACAGCGTCGCCGTCTCCGCTCAGATAAACAGCCAGCTCCGGAGCGGCTGCCCGCAGTTCAGGATCCGCCAGGGGATCCATCATGCGAAAGGTCAGGGTGTCGCGGTCCATGAACGCCGCAGCATCCATGTCGGTGAACACCGCCGTCATGATCGTATCCAGAAAGGCGTTGGGAAATGGGAACCGCAGGTTGGCGCAGATGCCCAGTCGATCTGCCAGGGCAAGGGAGACCCATCGTTCCATGCCCCGGCTCTGAATGATCACCGTCTCGGGTTCCATGGGATCGGTCGGCTGGCGGTCAAGAACCTGTGCCAGCATGTCGGCCAGATCTTCCAACCGGTTGCCGGCATACAGGGTCATTCCCTTCGGGCGGTGCTCCTGCGGCATATGGTGTCATCCCTTGCGGATGCGGTAACGGCCCGGCGGCACACCTTTCCAGGCAGCCACCGGCACCATCAATTAACCCGGCGTCATCGACCAAATCGTTTTTCCCGGTTATGCACCATTCACCGCGGTATCTGCGGCGGCAATCCCCAAACGCGATAGCGTCTCCTCGGACGGCCCCCCCTTTTCCAGATCCCATCCGAGCGCCTGGTAGAAAGTGCCGCGCAGCGCCGCCATATCGAGAGACACGCCTTTGGTGGGGCCGCTGTCCAGGGTTTCCACGCCGGCGGCGCGGTCGTTGAGGCGAAAGTCAAGAGAAGTGATGCCTTCACGCACATTGAAGGCCTTTCTCAAATTGAGGATCCGCTCGCCGGCCTCCAGGTATTCATCGGCTGTCATTTCCCAGCCGGTCGCCGCGTTGAGGTAATCCACCATGGGAAGAATGCTGGTGATGGCGCCGAACAGACACATCCCCGAGCAGTTTAGAAGCTGCATATAAAATGAGCCCGCCGCGTAAGACTGCACTTTTTTAGCCTGTCCGCCTTTGGCTGATTTAATCATGGCCTTGGCCCGGGGAAACGCTTTCTTGACGCCGTAAAGACCGGCATAGAGGTAGCAGGAGATGGTGTGACGGCCCGGGGTGGGTTCGCACTCGTAGGCGATGGCAAACCCGGGATCCAGGCGGCTGTCGTGCATGGGCAGCTCCTGACCGCCGGCGTGGATGGCAAACCGCTCGGAGCCCTTTCCGATACGCGCGGCGGCCCGCTTCACACCGTCGGCCAGCACGTCGCCAAAGCCCTCACGGGCGATGATCATCTCGGTAAGGCGCAGGATTTCCGGTGTACGGCCCCAGCCGAGCTGCAGCCCGCCGGTGTCGCCGGCATCGATGAGACCGTTTTCAAAGCACTCGATGGCAAAAGCCACGGCCGCTCCGGTGGAGATGGAGTCGATGCCGGCCCGGTTGCACAGTTCGTTGAGCTCCACGATGGCGTCAAAATCGTCTTGAAGCAGCATCCCGCCGAAGGCGCCGATGGTTTCGTATTCGGGCTTGTGACCCTGTTCTCCCTTGAAGCGGCCTTTCTCGATATCGATGATTCCCCCACACCCCAGCGGACAGGACTGGCAGGCGTAGCGGCGCTTCTGGTACTTGAGCACATTGCGATCCGAGCCCTTGCCCGCCATTTCCAGGGGAAAATCCCGGCCGCCCACACCGCCCCAGTTCTTGATGGGCATGTCCCCCACCAGGGCGGAATAGGCGGTGAGACCAGCGGTGCCGTATTGGCGCATGATTTCGCGAATGAGAGAGCGCTGGGCCGGCACGGCAATGCCGGTCTTTGAAATGAGCTGAGCCACCGTGTTCAGGATACGCACCGTGATGCGGTCCATGAGATTCGATTTTCGGTAATCGGCGATAAAGGCCTTGTTGATGGCCTTGAGTCGGTTGGGATGGGCCACGGTCACTTTTCCGGAGCCCCGCATGGCAAGGGCCTTGAGGTTTTTACTGCCCATGACCGCTCCCAGCCCGGAGCGGGCCGCAATGCGGGCCGAATCGGTGGCGATCCCCGAAATGAGGGATCGATTCTCACCGGCAGGGCCGATACTGGCCACCTGCACCTTGCGGTCTCCCATGCGCTCGCGAATCCAGGCCTCGGTTTCCGGGATATCCATGCCCCAGAGTTCGTCGGCGTCGTTGATCTCGATCCCCGCGTCGGTGACGGCCACCCACACCGGTTTGGGGGCAGCTCCGGTAAAAAACAGCGCATCGTATCCGGTCTTTTTGATTTCATGGGAAAAAAATCCACCGGCGTTGGCATCTCCCCAGCCACCGGTGAGGGGTGATTTGCCCACAACCATGAAGCGCCCGGAAAAATAGGCGCCGGTTCCCGTGAGCAGCCCCGAGCAGAATCCCAGCATGCTCTCGGGGGCCAGCGGATCGATGCCCGGCGCCTGTCGCTGCATGATGACAGCAGCGCCCAAGCCGTATCCGGTCAGATATTTTCGGTAAAATGCGTCCTCTGGCATCACCTCTTCGATGTTGCCGCTGCTCAGGTCGATGATGCAGTACTTACCGGCCACTCCCGCTGTCATGTGCGCTCCCCCCCCTGTATAGTCGCTTAACCAAGTCCCATGGTCGGATATAACCGTAAAAAGAGATTTTGAACCACAGCGACCGCAGAGGGCCGCAGAGAATATATTGAATAATTATTAAGTTATCTCTGCGCTCTCTGCGTCCTCTGTGGTGATTTCAGACTTTTTACGTGACTGTCAACCTTGACAGCTCCGCAAAAAGCAATTTCCTCGCAAAGACGCCAAGCACGCCAAGAAAAACATTATTAATAGCAATTTGTTAACTTTGCGATCTTTGCAGCTTTGCGGGAAATTGCCACTAATTACAGATTTATCAACCTTTCACGCCATCTCCAGCACCTTCGCAACGAGCTTCTCGATGCCCACGGCCACGTCCACGATGCCGGGCCCCAGCATATAGGCCGGTGTGGTGACGATGCGGTTTGCCGCGTCCACGTGGATCATGTCCACCGTGCAGGAGACATGATGCCCACCCATGGTTTCGATGGCGGCCGCCGTGCCGGCGTCGCTGCCAATGGTCACCTGTGGATTCCGGTGAGCCACAGCCTTGGTCAGGGTCGCCGGTGCGATGCAGATGGCCCCCACGGGCTTTCCGGCGTCGAGCATGTCAGAAATGATCTTCTTCACTGCCGGAAGGACCGTGGCATCCGGTCCCTTCACTGCAAAATCACTGAGATTCTTGGCAGCGCCGAATCCGCCGGGGATGATGAGCGCATCCAGATCACCGGCGCTCACCGATGCGACATCCACGATCTCGCCACGGGCAATGCGTGCCGATTCCACCAACACATTCCGGGTTTCGGCCATTTCCTGCTGGGTGATGTGGTTGATCACATGCAACTGGTCCACGTCCGGGGCCATGCAGCGCGCCGTGGCGCCGGCCCTGCCGATGGCCAGCAATGTGAGCACCGCCTCGTGGATTTCAGCCCCGTCGAAAACACCGCATCCGGACAGCATTACACCTACGGTTTTAGCCATGATCAGCTCCTTGCAAAATGTTTGAACGATTGGGTGTCGCAGGTATCCTCTTTTCGTCCCCGGCTTCTTCTAATGATCGCTGTCAGCAGGGCGCCGCCGCACTGTGATCGGACCCGGCGCAAAGAAACGGCGGCTTTAAAGCCGATGCGCGTCGGCTGCTGACGGTCAGATCCTTTATCCCTGCGCCGGCGCTCGTACTAAAGACGCCTTTTGCTGGCGGGGCCGAAAATGAGGATGCCTGCGACGCCGACGACTACCGGTAACCTTACTTTCGTAGATACTCCCGTAAAGTTATCTCTGCGCTCTCTGCGTCCTCTGTGGTGAGTTAGGCCTTTTACGAGTTTGTCGGTCTTTCACCGATCACCTACCCCAGCACATGCTTGTCCAGCACGAAACAGGTGAACGTGCCTGTGAATACCGGCTCGTCACCGCGGGAGACCGTTACCGACACCAACCGTTTTTTCCCCTCGGACGGTTCCATGGCGGCTTCTGCCGTCATGGACTCCCCAACGCGCACCGGTTTCAGAAAGCGGCACTCAGCACCACCCAGAACCACGTTGGGGTGATTGACGGCAATCATGGCCGCGTGGTCGGCCAGACCGAAGACATATCCGCCGTGGACCAGGCCTGAATCGTCCACGACCATTTCCGGCAGCGCGATCATCTCAACCCGGCTGAAACCCTCGCCAACAGCTACCGGTGACCCGCACAGGCTGCGGCTGATGCGCTGGTGCGTGTGAATTTCCATGATCCGCCTCCTTTTGGCATGGGGATTGTGAGAACCGGCCTCTGGCCGGCGATCGATGTTTCTTATTGGTATCGTACCCGTTGCCGGTCGATACGGCAGGGGTAGTGCATGGTGGGGGGGGGTGCGGTCATCAACATACCAGAATTCCCTACCACGGGCAATCAGTTTGGGACCTCGGATTCACAACAACAGACCTCGGAAAGTTGATGAATCCATGCAAAAGTGATTTTCCCGCATCAGTCTCCGCTCTGCGAGCTTCGCCCCGACAAGAAGACACCACGTCCGACAATAAAAACATAATAATTGTCGAACGAGAATAGGTAAAAAACTCCCTAAAAAAGTCATGCGCTGGTGTTGTGAAATACCCTTAAAAAATGTGATCTTTGAGTCTTTATAACCTTCAAGATTTGTAGATCGAAGGATTTTTTCATATATTTGGCAACAAATTGAAATTTATTTAATCCATTACTGTAGGATTTGTTTGCTTTTTATTACATTGTTTCCAGTGAGTTATGATCAATTTACTAAGCCAGGACGTGTCATATGGCAAGATGTCTTGGCTCTGTTTTTGCATAATTTTCCATTAACTGACATTGAAAACCCTGAATCCTGGGTCTCCCTTTCTGATAATGGATTGCGAAATGGAACATACACCCGAGAGAATCCCCGATGATCGCCGCTCAGGGAAGGATCGACGACAGTCCTATGATCTTGACTACTTTATCAGTGGTGGGGTCGAAAGACGACGGCAGGTAAAAGAAAGAAGATTGCCGTTCAAGGAGCGTCGCCGTGGCTGGATTCGCATCAATCCTTGGCGCAGCGTTTTTATGGGCGGCCTCGCCTGAGGGACTGATTTACAGATGGTGCACGGCTGCGTGGTGCCTCCTCAACGAGAAAGCCGCGGGAAGGCGCTTTGCAGCCAGTCGACGGACGCCCAGAAGGCCTCCCGGTTGAAAACCTCGATGACCGCCGTTCCGCCGAATCCGGACAGCACGTCAACCAGTTGCCGCCGCCGGCGTGGATCGCACGCCGTCAGCGCCTGGTGGTCCCGCTCTTGCGCCACCCCATGAATATGAAGCAGCGGGATGCGCGCCTTGAACCGGTCAAAGATTTCCCCCACAGCCTCCCCCCGCACCATGGCGTGTCCCACGTCGAAGCAATATCCCACCCCACGGCCCGACACCGCGTCCCACACCCATGACGGCGGGGTGTCGATATTTTCCACGGTCAGCAGCTGCGGACCAAGGTGCCCTTTTGACGCATCCAGCAGCGCTCCCAGGAAATCATTGATACGCCCCTGCCAGGCCCTCACCGATGCCGGCTGCCGATCGTGCGCCGCAAAGGGCAGGTGCAGGGTGTAGGTCGTCGGCGTCAGCGGCGCGAGCCGATCGACAGCGCGGTTCAGCGCACGAACCGCATGCTGCCTGATGCCGCGGTCCGGATGACCGGGGCCGAGATCTGTCGGTAGATGGATGTTGTAGGTCACGCCGCAGCCCTCGGCGATCTCGCCCAGGGTGGCCACGACCTCCGGGGCGGGCAGACTTTCTTCCCGGCTTTCGAGGACGAGCAGTTCGATTTCGTCCACCAGATGTCCGACAGCCCGAGCGTTGGTCGCCCAGTCGGCGGGGATGAGAAAAGACGGGGCGGCTACGCGGAAATCGAACCGGCCGCGGACCGCGGTTTCCGGATTCATCGCAGCCATCCGGCGGCCACCGCCGCGACAGCGGCACAGACGAGACCGGCAATAGTCAGCAGCGCGCCGGCGCGATCGATGTCCGCCGGCTTCGGATCGGCGAACTCGGCGCCGATGCGGGGCTTGTCGATCCGGCGTCCGAAGTAGACGGCCGGTCCGGCCAGACGCACCCCCAATGCGCCGGAAAATGCCGCCTCGGGGTAGCCCGCGTTGGGGCTGGCGGCCAGTCTGCCATCCCGCCGGGCCACCGCCAGGCTGCGCCGGCCGTGGCCGCCGAGCAGGTGGGCGGCCACGGCGACGGCCGGCACGCAGAGCCTCGCAGGCACGAAATTGGCCACATCGTCCAGGCGGGCGGCGACCTTTCCAAACTTTTCATAGCGCGCGTTGCGGTAGCCGATCATGGAATCGAGCGTGTTCACCATCTTGTAGGCCATGGCCAGAGGCGCGCCGCCAAGGGCGGCGTAAAACAGTGGCGAGACGATTCCGTCCACCAGGTTTTCCGCCATGCTCTCCACCGCAGCCCGGCAAACGCCGGCCCGGTCCAGATGGGCGGTTTCTCTGCCGACGATCATGGCCACCGCCCGACGGGCCGCGTCGATCCCCCCTTCCCCGAACGCCCGGCGAACGGCTGTGCCGGCTTCGCAAAGGGACTTCATCGACAGGATCCAGGCCATGAGAACGATCTCCACGGCCGTGCCCAAGAGCGGATGGACGGCGGCGGCCGCTGCGATGACCCAGGCGGTGACGGCCCACACGGCGGCGACCAGCACCAGCGTCATCACGGCGCCGCTCGCCACCAGCGGAATCCTGAACCGCCGGACGCGGGGTTCCAGGACCTCGATGGCCCGGCCCATCCACCGCACCGGATGGGGCCAGCCCTGGGGATCACCCACCGCAAGATCCAGAGCCACCGCAGCAGGCACTATCATCCAGGCCAGATGCGCTGTCATGCGCCCCCCACCGCCGCTGCCAGAAGCGCGCAGCACCGCCGGTTTTCCGTTTCCGACTTCAGCGAAACGCGGACGTAACGATCCGATAATCCATTGAAATTGGCACAGTTACGGATGAGAATGCGCCGGAGCCCCAGCGCCGCGCAGAGGGCGTGGGAGCGATGAGCGCCTTCCAGGGCCATAAGAATGAAAGAAGTGTGACTGGGAAAGGTGCGAATGCCCGCGACAGTTGTCAGAGTTTGTGCAAACCGGCGGCGCTCATCTGAGAGGAAACGGGCGCTGTCCTTGATAAATAATTCTGTTTCCAATGGGTTATCCATCAGAAAGTCAACCGCTGCCGTTGCCAGGCTGTTCATGCTCCAGGGGCTGTCATAGCGGCGCAGCCGGGAAATGATGTCCGGGTGCGCCGTGGCGAATCCGATACGCAGCCCCGGCAGGGTGAAGATTTTGGAAAGGGAATGGAGCACGACGAGGTTGGGCCGCGCCGAGCGGCTCAGGGTCTCTCCGGGCGCGGCAAAAGGCAGATAGGACTCGTCCACCACGAAGCAGGTCTCCGGGTGGCGACTGCTGAGGGCATCGATGGCCGCCGGATCCGTCAGCACGCCGGTGGGGTTGTTGGGGTTGCAGATGAACACCAGATCCGCCTCGTCCGCGGCCCGGTCCAGTGCGTCAAGATCCACCTTAAAATTCGTTTCCGGGCCGGTCAGGAGGAATCGGGGCGTGATGCCGTTTTGCCGGCAGGCGTCTTCGTAATCGGAATAGGTGGGGCCCAGGATGAGCACCCGTCTGGGGGTGAGGGCACGGGGCAGCCGGTAGATGAGCTCGGTGGTGCCATTGCCGGCCACGACGCTCTCCGGCGCCCTTCCCAGGTGCCGGGCCATGCGGGAAACAGTGCTGCCGGCATCGGCCTCGGGCAGTCGCCGAATCCGCCCCAGGTTGGCGGCAAGGTGCGCCGTGAGCGCTGGCGGCGGGCCCAGCGGATTTACATTGCTGCTCATGTCGACGATGTCCGCCGCCGCGCACCCCAGACGTTGGGCCAGGGATTCCACGTTGCCGCCGTGGCCGTGAATCATGATCCCACCGCCATGGCTGCTATGAGAAAAAGGCCTGTTTCGGTCCACTCGATCATTGCACCCAGCATGTCGCCGGTAATGCACCCGATGCGGCGGCGATAGAACGCCACAATACCCAGCACCAGCACAAAAAAACCGGCCACCAGCAGGATGCCGCGCCCGCCCAGCAGCAGGGCCATGGCGCATACGGTCAGCAGACCGGCGACGTCTGCCGCTGTAATGGGCGCATCAAACAGCGGGTGTGCCAGCCCGCCTTCGGGCCGCCCGTAGGGGAGTCGGTGCACGGCCAGCGCCACGGCCGCGCGCGCAAAGGCCGGCACCAGCACCAGGCAGGCAAACCGGGCATGGCCCAGTTCCGATATCGCCGCCCATTTGACCAGCACCGTGGCCACTACGGCCACAACACCCATGGCACCAACCCGGCTGTCCTTCATGATGGCCAGGGCCCGCTCCGTCGTGTGGTGGGCAAACAGCCCGTCGGCCGTATCGGCCACCCCGTCCAGGTGAAGCGCGCCGGTAATGAGCATGAGACAGAGCACATCCAGCGCCGCCGCCGCGGCCGGCCCCCAGAAGGCGGATGCCGCCAGATCCACCACCCCCAGCACGGTGCCGATGATCAGACCGGCGGCAGCGAAGTACGGCAGCATCCGGCGCGGTTCATAGACGAGCTGCCCCATCGGCAGCAGCGTGAGAAACTGGAGCGCGGCGCGGGTGCCGTTCGCCCACTGCCGCGCTCCGCCACTGAATGGATTCATGCAGCCCCTCCCCCGGTCGGTTTAATGGTCACCGGAATGCCGGCCACCACCCATACGACCCGCTCGGCACGCGCCGCCACGGTCCGGTTCACCTGGCCGGCCAGATCCCTGAACCGTCTGGCCAGGGCATTTTCCGGAACGATACCGCAGCCCACTTCGTTGGTGACAAAAATCAGTGGCGCCCCCGGCGCTGCCATGGCAGCGGCCAGATCGTCAAGTCGTCGGCTCACTTCGTCATCGGTGGCCTCCGCCAGCGTCAACTGGGTGGTCCAAAGAGTCAGGCAGTCAATCAATACGACATCATATTGTTGTTTTTTCAATAAGATGACATCGCTTATATCAAGTGGTTCCTCAATGGTATCCCAACGCTCTCCACGGCCCTCCCGGTGCCGTTTTACCCGCGCGTGCATTTCATCGTCAGCCGGCACGCAGGTGGCTACATAGAGTCGACTGTGCCCGGCGGCCTCCGCCAGCCGCTGGCCGTGATCGCTTTTGCCGCTGCGGCAGCCGCCGATCACCAGCGTCGTGGTACCGGTGGTCATGGCCGGCCTCCTTTTGCCCAGTCTATGATAGGCGCCGTGTCCACATGGACCCTGAAATGATCGGCCAGTTTCCTATAGGCAGCCTCCCGGGCAGCCAGACCGCAGTCATCGGCGATCCGCACCGGTCCGGCCAATGCCAGACTCTCCAGCCACCGCCCGAGCACCGGCCCGCTATCCAGCATGCCGTGGATGTAGGTACCCAACACGTTTCCGCTGTCACTGATGCACCCGTCTGTGCGCTCACAGAGCGCTCCGTTCCTATCGCTGACCAAGAAAAGCGGGGCCGCCTCTCCGATCGGGCTTGTTTCCCCCATGTGGATTTCATAGCCCTCACCATGGGCACCATTCCATGAAAACCGAGTGCGGGTGGTGGTCTTGGGGGCCTTCAATACCGTTTCAACGGGAAGAAGGCCCAAACCCTCTGTCTCGCCGGGCGCCCCTTCAAGCCCCTGGGGATCCAGCACCCGGACGCCCATCATCTGGTAGCCGCCGCAGATGCCGAGTACATGCCCCCCGCCTGCGGCATAGCGCCGGATCTCGCGGTGCCATCCCGTATCGTGGAGCCACTGCAGATCGTATCGGGTGTTTTTCGAGCCGGGCATCAAAATGGCCGCATAGGCGGCAAGATTGCGTGGGCGCTCGAGAAAGTGGACCGCCAGGCCGTCCACCTGCTTCAGGGCCTGCACGTCAGTAAAATTGGAAATGTGGGGGATGCGGATTACGCCGATGGTAGGCTGGGCCGCCGGGTCACCCAATGCCCGGTCCGGGGCTTCGATCACCACCGAGTCCTCGGCCTCGATCGCAAAATCGGCAAACCACGGCAGTACGCCTAAAACGGGCTTTCCCGTGCGCTCGGCGATCCATGCCACCCCGTCGTCAAAAAGGGACAAATCACCCCGGAAGCGGTTGATGACGATCCCGGCCACCCGGTCGCGCTCGGCCGGCGGCAGGCAGGCCAGGGTGCCCACGATCTGGGCGAAAACGCCTCCCCGATGGATGTCCGCCACCAGTATCACCGGCGCATCGGCATAAGTCGCCATGCGAAAATTGACGATATCGTTTGCCATTAGGTTCACTTCGGCGCACGAGCCGGCCCCTTCCATGACGACGGCGTCGGTGCGCGCCCGCAGCCGGTCGAGTGCGCCTGCGGCAGCGGCAAAGAGGGTCTCCTTGCGGGTGTGATAGTCCCGGGCGCTCTGGTTGCCCCACACGCTTCCCATGAGCACCACTTGAGCGCCTACGTCGCTCGTGGGTTTGAGCAAAATCGGGTTCATGTCCACATGCGGGGTAATTCCGGCAGCTTCCGCCTGGACGATCTGGGCCCTGCCCATCTCGAGGCCCTCGGGGGTCACCCCCGAGTTGTTGGACATGTTCTGGGCCTTGTAGGGCGCCACGGTCAAACCGGCGTCGGCCAGCACCCGGCAGATAGCCGTCGCCACCACGCTCTTTCCCACATCGGAGCCGGTACCCAGCACGGCGATGCACGGGGCCGGAGGGCGCGAGTGGCCGGGGGCACACGGCGTGTCCGATAGCGTCATCATCTGTGCGCCTCCGGCAAGTCGGGCATCCCAACTGGAACACCCAGTACTCCGATATCTTGCGCGCCGACTTCTTGGGCACGCCCGGCAGGGTTATCGGTGACGATGCGGGAGGGGGTAAACCCATCCCCTACATTATCCAGACCAGGGTGTCCGTAAGGGTGTGATTTATACCATGCCAATGCTCCCTTTAAAGAACCGCAGTAGAACATCGTACCGATTCTGGCGTTCGAAACCCCCTCCCCGTCATGGGTCAGGGAAAGGTGTTCGTAGGGGCGGGGTTTACCCCCGCCCGCCGATGACCTATAATTAAACGGCAGTTTCACGATTGGCACTTCCAGATCTTGTGTATCTGATTTCACTCGCCCCCTCGGCCCCTTGGCCCCTCGAACCCTCGAACCCTTGAACCCTTTAGTTACGCCAGCTGATATTTTTCCCCGTACCCGCGCGGGGTGATCATGAAATCGCGGTAACGCACCGATGCGCTGCTGCCGATGAACACCGTGGTCTGCATGTCCACCTCGGCCTCGGCCAGTCTGTCCAGGGTGGTCAGTTCCACCCGCTGCCCCTCCCGCATGGCGGCGGTGACGATGCCGGTGGGGGTGTCCGGGGCGCGGTGGGCCATGACGATCTCGACGGCGCGGGCCAAATGGCCGCTGCGGCGCTTGCTCTTGGGGTTGTAGAGCACGATGACAAAATCAGCGGCAGCCGCTGCGTCCAGCCGTTTTTCGATGGTCTCCCACGGGGTTAAAAGATCGCTCAGACTGATGGTGGCAAAATCGTGAGTCAAAGGCGCGCCCAGCAGCGCCGCTCCCGAAGCCAGTGCCGGAATGCCGGGCACCACTTCGATGAACAGCCTCGGGTCACCCGCCGGTGCCGTGGCCATTTCCCGCATGGGGGCGATGGGGATACCCCGGTCGCGGCACATTTCCAGCACCAGACCGGCCATGGCGTAAATGCCCGGATCGCCGCTGGAAACAATGGCGGTGGCGTTTCCGACAATGGCGGCGGCAAGCGCCGCGTCCACCCGGTCCACCTCTTTCATCATACCGGTGCTGACGATGGTTTTTTCCGCCACCAGGGGCCGGATGAGATCGATGTAGGTGGTGTAGCCCGCCACGGTGTCCACGGCGGCCAGCACCTCGGCGGCGCGCCTGGAAAGGTGAGTGACGTGCCCTGGCCCGATGCCTACGATATGGAGGACTTTCGGGCGATCGCCACGGTGACGGCTCTGGTTTTCCGTTTGGGCACGATCAGCCGTCCGCTGTCCGCACCCAGGATCGCTGCTGCTTCGCATACGCTGTCGACTCCGATGTGCTCGGCCACTGCTGGTGAAGGATTAGGCACATCCGACACCCGGGCCAGTTCAGTTTTGGTAAAAAAGACAACCGGCACTCCCAGGCGCCGCCCCAGGGCCAGAAGCCCAACCTCATCGGCCTTGAGATCCACCGATGCCAGCGCGCAGATGCTTTCCACGGCCAGATCCGCCAGGCTCAAGGTTTCCCGCAAAAGGTCTTCGATCTCCGCCTCCGGGGTTCCCCGATTGCACCCGATACCCACCACCAGGGTGGGCGGCCTTACCGCCAGCACCGACGGCGGCAGGCACAGTCCGGCGTCGTCCACCAGGACCGCCGGTCCTTTTACGGCGGCCAGGGTGTTTACGGGCCACGGCGCGAACACCGCTGTCGGGACTACCGGCGGAAACCGGTCTGTGGGCAGGCGGCCTGCGAGCAGTCCCCAGCGATCGAACAACGGCACGGGTCGCTCGGCCAGAACCGCCGCATTGACCTCCCGGATGGCCGTCGGGTTGGCGATCCGCATCCCCGCTTCGACGACAATGGTATCGACCGCCGGCAGTTGGTTCACATCGGTGGCGGTGGTGATGACCGGCGCGGCCCCCAGCACTGCGGCCACTTCTCTTGCCAGCCGGTTGGCCCCGCCCATGTGACCGGAAAGCAGGCTCACGGCGAACCGGCCCGTATCGTCCACCACCACCACCGCCGGATCGGTGGCCTTGTGACCGATGACCGGGGCGATGGCCCGGACCACGATGCCGGCGGCCATGACAAAGATATGGCCCGTAAAGTCGCCGAAACGCTCCCTTACGGCAGGTATCAGAGAATCCACCCCTGAAAACCCGGTGGTGCCGACGAACCGTTCGAGACAAAGTCCCCGCATCCCAGGGAAGGCAGCCCTGAGACGCTGGGCAATGCCGACCCCGTTGGCGGTAACGGCCCAGACGGCCAGCGGCTTTTCCGCCGGCGGCGGAACCATCTCAGGGGGTATCGGCATCGACCGCGGCCTTTCTGAATCCATGACTGAACCCCGCATCGTAGAGCCGGGACGAAGCGGCGTTGCAGGCGCTTCGTGCCCCCAGGGCGGCGCCCACCAGAATCAGGGCCTGGCGGGTGATGCCTTCGGCCGCAACGCGCGCCACCAGATCCGCAATGCGGCAGCACACGAGCTTTTCATCCGGGTGGCTCACCCGGTAGGCCACGGCGCAGGGGGCGTCCGGGCCATAGGCGCCGGCGAGGATGTCCGCCACGGCCGCCACCTGTTTCAGGCTGAGATAAATGGCCATGGCGGCCCGGTGGGCGGCCAGGGACGCCAGCGACTCGGTTTCCGGCACCGGCGTGCGCCCTGCCATCCTCGTCAAAATGAGGGTCTGACAGCGCTCGGGCAGGGTGTATTCCATCTGCAGCGCCGCAGCCGCGGCAAAAGCGGCGGTGACCCCGGGGGTGACGGCATAGCTTACACCGGCGGCATCCAATTGAACCATCTGCTCGAAAATGGCGCCGTAAAGGCTCGGGTCGCCGGTGTGAAGCCGCACCACCCGCTCGCCGCGGCGGCAGGCCGTAACCATGGCCGCAACAATGTCCTCCAGGGTCATGCCGGCGCTGTCGAGGCGCCGGGCATCGTCGCGGGTCCACTGAAGCACGGCCTCGGGCACCAGAGAGCCGGCGTAGACCACCAGGTCCGCCGCTTCAAGGAGCCGCCGCCCGCGCACCGTGATAAGCTCCGGATCGCCGGGACCGGCACCCACGAAATGAACCACGTGCTTATCCATTGTCCGTCTCCGCAACCGGTTTTGCGCCGTGGACGAGCCATACCGGATTGAGCGCTTCCAGTCGCCGGCTCCCGGCGATGGAAACGCCCCGGCTGATCTGCACCTGGGTGACTTCGGGCGTCATGCCGGCCGCATCCATGGCACGAAGGGCCGTCTCCACGCTGCCCAGCATCACAGCGCTGACCACCAGCCGTCCGCCGCGGCGAAGTCGCGCGGCCGCGCCGGCGATGATCTCTGAAAGATGCGCCCCGCCGCCGCCCACGAACACAGCGTCGGGATCCGGCAGCGGGCCCATGGCGTCAGGCAGCTCGCCGGTGATCGGTGTCAGGTTGTCCGCCCTGAAACGGCGCCGGTTTTCGGCAATCATTTCTACCCGTTGCGGATTCCGCTCAACGGCAAACACCCGGCCCGGCGCCACCAGTGCAGCCGCCTCAACGGCCACAGCCCCGCTGCCCGCCCCCAGGTCCCAGACCACCTGCCTTCTGGACAATTCCAATAGCGAGAGGCCCACGGCGCGCACCTCACGCTTGGTGATGAGGCCGCCGTCGCTGGTATAGGCAGCGTCTGGGCGGCTCATGGCCGAAGATTCCGGTAGTTGGGCCACGCCGCTTTCGATGACCACCAAATTGGGCTCGGCAAAGGCGCCGGCAGCAACCGCAGCGGCCGTTTCACAGGTGACCCGTTCAGCAGGATCTCCCATTTGTTCAAAAACCCACAGGCGAAGGCCCCCCAGATTATTGGCGATCAGCCATGCCGCCACCGCGGCCGGGCCGTTGGCAGGATCCGTAAACACCGCCACATGGGGATGCACTGCCAGGGCTTCCGGCAAGCGGTCAAGCCCGCCGTCTCTGCCGTGAAGGCTCACCACGCCGGCATCCTGCCAGGGGATGCGGATCCGCGAAAAGGCCGCGGCCACGGCGGTGACGTTGGGATAGACCACCACGGCGTCCGGGCCCAGTGCCGCGGTAAGGGCCGTGCCGATGCCGTAATAGAGCGGATCTCCCGATGCCAGCACCACCACCCTGGCCTCCCCCCGCCGGCGAAGCTGCTCGAACAGGGCCGTCAGCGGGGCGGCAATGACCACTTTTTCGCAGGGCAGGTCGTCGAATGCCGCCAGGTGCCGTCGTCCTCCCACCAGGAGGTCCGCCGCCGCGATGAGTTCCCGGTGCCGCGCGGTGAGATCCGCCGGGGACATGCCCATGCCGATGATCGTGACGGGGGTATTCATCGGTATCCATCCGCAAATGGTAAAATTCGGACACTCATCTGATTTCCTCCGATTCCCATACGGGATGGCCGTCATAGTCGAATAAAATCCCGCTCACACGCACCGTAGGTCCGGCAAATGCGCGGCCGGCAGCCACCATTCGCTTGCCCACACCGGCGAGCATCACGGGCGCATCGATCCGGAGAATATCGAATGCCTCCCTGGCCGTGTTTGCCGCACCGATGCGCGCGCCCAAAGCGGCGTCACCGGTTTTCTCGACGGTCCATCGGCCCAGTCGGTCGAGTCCCAAGGCCGCCTTGGCCGCATGGGTGTGGGCTTTGCCCTGGGCCATTTTCAGCGCCTTTCCGAACATCACGGCCAGAACGGCCTCGGCAATACCCGCCGCCGCGGTCAGGGCCAGTGACTGCTCGAAGTAATCACCGATCTGCACCACGGCCTCGGGCGCCAATCCGGGCCACCGCATCTGGGCGAAACGCTCGGTCCGCCGACCGGTCGTGAGTACCACCCGGCGCTGTCCCATGGCGGCGGTTACGCCCAATGCGGCTCGCACAGTGGCCACATAGGCCTCGTGGGACAGGGGCCGGACAATACCCGTGGTGCCCAGGATGCTGATACCCCCCAGTATTCCCAGCCGGGCGTTGAGGGTGTGGCCGGCCAGTTCCGCGCCCCGGGGGACAAAAATTTCCACGTCGGCGGCAAGCGTTCTGCCCGCTGTGGCCGAAATCTCCGCCAAAACGATGGCCAGCATTTTCCGGGGACCCGGGTTCACGGCCGGCGCCCCGATGCCCAGACCAAGACCGGGTTTTGTCACCGTTCCCACCCCCTCGCCGGAAGCGATGGTGATGGCTGGATCTGTGCCGTCCGCACGCAGCCTGAGGCGCACCCCGATTTCAGCCTGGTGGGTCACATCCGGATCGTCTCCGGCATCCTTGATCACCGTGGCGAAAACGCGTCCGTCCCCGGTTTTTCCATGCCGGTGGACCGGGATGACCACGTGCCCCTCACTGAGAAAATCGATACGCACCGATTCCGGCGCCGTTCCGTCAAGTGCCAGAGCCAGCGCTGCCTTGAAGGCGGCGGCCGCCGCGGTGCCGGTGGTGAACCCCGATTTCAGTCGTTTTCCGGTAGCGCGGGCCATTATTGTATCTTCACGGATGGCATTGTCTTTTTGGAGTTTCCCACTCGCCCCCTCGAACCCTTGAACCCTTATCCGTGAATTCCCTACTCCCCCGCACCGTTGGGGGCGGGTTTTTTGGATATGATCAGGGTCCAGTACCCAGGGGGCGTTTCCTTGAAGCGACTGATGTCCGAGACCACTTCTTCGTTTTCAAGACCGCAGTTGGTGATGGCGATGCTGCCCTTGGTGCGCCCGCCCGCCTCCAGCGCCCGGGCGATGTCGCCCGCGCCGCGGTAGGCTTTGAGAAAAACGAGATTTTCCGGTTCGGGCGAAATACCCTGATAAGCCGCACCGCCATTGACACCGCTCATCACCAGCAGCGACTCGTTTCCCTCCACCAGGGGCTGGTTCACCCGGGCCGCCGCCGCCTGGTAGGAGGTGATCCCGGGAACCGATACCACGGTTAGCTCCGGGGCCATTTCCTTGACGTATTTGAGCACGTAGCCGAACGTGGAGTACGTGAGCGGATCGCCCAGGGTGAGAAAGGCGGCGTCCTTACCGGTCCGGAGCGCCGCGATGATCTCCCTGGCGTTGGCCCGGCGGGCGCCGGCCAGTTCCTCAGGGTCGCTGCACATGGGAAAGCTCAGCAGGTGCACGGTGGCCGAGGCCGGAATGTGCGCGCTGGCGATATTCACCGCCTGGCTGTGCCGGTTCTTGGTGGAGGATGCCGCGAAAATGACATCCACGTTGCCAAGGATTCGAACCGCCTTGACGGTGATCAGGTCCGGATCGCCCGGACCGACGCCGATACCGTACAGGGTTCCGGTTTTTTGGGTATTCATGGTTTACACGCCTTCAGGTTGAAAATACCGTAAAAAAAGTCTGAATCTCTCGCAAAGCCGCAGCGATCTCAAAGCTGACAAACTGATGTTAAATATGTTTTTCTTGGCGTACTTTGCGCCTTTGCGAGAAAATTCCTTTTTACAAGTTTATCAAGTTTTCTAAGACACCGCGTCACGGCTCATGATTGCCAGTGCGTTCACCACACTGGCGGCCACATTCGAGCCGCCCTTTCGTCCCACGTTGGTAATATAAGGAATATCGGTTTCAAGCAGCGCCGCCTTGGATTCGGCGGCATTGACAAATCCCACCGGCAGTCCGATCACCAACGCCGGTGTGACCCGGCCGGCACTGATGTGTTCGATGAGCCGCAAGAGCGCCGTGGGGGCGTTGCCCACCACATAAATGCCGCCGTCCATGTGCTCGGCTGCCGCATCCACCGCAGCCAGGGCCCGGGTGGTGCCGTTTTTCTTGGCCTGCAGCACCACTTCCGAATCGGTGATAAGACAGGTCACCGCGGCGCCCGTATCGGCCAGCAACGCCCGGCTGATGCCCATGCGGGCCATGTGGGTGTCGGTGAACAGGGGCTGACCGCTGCGGATGGCGCCGATTCCCGCTGCGATGGCGTCGGGATGAATCCGCACGGTCTTTAGGTATTCAAAATCGGCGGAGGTGTGAATCATCCGGCGCACCAGGGGCCACGCCTCCGGTGAAAAGCCGTGATCGCCGGCCTCGGCGTCGATGATGGCAAAGCTTTGTTTCTCGATGTCCTCGGGTTTCATGAAATGGTTCCTTGCCGCTGCCATGCTTCACAGCGGCTGACAAATGTTTCGGCCGCATCCGGCCGGCTGCCGAAATGCAGGTGTACGTAGCTGCCGAGGGTGTTCGCCACCCGGTAGCCTTCGTTGGTCACATGGTTGCCCGAGCGTGCTGACAGCCGGTAATCGCTGGCCCACACCCCAGGCGGCGTGTCAGCTTCGGAATAATGAAATTCGTGCCCCCGGATCACCGTCCCGGCCGCGCCCACCAGGGTGTCGGTCGTGCAGGTAACCTCACGATAGCCCAGGGATCTGAGCCGGCCGCTCATGCGTGCCTCAAATGGAAAGCAGCCGCACATGGGGTGGCGCCGCCCTTCGGTATCCGTCAACTCCCGGCATAGATACATGAATCCGCCGCACTCAGCGTAAACGGGCATCCCGACTGCTGACGCGTCCGCCACGGCGGTTCGCATGGCACTGTTTTCCGCCAGCGCCTGCGCATGGAGCTCGGGGTATCCGCCGCCCAGATAAATCCCACTACTGTCCTTCGGCAAAGCCGAATCTGTGAGCGGCGAAAAATACGCGATCCGGGCGCCGGCGGCCGCCAGCAGTTCGATATTCTCTGGGTAATAAAAACAAAATGCCGCATCCCGGGCCACGGCCACCACTGCCCGTTGGTCGCGGGTCGTCAACGACCGCGCTGCGGCCGCCATCGGTAATTCCGGCAATCCGGCCAAGAGCGCGTCCACATCCAGGCTATTTTCGATGAGATCGGCCAGGCGGTTCACGCCATCGGTGCTGAGCGGATGATCATCGGCCGTCACCAGTCCCAGGTGCCGCTCGGGCATGGCAATCTCGGCGCTTCGGGCAATTCCGCCCAGACAGGGCATGGCCGCGTTCCCGTCCAGGGCCTCCCGCAGGTATCTCACATGCGTGTCGCTGCCCACCTGATTGAACACCACGCCGGCAAATTTGAGATCCGGGTCAAAACGCTCAAATCCTTGCACCAGGGCCGCAGCGCTGCGGGCCATGCTCCGTGCGTTCACCGCCAGAACCACCGGCAGTCCCAGCCATTTGGCCATCTGGGCGGTGCTGCCGGCCTCGCTTTTCCCGTCATAGCCGTCAAAGAGCCCCATCACTCCTTCGACCACGGCCACATCGGCATCGGCGGCATTTTTAAAAAAGGTCCTGCGGTTGAAGGCTTCACTCAGCATCCACCCGTCCAGGTTGCAGCTGGCAACCCCGCACACCCGGCTGTGATGGCCCGGATCGATGAAATCGGGCCCCACCTTGAACGGCGCCACCGAAAGCCCCCGGCGCTTTAGCGCCGCCATGAGCCCCAGTGAAATGGTGGTTTTACCGACACCGCTGCCGGTGCCCGCCACGACAAAGCCTTTGATATCGACCTCCCCAAAAAGGCAAACCCGTAAAACAGGATTTTCTCGCCAAGGCGCCAAGGACGCCAAGGAAACGTTATTTGTATTGACAGCCTCGTAAAAGTCTTTCGATGTCATCCCGAGCGTAGTGAGGGATCGCCACTGGGTACAAAATCACATAAGATTTCATTTTATTGGGCTTCCTTGTCGCAGGCCCTGGGTGCGTGGATCGAAGAGCGGAGACCGCTCCTCGGAATGGCAGCTATAGTTGCGAAGACTTTTTTCAGTTCCATCAATATTAATTGCATTAATTTTGCTATCTTGGCGGCTTTGCGAAAGCCCCCGACTTTTCTTGAACCAACAAAAAAAATCCTCGAACGCCCACACCAGGGCCTTCGAGGAATCGCCGTTTTCATTCCTCCCGTTGCGACAGATGAGCGTGCCGGAGCGGATATAATTCACCAGGCAGGTCTTCTGGCTCCCCTGCCCTGCCGGCGGCCTTCCCATTCGCCTACGGCGAACAGTGGCCATCAATTGCCGACCGGGTTCCCGATTTATCAAATAATCGGGCAGGGTCACAGCGGCGGTCCCGCTCCGGATTCTCACCGGATTCCCTTTTAACGGGTGTCTATCCAGAAAGGGTAGATTTTGGTTCAGAGCAAGGCTATAGCATTTTCGAAACCCGAGGAATAGCAGCGCTATTTCGAGGTTTTCGAAAAGTGCGATAACGCAGTTCTGGGCCAAAAGATGCCGTTTATGGATGGACACCAACTGGGGCCACCTGGCGTTGACTACCGATTATGCGGAATGACCCGAAAAGTCAACTGCTGCTACGCCCAATCCTCAACGGCCAGATCCGGAATTCGGGAAAACTCCCTCGTGTTATGCGTAACGAGGGAAAAGGCATTGGCACTGGCAATGGCGGCGATCTGCAGATCCCTTTCACCGATGATCAATCCTTCTGTTTCGAGGCGGGACCGAATGACGGCATAATGGCGGGCTGCCTGTTCTTCAAACGGATAAAGACTGAGTAAGGAAGCGATTTCGGTAATTTTTCGGGTTCGTTCATTTTTTCTGACGGGCGATTTTTCGATCCCGTACAGAATTTCAGCAAAGGTTATCGCCGACATGGCCATCTCGGATGGGCTGTGGCTTCTAATTCGAGCAATTACAGCCGCGTCGCCGCGCATCCAGTAGCTGACGATATTTGTATCGAGGAGGTACACGCCGCCGCCAATCATAACTAACTAATCCAGGTTGATGTCACCAGGGGGCAGCGCTTTCGGCGTTTCGAAATCGGGGTCAGCTCCAAAGAGTTCCCAAAAACCCTCGGGCCAGTGGGTGTCATCCATGGGCTCCAAAATAACCCGCGCCCCTTCTTTTCGGATCCTGACTTCAGTACCTTTGAAACGGAAGGCTTTCGGCAGCCTCACCGCCTGTGATCGGCCGTTTTTAAATAACTTGGCAGTGGATTCCATGATGTTTCTCCCATCACAGTTTAGGTATAGTCCAGTATATACCTTCAATCTGCTAAATCAACCTGAATTTCGCTGATCGGAATCGATGCACCGATAGTACAGATTGATGCATTTGAGAAAGACACTGACCTCACACGTTGCACGGAACGCCGTCAGGAACCGTTACGCATATAACTGCCCTGACACACCTCCGTTTCGATTTGACAGGTCGTTTCAAACCCCTTAGCATTGGCAACCGAACCACCCCCTTGGGAACTATTCGAATGGCGCCGTTGCCCATGACATCAGACAGTATAGATAATCCAATGGGCGCGCCCCCAAACGGTGATCACCCCCCCGTCTCTAATGAGCGCGCAGATGTCCACCCCATGGTCAGTTGGAACTTTTTCCCGCGCTTGATCGGCTGGATTTTCACCGGACTGATCCTGATGGCCATGTTTTTCGACAGGTTCGGGGCCATTGTCTGGCTGGCGGCGCTATCGGCGACCATCGTTTGGCCATTGGTGGTCTATTGGACCGGGCGCCGAAGCGCCGATCCGGCGCGCACCGAGCAGCGTTTCATTTGCGTCGAGTCGTTTATCGGCGGCGGCATCATCACGGCAATCGGTTTTTGTCCCTGGCCGACCATCACTTTCACCATCGTGCTGGTGGTCAACGCCGCAGCCTCCAACGGACTTCCCTTGTTTATCCGCACGGCCATCGCCTACTTTTCGGGCATGGGACTATCGCTTGCCGTGATGGGCTTCCACTTCGTGGCGGATGTGAGCCTGCCGGTCATGCTGGCCTGCATGGGATTTATCACCGTCTATGTGTCACTGGTGGCGCTTTTGGGCCATTCGTTCCTGCTGCGGCTCAGGGCCAGCCGCCGGTCACTTCGGGAGGCCATGGCCCGGGCCGAGGAAGCCAACAAGGCCAAAAGCCGGTTTCTGGCCAACATGAGCCATGAAATCCGAACCCCCATGAACGCCATTATCGGCATGACCGAGTTGGCGCTGTCGGCAAAGACGGACACCGAGCAAAGCGATTACCTGGCAACGGTGAAAGACGCCACCCGCCATCTTCTGGCCGTGGTCAACGATATCCTCGATTTTTCCCGGATTGATTCGGGGCGGTTGCGGCTGGAAAATACCGATTTCAACCTGAGAGGGCTTGTCACCAGCATCGTGAAGACGATGCATTTTCACGTCGACAAGAAGAATCTGGACCTGCAGTTGACCATTTCAGACGATGTGCCGGTATTCATCCACAGCGACCCGGTCAGGCTGCGGCAGGTTTTGTTCAATATCCTCGGCAATGCCCTGAAGTTCACCGAAACGGGGCGGGTATGCATCAGCCTGGAGCGCTGGCGCGAGACGGACCCTGCCCTGGACGCGCCGGCGGACGCGGTTTGGCTCCTGTTCGTCGTCGAGGATTCCGGGGTCGGGATACCCGCCGATCAGATGATCTCCATCTTCGACAGTTTCTACCAGGTCGACCGGGACAACCAACGGATCTACGGCGGCACCGGACTGGGGCTTCCCATCAGCAAAAAGATCGTCGAGCAAATGGGGGGTCGGATATGGGTGGACAGCCGAATGAATCAGGGCAGCCGGTTCTGCTTCGCCCTGCCCATGCTCCCGGGCAGAGCGGTTGCCGAAAGGGATGAACCGGACCTGGATACGGTATCCTCGATCACCGGCTACCGGCATCTGCATTTGCTTCTCGTCGAGGACAACCCGATCAACATCCGGTTTGCCTGCGCGGTTTTGGATCGCTGCGGTCACCACACCAGCGTCGCCGAAAACGGAGAAGTCGCACTGGAAAAGGTGCGCGCCGGATGCTTTGACGCCGTGCTGATGGACGTGGAAATGCCGGTGATGAACGGTATCGAAGCGACGCGTCGGATACGGGCCGGCGAGGCCGGAAAGCAGAACTGCTGCATACCGGTGATTGCCATGACCGCCCACGCCTTGGGCGATGTCACGGATCGATGCGCGGCGGCGGGCATGACCGCCTACATTCCGAAACCCATCGACATCGTCAGACTGTCCAAGGTGCTTCAGGAATTGACCGGCACCAGCGGAGACGTGGCGCCCATCGCGCAGAAGAATTAGGGCACCTCACCCGCTCCTCCACGACCCTACGAAATCATAATAAAACCCACTTTACCCCGGAATGCCGCCGCGCTCGATCCCAACGCACAATCACATGATACAGCGTCCCCGGCGCATCCAACCGAGCTCCCCGTGGCGTGGCCGCCCTCATTGATGCTCAGTTTCGTTGCTTACGAAACGAATTTCAATCACGGCGTTGGGCCGACATTCAACGTCAGAAGGAGTCGATTATTTCCTTATTCCGTCATCCGGGAGGAGGTCTGGATCCTGTGATAACAGGCACTTATAGACCCCGGCCTTCTCAAGGGGTGACGGAATAGAGACTGATTCCGGATCCATCAAATCTGAATACCGTATCCTTTATCGCGGACTTGATCCGGGACCGGCATTAGGAGGTAGGAATTGTTTTCGGAAGAAGCCGCATCCCCTGTGGTTCTTATCAAGTTTCTGAGATGGCTTTGCCATAGACCGATTGAACGGCTTGTTCCATACGGGCGATTTCACTTTCCGACAGAAAATCGAAGTGTCTCACGCGTTTTCGCGCTGAGAGGCGCCCGTTGTTTTGGGACGTTGTGGACTATATTCACTTATTGGTTTCGTTCGACTATTTTTGCAATGGCAGAAGTAGAAACACCCAGTTGCCGGGCGGTTTCGGCCAGAGACAGCCCCATCTTTATCGTCAACTCGACAGCCAGTTGCGCGCGCACTGCAGAAACGCCCCTGCGCCGGTTGCCGCCTCTCGGATGGACCACATCTATTCCTTTTTCTTTACAGACCCTGCTCACACGGTTTCTGGCCTGATCGATCATTTCATTTAGCGGCACCTGGCGCTTTGTATTCTCGTCCGCCGCTTCGAGAAGGGCATCCACAAACTCACCGTTACCTAAAATCCTTTCATCGCTCTTTTCAGTGATCCCGTGACGCCGCAAC
>JBDRRP010000086.1:0-165106 GCA_043825735.1 Pseudomonadota bacterium | reverse complement strand
TGACGACAGAACCCCGGATGAGGTCTACTACGGTCTGCCTCACCCTTACTCTGAGGCGGCCTGATGCCTCTATATTTTATTCTTCTGGCTCTTAGCTTAACGAACCCATCCGGCTGTCCAAGCTTTGGGGTCCACCCCAGCTCTCTGCGAGTGTCTTGGCCAATAGTGTCTCCTCTGAGTAAACACGCGCTGAATCGTTAAAATAGATGAACCTTTAAAAAGTCGAAATCTCTCGCAAAGCCGCAAAGATCGCAAAGTTAACGCATTGATATTAAATAAATTTTCCTTGGCGTCTTGGCGAGAAATTGCTTTTTTACGAGCTTATCAAAATACTTGGGCATTCGAAAATGATGCAATCTTCTGATGGGCTTAACACTCAAAGGGCGCTTTCCATAGACATCTTTCGGGGGTTCGCGCTGGTCTTCATGGTGTTGCTCCACTTCATGATCTTTTTCGGCAACACCAAAGCCATGAACTCCTGGCTCTATTTCAGCTTCAATCACATCCTTGGAGATTGGGGAGCAAGCGGCTTTCTGATGATTATGGGAATCAGCCAGGTGCTTTCCGGGCAGAAACATGCGGATCTCGACAACCACATTCTCTTCAAGCGTGCGTTAATCAGGGGCGTTTATATTTTCTCCGTTGGCCTGCTCATGCTGGCGCTGGCCTGGGGGCCGCATAAGATCTGGCAATGGGACATCCTTACGCTGATGGGTTTTGCCACGGTGGCACTGTACTTCTGCCGTTTTCTGCCGGCATGGGGCATTCTGCTGGTTGCCGCTGTCATTGCTGGCAGCACACCCTTTTTCCGTGGCCAGCTTGCCGTTGCTCACATCTGGGGCAACAACTTCATGCAGGTTCCGATGATCAGCAGCTATTTCCCCGGGCTTATCCTCGACCCGGCCGGAGAAATGGAAACTTTCTGGAGTGTAAAGGATATCGTTTTGGGATTCCTGTTCACGGGTGATTTTCCGGTCTTTCCCTGGGTCCTGTTTCCCTTGGTCGGATTTGTCCTGGGACAGCGCATCATCGGGCGCAAAATACATAAAGACCTGCCCTGGCTGATGTTTGCCGGCATTGCCTTTGTTTTCACTGGCCTCGGGATGGGCTATGCCGGCTCACTGCGCCCTGAAGCATCGATCATATCCGGCTACATCGCACCCCTTTCCTTCTACCCGGATTCCTTTCCCATGATTCTTTTTCAGATGGGCATGACAATCGTCGTGATCTTAAGCCTCTACACGATTTATGACATCCGCCGGACGCCTCATCGGAAAGTCGGTTCGGTCGCCGGTTTTTTCTCCTATATCAGCCGATCATCGCTGACCTTTTACTTTCTTCATTACCTGTTGATCGGCTGGCCGTTGGCGCTGATTTACATTCTCTCCGGCACCTATCCCATCAACGACCTGATGGGATCATTGCCCGCTTTTGGTTTTGGTCTTGCAGCCGTCGGTGTGCTGGGCTTTGTGCTTAAAACGTGGGAAAAGATCGGCAATAAGTATAAACTCGAGTGGTTCCTGAGTGCGATCATCAGGCGGTTTGCTTAGCGGACCGTGCGTTTCCAAGAGGAAGCGATGGCACGAGGACACCCTTGCCGCAATCATCTAAATTGCAATCCATGTGTTTGCTGTGGGTGACACATATCGTTGGCATCCTCTCGGCCTGATCGGCTGTCAGGTGCTTTCGGCGAAGCCTTTACCCGTCAGCGCAAGTCCTTGGGCAGGGTTACTTCAGACAGCGCTGCATTGGCCGCTTCAAAAACATCCATAGGGAACATTCTTAGCTCATCGGCACTGAATGAGAATCCGGGCAGGTAACGTGCGACAAGATATGCCACGGTCAACCCTTGGTGTCTGTCGCGCTTTTTTTTCACCGGATCCCGATCGGAACGACCGCTCAACCAGATCTTGTGAAGCGCGAACGATCTGGGATCGGGACAGACCATTTTTGCGGCATACCCGTCCTCTCCGACGACGACTTGCTCGAATTTCGGTGATGACACCAGCCACTGGAGGTTGCCGATTTCCGCAGCATCCAGATCGTCGTCTTCTCCGACGCGACGTCGTTCCACCATCATGGCTGGTTTTGGCTCCGGTTTTACGAGATCGACCAGGTATCCGTCGTTGTTCACTGCGCGAAAGTGCTGACCGCTGTGCCTCTCGAAGGATTTGTCGGCTTTGCGCAGGATGTCGAGGAGGCCCGTCACCACAGGACGGTCCGAATCGGCAACAAGCTTTAACCGTGACCTGATATCCCACAAAATGTCCATGTCCCGAGTTGCCAGGATGGGCCTGTCCACGAAGACCCCTGAGGCCGCCTCGTATGCGTAGATGGCGTTCGTCCCGATGACGGACATGCTGCTGCCCAGCAGCTTGTGCTGATCCAAAAGCCTCAAGACACTCGTGACGATTTTGGGAACCCGCTGGATGGCGGCGGCTTTGCAGAAACGGGACTGCTCGTTGATCCGCTGCTTGAGCGAGGCCATGCGTTCTTTTGAGCGCTCTTTACCTTTTCGAAAATCTTCGAGGGTTTTTTCCGTTTCAGGAGATCTCGGACCCATGCTTTTGCCATAACCGAGCCGGTCGGTCGAGCGAAACAGGTAATCCTTGCCTTTGGATTTTTTCCAGTGCATGCCGCCACGATAGGACCTGCCATCTCGGAACGCGACGATGAAGGCCTCATACAACTGGGCGGCATCGATAAAAATGCGTCGCTGATTATCGGACCATTCCTTGGGCTCGACCAAGTTTTCCTTCATATGTATATTCCTTTTGCATTGATGGAAAACCGTGGGGATTGGAGACACCAAACGCGTTTTCCTTCAATTTGTATTAATTGTTGCTTTGAAGGAAAACCAATGTATTGTCAATACTTGGTGTGTTTAATGGCAGGGTGCAACGGATAAATACTGACGAAGTCGTTGGATTTGTACAAGCCGTCAAAGGGTTTGACATACCATAATTTGGGCCGTAATATTGGCCCCTGATTGGCGGGCGCTATATAAGGACCGGCATGGGAGGGCCTAATGATCCAAGCCAAATTTAGTCTCAAAGAATCGCAGATCCAATTTATCGAGCAATGCAAACGGTATGGATTCAAGGATAAAAGCGACGTCGTCCGTACTGCCTTAGACCGCTTATCTGCCGAATTGGCTCAGCAGCGCTTGAGCGCGTCGGCTGATTTATATGCTGAATCGTACGAAGAAGACACTGAGACCAAAGAATGGACTGGTGATGCGCTGTCAGAGTGGCCGACATGAACGCACTACGGCGGGGGATGGTCATCGACGTCAATCTTGATCCGACCAAGGGTTCGGAAACCGGGAAAATTCGGCACTGCGTGATTGTCACGAACAACACGTATAATGCGCGCGTCCCGGTCATCCAAGTGGTGCCATTAACGACATGGAGTGAAAAAAAAGGCCGCATTATTACCAATGTGGAAATTGCCCCATCCCCGCAAAATGGGCTGAATCGAAAATCGGTGGCTGATTGCCTCCAGACACGCCCTATTGATCACCGCGAGCGATTGGTCAAAGTGCGCGGTGAACTGGCGGAAGAGGTCATTGCAAAAATCGACGATGCCTTGAAAATCGTTTTTGGGCTCGCGTAGGACTGACGCCATATAGATTGGCTGGTTCCGGAATTACCTCCGGCAAACCCCTTTTCGGTGCCCTACCGCCCCCCCCCCCCCACACACCGTTAATTCCCCAAAAGTCTTTTTTGCTTATCCAGGAAGCTCAAGCCACAACCGGCTGCCAATGCCATCGGAAAAGAATATTTCTCGCGCAGAGGCGCAAAGACGCAGAGAACTGCGGGAAATTGAACTGCGCGAGTGGTTTTCCCTGCGCCTCCGCGCCTCTGCGGGAGATATGAATTATAAAATCTCCGAGCCCTCCATGACATCACTGTGGGAAGAGACCTACTGGAGCATTATGCATAAGCGTAAAGTCTTTTTTGCCCCCTATCGGCGTTGAAGCCACGCATCAAATCCTCAGGTCCGCCGCGGCGGACCTGAGGATTGACGCTTGGCTTCGCCTTGATCTGAGCAAAAAGACTTTTCTTTTAGATCGCTTTCTTTAATACTGAACCGACCTTACAATTAACTTACTATGCACCCCCAATTAAGATAGGACACTCATCCTATGAAACGATCCATTATATCGAGCACCGGCAGGTATGTCCCCGACAGGCATGTCCCAAACGAAGCATTGACCGAATTGATGGAAACATCAAATGAGTGGATCGTGCAGCGTACGGGCATTGAAGCCAGGTACTGGGTCCCCGAAGGGGCGGATGTCGGGACATCGGATCTGGGGTATGAGGCTTCCGTTATCGCCCTGGAAAGAGCGGACTGGAAGCCCCAGGACCTGGATCTCATCGTATTTGCCACCATGACACCCGACGTGAATGTCCCGGGTGCGGGCCCGTTTTTACAGCACCGGCTGGGCGCGAAAAATGTTCCAGCGCTCGACATCCGTCAGCAGTGTACCGGATTTCTGCATGGACTGGAAATCTGCGATGCCTATATCAGAAGTGAAAAAGCACAGAAAATCCTTTTGGTCGGCGCCGAGTATCAAAGTCGATACCTGGAGTTATCAACCGAAAACCGCGATACGGCTGTTATTTTTGCCGATGGGGCCGGTGCGGTGTGCATTGAGGCGATCGAAACCACGGAGAAAGTCGGGATCATCGCATCGGTTCTTCATGCCGACGGCAGATACGCGGATGCATTACGCGCTGGGATGCCTGCCCGAAAATCGGGTAAGGCAATCAGCCCCACCGTAATAGCAAACAAGGAACATTTTCCCTATATGGATGGGAAGACCGTATTTAAAAAGGCTGTGACCCTGCTGCCCAAAGTGACAGAAGAGTTGCTGGCAAAAGCGGGCATTGAAATTGAAGATCTGGATATGGTTATCCCGCATCAGGCGAATCTGAGAATAAACGAAGCGTTCAGGAGCCGGATGGGAATCCCGGAAGAGAAAATCTATAATAATATTCAACGATACGGAAATACTACCGCAGCAACCATTCCTATTGCACTTGACGAACTCATGGAAAAAAACATGCTGAAACCAGGGGACACCATCATGTTCATCGGGCTCGGCGCCGGTTTGACCTGGGGTGGGGTGATCTATAAACTGATATAGGGGTTTTCCGGCGTGCTTTTTGGGTCCGGGTGTTCGCTGTCCGGGGCCCATGCCGTGTGGTCGGGGTATCCTTCGGTCGCCACCGTGGCCAATCCCACCACCGCCGGGTTTTTCCCGCTGTGATAGAACAGCACGCGGTCCCCGGGTTTCATGTCATCGCGCATAAAATTGCGCGCCTGGTAATTGCGCACCCCGTCCCAGTGATCGATCCCGCCCGGCCTGGCAGCCAGATCGTCGATCGCATACGTCCCCGGCTCAGATTTCATCAGCCAATAATTCATGCGCTTTCTCCGCGTCTCAGCGCCTCTGCGCGAGAACCTGGTTTTTATTCCCCTGCCGACTTCGTACGTCCGCCCTCTGTCATCTGCTTGCCCGCCGTAGCCTTGGTTTTGGCGAAGGAGGGTCGTCTACCCTCTGATATCTGACCAACGACCTCTGCCCTCTACAGCCGCGACTTGATTTCCAACTGTTATCCGGAGTACCGTGTCTGTTAAGTCGAAGCGTCTGATCATGGTAAAAGCACTGCAGCGTGTGGAGTGCCACACCCCCTGATACAATCCGACAATGCTTTCTGGAGGCACCGATGATCGCTTGGCTGAACAGACACCTCTTCGTTGTCAACCGGCGCCCCTGGCTACACCGCGCCATGATTGCCGCATCCCTGGCCATGGTCTTTACCGCCGGCTGCTCCCACGCCCCCCAGCGCTATGCGACATTCAACCACAAAATCTTCCAACTCAGCCACGAGGGGCTCTACGACTCGGGTATCGCATTTATAACCCCCTCATCGGTTACCGGCCAGGAAGAGGAAAAGCAGGCCGTGGCCTTCACGTTCGCCGATGCGCTCTCCAAGGCACTGCCCGAACTCAAAGTCATCCATCTTTCCAAGACTCTCAGCGACATCAACGCTGCCGGACTGGCCGACGACTACCGCCGGATGTATGACAACTACCGGAATACCGGAATCTTCGACCGGGCCACCCTTCGGCAAGTGGGAACCGCCACACAAACCCGGTATCTCGGACAGCTCAAACTGGCCGCCTTCCAACAAGGCAGCATCGGCCGATTCAGCATCTTTGGTCTGCGAATGGTTGAAACCAAATTCGCCAACCTTCGGCTGTTCTTCCAGATCTGGGATTCGGACACCGGGGGCATCGTCTGGGAAGGCGTCGAGGAGCTGAGCTGGTCAGAGGAAACGGTCTCGGAAACGACCGTCACCCTGCAAAACGTCCTTGCATATACCGCCACCCAGATGGCCGCCAAACTTCCCTGAAGGCTCATCGCGAAAATACCAGCGCCGCCCTTGCTGCATTCGCCGCAAGGCCATCGAAAAATCAGTACTTTAGCCGCAGCGCCCCGGGCAGCACCCTGAACGTGAACCGGTCGCTGACCCAGCCGAACTCCCCGTCCACCTGCACGGCCAGCGGTTTTTCCAGAGAAAGCGTGACGGCCCTCCCGGTGCGGGCGCGCCCGAGCCGGTTTCCCACGGTGAAACCGGTCGCCAGTGCGCCGAGAACGGTCGGCCAGCTGCCGGTCAGGCACCGGGTATGCAGCCGGCCGTCATCCCACCGGGCCCCGGGTGCGACCTTGAGCCCCATGCCGAAAAACGGCTGCTTGAGTATGGCCAGACTGAGCAGACGGCTAACGGTCGCGCCGGCGCCATCCACGGTAATGGTGGCGCCTGCCGGGCAATAATCTCTGAAATACGCAGCCAGCCCTGCCCGAATGTGCGCCGGTAGACCTGACGACCCGCAGGCCCGGTAACGATCAAAGCGCCGGATCACCGCGCCGTCGATACCCACCGACACCATGAATCCGGATCTTTTCCCGTCGCAGTCGATGAGATCGCAGTCCCGTATGGTTCCTGCGCGGATGCGCCGAGCGGCGGCGGAAAGTCCCTGCCGGAAGCCCAGTGCATGGGACAGGGCATTGCCGGTGCCCAGGGGAAGGTAGGCCATCACCGGCGGCGACGGCCCCAGCGCATTGACGAGCTGGGAAAACGTACCGTCCCCGCCGGCCACCACGAGCACGTCGCAGGCGGCGGCCAGCGATCGGGCGCGATCGGCGAACTCGCCGGCCGAGCGCGTGTCGAGTCCATGAACCGTGGCCTTCAGAATATGGGCGGCCGGAGCCAGCAGTTTGCGCCTTTCAGCCGCTGACAACCGGCCTGACACCGGATTGGCGATAATGGCATATCTCATGGCGGCCCTTTACCGATCGCTCTGGTCACCTCGTTGGCAATGGGGATGCAGCTGGGGCCTGGCCTCCGGGATCTGTCCGCATTCATCATCAATAAAAAACCCACCTCCTAGCGGAGATGGGTTTTTTCGTTAGCGGCGGGGCAACGTCGGTGATTAGACGCCGGCAACCTCTTCCTTGACACCCACGGCGATCTTGAACAGGATGGTCAGCACGAGAAAGCCGGCCGCCCACACGCCCAGGGTGATCATGATTTCAGGAAAGGTGGGGATGTATTCGTTGATCTCGTGCAGCGGGTTCGGTGTGAAGCCGCCGGCGATCATGCCCATGCCCTTGTCGATCCAAGTGCCCAAAAAGACCATGGTGCAGGCAACGGCCAGGGTGCCTTCGTTGCGGCGCACCATGGGAACAAGCAGCATTAAAATGGCACTCAGCATCAGCGCCATCGACGCCCACATCCAGATCACGTAGGCCCCATGTCCGTGGAGGCCGAAGAACAGGTACTTGATGTGATCCATGTGGGAGGGGATGTTGCTGTAGAAAGCGACAAAAACCTCACACACAAAAAAGAACACGTTGAGAATCAGCGCATAGGTGACGATCTTGGCCAAAGACTGGATCTGCTCCCGGCCCGGATCGAACTTGGTGAACTTGCGCACGATGAGGCACAGGAGAATCAGCAGCGAGGGGCCAGCGGCAAAGGCCGAGGCCAGAAACCGGGGCGCCAGAACCGCCGTCAGCCAGAAGTGCCGCCCCGGAAGGCCGCAGTACAGATAGGCTGTGACGGTGTGGATACCCACGGCCCAGGGGATGGACAGAAAAATGAGCGGTTTGACCCAGGGCTGGTAGTGGGTGCCGTTGCGCTCGGCTTCGAGCACGTTCCAGCCGATGACGATATTCAGGAACAGGTAACCGTTCAAAACGATCATGTCCCAGAAGAGCATGGAATTGGGCGTAGGGTAGAAGATCACGTTGAGCATGCGCATGGGCTGCCCGAGGTCGACCAAAATGAAGAGCAGGCACATGGTGATGGCGGCAATGGCCAGAAACTCTCCCAGGATGGTGATCCTTCCGAACGCCTTGTAATCGTGCAGGTAGTAGGGCAACACCACCATGACACCTCCGGCGGCGACACCGACCAGGAAGGTGAACTGGGCGATGTAAAAGCCCCAGGACACGTCCCGGCTCATGCCGGTGATGCCTAAACCGAATTTGAACTGCCACAGGTAAAACAGCACACCGATACCGGCGATGCCGCCCAGCACGGCCAGCAGTCCCCAGTATTTCTTGTCTCCCTTGATTGCGTATTCAAGCATAGGTACCTCGCCTTGTTCTTCTTCCGTTGTTTAACCGTGTTCGGGGGTGCCCACGATGTAATAGACAGACGGGCTGGTGCCCAGCTCCGGCTTCCTGCGGATGGTGTAGTTCGTCCTGAGCAGTTCACGGATCTCGGAGTCCGGGTCACTCAGGTCCCCGAAGGCGATGGCCCCCTCGGAAGCTTCCACACAGGCCGGCATGAGCCCTTCGGCCAGACGCTCCGCACAGAAATTGCATTTTTCCACCACCCCTTTCATGCGGGTGGGAAACTTCTTGTTGGTTTCGGCGATGAACGGCCGCGGGTCTCGGAAGTTGAAGCTCCGGGCGCCGAAGGGGCACGCCGCCATGCAGAACCGGCAACCGATGCAGCGGTGGAAATCCATCAGTACGATGCCGTCGGATTCCCGCTTGAAAGTGGCCTGGGTGGGGCAGGCCCGCACACAGGATGGATTCTCGCAGTGGTTGCACAGCACCAGCACCGGCGCGTGTTCAAGGGCGTCAGCCAGATAGGGGTTTTCCTGGCCGGAAAATGCGTGATTGTATTCCGTCTCCCAGATCCACTTGATCTCGTGGCGTTTTTCCTCAAAATGGGGGACGTTGTGAACCTTGTGGCAGGCCTCGGTGATGGCCTCCACGTTCTCCAGCTTGGTCAGATCGATGACCATGCCCCAGTGTTTCCCAATCAGCGCGTCCGGCCCCTTGCCGACGGTGTATTCCGGCGCAGCGCCACCGCCCGCCCCCAGCGCGTCGAGAACCGGTGTGGTGGTCAGGCCCAGAGCAGAGAGTCCGGCGATCTTGAGAAAATCTCGTCTCTTGCTTTCCATCATTCCTTCTCCTTCGGATTAGCGATATGGCAATCATAGCAGTAGGGCCTGGCCGAAGCGTAATTGTGGCAACGGTCACAGAATTCAGCCTTGTTGTCATGGCACTCCAGACAGGTATTTGAGAGGCTCATGTTAAAGGACTGCCCTTTTTGGTTGGTGTATATCCGCTCGCCGGTGCGGACCACCGTGTCGCGCCATACGTCCAACAGCTGCATATGCTCGGCCTTGATATAGTCCTTGGCCCGGACGCACTCGCCGGCTTTTTTGGCGGTGGCGGAAATTTCCGGCTGGGGCACCGGGGCGGCCTTCCCCATGTTGTACCAGAACGGGAAGGTGAACATCACTAAGAAGATGATGAGTCCCGCTGCGATTTTTCCCTTATCATTCATCGGATGCGTCCTCCATTTCAGGCAGGTCTTCCCCGCGCAGGTCGGTTGCCCGCTCGTTCTGCCCCGGCAGGTTCAAGGCATTGGCCACCATTTCGTGGAGCCCGTAGACCGTGACCCCCGGCACCCAGTACTTCATCAGATCCGGCAGCGCCGCCCGGTCGATGGCGCAGATGGTGGCCAGCGTGTTGACCCCGTGCTGCTCGTGGACGAACTTGACGGCGTTGGCCCGGGGCAGGCCGCCCGCCATCCGAAGCTCCATGTCCTCACCGGCGTTGAGGCCCGAACCGCTGCCGCAGCAGAAGGTCTGCTCGCGGATCGTGTTGGCCGGCATCTCGTAGAAGTTGTTGCAGACGTTCTTGATGACGTAGCGGGGCTCGTCGAACATTCCCATACCCCGAGCCGGGTTGCACGAATCGTGGAAAGTCACCTTGAGATGATCATTGCGGCTGGGCGTTAGATCCAGCTTGCCGTGCTTGATCAGGTCCGCGGTAAACTCGGCGATGTGAACCATCTTGGTGGACCGGGCATTTTCGAACTTGGTCCCGGTAATCGGGTTCACCGGTTCTTCGAGGAAATCTGCAGGCCCGTTCATGGTGTCCATGTATTGGCTGATGACCCGCCACATGTGACCGCACTCCCCACCCAGGATCCACTTGACCCCCAGGCGCTTGGCCTCGCGGTACATCTTGGCGTTGAGCCGCTTCATGACCTCGTGAGAGGTGAAAAAGCCGAAGTTGCCACCTTCTGAAGCATAGGTGGACCAGGTGACTTTCAACCCGTATTTTTCCTCCAGATAGTGGAACAGCAGGAGGTATCCCATGCAGGTGTAGGTGCCCGGATCGGCAAAGACGTCGCCGGAGGGGGTGATAAAGAGGATGTCGGCCTCTTTGTCCATGTAGCGCGGCTTCACCCGGATCCCGGTGACCTCCTCCAGGTCGTCCACGAAGAAGTCGAGCATGTCCTTGAAGGCGTGCGGCTGAATGCCCAGATGGTTGCCGGTGCGGTTGCAGTTGGCCACCGGCGTGGCGATCCAGTCGATGTTCAGGCCCAGAAGGTTCATGATCTCCCGGCCCATGATGGTGATTTCCGCCGTGTCGATGCCGTAGGGGCAAAATACCGAGCACCGCCGGCATTCGGAGCACTGGTAAAGGTAGTACCACCACTCCTTGAGGACATCGATGGTCATGGGGCGCGCACCGTTGAGGCGACCCATGATCTTGCCAAGCTTTGTGAAATCATTGCGGTAGACGCTTCTCAGCAGCTCGGCCCGAAGCACCGGCATGTTCTTTGGATCGCCGGTGCCGATATAATAGTGGCACTTGTCGGCGCAGGCGCCGCAACGCACACAGATGTCCATGAACACCTTGAAGGAGCGAAATTTCTCGAGCCGCTCCTTGAACGCCTCGTGGACGATCTGCTGCCAGTTCTCGGGCAACTGCCAGTCGTCTTCGAGCGGATTCCAGGGCCGGGCATTGGGAAGCCCCAGGGCTTCAACGCTCTTGGGGTTGGCCGCATAGCAGTAGATTCCCTTGCGGATCTCCAGCGGCGTGTCCATCCAGTCCACACCCTTGGGCGGCCGGTTGTCGATGTTGGAATAATATTCATCAGATTTGGGTAGATCGCTCATCGCTTACTCCTTCTCCTCTCCCTCCGGTGCCGGATCGGCTTCCGCGTCAGCAGGGGCTTCGGGCTCGGGCATTTTGACGACAGGCAGTCCGGCCTCGACCATCTTCTCCCTGAAATCATCCTCGTAGTGTTCGTAGGAATGCACCTTCACCGGATAGTTCCACGGATTCACGTGGCGCCGGGCCCGGGTGTCGCCGGGCATATTTCGCGTGGGGCTCAGGAAAACGCCGCCCAGGTGCATCAGCTTGCTGAAAGGAAAGTACGCCAGCAGGATGCTGACGAAGAACAGGTGGACATAAAAAATGCCGCCGATCCCCTCGGGCACCGTCGGATGGAACGTCGCCAGCCCCATGGTAAGGGTTTTGACGCCAACGATGTCCACCTTGGTGAAATAGCGCATCATGATGCCGGTCAGGGCGATGCCGCCGATGAGAAACAGCGGAAAAAAGTCGGCCGCCTGGCTGATATAGCGCACATTGGCAAGATAGAGCCGCCGCGCAAAGAGGTAGATCACCGCTCCCAGCAGCACGAGCCCCGATAGGTAGACTACCGGCAGGCCGAACTGGAAAAAGGCGTCCAGATTTTCGAGCCACTGCAGGCAGAGCGGCACTGGTTCCAGGAAAAACCGCATGTGCCGGACCAGCACGGTCAAAAAGGCGTAATGAAACGCCAGTGCCGCCACCCAGAGAAAGATCTCCAGGTTGTAGGTGATGCGGCCGTCGGATTTGACGGTCATGCGGGTGTTCCGAAACAGTGAGCGAAATGTCACGATCTCGAAAAACATCCGGACCACAACGCCCCAGGTGGTTGACGGGTTGTCGATCTTGGCCTGCTTGATCCAGGGCATGGATGTCTGCTGCCCGCAGGTCGATGTGATGCGAAACGGTACCGTCGATCGTGCCCAGCTCATGACGCGGGAGACAAAGCCCGCGATGAACACCAGCACGGCCACATACGGCAGCACCACCCCGAACAGCACGCTCAGGCCAGCAGCTTCGACTCCCAGGTAGGCCACCAGGAAGAGTACGAAAACGGCTATGAAGGAGAACATGTACTTGGAATTCATTTACCGATACCTCACTCCATGGCCCTGATCGCTTCGGTGCTGGACAGCGGGCACCTAATGATCAAAGCACCTTAAATGAATTGGGGTTATATGACATTCGGACCCGGTCAACTGTCCGGATCATCCACGATCAACCCTGCACGGTGAAACGCCTTGTAAATTTTATCTTTTTCCGTGGTCACCTTGAGCATATAGATTTGTTCCCGGCAGGCCACGTAAATGTCAAAACCAATGAGCGCCAATCGGTCCACCCGGGTGGCGAAGTCAATGTACTCCACCAAAAGTTCCGGATCCGCGAGCTGGGCGGTGAAATGGTTTTTAACGATGTTTTTAAGATCGAGAACAAACGCAATGGCACGGGACGGAGAAAAATCCTGAACGGCCCGGATCCTCAAAATGGGATCCAGGTGCTTTGTGACCACATCCGGGTCCACCTCACCCAGCACTGCCTCAAGCAGGCCGTCGAGTCCGGTGCGAGTCGCCTGACCGACCGGATTGGCGAAAGCATCTTTTTTATTCTTGAGCAGTGCCGCGGTGTCCGGCGGATAGGTGTTGGCGACAAGGTCGAACCATTTGCGAAAAATGGCCGGCTTGTTGTCAGCCAGTAAAGTAAACAGACTTTTCCCCACTGAGGTCCCCTAACCTCCAGATTGACTGCGCCCCTGGGCAGCGTCGGTCTAACTCTTCGGCTTTACTACATTTCCAGCCCCGGCCGCGCCCCTGAATCAAGGAAAAGCCTATAATCAAATTGCCAATAACTGTCAACACCTATTGAAAAAAAGCAAGATATGCCGCACTTTACTCAATATGCATCCAGAGGCCCGGTTTTTCGGCCAACAACCATAAAACTTGATAACCCTGTAAAAAGTCCGAATCTCTCGCAAAGCCGCCGTTCGACAGGCTCACGGCCCTGAGCGAAGTCGAAGGGCAGCGATCGCAAAGCTAAAGAATTGATATTAAAAAAATTTTTTCTTGGCGCACTTGGCGTCTTCTTGTCCGGCGTAGCTCGCAGAGCGAAGACTGATGCGAGAAAATTGCTTTTTTACGTGTTTGTCAAACTTACGATATAGGGGGACACCATGGCGGCACATCCCGACAGTTTTAAATCCCGCACCGTGTTGGAAACACCGGCCGGCCCGGTCACCTGTTTTCAGATCAGCCGACTGGCCGAGGCCGGTTTCGGCGGAATTGACCGCCTGCCCTTCAGTATCCGCATTCTACTTGAAAATCTGCTGCGAAACGAAGACGGCGTGCTGGTGACCAAGGCCGACATCGCCCACCTGGCCGCCTGGTCGCCGCAAATGGCCGAACCCCGGGAGGTGCCGTTCATGCCCGCCCGCGTGCTGCTCCAGGACTTCACCGGAGTGCCCTCCGTGGTGGACCTGGCCGCCATGCGCGATGCAGCCAACCGTCTCTACGGCACGCCGGAAAAAATCAACCCCCGGATCCCCGCCGAACTGGTCATCGATCACTCGGTGCAGGTGGACGCTTACGGCAGCGCCGATGCGTTCGATCTCAACGAGGACAGGGACTACCAGCGAAACGCCGAACGTTACGCCTTTCTCAGATGGGGCCAGGGCAGTTTTAAAAACTTCAAGGTGGTCCCCCCGGCCACCGGCATCTGCCACCAGGTGAATCTTGAATACCTCGCCCGCGTCGTCTTTGCGGCGCCGGCCGGTGGCGGCCGCCTGGCCTTTCCGGATACCGTGGTGGGGCTCGACTCCCACACCACCATGATCAACGGCATCGGCGTCATGGGCTGGGGGGTCGGCGGCATCGAGGCCGAAGCCGTCATGCTGGGCCGCCCCTATTATCTGCTCACACCTCAGGTCGTGGGCTTTCGGCTCACCGGCGCCCTGCCCGCTGGGGTCACCGCCACCGATCTCGTGCTCACCGTCACCGAAATCCTTCGAAAGAGGGGGGTCGTGGGCAAGTTCGTCGAATTCTTCGGCCCCGGACTGTCCAAACTGAGCCTTGAGGACAAGGCAACGATCTCCAACATGTCGCCGGAATACGGCGCCACCATGGGTTTTTTCCCCGTGGATGCGAAAACCCTGGACTATCTGCGACTCACGGGCCGGGACGAGGCCACCGTGGCGCTGGTGGAAGCCTACTGCAAGGCCCAGGGGCTTTTCCGCACCGACGAGCAGCCCGATCCGGTGTTCTCGGAAACGGTGGCGCTGGACATGGCCACCGTGGTGCCTTCGCTGGCAGGACCCAAGCGGCCCCAGGACCGCGTGCCGCTCAATCGCATGAAAACGGCCTTTGAAGCATCCTTCAGTGAAATTAAAGTGCCGTTCAAAAACGGTGTCAACGAATGCTCACGATGGGAGTCCGAGGGCGGGGCCTGCCCCGAGGACGCGCCGGTGGTGGACGTCAATGCACCTGAGGTGATAGCGGCCGCCGCCAAGCAGATCTGCCACGGGTCCGTGGTCATCGCCGCAATTACCAGTTGCACCAACACCTCCAACCCCTCGGTGCTCATCGGCGCCGGGCTTCTGGCCAAAAAGGCCGTGCAAAAGGGGCTGCGGGCCAAGCCCTGGGTGAAGACCAGTCTCGCCCCCGGCTCCAAAGTGGTCATCGACTACCTCAAATCGAGCGGACTTTCGCACTACCTGGACAAGCTCAACTTTCACCACGTGGCCTACGGCTGCACCACCTGCATCGGCAACAGCGGCCCCCTGCCCGAGCCCATCGCCAAGGCCGTCGAAGACAGCGATCTGATCGTGGCCTCGGTCCTCAGTGGCAATCGCAACTTCGAAGGCCGCATCAACCCGCTCACCCGGGCCAACTACCTGGCCTCCCCGCCCCTGGTGGTGGCCTACGCCCTGGCCGGCACGGTGCTCTTCGACTTCGAGACCGACGCCTTGGGCACTGACGCCGACGGCAAGTCCGTCTTTCTCAGGGACATCTGGCCGACGGAATCGGAAATCGCCGCCCTCGTGAAAACCCACGTGAAAGCGGAGATGTACCGCGAGGACTACGCCACCGTCTTCGACGGGACGGCCCGGTGGCAGGCCCTGCCGGTGCCCGAGGGAAGCCTCTACCGGTGGGCGGACGAGTCCACCTATATCAAGAACCCGCCCTTTTTCGAGGAAACCGGACCGGACATCCCGCCGCTGGCCGATGTGGCCGGCGCCAGGGTTCTGGCCCTTTTGGGCGATTCGGTCACCACCGACCACATCTCCCCGGCCGGCGCCATTCCGCTCGACAGCCCGGCGGCCGACTACCTCAGGGCAAACGGCGTGTCAGCGCGCGACTTCAACAGCTTCGGCAGCCGCAGGGGCAACCACGAGGTGATGATGCGCGGCACCTTCGGTAACATCCGGCTCAAAAACCTGCTGGTGCCCGGTGTTGACGGCGGCTACACCACCTTGCTGCCGGGCGGCGGGCAGATGAGCATCTATGATGCGGCCATGGCCTACAAGAAGAAAAAGACCCCGCTCGTGGTGCTGGCCGGAAAGGAGTACGGCACGGGCTCGAGCCGCGACTGGGCGGCCAAGGGAACGTTCCTGCTGGGGGTAAAAGCCGTCATCGCCGAAAGCTTCGAGCGCATCCACCGAAGCAATCTCGTGTGCATGGGCGTGCTGCCCCTGGAGTTCAAAACCGGCGAGGGCCACGCCAAATTAGGGCTCACCGGAAAGGAAACCTTCGAAATCAGCGGCATCACCGACATCGCGCCTGGAAAGATGCTCACCGTGACGGCCACAGATGATGCCGGCAAAAAAACCACCTTCACCGCGCGCGCCCGGCTGGATTCGCCCGTAGAGGTGACCTACTACACCCACGGCGGGATTTTGAACTTCGTACTGAGGGAAATGGCGGGAAGCTGAAACAGGCCGGCCATCCGAATCGAAATCGGGATCGCTATCGGTATCGAAACAACGCGGCAACTGGGACACAAATCGATTCCGATCCCGATAGCGATTTCGAATCCCGAGGAGGTCAACCTCCATCAAAAAGCTTTCAGTTCAACAGCCTACGGCATTATTCAATGCTCGATACTCAACGCTCAATGTTCAAGAAGGCACGGGGGCTTTTATATACCGGAGCGAAGCGGCACCGCACTTGAGCATTCCTGGTCTTAAAAGGCGCGCGTCTTTCTTTCCTGCCGTACTCACTCCTCCGTACTGTTCAGTTTCGCAGCCAAGGTGTTGCGGTGAATGCCCAGGATGCGGGCGGCTTCCTGGCGATTGCCGTCGACGCTGTCCAGCACATCCTGGATGAACTGCTTTTCGTAATGACTCATGGCGGTTTTCAAATCCATTTCGGGCGGATTGTCCGCTCCGGTGTCGCCGAAGGGAATATTGTGGCTGTGGATGGTTTCTCCGGCAGTGATGGTAAACAGACGCTCGACGAGGTTTTGAAGCTCGCGCACGTTGCCGGGCCAGGCGTATGCCGCAAGGCGCCGGCATGCACCGGGGGAAAACGGTTTCTCGGCCGCGCCGGTCTTTCTGGCGTTCATCTTCATGAAGTGATCGAGCAGCAGAGGGATATCATCCCTGCGGTCTCTGAGCGGCGGGATCGCGATCGGATAGACGTTTAGCCGGTAGTAAAGATCTTCCCGAAAACGGTTGTCTGCGATGAGCCCTTGAAGATCCTTGTTGGAGGCGGCGATAAACCGCACATCCACGTGGAGAATCCGATTGCTCCCCACCCGGCTGAATTCCTTTTCCTGGATCACCCGAAGCAGCTTGGCCTGGGTGCTGACATTGAGCGAATCGATATCGTCTAAAAATACGGAGCCTCCGTCGGCGATCTCCAGCTTGCCTGTCCGTGCCTGAGTCGCCCCGGTAAAGGCGCCCTTCGTGTGGCCGAACAACTCGCTTTCCACGAGCGGATCCGGGATGGCCGCACAGTTGACCACCACAAACGGCATGGCACTGCGGGGGCTTCGCTTATGGATCGCCCTGGCCACTAGTTCCTTTCCCGTGCCGCTTTCCCCCTGAATCAACACGGCACCCGTGCCGCTGGAAACCGTCTCAATAAGGTTGAAAAGTTCCTCCATCCGCTTGCTGCGGCCCACCATCTCCTCAAAGGGCTGAACGCGCTTGAGTGCATCGCGAAGATACGCCACCTCCCGCCGCAGGCGCCGTTTCTCCAGGGAGCGCTCGATGACCGCCATGATCTGTTCGACATCGAAGGGCTTGATGACATAGTCATTGGCGCCGCGCTTCATGGCCCCCACAGCGGTGCGGATATCCTTTACCCCAGTGACCATCACCACGTCCACCTCCGGATCGGCGGATTTGAACTCATTGAGCAGGTCCAGGCCATCCCCATCCGGGAGTAGAATATCCAGGAGAATGAGATCAACCTGGTGTTTCTGAAAGGCGGCCCTGGCCTCCAGGCCGTTTTCGGCGAGCAGCAGATGCATGCTGTCTTTCAACATCATTGCAAAAGACTGGCGAACGCCCGGCTCGTCATCCACAACAAGAATGGTCAGATCATCTTTCATGGCTCACGGGTGTGCCTGGGCAATCGCAAGGAACCGCGATCCCATGCAGCGAAAAAAGAATTTAGGGGCACCGGCCTGCAAATGGCCAGTTGCGGTGCAGGCTGGCAAGGGCCGGCTGCGGCAAAAAAGTGCGCCAACAAGAACCGTTTACGCCGCGATCTACCGCGAAGCGTAGATTTTCTATCGTGACAAACTGGTGGAAACACAGGGGGGTCGCGATCGACACCGTCAACTCGCGCTTGAATGCACCGCCTGCCCGTTTGGCTGATGCCGCGCGATGATGTCACTGCTCCGTGGCACGCCCGGGGGGTCTTCCGGTCCCTGCGCCAGGGAACAAACGACCCATAACATTCATCAAGCCAAAATAAAATGCAATATATTTTCCAAAATCCGGCGAAGCGGGTAAGATCCCGGCTTGTGTCATCGATAACCCCCCTCACGGTTGCACAGAAATCAGTGCACGATGCACAGGTTTCTGTGCATCACGATAATGTCAACGACGGTCGGCAGATTCATTCATTATCGGAAATGTTTTCCGACGCTGAATGCTTAGTAGCCTGATTTCAGATAGTTAAGCCAATTATTGCCAAGGATCAGGATTTTTTCAGGTCGTGCGCCGCGCTTGTCCATCCTGAGCGCAGACTTGGCACATATTTTGATCTGTATGAGATCATTTCGAAATGGTGGTTCAAAAGAGTGAGCGAACCGGCAAGGAGGCTTTCAGTGTTTCAAGAGCATAACACTTCATTGGCCAGAGAGAACGCCGCACTGACGCAGCAGGTCAACCATCTCCAGGCACAACTTTCAGCGCTTAAAGCAACCCGTCAGCGCCAGTGTCACCTGGAAACCGGTACGATGTTGAAGCACCTCGTGGAGCGACTGGCCCACCACATTAAAAACCCGATGACCGCCATCGGAACATTCCTTCAAATGCTTCCCGATAAATTTGACGATGCGGCATTCCGGAAAGAGTATCTGGACATCGCACTGGAAGAGCACTACCGGATCAACGTGCTCATCGACACGCTGCTCGATGTGGTCGATGAAAGGGCACTTGACTGCAAGTGGCTCAACCTCAGCGATCTTATCGAAGACAAAATTCGACAGATCAGCACACAGCGTGGGCAACAATCACTGGATATCGAGATGGTGCTGCCGGCATTCCCCCTGACGGCCCGTGTCGACGGAGACAAGATCGGCACGGTCGTGTCTCACCTGCTTGCCAACGCCGCTGAAGTGACACCCCCCGGCGGCCGAATCCGGATCGAGGCGGCAATGATCCGCGATGAAGGCGCGGATGCCGTCATCCGCATCGTCATCTCAGATACGGGTCCTGGCATTTCCGAAAACGACCTCAACCGTATTTTCGCGCCGTTTTTCACCTCAAAGCACGCCAGTGCCGTCACCCCATGTACCGGTTTCGGGCTGTTCATCGCCCAAAATTACATGCTCGCACATGGGGGGGCCATCACGGTCGACACCACGCCGGGAAAAGGAACCCGCTTTATCTTGCGCCTGCCTGCAAACGGTTGCGCGCACTCAAACGGGAATCAACGGCCATGCACATAGGGTCTTTGAAAATCCACTTTTTGCCGCGGGACGTCAACGGCTGGCCCTCCCGAGGGCCGTCCACAACATCTCCAGCCATGCACCTTCTTGTAGAAGTGTGCGAGCGCAGTGGGATTTCGCGGGGCTGGGGAGAGGGACGTCTGTGCTCGGAGAACCTGACGGCGCCACAGAGCAAATATCTTGAGCGCCTGTTCGCTCTGATTGGAAACGACAGCTTCCCGTGGCACCTGACGGCCAGCTCCCAGATCCGGCAATATGTGACCGATCTGCCTGAAACCCGGGCCGACAACCCGCTGATCTGCGCCATCGAGATGGCGCTGCTGGACGCGCTGGGTCATGCTCAACACAAGCCCCTCCGGGCCTATTTTCCAATCCACCACGGCACCGGAACGGTTCGCTATGGGGCGACCGTAACCTTAAACGATGACCGCCGCGTTGCAGACGTGTGCCGTCGCATCCGCAATATGGGGATCAGGCACCTGCGGGTTCAGATGAACGGAGACGTGGCCGCGAACATGAAGCGCATGGCGGCTGTCGAGAACGCCTTCGGCGGGGCGTGCGAGCTGCGCATCGACCCGGCGGAATCCTGGACCGGCGATCTGTCCATGACGCACCTGCCCATGATTCGTCACGCCCCGGTTCGTGTGGTGGAAGAACCCATGCCGCTGGCAGAAGCCCGCTTCGGCGCATTCGCCTGCGAACTGGCGTCCATGGGCGTTGCGCTGATGGCGTGCCGGTCAGGAGCGACCCTGGCCGACATCAGCCAACTCATCGAATCAACCCCCTACCGCCTGGTGGACATCAAACTGTCACGAAACGGGGGTTTCCACCGGACGCTCAAAATCATCGACATGCTCAGGAAGCGGGGCATCGACTACCAGATCGGCAGTCATCACGAGAACGTCGGTTTACTGTTGGCTGCGGAAAGAGCCCTCAACCTGCTCTGTGGAGATGCCAAATACCGGGACGGGGCCCAATATGCGCTGCGGCCGAAGAAAAAGTTGGTAGCGATGAAAACGGCCTGCGGACCCGACGGTGAGGCCGGTCCGCTTTGCGGCGCAGGACTCGGGGTGCGCCTTGACCGGTGCAGGCTGGAGCGGGTGAGGCGTGGTCCGGCCATCGTAATTAACGGACCCGGCAAGTCTCTCCGACCGGTCACTTCAACCGCGACCGGTACAGCCGCTGCCAGGATTTGCCGCCCGTACGCTGAAAGTCGGCCAGCGCCAGGAAAAACGCCCCCACTGCCAATTCGGCGCAGTGAAAATGCCCTTCCGGCAGCGTTTCCAGGAAGTCTGCAACCTTTTCCGGGCTGATGTCCCAGGCGTCTTCGACAGCCTTGCCGATGCTCAGGTGGGCCACGCAGCTGCCGCAGGCGCGGGTGTTGAGGCACCCGTCGGTGCCAAAGGCAACCCCGGACAGTTTGCCGTCTTCCACCACCACCGCCATCTCCACGGCGTCGCCGCAATCGCCACGCTTGAACCCATACCCGCTAGCCTTTGCGGGCATTTCCGTATACTCGCTGGTCAATGCCATTTCCAGAAACCGCAGGGAGTGGTCCTGGTAAAAATCAAATTTTTCCGACATCATTGAATCCCAATTCCGCTGCAAGACATAGTAGTATTGAGCCACGGTGTCACGGAAGACCCGGAGATCTTATAATTCATATCTCCCGCAGAGACGCAGAGGCGCAGGGAAAAGCACTCGTGCAATTCAATTTCCCGCGGTTCTCTGCGTCTCAGCGCCTCTGCGCGAAAAATATTCTTTTTGGGTTAAAAAACCTCCGTGTTCTCCGTAACTCCGTGGTGAATATCCGCTTTTTTATGCTGAAGACTCTTTGCGAGTGGACATTAAGTAAACTTCCCCCATTTGCCAAGCTTTAAAAACTGGGGCATACCCATGACCGGCGGATCACCGCAGGAATTTCGCACTGAGTAAACTTGATGAATCCGTAAAAAGTGATTTTGAACCACAGAGACCGCAGAGGACCGCAGAGAATATTATGAATAATTAACAAGTTATCTCTGCGCTCTCTGCGTACTCTGTGGTGATTTCAGACTTTTTACGAGTTTGCCAAACTTGGGAAACCATGCAAACACTCGCGGCCATCATATCCGGCATCGCCAAAGTCGCCGGCACGGCGCTCATCATGGTCGCGCTGCTCGCGGCCACCGGGCACCTCTTCCCCGCGAACACACCGTCGGACGATATCGCGGCCGCGGCACTGCTGGCTCTGGCAGAAGGGGTGCTCTACATTCTGCCCATGCGGATATGGCTCAAAAACAACCGGCGCGTGCTGCTCTTTGTCGCCGCGACGCTCTTTGTGCCGTTTCTCGTGGCGCTGGCCGCCGTTCAGTACGGCATCCATTCGGCGGCGCTGACGCCTCAGGTAACCGGCAACCTCATGTCGGCGGCGGTGGCCTTCCTGGTGTCTCTTTGCCCGCCAGCCGCGCTGCTGCTCGCCCGCAAGCGCCGGCTTCACCCTGAGCCGAAGGACTGACGCGGAGGCACAGCGTCGCAGGGAAAAGCACTCGCGCACTTTCATTTCCCGCAGTTCTCTGCGTCTACGCGCCTCTGCGCGAGAACGTCTTTTTGGGTTAAAAAAACTCCGTGTTCTCCGTGACTTCGCGGTTCAGTCTTGCACCGTACCCCCGGCAGCCCTATTGTTGCAGACATACTAACGCTAACCACAACTCGCATCCATCCAATGGAGTCCACCATGGACATCTTGATTGTATCGGTTCTGCTGGTCATCACGCTGGTGCTTTTGGTCACGGAAAAGATCCCCATCGATCTGACCGCCATCGGCGTCATGGCCGCGCTATCGCTGGCCGGCATCCTCACGCCCAAAGAGGCGGTGGCCGGGTTCGCCCACCCGGCGGTCATCACCGTGGGGGCCATGTTTCTCATCAGCCGTGGCATGGTGCGCACCGGTGCGGTGGAGTTCATCGGACGCAGGGTGATCCAGTATTCCGGGGGAAGCCCGGGGCTGGCGCTTTTTATCATCATCGTCACGGTGGCCGTGGCATCGGCCTTCATCAACAACACGCCGGTAGTGGTGCTCTTTATCCCCGTGGTCATGGCCATGTGCTGCGAGTTCGGCCTGAGCCCGTCAAGCTATCTGATCCCGGTCTCCTATGCCTCGATCCTGGCGGGCACCTGCACCCTCATCGGCACCTCCACCAACATCATCATCAGCGATCTGAGCGCCCAGAGCGGCATCGGGGCCCTGAGCATGTTCGAGCTGAGCAAGGTGGGGGTTCCCATCGTAGTGGTCGGCATCGCCGTGCTGCTGTTCGCCGCGCCCAAACTGATGCCCGCCCTGGCCAACCCCACCTGTGAAATCAAGGACGGCGAGCACCGCCGCTACCTGGCCGAACTGCGGGTGGTCGCCGGCAGCCCCCTGGTCGGCCGACCCGCGGAGGATCCCTTCTCCGGCGCCTACCCGGGTCTCGAGGTGCTGGAGCTCATCCGCTACACCCACATTTTCCACCCTGGGCGCGATGCGGCCACCATCGCCCCCGATGACGTCCTTTTGGTGAAAGGCCGGGCCAACCACCTGGTGGACATGCTCAACGCCAAATCGGTGGAGCTGCCCCTGTCGGAAAAAGGACTTTCCTTCGGTGTGGGAAAAAGCGAATCGGTCGTGGTGGAGATGATCATCCCTCCCCAGTCCCGGCTGCTGGGCCTGAAGCTGACGGAAGCGCCCATGATGCGCGATGCCGACGTACACCTGATCGCCATCAAACGTGCCGGGCTGCACTTCACCGAGCGGCAGATCCGGGATGCGAAGCTGAAAAACGGCGACATCATCCTGGTCTGGTGCCCTTCGGAAAAGCTGGCCGAGCTGCGCAGTGACCCGGATTTCATCATCATCGAAGACGTGCATCACGAGATCGTTCACAAGCGTAAAGCATCGATCGCCATGGCCATATTTACGGGAATGGTGGTGGCTGCCACGACGGGAACGGTCAGCATCATGATCGCCGCGCTCACCGCAGGCTTTCTCATGGTGGTCACCGGGTGCCTGCAGATGCGCGACGCCTACCGCGCCCTTCAAGGCAGCGTGCTGCTGCTCATCGCCGGCACCATCGCCCTGGGCACGGCCATGGAAAAAACCGGAACCAGCCGGCTCTATGCCGAAGCCTTCCTGAACCTGCTCCAGGGGGCTCCTCCCATGGTAATTCTGGGCGGCATCATCGCCCTGACCAGCGTGAGTACCCAGATCCTCAGCAACAACGCCACGGCCGTACTGATATTTCCCATCGCCGTATCGCTGGCCCACCAGCTGGGCGTTGACCCGCGCCCGTTTGTCATCGGTGTGTGCATCGGCGCCAGCGCCTGCTTTGCCACGCCCATCGGTTACCAGACCAATCTGCTGGTCTATGCACCCGGCGGGTACCGGGCTTCGGACTACCTGAAGCTGGGCATGCCCTTAAACCTCATTGTGCTGGTGATGGGCACGCTGCTGATACCGTGGATCTGGCCGTTCTAGACGCCCTTCGGGCAGCTCTTAGCGCTTAGCTGTTGGCTCTTGGCTCTTGGCTCTTGGATGAGAGCCCCCGTCCACTGAACCCTTGCAGATCAGGTTGCGCTTTCATTGCTTTGTTGTTCTCTGCGTCTTTGCGTCTCTGCGCGAAAATGGGTTTGCGCTTTTGGTGTTGCTCTATAATTGCCTGTGCCCCTACCCTTGATTTCCAATCCATGATAACGGATACAGCGATGCGGCCCACTGCGCCGCAGATTTAAAACAGTTTTTCTCCTGAACTCTGAACCGAAAAAGGACGCCCGTTTATCGTTGGTAGCGACGGCACCAACACCACCGCGGGCAAAAACTCAGCCGTCGTCCGTTTTATTATGACGATCGGATACGATTTCCGGCAGGCCCTGCGATTCGTCGAGAACATCGCGGATGACGACCGGGAAAAACTGGCGGCCCTGTGCCGAAGCATTCAAGGGGCCGAAGCCCGACTCCTCGACGCAGCCGCGCCGCTGATGGAAAGGTGCGCCTCGCAGTGCCGCGGCATCTGTTGCCGCAACATAAACCTGGATGCCATCATCGGCCGCGGCGATCTCATCTACATCCTCGCGCTCAACCCCCGGTTGGGCCCCGAGATGGCCGCCTGCCTCGAAAACGAATCGCTGCTCTACTCCGCCGACTGCGTCTTTTTGAAAAACGGTGTGGGCCCCTGCATCTTCCCCGACGATTTAAAACCGGATGTCTGCCTGACCACCTTCTGCGGAGACACCGCCGTCGCGGCCCGGGAGATCCGCCAGGTGAAGCGCCGTTTCATGAGGCTCGATCTTTTCGTCAAGCTCGACGCCTTGCGGCGACTGACGCGCCTGCTCGGAAGCTATCTCCGTCTGCCATTCCTCAAACCGCAATAGATGTATTAATCGATCCCGATCCCGATAGCGATTTCGATCCCGGGCAAATCAACTGCCAGTGAAAAGACTGGAGAATTCTGGAGAACCGGAAAAGATTATTTGGTGTCCATCCATAATCCCCGCCCCTGGCGGGAGGGGACAGGGGAGGGGGGGACCGGAATAAGACACTCTCTTGTTGTCGGTGGGTTGTCACCCTCACCCCGGCCCTCTCCCATCAAGGGAGCAAGCGTCTTCCCATGGATGGACACTATTATAGCGGTTGTCATAAATATGTTCCGAATCAACCCGGTTCTACCCGTCGTCATGCCGGGCTTGATCCGGCATCCATAGATCGAATCGGGGCGCACGCATCCCGGCCTTCGCCGGGATGACATCGGAGCTATGATTGGTCTAACGCATCGCCTTCAACGCCCGACCAATCGGAACGTTATTATGACATCTGCTATAGAAATCAGGTTGTTAACTTGGTGATCTTAGCGGCGTTGCGTGAGATTCCGACTTTCTAACAGCAACGCAAGCTCATTTTGCCGGGTCGTCAGGCCGCCCGGCCGCGCGCCTTCATGGCAGCCTCCCAGCCGAGCATGGCCTTTTTCCGCAGGGGCCCCTCGCCGTAGTTGCCAAAGACCCCGCTCTTTCGGATGACCCGGTGGCAGGGAATGAGAAAGGGAATGGGGTTGCTGCCCACGGCGTTTCCCACGGCCCGTGCGGCCCGGGGCATGCCGATGTGACGGGCGATGTCCTCGTAGGTGACGGCCGCCCCCAGGGGGATTTTGAGCAGGGCCTGCCACACCTGGATCTGGAAATTGGTCCCTTTTACGAAAAGATGCAGCGGGGCGGATTCGGCTGCCGCTGGAAACCCGAATACGGTATCGGCCAACGCGTCGATACGGGGGTTGTCTTCAATGAACATCGCCCGGGGCCAGCGACCGGTGAGCTCCGCCACCAGCACCGCCGGCTCGGTATCCCAGACGAACCGGAGATGGCAGATCCCGCGGTCTGTAGCAGCGATGAGGCACCGGCCAAAGGGACTGGGGCGAAACCCGTAGATGATGGTTAGCCCTGCTCCCCGGCGACGCACGTCCCCCGGCGTGACCGCCTCGCAGACGACCAAAAGATCGTGAAGGCGCCCGGACCCGGACAGCCCCGCATCAAAAGCCGCATCCAGCACATTGGGGGATTCATTGAGAAGGGACTTGGCATACTCTGCGGTCAGAAACTGCAGAAACCGTTTGGGGCTGATGCCGGTCCAGCGGCTGAACAGACGCTGGAAGTGGTACTCGCTGAGGTGAACACTGGCGGCGATATCCGTCAGCGAGGGTTGCCGTGCCACGTGACTTTCCAGATAGGCGATGGCTTTTTCCACACGCTGGTAGTCGTCACAGAGCTGCTCCATGGTGGTCATGATAAATTTTCCCCATTAGTGGCGTCACTTAGGCCGGTATTCTAATTTGTGTGCATCCATGGGAAGCCGCTTGCTCCCTCTTCCTTGATGGGAGAGGGCCGGGGTGAGGGTGACAACCCGCCCTGCCCCCTTCCGCAAGGGGCGGGGTATTTATGGATGGGCACTAATTTGCCCTCCCCCCCGGCAAACTACGGGGCAATACCCTCGCTGATGCGGGTTCAACCCAGCCCGCCGACGGCAATCGATTGGCGTTTAAAGTCTTTCTGATAAGCCATCGCGCCCGCCCCGGCAACCCGATTCTTGCGGTTTTCCGAAGCGTTCTGTCTTTACCCGTAAAGGCCGACAGTGCTTCATAAAACACCGGGGTTCTGGTATAGTCAGCTCAAAACTCATTTCAGAAACCAACCGCCACCCAAGGACCAGCATGCCGGATACCACGAACACGCTGATGCCCGTGCGATACCGGGTGCATTTAGAAATAAGCTGACATCCTATGGCCAAACGGAAAATTAAAAAAAAGACGCGCGCGTGGTATCATCGATTGTTCATCGCGGTGGCAATCAGCATCGTGGCGGCCCTGCTGCTGACGGTGGGGCAGGTGCTGCTGCTGCGCACCGTAAATCCGCCGTTTACCGCCCGAACCGCATGGGCGCGGGCCCTCCAGGCAGCCGGCGTTCCCGATGCCCGGCCGCCGGCCTATGTATGGCGGCCGCTGGAGCGCATCAACCCGCAGCTTCAACAGGCCGTTTTTGCCGGAGAGGATCAGCGTTTTCTTCAGCACCGGGGGTTTGACGTCATCGAGCTGAAGAATGCCGTCGAAGAAATGGCCGCCGGCGAACGCCTCAGGGGAGCAAGCACCATCAGCATGCAGACGGCGCGAACGGTGTTTTTACCGCAGAGCCGCACCCTGCTGAGAAAAGCCGCTGAATCGTATTACACGGTCCTGATCGAAGCGGTGTGGTCCAAACGCCGCATCCTTGAAATGTATCTCAACACCGTGGACTGGGGAGAGGGTATCATGGGGGCGGAGGCCGCCGCCTGGATGTATTTCAAAAAACCGGCCGACCGGCTGGACAGGGATGAGGCCGCCCGACTGGCCGCCATCTTGCCCAACCCCCGAAAGTGGTCGCCGGTGTTGCTTTCCGGACAAGCCGCCGAGCGCTACCGGCGCATTCTCCAGGAGATGTCCCAGATGCCCACGCTGAGGTAGTGTCTCTTCACAATTGCGGATCCTCTCCCAAAACGTTGTCCTATAAACACCCTCAGGGCAGCAAGATGGTGGAACCGGTGGTCCGCCGGGCTTCCAGATCCGCATGGGCCTGAGCCGCGGCTTTCAGTGGATAGGTCTGCCGCACGGCGATGGAGACCGCCCCGCTGGTCACAACATCGAAAAGATCCGCCGCATGGGCCAGCAGATCCGCGCGGTTGGCAGTGTAGGCCATAAGGCTGGGGCGGGTGAGAAACAAAGAGCCCTTGGCGGCCAGCAACTGGAGATCCACCGCGGGAACGCCTCCCGAGGACTGGCCGAAAGACACCATCATCCCCATGGGGCGCAGGCAGTCCAGGGATTTAAAAAAGGTGGCCTTTCCCACCGAGTCGTAGACCACATCGACGCCTTTTCCACCGGTGAGGTCCCGGACCCGGGCCACCCAGTCCTCCCGGTTGTAAAGAATCGGATGATGGCAGCCATTGGCGGCTGCCAAGGCCGCCTTTTCCTCCGAGCCAACCGTTCCGATGACGGTGGCGCCCAGATGACGAGCCCACTGGACGACGATGGATCCAACGCCTCCGGCGGCGGCATGGATCAGAACGGTGTCGCCGCTTGACACCGGGTAGCAGCCGTACAGAAGGTAGCGCGCCGTCATGCCCTGAAGCATCATGGCCGCTGCCTGCTCGAATCCGATGACATCGGGCAGCTTCACCAGCCGGTGGGCCGGCATGCAGCGCGACTGCGCGTAGGCGCCAGGGGGCAGACCCGCATAGGCCACCCGGTCGCCCACGGCCACTTCCAGCACCCCATCGCCGACGGCGGCGACAACACCGGCGCCTTCCATGCCGGGGATTGCGGGAAGTGCCGGCAGCGGGTAAAGCCCGGTGCGGTGGTACACGTCAATATAATTGAGCCCGATGGCGGCATGCCGCACCAGGGCCTCGCCCGGCGCGGGTGTCCCTGGGTCGATGGCCTCCCAGGAAAGGACTTCCGGGCCACCGGTGGCATGGATTCGTATGGCGTAATTCATAGAGCACCCCCTTACCTGTGGCACCCCGCCCAACAGGGCGGATTTATGTACGATCGTGGCGGGCAATCGCATGCGATAGGGCGCTCAATCGGCGCCTTAAGGATTTTTCTGCTGCCACGACCCGGTTGACGGTTGATTTTTTATGAATATAAACATAAGCCAAAGCGCTGGCTTTGCAAGACGGACCGGCAACGACGCCCGAATCGACTCGAACCCTGCTAAAGATTTTCGCTAAATGGACGAATAAGTAGACAGGACCCCGATACGGACCCTATCTTTGAACTCACCTCCGACAATTGCGATCACGGTTGCAGCACGCACGGCAACCGTCACGCAACGAGCCCGATGATGGACGAAGCTAAAAAGAAAAAACTGGAAGAGATGCTGCAGTCACTGCTGGAGCGCGAGCTGAACCAGGAAAAGGAAAAGCAGCCCAAGCCTCCCCGCACCACCGGCGGCAGCGGCGATGTCATCCGTCGCCGTAAAGGCCAACCCGACCGACGCGTTCCCTGATCCTGCTGCATCCTAAATGGATCGTCCCGCCTCAAAGCCCTGGTGAACAGCATCAAAAGCCAGCCCCACCGTGCCCGCATCCCCTGCCACCAGAAACGGGATACCGATTTTTGAAAGAGCGGCCTGCAGGGGATGGTGCGATACCGAACCGGCAGCCATCACCACCGTGTCGGCCGAAATGAACTCCTGCACCCCGTTGCCGGAAGCCACCCGAACACCGTTTGCGGTGATTTCCACGGCGCGTGTGTCCACGCCGCTTTTAATACCCACCCGGTCCACCTCCTGAAGCATGGCCCAGCGGGTCGATTTGCCAATATCCTTGCCGATTTTGCCGAGCATTTCGATAAGAACCACTTCCTTGGTCCCCTGCGTGGCCAGGCGGTAGAGCTCATCGGGCGGTGCGGCCCGGTTGACCAGGAGAAATTTGACCGCTTCGGGCGAAAGGGTGCCTTTCTCCGCCAGAAACAGCGAGACCTCCACGCCCACCGCCCCGCCGCCGATGACCACCACCCGATGCCCGGTGTGCACCTTGCCGGCCAGCACATCCCAGGCCTGCACCACGTGGGGCAGATCCGCCCCAGGAATGGGCGGCGTCAGCGGACGGGCGCCGGTGGCCACAATGACCGCATCGGGCGCTGCTGATGCCAGCGTAGCCGCATCCACGGTGGTGTTGAGCACCACCGATACATTGCTGGCGCCGACCTGAGTGGCCAGGTCTTTGGCCAGCTCGGCAAATTCCGCCCGGCCCGGAGGGGCGGCGGCCAGAAAGAGCTGCCCGCCCAGTATCATCGAACGCTCGTAAAGGGTGACCCGGTGGCCCCGCTCGGCTGCGGCCAGGGCAGCGCTCATGCCGGCGGCCCCGCCGCCCACCACCATCACCGATTTGGGCGCGGCGGCTTTGTCGATGCGTGTTTCCATCTCGCGACCCGCCCGCGGGTTGCACAGACACTGGACGCTCTTGAGCTGGAACAGGTGATCGAAGCATCCCTGGGCGCAGGCGATGCAATGGACGATCTCTTTTTCCCGGCCGGTCTGAGCTTTCTCCGGTAGCCGCGGATCGGCGATGAGGCTTCGCCCCATGGCCACCATGTCGCACATGCCGTCGGCAATCAGCTCCCGGGCCGTGGCCGGATCGTTGATACGGTGGCTGGCAATGACCGGCACCGACACACGCTCCCGGATTCCCCGGGCAAGATAAGCGAACACCCCCCTCGGCACGCTGGTGATGATCTGGGGCACCCGGGCCTCGTGCCATCCGACGTTGACGCAGATGGCATCCACCCCGGCCCGATCCACCAGGGCCTCGGCATAAGTGCGCAGTTCCTCGGGGTCCTGGCCGCCTTCCATAAAATCGTTGCCGTTGATACGGACGATGAGCGGGTAGTCCGGCCCCACCGTTTGGCGGATGGCGCGCATCACTGCCAGCCCGAAGCGCATCCGGTTTTCCAGCGCGCCCCCATACGCATCCTGACGATGGTTGGTCAATGGCGAGAGAAACTCGCTGATGAGATAGCCCGTGCCGCTGAGAACCTCCACCGCATCGAAGCCGGCGGCTTTCACCCGTCCGGCGGCCTGCGCAAACCGATCCACGATCTCGCCGATATCCTCCACACTCAGCTCCCGGGGCGTCTCGCGGGTCAGGCGCGAGGCGATGGGCGACGGCGCCACGGGCGGCTGCCCGTTGAGAAAAAAGGAAAAGTTATAGCGGCCGGCGTGGTTGAGCTGCACGGCCGAGCGGGCGCCGTTTTCATTAATGGCCGCGGCCAGCCGGGCGAGCCCCGGAATGAACCGGTCATCATGGGCGCCGATGTTCTGGGTATTGCCGGAAAGCTCATCCACTGTGGCATAGCCGACGCAGATCATGCCCGCACCGCCCCTGGCCCGCTCGGCATAAAATTCGACGATCGGGTCCGTGACCTCGAAATCCACGCCCATGCCCAGGTGCATGGCCGGCATGTATATTCGGTTTTTGATCTCAAGGGTGTTGACGGTAATGGGTGCAAACAGCGGATCGTTCATAACGGCCTCCATGGTGGTATGTGGGGCGGCAAGTCGGCCATGCCCTTTACGTTGACGTAAAGCCTATAGAATGGATCCGGCCGTTGTGCAAGCACCCCGGCGCTTGTTTTCGACGTCATTGTGCTGTAGCGTTTCGCCCCGTTGTCTTGGAGCCCCAAGGAGCCCGATCTGTGGAAGACGCCAAAAAAAAAGCCATGTACCGCTACCTCTTGGTGCTCACCATTGCCTCGACGCTGGGCCTGCAGACCTGGACCACGCTGTTTAACAATTTTGCCTCGGATGTGGCCGGCCTCAGCGGCGCCCATGTGGGCATCATTCAGTCGGTGAGAGAGATCCCCGGGTTTCTCACCCTGCTGGTGGTCTTCGTCATCCGCCTGGTGAGCGAGCACCGGCTCTCGGCCCTGTCCATTCTCACCTTGGGTGCGGGTCTCGGCGTGACCGGTTTTTTCCCCTCCTTCAGCGGCTTGCTGGCGACCACCGTGATCATGAGCTTCGGGTTTCACTATTACGAAACCACCAACCAGAGTCTCACCCTCCAATACTTCGACAAGGGCACGTCTCCGTGGGTGTTCGGGCGCCTGCGTGCCGTGGCTGCCGTCTCCAGCATCGGTGTCGGGTTGCTCATCTGGACCGTCACGCCATGGCTGGCATTCAAGGGGACCTATGTGCTGGTGGGGGCGTTGATTTCAGGAGCGGCGCTGTGGGCGCTCTCCACGAACCCCACGGAGCGGAATTTGACGCCCCAGCGAAAAGAGTTGGTGCTGCGCCGCCGATACGGACTCTACTACTTTCTCACCTTCATGGCAGGCGCGCGCCGGCAGATTTTCATCGCTTTTGCCGTGTTTTTGCTGGTCACCCGGTTCGGGTTTTCGGTCCGGGAGATCACCCTGCTGTTTGTCGTCAACAACGTGATCAACTATTTTCTGAGCCCAGCCATCGGCCGGGCCATCCTCCGCTTTGGCGAGCGAAAGGTCCTCTCCCTGGAATACGCCAGTCTCATCGTGGTCTTTCTGGCCTATGCCTGGACCGATTCCAAGGCGGTGGCGGCGCTGCTGTACATTCTCGATCACATCTTTTTCAACTTCGCCATCGCCATCCGCACCTATTTCCAGAAAATCGGAGCGCCCGAAGACATCGCCCCCAGCATGGCCGTGGGCTTCACCGTCAACCACATCGCCGCCGTGGTGCTCCCGGCCCTGGGAGGGATGCTGTGGATGGTGGACTACCGCATCCCCTTTCTGGCCGGTGCCGCCATGAGCCTGGTGTCGCTCATCGCCGTCCAGTGGATCCGCACGGCACCGGAACCTGAAACTGCGGATAGTGGGGTCTGACTGCCCTTTTTGATCACCACGAAGTTCACGAAGAACACGAAGATTATAATAGCCCAAGGTTTTAAATGTTTACTTCGTGCCCTTCGTGAACTTCGTGGTACGCCATTCGGCGCCGCAGGCAAGATTTGTTGGGCTTCAGGGGCGAGCGGTGCGGCGCCTTATTTGCCGATGGCCAGAGCCGGGTCGTAGCGGCCGGCCACCGTCGGGCTCTGCGCGTTTTTCGTCTCCCGCCGCACCTGCTCGGACAGATACGAGGTCAGCTCGCCCAGCGACACCGAAACGTTTTTATTGTAATCGGCATCGCCGGCGAGCCCTTTCAGCAGATAGTAGGTGAACACCCCGTGCCCGCCACCCCACTCCCGGCTTTCCTGGGAATACTGACTTTCTCCGGATGCGCTGATCACGCAGACCCCGTCGCCGGTTTGGGACAAACCCTGGATGCCCGCGCTGATCGGGTTGACGGTGACGGCGCGGCTGTCGCGCCGGGCTACGTCGAAGGACTGCCCAACGCCGCCCGAATGGCAGGCATCGGCGATGACCACGACTTTTTTCGGCCGGATATACCGTTTGAGCGCGGTTTCGATGTCCCACATGGGAAACCCGGTCGTGGCGATGCTGTCGTACTGGGTATCGTAGGGGAGCAAAAACAGGTTGCCCGGTGAATCGGGAGATTCGGGCGAGCCGTGGCCGGCAAAATAGATGACCACCATGTCTTCTTCCAGCGCCCTTTTGAGCCATTCAAACAGGGCGGCCTTGATATTTCTCCCGGTGGCATCGGTGTCGATCAACAGTTTCACGTTGGCCGGCGCGTATCGCCCGCCGTCCGTGGCCGTGATCCAGTCTTTAAAAGCGCGGGCATCGGCAGCGGCGTAGCGAAGTTGCGGGATCTTGGAATCCTTATAATCGGAGATCCCGATGATGACCGCCCAGCGCATCCCCGCCGGAGTTGCCGCGACACTCGGCACCGGGGCCGTCGGTTTTGGCGTGGATTTAAATTCGGCCATTTGCGGCGTAATCCCGACCTGGACAGTGGATTCGAAAACGCCGTTGCCCCGTTTTACTTGAATGGGAACCTGAGCCCCGAAGGCCACTTTCCCGAGAATAACTTCAAGAAATTGTTTGACCGTCACCCCCGCCAGCCCCTGCCCGTTGAAAGATATCACCACATCTCCCGATTTCAGCCCTGCCAACTCTGCGGGCGCCCCCTTAAACACCTCCTGGATATTTATGCCTTCGGTGGTCTGTGCGATTCTCATCCCGAGAAAAGGCTTCTGACCGAGGATTTCAAAGGCCTTCTGGTAGTCACCTTTGGCCACATTGCAGGTGGCCCAGGCAAAGTTCAGCTGATCCTTTTCCGGCTGATTTTGGGCGATTTTCAAAGCACTGGAAAATGCGGCGTTTGCAGCCTCATACTGTTCACGCTCACAATTTGCTTTTCCCAGACCGGCGTAGTTTCCGGACTCCTCTTTGAGGGTGTTTGCGATCTTGAACTGAACGATCCCATCTTGGTATTTCCCAAGGTTGTAATAAGCCCATCCCAGCAGGTTATAAGGCTCCCAATTCGCGGGCTCCAATTGCGCGAATTTTTTGTAGTTCACCACCGCGGCGTTGTAATCTTCGAGCGCTGTGTAGGATTGCCCGAGGCCATTGTAATTTACGCCGGTTTCCTTGAGCGTGTTCGCCACCTTGAACTGAATAATCCCCTCATCGTATTTCTTGAGATAGTAATACGTCCACCCGATCCAGTTGTAGTACACCCAGTTGGCGGGCTCGGCTTTGGCCGCTGCAGTGAACAAGGGGAGGGCCGACTCGTAATTGCCTTGCTCATACAGGGCCTTTCCTTTTTCGAAGGCACTTTCTTCCTGCTTTTGGGCGACCGGTGCCGGCGCATCCCCGGTCGTCACGCAGCCCTGCAGCGCTGCACTCAAGAAAACGGCGGCCAGCATCGACACGCACCATATCCGAAGATTTCGAATTCTCATTTCTCATCGCTCCGCTGCTTGGATATTAACTCACCATGGCAATAAATCACTTAACCCAAGCTGTGTCCACCGCTATCAATTGCACCATGCTTTTGGGGTTTCTCATGGATGGGAGCAAGACCGGGTACGAACTCAAAAAATCCTTTTCCTTGTCCTTTTCCCATTTTTCGGGCCTGAGCTACGGCTCCATCTATCCCGCCCTGAAAAAGATGGAAAAGGCGGGATGGGTCACCATGCAGGTGGCAGTGCAGGACGGATCGCCCAACCGGAAAGTCTACACCGTCACCGAAGCGGGAAAAGAGGCGTTCATGGCGGAGCTCAAGGCCCCTTTCGAAATGGATCGCCTCAAAAATGCCTTTCTGACGCGGCTCTTCTTCTTCTCCCATCTCGCTGCCGAAGAGCGGTGTGCCGCGGCCGAGCGGCATCTGGCGTCCCTGCGCCAGGCTCATGAGAACCTCAAGGCGATTCAGCCCCAGATCGAAGGCCGGGCGGACCGGTTTCAATTCCTGTGCTATTGCTTCGGCTTGCGGTTCTTCGAAGACATCGCCCGGAATGTGTCGGACATCGTCGAAGAACTGAAACAGGACAAGAACGCTTCAGCCAATCCGGCGGACTTGGGCGGCGGATCCAGGAAAGGGATCCCTTCATGAATGATTGCGAACCGGGAACGTAAAAAGAAAACGGAGACGTGTATGAAAATTATAGCCTTCAACTCGAGCCCCCGCGGGGGCGGCCAGAGCAAGACCGAACTCATGCTGGATGCCCTTGTGGAAGGCATGCGCGAGGCCGGCGCGGACGTTGACGTGGTGGCACTCCGAAAAAAGACGATCCGGTACTGCTCCGGTTGTTTCACCTGCTGGACCAAGACGCCGGGGGTGTGCATCCACAAGGACGACATGAAGGCCTTTATTGAGCGCACCCTGCCGGTCCTTCAGCCGTTTTTTGAAACCCGGGCCGGCGAGACGGTACACCCTCCGCGGTATCCGCTGCCCAAGACGGTGATCCTCTCGGTGGCAGGATTTCCGGAAGCCTCGATTTTTGACCAGCTTTCGTCGTGGGCCCGGTTCGTTTTCGGAAGAAACGACAAACTCGTGGCCGAAATCTACCGACCGGCCGCCGAGAGCCTGACTCAGGCTTTCCTGAAAGACAAGGCCCGGGAGATCCTGGAAGCGACACGGCAGGCCGGCAGGGAAATCGTGGCAAACCTCAAAGTTTCTCCGGAGACCCTGGCCCGCGTCACCCAGGACATCGTGGGTGACACGCACATGATGGCCAGGATGGCCAACATGTTCTGGAAGACGTGCATTGCCGAAGGGGTTTCTCCCAGGGAATTCGACGAGAAAGGCCTCGTACCGCGCCCGGATTCCATCGAGACCTTCATGTGGCTGACCGCCATGGGATTCAATCCCAAAGGGGCGGGTGACACGACGGCGGTTTTGGAATTCAACTTCACCGGCACCGTGGCGGGGAGCTGTCATTTCAGAATCGAAACACGACAAAACAACCGGGGGCAGACCGGCACCGTCTCCTATCTCGTTTCCGTCCAGAAACGGCGGATTTTGGTTCCCGGCAAGGCTCGAATGCGTCTTCAACCGGAGGAATAGCCTGCCGGTGCGCCAGCACCGCAGATATGCGCATGGTACCCAACGCGAAGCGCAGGGTTTCCAAGGCAATGATAAATGTATTGATCTGACGGGTTGTCGTGATCATGAAAATGAAAAAGCCCCCGCGAGCATTCGCGGGGGCTTTTCACAAAAACGGTGGCGACAGCCGCCGGTTTTACATCTTAAGTTTGTACTTGTCGGCGATGTCGTTGTAGAAGGGGTTCTCTGAGACCGACCCCCACACGCCCACCTGCGCCTTGAACTTCTTGAACGCTTCGTTCACCTTCATGCTCATGGCATCCTTGGCCGCTTCTTCCTCGAGCACTTCGGTGGCCAGAACGCGCAGGTCCGCCATCAGTTTGTCAGGGAACTTGACCAGGTTGACGTTGTGTTTGGTGATCAGTTCCTGAAGCGCGGCGCCGTTGCCCGCCTCGAACTCACAAAGGCTCCACATGTTGGTCTCGGCGGCCACCGCGTCCAAGGTCTGCTGCAGCCCCTTGGGCAGGGCGTCGTAGACTTTTTTGTTGAACATGACTTCAAGGCAGGTCCCGGGCTCGTGCCAGCCGGGATAGTAGTAGTACTTTGCGGCCTTGTAAAAACCCATCCGCAGGTCATGCATGGGGCCGACCCATTCGGTGGCGTCGATGACGCCGCGCTCCAGTGAGGTGAAAATCTCACCGCCGGGAAGCAGCACGACCGTGCCACCCGCCTTGGCGACGACCTTGCCGCCGAGGCCCGGGATGCGCATCTTGAGCCCCTTGTAGTCGTCGATGGTGTTCATCTCCTTGCGAAACCAGCCGCCCATCTGCACACCCGTGTTGCCCTGAGGCCGAGGCACCAGATTAAAGGGGGCATAGACTTCTTCCCAAAGCTTCAAACCGCCGCCGCTGTAAAACCAGGCGTTGATCCCCTGGGCGTTGAAACCGAAGGGTACGGCCGCAAACCACTGGGCCGCGGGCACTTTGCCGGCCCAATAGTAAGAGGCGCCGGAGCCCACTTCCACCGTGCCGTCGGATACCGCATCGAAAACACCCAGAGGCGGAACCAACTCGCCGCCGGCAAAAACCTGGATCTTGATCTGCCCATCAGTGGCTTCTTCCACCCGCTTGGCAAACCGCACGGCGCCGGTCTGGAGCACCGGCAGATTGGGTGGCCAGGTGGTCACCATCTTCCAGCTGTACTTCTTCGCGGCATGAACTGCCGGCGCGCCGATCGCGGTCGCAGCGGCGGCCGCGACGGCTGCCTTACCCGTCGTTTTCAGAAAGTCTCTTCTTTTCATTCCGCCAGACTCCTTTCGTTGGGGTTAAGACGATCCGCGACGGCTGTGGTTGCCCCAATCGGGACGGCGCCACCGGAGAGCACCTGTCGCGGTGCACCGAGGCAGCCACCGGAATACCAAGCCGGCGCGAGTTTCAAGCCACTGGCAAGGGGCGGGTTCTGCGGCCCCTTGTAGAGTGCTGTACAAGATACCAGAAGATACGACTAACCGCCAAAGACTATTTTCGGCAACCACGTCACCAGCTCGGGAAACATGACCACAATGAGCAGGCCGATGAGCTGGAAAATAACAAAAGGAATGATGCCGCGGTAAATGTGGCCGGTCTGGATCTCCGGCGGCGTCACCGCTTTCAGGTAAAACAGGGAAAAACCGAACGGCGGCGTCATGAACGAGGTCTGCAAGTTCACCGCGATGAGGATACAGAACCAGACCGGGTCGAAGCCGAACTCGATCATGATGGGGGCCAGCACCGGAACATGGATAAACGTGATCTCGATGAAGTCGAGAAAAAACCCGATGACGAAGATGAGCCCCATGACGATAAAAAGCACGAACCACTTACCGTGGGTCTCGGAGAGACCGCCCAGAAAGTGGCGAACCATTTCGTCGCCGCCCATGCCCCTGAAGACCAGGCCAAAAGCAGCAGCGCCCACCAGGATGATGAACACCATGCAGGTGAGCTGAGTGGTAGACTGCATGACCTCTCTTAAAATGGTTAGGTTGAACTTTCTGTTGGCCACGGTCAGAATCGTGGAGCCTACGGCACCCACAGCCGCGGCCTCGGTGGGCGAAGCCACGCCGGCAAAAATGGAACCGAGCACCGCCACCATGAGAAATAGCGGCGGAAAGAGCGCTTTGCCGATGCGCAGGTACATTTCCTTGCCGGAAAACTCGGCCAGCTCGGCACGGGGAATCGGCGGCGCCCAGCCGGGTTTGATCCACGAGGCGAGGAAGATGTAAAGAATGTAAAGCAAAACGAGCACCATCCCCGGCATCACCGCCCCCATGAAAAGATCGCCCACGGGAACCCCGACGATGTCGCCAATGAGTACCAGAACGATGCTGGGAGGGATGATCTGACCCAGGGTGCCCGAAGCGGACACCGTACCGCAGGCCAGCTCCTTGTTGTAGCCACGTTTGAGCATGGTGGGCACGGCCAGCAGCCCCATGGTGACCACCGTGGCCCCCACGATACCAGTCGAAGCGCCCATCAGTGCACCCACGAGAACCACCGACACCGCCAGACCGCCGCGGATCCGGCCGAACAGCAGGCCCATGGTGTCCAATAGCTCCTCGGCAAGGCCGGAGCGCTCCAGCATGACCCCCATGAAGACAAAGAGCGGCACCGCCAGCAGGGTCACGTTGCCCATGACCCCCCAGATCCGCAGGGGCAGCAGGTTGAAAAACCCCCAGCCGAAACCGATGAGGCCAAAGCACAGCGCCGTCCCCAGCAGGGTGAAAGTCACCGGAAAGCCCACCATGAGCAGAATCGTCAGCGCCAGAAACATCCAGCCCGGCAAATAACCGTAAAACCACTCCATCAGGATGTCTCCCCCGCGTTAATATCTCTGCCCAGAATCGTCATAAAGCTCTTCAGTCCCAGTGAAATGCCCTGCAATAAGATCAGGGAAAAACCAACCGGCACGCAGCCTTTCACGATGTACCGGTAGGGGATGCCTCCCGGGTCGGGTGAGCCTTCCATGATCGCCCAGGAATTTTGCACCCACAGCCAGGACGTGGCGATGATGAGATAGCAGCCGGGGATCAGAAAGAAAATCACCCCCAGCAGGTTGATCCAGGCCTGACTCTTGGGGCTACAGCGCTGGTAGATGATGTCCACGCGGACGTGCCCGTCCTTGAGCAGTGTGTAGCCGGCACCCATAAGAAAAATGAAGGCAAACAGGTGCCACTCCAATTCCTGGGTAAACACATAGCTGATGTTGAATGCGTAGCGCATCACGACATCGGCAAAAACCACGACAACGACCAGGCCCGATACCCAGGAGACAGCAGTCCCTACCCGGAGATTGAGCGTGTCGATGGCGTTAACAATCCATTTGATAATGTTCATAACCGTCCTGACTTCCTGTTACTGATCACGATTCACTAAACAGGGTACGTTCATCCCGGCGGACTATAGGGAAAACGGTTTTCCCCGTCAAGGCCAAAAACGTTGATCATACAATATAACTATTTGAAAATACAGGGCCGTGGAGAAATCCGGGACATCAGTCAGCCGCCCTCCGGCCCCCACGAGATGGCGGCTTGCCAGCGCCGGCATCAAGACGGCGCCGTATCGGGCCGATTGAGCGCCGCGCGCTCAGCGGCCAGTTCCCGGAGCAGATCAGCCAGAGTCCAGTTTTCAGACACCGGCGTCAGCACCGCCCACAGGGGCGGCTGCATCCGCGACAACCGGGTGCCCTCCATCAGCTGATGGAGTTCCTTTTCCGTGATGCCGCCGAGGATGATCGCCCGGGGCAAGTCGGAATCGCGCCCTTCACCGGTGCCGCCCGGAAGCTGGAAAAGATCGCCCACGGTCTCGCCGACCTGCGCCGGCCCCGCATAAATGGCCCCCACATCCTCGAGGCCGACCATTTTTAGGAGCGCCGCGACGGCCGGGTGGGCCTTGGCGAGAAAACCGCAGAACAAAACCTTACGTGGCCCGTAGAGCCGGTTGTCAGAAACGGAGACCCGTTCAAAAGAGCCGTCATTCATCTTTTTTCCCTTTATGTTACCGCTCCGCCGCCCGCCGTATCAGGCACACCGTAACGCCTTGGCGGGCCTTTTCGGAGTCGCAACGCGGCACATCGGACCGTATTCGATTTACATTTGAAAATCAACACTTTACCTCCTTGACATTTAAAAATTCGCCACCATTATTGATTCCACGAAATTACCGCTGACCGTAAACAGGAGGCTGCATGAGCGTCAAAAAAGAAACCCACGAATTTAAGACCGAAGTCAAACAAATGCTGAACCTGATCATCAACTCCCTGTATTCCAACAAGGAAATCTTTTTAAGGGAACTGATCAGCAATGCCTCTGATGCCGTGGACAAGCTCCGGTTTAAATCTCAGACCGATCCGGGCGTCTTGGGCGATGATACCGAATTCAAGATCAAAATTACCGCCGACGGCATCAAAAACACACTTGAAATTTCCGACAACGGCATCGGTATGACCTACGACGAGGTCATCGAAAATATCGGCACCATCGCCCAGAGCGGGACGGCAGCCTTTATGGAAGCCATGAGCAAGCACCAGCACGGCGAAGGCGTACCCCCTGAGCTCATCGGCCAATTCGGCGTCGGCTTTTACAGCGCCTTCATCGTGGCCGACAAGATCACCCTGGTAACCCGGGCCGCCGGCGCAGAGACCGGCGTAAAGTGGGTGTCCACCGGCGACGGGTCGTATACCATCGAAGAATCGAAAAAAGCCACCCGCGGCACTACGATCACCCTGGCGCTCAAGAAGAAAGAAAAGGACGACCCGGATTTCACCGACGAGTGGACCATCCGGCGCATCGTCAAGCAGCATTCTGACTTTGTGGGCTACCCCATCGTAATGGATGTGGAACGCGACGAGCCCATCCCCGACACCGAACAGCTCAAAGACAAAAACGGCAAGACCATCGGCAAGAGCACCCGGAAGGTAATCAAGGAGGAGACCCTGAACTCCATGAAGGCCATCTGGGCCAAAGCCAAGGATGACGTCTCCGAAAAGGAGCACGAGGAGTTCTACCGTCATATCAGTCACGACTGGAATTCACCCCTGTCGCACCTGCACATGAAGTTCGAAGGCACTACCGAGTACACGGCCCTGCTCTACATCCCCTCAAAGGCACCGTTCGATCTTTTTCACCCGGAGTCCCGCCACGGTGTTCATCTCTTCTGCAAGCGGGTCTTTATCATGGATAACTGCGAAGATCTGCTACCCGAGTACTTCCGGTTCATCAAGGGTGTGGTGGACGCCCCGGATCTCAATCTTAACGTGAGCCGCGAAATCCTCCAGCAGGATCGCCTGGTGAGAAACATCCGCCGCAACCTTGTGAAAAAACTCTTCGAACTGCTCGGAAACCTGGAGGCCGACACGTACAAGACGTTCTGGGAGGAATTCGGCCCTGTGCTCAAGGTGGGTATCCACAGCGACCACGAGAACAAGGAGCGCATCGCCGAGCTGGCCCGCTACAAGACCACAAAAAGCGAGGGTGCTTGGGTTTCTTTGAAGGACTACGTGGCGCGAATGCAGCCTGATCAAAAGGACATCTTCTACATCACCGGCGACAACATGGCCGCCCTCATCAACAGCCCGCTGCTGGAGCAGCTCAAGGCAAAGGACTACGAAGTGCTCCTGATGACCGATCCCGTCGACGAGTGGGTGGTGCAGAGCCTTACCGAATACGACGGTAAGCCCATCAAAAGCGCCGAAAAGGGCGAGTTGGACATCGAGGCGGTGCCCGAGGAAACAAAGGGCCGTTTCGAGGCCCTGTTCAAGCATATCCGGATCGCCCTCGAAGACACCATCAAGGAAGTCAAGCCTTCCACACGACTTAAGAACTCAGTAGCCTGCCTCAGCGGTGACGCCGCCGACATGAGCGCCTACATGGAGAAAATCCTGCGTTCAGCCGGACAGACACCCCCGGAGGCCAAGCGGGTTTTGGAGCTCAACACCGAACATCCGGTGGTGGAAAAGATGGCGGCCCTGTTCGAAAAAGACAAGGACGATCCCAAGCTCAAGGACTACACCCAGCTTCTGCTGGATCTCGCCGTTATCGGCGAGGGCGGCAAGGTGACAGACCCCTCCCGGTTTTCCAAACTGGTGGGTGATTTGATGGCCGCCTCGGCCTAAGCGCCGATTTCCTGCTGGCGGCACAGTCGCCGCGTGGTCGCTGTTTTTTGCCTTATTGTGCCAATGGCGGTTGCATTGTCTGAAACTGGCCTTATCATGGCCATTCCACCCTGCCGAACTGCGGCAGGGTGGTCTGTTTTTTACACCTCAGCAAATTCAGCACGTATAAGGAGAGACCACATGGCAGCGCGTTCCAACATCACGCTTTACAGCGGCGGGCACAAGGGCACCGAGACCGAATTCGGCCGATTGGCTGAAGAATGGGGAATTGGGGAAGTCCACTTTTCGTTCATGGGACACAACATTGAGCGTACCCGGGGGGTGGTTCGGGTGTTGAGCCCGGAAGAGCTCGACAAGGGCAACGTCAGCATGGAAATCGTTTCGACGCGGTTGGGCCGCAATTTTTCCCAGGCGGATAAAATCCGCAAGGTCATCCAAAGCATTTTTCACATGGTCAACAACGGCTACCATGTCATTACCGTCGGATGGATCCAGGCCGATAACACCGTCAAAGGCGGCACCGGATGGGGTGTTGAGCTGGCCAAACTATTCAACCGGCCCATCAACGTGTACGACCAGGACAAAAAGGATTGGTTCGCCTGGAAGGACGGCCGGTGGGTCGCTGAAACCCCGTTGATCGCCCACAAGACTTTCGTCGGCACCGGCACCCGGAATCTGTCCGAAGACGGCCGCACCGCCCTGCGCAGCCTTTTTGAAGCCTCCTTCGGGCCGGCCTGAAACCGCCGGACCGCTGCCAGCCGTATTTCCGGGGACGACACCGACCGGTGCCGTCCCCGACCGTAATACGTGATCTCACCCTCTGGCCGATATGCTCCCCGGCAATAAGGCCTCTTGTTCAAAATCACAGTCGCACCCCCCGCCAAAAAACAATGGGGTCAAAGCTTGTATTGTGAATTTCCCTTGACTTGAAACATCCCTTTCCATAAGACAAAAATTATGAGTAGAGCCTGGCGCATTGAATTTTCCGGGGCGTTTTATCATTTATTGTCACGAGGCAATGAAGGCCGGAAAATTTTCCAAGACGACAGGGACCGAATCATGTTTCTGGATACCCTGGAAGGGCTGTCCGAACGTTTCGGCATTGATGTTTTCGCCTATGTTCTGATGCCCAATCACTACCATCTGCTGGTACGGACCCGTCTGGCAAATCTAAAAAAAGCAATGCACTGGTTCGGCACCACCTACACACAAAGATTCAACCATCGCCATTCACGCACGGGTCATCTTTTTCAGGGTCGATACAAAAGCATCATTGTTGAAAACGAGGCCTATCTCCTGCAGTTGTCCTGCTACATACATCGCAACCCCTTGAGAGCCGGCATAGTGAAACGGCTTGCCGATTATCCATGGAGCAGCTATCTGGCTTATACCTATTACCGTAGCAACCCCTCGTGGTTGTCGACTGCCTTGCTCCTTTCGCAGTTCGGAACCGAAGACAGCCGTGATCACTATCGGAACAAAGTACAATCATACGCTGATGAAGAGCAAAAGCTTTGGGAAAACTTTCACCACGGGCTTTTCCTTGGGACGGCTGATTTTGTCAAACGGATGCGTGACCAGCACCTGCCCTCCGAACCTGATGGGAGTATACCTCACCAAATTAAAACGGCAAAACCGGTGAACGCGGAGTTGCTTTTGCGCGCAGCAGAGCAGTCGATGGGTTGTGAATTTCGACGTTTCGGCAACGCCGGACGGGTCACCGGAGAGGAAAAAGACCGGCGTGATATCATGGTCTATCTGCTATGGCAGTCCGGGCATTACAGCAATCATGAGATCGGCCGTATGTTCGGAATCAGCTATTCTGCTGTCAGCCATGTAATCCGCGGGCTGAAAACGAAAATGCGCGAAAACCCTCAATTTCTGGATACGCTAAATCACATTTATTCACAAATCAAGCTTTGACCCCTCTGTACCTCTTTGTATGATACCGCTTTGGCTCAGGGAGCACTGCTATGGCCCATCATCTTTCCGGCACCGGCGCATACCACCGTCTGACTGAACGCCTGAACCGCTACCCCCAAGGCGCCCCGCCGTCTGAACTACTTTTAAAAATCCTCAAGATCCTGTTTCAAGAAACAGAGGCCTCCCTGGTGGCACTGCTGCCGGTGCGGCCGTTCACCGCCGCGCGGGCAGCGCGCATCTGGAAAATGAATACCGTAGCCGCCCGGCGCATTCTCGATAATCTGGCCGACCGTGCGCTTTTGGTGGATTTTGAAGAAAACGGCACTGTCCATTACGTGCTGCCGCCGCCCATGGCCGGATTTTTCGAGTTTTCCCTGATGCGGGTGCGGGGCGACATCGATCAGAAACTTTTGAGCACGCTCTTTTATCAATATCTCAATGAAGAAGAGGACTTTGTCCGAGAGCTTTTTACTCGGGGCGAGACCCAGTTGGGACGCGTCTTCGTCAACGAGCCCGCACTTTCAGAGCGAAATTCCCTGCATGTTTTGGACTACGAGCGGGCCAGTGCGGTCATCGCTACAGCCACCGCCATCGGCATCAGCACCTGCTACTGCCGCCACAAAATGCTGCATGTGGGCCGTACCTGCCAGGCGCCGCTTGAAATCTGCATGACCTTCAACACCTCCGGCGCGGCCCTGATCCGTCACGGTCATGCCAGGGGGGTGGATGCCGTCGAGGCCATGGATCTATTGCAGCAGGCCTACGACAACAACCTGGTCCAGTTCGGGGAAAACATCCGGGAAGGGGTCAACTTTATCTGCAACTGCTGCGGGTGCTGCTGCGAAGCCATGATCGCCGCGCGCCGGTTTTCCCTCATGCACCCGGTGCACACCACCAACTTCATCCCGGTAGTCAATCATGCCGTCTGCAATGGGTGCGGCCGCTGTGTCACCATCTGCCCGGTGGAAGCCATGGTGCTCATCTCAGCCAATGACCCGGCCCGGCCCAAACGCAAAACCGCCCGCCTGGAAGAAGACCGCTGCCTTGGATGCGGCATCTGCGTCAGAGCCTGCCCCAAAGATGGTGGCGTCCGGTTGGCCTGCCGCCCCGCCCGGGTCATCACTCCCCTAAACGGCACTCATCGGGCCGTGATCATGGCCATCGAGCGAGGAACGCTTCAGCACCTCATCTTCGACAACCAGGTACTCTGGAGCCACCGGACGCTGGCCGCCGTTATCGGCACCATCCTTCGCCTATCTCCGGTGCGCCGGACGCTAGCCACCCGGCAGGTCTCCAGCCGCTATCTTGAAGCATTGATCCGTCGTTTCGCCTGAGACTACAGTGCGGAGGCGCGCAAGCCCATTTCGGTACGGGCACACACGCAGCGGGTCAAAAATATCGACGGGCCCCGGCAAAATGCCGGCTGAAATAGCTGTTTGAAAGGGATGCGCTGCGGATGGTTTTGCCGGTGCCTGGGGAGTGGATGAACTGGCCATCGCCGCTGTATATGCCCACATGGGAAATGCGTCCACGGGCTTCGGCCCGAAAAAACACAAGATCGCCGGGCTGGAGTTTTTGTTTTGAAACGACGGTCCCCGATCGATATTGAGCGCGGGCGGTGCGGGGCAGATCCAGACCGTTCAATCGATAGACCGTCATGGTGAGACCGCTGCAGTCGAAGCCGTCCCTGGCCGAGGTGCCGCCCCATCGGTACGGGGTTCCGATGAACCGTTGTGCGGTATCCACAAGGCTCTCCCGCAAGGCGGTCAGCAGTGCCGTCCGGGGCGTGGGCGGCCTTGGGCGAACGATATAATATTCGTCGATGATGCCACGGGCGACCAGGTTTGCGGCAAAATCTCGGGCGGCCGCCTTCGAGTCGAACCGCCCGAAGCGCACCTTGCTCAGATGGTCCGTATCGATGAAATAGTACGCATCGATACCGGCGGCCGTCAGCTTGTCTTGATAGGCGGCGGCGCGCTCCGGTGTTGAAAAGGCACCGACCTGAATCGTGTACCGGATGGCCTTCAGCGATGTCGCCACCGCTGGTTCAGGAAGAGCCGAAGGCGCCGGCGGCGGGGCCGGGGCCGATCTTACGGGCCGGGGCTCCGCACAACCGGCGACAACAATAGCGACAGCGGCCAGCAACGCCAACGCGCACAGGCCCGCAGTCCATGCCTCAGTGAGTAAAGGCCGCTTCATGCCACAGTCGTATCATGTCGCCACCATTTCATAAAGGCAGCCGGCCGCCGGCCATCCGCGAGGATTCCGACCATGAGGCCTTGAAAACACCCACCCATGTCCTATCGCGGTCTGCTCATCATTACCCTGGCGCTGCTCTTCTGCAGCGTCGGGCCCGGCTTGGCCTTCAAACCATCTGGACTGGATGGTGCACAGGTAGTGAATGACGATATCGATCTCGGCGCCGACCAACGATTCCACGTAAAAATGGCCTCCCCCGGTGACCACTGACCTTTGCCGCAAGAGCCAGGACACGGCCGTTCACAGTTCATCTCTCTCTTTTTGCTTGCTTTTTGCAAAAATTGCACTTATTATTGCGCCAATCAATAAAGGCTCGCATCTATTCGGCGGGCCGGTTTCAGTCTGAAGGTACCCCAACGTTGTTCGCGCGGCATCCTCCAGTGTGAGACTTTGAGAAAATTATTATGAAAGGAGGATGGCAGCATGGCAAACGGCATTGTAAAATGGTTTAACGACGCCAAGGGTTTCGGCTTCATCGAGCAGGAAGACGGACCGGACGTATTCGTTCACCACACGGGCATTAACGCCACCGGTTTCAAGTCCCTCAACGAGGGCGACCGCGTGACCTTTGACATCGTTCAGGGCAAAAAAGGTCCTGCGGCGGAAAACGTCACAATCGTCTAAACCGACACGACCCAAATTAAAAAAGCGCTTTTCCGCGAGGAAAAGCGCTTTTTTTCTTGGCGAGCCGGTGTTTGTCTATACACCGATGTCTAAAGAATCGCCTCCAGCGCGGTGACACATTGCGAGTCCCACTTGGTTCCAGCAAGCTTATGCAATATCTCCAGGGCGTCTTCCTTCGAGCGCCCCTTCTGGTAAGGCCGATCCGTGGTGATGGCGTCAAAACTGTCGGCAACGGCTAAAATCTTTGCCCCCAGCGGAATCTCTTCCGCCGTCAGGTGTCGCGGGTAGCCTTTGCCGTCGGGGCGCTCGTGATGGTCATGGACATACTCCACCGTCGGCCCCAGAAAATCGAGGTCTTTCAAAATCTCAGCGCCTTTGGCAGGGTGGCGGGTAATGGCCTTCACCAGTTCATTGGGAACCTTGGCACCATGATCCTCAAAAAGGGTGTCGGGAAAACCGATCTTGCCGATGTCGTGGAGGATCCCCGCCAGGCGGACATGCTCCACCGCATCATCCGCCATTCCCATGTGACGGGCCATGCCCGCAGCCAGTTCACTGACCCGGTGGGTGTGCCCCTCGGTGTATTCATCCCGGGCGGCCAGGGCGGCGGCCATTGAAGAAACCGTTTTGATGGTGTTTTGCTTGATGGTTTCGTTCAGCTGGCGAAGCTCCTCGATGAGCATCTCATTTTGATATTCACGCACCTCGATCTTCACCATCATCAACCCCACCGCTTCGGCGATGACGCGCACCGTTTCCGGCTGATCCTCTGTGGTCAGCGGCATAATGTCGTTGGAGTAGTTGCCCTGGGCGATTTCGTTGATGATCTCGATGAGTCTGGTGGTGGGGTCCATCGCGGCGCCTCCGGTATGGGGTTGGGTTGCAACCAGTTTAAGCGACTCGGCGATGCTGCGTCAACAGGACAACATTGAGAAAATAAGGGAGGACATAAACCCCGCCCCGCCTGGTCCTTTGAGCATGGCGCTTGCCCCCCAATCGCGCACAACGCCGGACCGGTGTTGTCTATCGGCGACTTTACATACCCGTTTTCGGGACCATATTGGCTCTGTTATCCTGCGGTGCCAGGGCGCCGCATCCGGGAGGTACCTCATTACCCCATCACGCGGCGGCCATTTAATGAAAAAAGCAATACCATGGATAATGATTTCGGCTTCGGCCCTGCTGGGCGGAGGATCATTACTGGCTTTCGGGGCATTTCTTTACGCTGGCGGTTTCTCTCTGGTGGCGCTGGGGTTGAGCCCCTGGGGCGCCCTGGGATGGAACGGCCTCATCAGCCTGGTTTTCTTTTTCCAGCATAGCGGCATGATCCGCTTCGGGTTCCGGCGGCGGCTGTCAACACGCTTGCCCGAGCCAGTCTTCGGCGCGGTTTACAGCATCGCCGCCGGCGCGTCCCTGGCACTGGTGGTGGGACTGTGGCAGCCGGTGCCGGCAGTTGTCTACAACGTCCCCGCGCCCTGGGCATGGCTGCTGCGAACCGCTTTTTTCATCGCGGGGCTCGGTTTTATATGGAGCGTGTCAGCCCTCGGGGAATTTGACGGTCTTGGCATCCGCCAGGCAATCGGCCGCCGGGAGGCGCCCCGTGCGCCCACCTCAGGGCTCACGGTCAGCGGCCCGTACCGATGGATCCGCCACCCGCTGTATTTTCTCTCCCTGGTGATGATCTGGGCCTGTCCAGTGGTGACCGCCGACCGGCTGCTGTTCAACCTGCTCTGGTCGCTGTGGATCGTCATCGGCGCCCGGCTGGAAGAACGCGATCTGGAGACCCGATTTGGTGAGGCCTATGCGCTGTACCGGCGGCGCGTGCCCATGCTCATCCCCTGGCGGTGGTGAATCATTATGCCGCCTTCAATTCCCGGATGTGCCGGCGTAGGGCGCGCCGGTAGGTATCCTTGTGGACATAATAGGCCATGCGATCGAGCTTGAGATAGGGCACCCCGCCGTTCATGCCGGCAAACGGCTCTTGTTTCACTTTCTTGAATGCCAGCGCGGCTGCAGTGCGGCGCCCGATGGCTTGGATATAACGTGCGATCAACTCGGCCTGCTCGTTTCGCCCCTCCCATCCCAGCCCGGCCGCCTCCACCATCCCAGCCACAAACAGGTTGTTGTATCGGGGATGAAAGGCGTTGAGATAAAGATGCGGGCAAACGCCCCGCCAGTTGAGAAGGGCGTTGTCGATAAACGGGAAGTGAAGCCGGTATCCGGTGGCCATGAGTACCAGATCGACATCATGTCGGTTGCCGTCCTTAAAAACCACCGTCTTTCCCTCAAAACGAACGATGTCGCCGAAAAGACGGATATCGCCGTGCCCCAGATGATGCAGCACCAGGGAATTGACCACGGGATGGGATTCATAGAAACGGTGGTCCGGTCTGGGAAATCCGAAGCGCTGCGGATCGCCGGTGAACCATTTGAGAAGAACGGTGTCGATGCGCTGCTTCAACCGGAAGGGTAGTCGGATTTTGCCGCCCACCGTGTCTGCCGGCCGTCCGAAAACGTACTTGGGCACAAAATGAACGCCGCGGCGCACACTCATCGACACCGAGCGCGCCCGGTGCACCGCGTCCACGGCGATGTCACAGGCGCTGTTGCCGGCACCGACGATCAGCACCCGCTTTCCCTCGAAGATATCGGCGCGTTTGTACTCGGCCGAATGCATGAGCCTTCCGTCGAAGCGGCCCACAATTGAGGGCATGTTGGGCTCCGACAGGGTGCCGTTGGCAATGATGACACCGCCGACCCGCTCGGTGCAAGCCCCGTCACTGCTGCCACCGGCCGGGCGCACATCGATCAACCAGCCGTCATCTGGGCCTCCGGCGGCCGGACGCACCGACACGACCTCCGTCTCGAACCGATATTTGGTCTTGAGCCCGAAGTGCTCGGCATAGGCCTGGAAATAGCGGAAGACCTCACTGTGATGCGGATAATCGGCAACGTCGGCGCCCATGGGAAACTCCTTGAAGGCCGTCATGTCCCGAGATGAAATCAGGTGGGCCGACTGGTACATCGTGCTTCGAGGGCCGTCGATGTTCCACAGACCGCCCACAGTCCCTCCCATCTCGAAGCCGATAAATGGGATACCCAGTTTGTCCAGATTACGGGCAACGGCCAGACCCGCCGGGCCGGCACCGATGACTGCATAGGGCTTTTCAGGTGAGTTCATTCGTTGCCTCCCCGGCCGCCAACAGCGCCGAAATCCGCGGCAAACACCGCTTGCCGCCGCAATCACCCGCTCCGGCACCGGTCAACTGCTGAAGCATTTCAAGTGAGGTGTGCCCCGCGGCGATGTGCTCGACCAACCGCCGCTGTCGAATCCCCCGGCACTGGCAAACCATTTTGAGGCCTTCGATGATATCCGCTTCGTCCATGGGCGTTTCATCCCCCTCGGTTTAAAGATGGGGTCAAGGATGATGGGCTCGAAAAAGTGTGAATCTCTCGCAACGCCGCTGTTCGACAGACGCTCGGCCCTTGGCGAAGTCGAAGGGCAGCGATCGAAAAGGCAACAAATTGATATTAAAAATGTATTTTTTTGCGCACCTGGCGTCTTTGCGAGAAAATTGCGTATTATACGTGTTTTTCAAGAATAAGCGTTTTCCCAGCATCGGCAACTGCGCGCGTCCTCGACGGACCGGTTGACATCATATCGCCCGAGATACCGACGGCATCAACCGCGCAGGGCACCAGGAGGTTGAACGCCGCAGTCGCCGTCTCAATTCTCAGCTTGAATACGGGCCGCAGTCGGATTAAGCTTGTCGCATAAAGACGGCTAAATCTCCACCAAGGGAAAAATCATGAAAAAGACCAAAATCATCGCCACCATATCCAGTTTGATGTGCGACGCCCACCTCTTGAAACAGCTTCACGAAGCCGGCATGGACGTGGTGCGCATCAACACCGCCCACTCCACCCCCGAAGAGGCGCTCACCGTCATTGAAAATGTGCGCGCGGTGTCCGACCGTATCGCCATCATGATCGACACCAAAGGGCCGGAGATCCGCACCACCACTGCAGCCGAAGGCATCCCGGTCAAGGCACGCGACATTGTTTTCATTCGGGGGGATCACACCCGAGAGAGCACCCCCGAGTGCATCTACGTCACCTACGACCGGTTTGCCGAAGATTTGAACTCCGGCGACCGCATTCTCATCGATGACGGCGACATCGAGCTGCTCGTGGTGGGCAAGGCGGACGGCGCGCTCGAATGCGAAGTTCAAAACGGCGGCGTCATCAAGGGCAGAAAAAGCATCAACCTGCCCAGCGTGCACATCGCCGACCTGCCGTCACTCAACGAAAAGGACAAAGCATTCATCGCCTTTGCCATGGACCAGGAAGTGGATTTCATTGCCCACTCCTTTGTCCGCTCCAAAGCCGACGTACGCGCCGTTCAGGATCTCCTCGACGCCAGGGGCAGCCAGATCAAAATCATTGCCAAGATCGAAAACCATGCGGGCGTGAAAAACATCGACGAGATTCTGGATCTCGCCTACGGGGCCATGGTTGCCCGGGGGGATCTGGCCATCGAGATGCCCGCCGAGAAAATCCCCATCATTCAAAAGCAGTTGGTCAGAAAGTGTATCGAGCGTCGCAAACCGGTGATCATCGCCACCCAGATGCTCCAGTCCATGATCACTTCGCCCCGCCCCACCCGGGCCGAGGTCTCCGATGTGGCCAACGCCATCCTCGATCACACCGATGCCGTCATGCTTTCGGGAGAGACCGCCAACGGCCGCTACCCGGTGGCGGCGGTGCAGATGATGGCCACGATCGCCAATGAGGTGGAAACGAGCCTGAGCACCTTTTTCAACACCCCCTACGAGGGCGAGACCAACGTCACCAGCTACCTTGCCAAGGCCGCCGTCAAGTCGGCCATGCGCCTCAACACCAAGGGGCTCATCGCCGACAGCATCAGCGGAAAGACCATCCTCAGCCTGGTGGCCTACCGGGGGGAGAGCCCCATCTACGCCCAGTGTTACAGCCATCGGGTGATGCGCGAACTGGCCCTGTCATTCGGCGTTTACGCCAGCTTTATGGAAACTGATCTTTCAACCCACGAGTTCTTGAAAACCGCGCTGAGCCGCCTTCTGGAGGAAAAACACTTCAGCGAGGATGACCTGATCACCGTTTTGGCCGGAAACTTCGGCAGCGACGCCGGCGCCTCCTACGTGGAGATCAGCACCGCCAAAAACCTGTTGCGCCGGCGGTGAAAACACCGCCAACCATTCTAAGGCTATTCGGGCAAGGGTTGACAAATTCGAATGCCCAACCATAATAAGTGTTACACATATCCCGGCCATTCTGAACCATTGAGTTTATGGAGTGAGTAGCTATGTCCAATATCACCCTGAGTGTCGACGATGAGGTCATAAAAAAAGTCAGGAAAGTGGCCATCGATAAAAATACGACGTTAACGGCGATGGTACGAGAGTATCTCGTTGAAATCGCAAATAGAGACCACCACAAAAAATCTGAGACAATTCAAGCCCTTGAACAATCCATCCGGAGACTGAGCCGGGATATGGGGATCCGGCAATGGAAAAGGGAAGATCTCTATGACCGATAGGATCTTTCTCGACACCAATGTGCTCGTCTATACCTACGACACGCACAACGGCGCAAAACAGCGTGTGGCTGAAAATATCCTCAGGATGTCTATTGAAAACGAAAACGCTGTTATATCCGTCCAAGTCCTGGGGGAATTCTTCAACGTCATCACGCGCAAGATCAGTTCGCCAATGGCCCCCGTCGAAGCGCTGGAAATCATCAGGACGCTCGAAATCCTGCCGGTTCAGGAAATCGACAGGGCGATGGTCACGCGCGCCATCGATACTTACCAGCGCTATTCGATCTCATATTGGGATTCGCTGATCGTCGCCGCAGCCGAACGATCCCAGTGTGCAAGGATCCTTTCTGAAGACCTGAATGATGGTCAGCAATACTACGGCATTACAGTACAAAATCCTTTCAAAATATCTTCTTTGCAGCCAAAATAATAAAGCCCCATACACACGCGATCAAGTACGAAGAGTGGCGCCTAATCTATCTGAGACCCAAATATTTCGCCGTCTGGCGGCTGCAGCTCGCAGAGTATAATTTGCCAAACTGTTGTGAAGGATAATTTTTGACAAAAACTGTGAATTGAATAGCTGCGGGGCCTCAGATACCGAGGCTCCAGCAAAACCAGATAGCAAGACATTATAATTTTAGATGTGAAAAGCCTATTAACGGGAGTTAACAGATGACAAACTCACCTGAAATTAAATATGGAAAACAATTAGATAGTACAAAGTTGAAAAAGTCCCTAAATAAAGAAAATTCGATTGCTCTGGCAAAGAAGGCATCCGAAGAAATTGTTCCTGGCGCCACGTTAAGTGGCTGTCCAATCTGCAAATCTTCTGATTTCAAGTTATTACAAACCATTTATAATTTTTCTTATTATGAATGCTGTGAATGCAATGTCGCCTTTGTTGGAAACCCACCGGCAGAAAGTGAATTAAGTAAGATATATAACTCTGACTATTACACTTCTGCAAACAAGCAACTATTATCAGATATGGCAGACTTTAGAGTAAAACATATTGCAGAACCAAAGTTCGAATATATTTCAAAAAATATCACTACTGAAAATAACTCCTGGTTAGACATAGGATGTGGTATTGCCGAAATGCTATATGTAGCATCTCAAAATGGATTTGTAGTGCGTGGCTTAGAAACTAAAACAGAGGAAAGGAATTTTGGGAAGAAAAGGTTTGGGGTGGATATCGATGAGAAATCCATAACTAAAGAAAATATTTCAGAATTCTATGGGAAATGGGGGGTTATTTCGCTGTTTGGCGTGTTAGAGCATGTATTGGATCCATTAAGTCTGTTAGCGTCCATACAAAAAATCCAGATAAAAAATGACAATCTTGTTCTTGAGGTGCCACATTTCCCATCTTTATCAGCCTACAGCCAAATCGCATTTCCAGAACAAGTAAATAGGATTATGCATCCACCGCTTCATCTATTTTTGTTCTCTGTAAGGTCGTTAGAGATTATGTTAACAAACAGCAATTACGAAATAACAAATGTTTGGTATTTTGGACAAGATTTTTATGAAATGTTTTCCACATTAGGGCTTTTTGCTTTAGACTTAGATGGATCTATACTGCATCAAAAAATCTCAATGTTGATGTCTGAATTTCAACAAGTTATTGATAATAGTAAACTCAGCGAAGAAGTACTTCTAATTGCAAAAAGAGTTTAGCACTGATAGTCTAACAATCACATCCACTCAGGCACCAAAAAGCGGCGCGATTTCCGGCACCTTCCATCCACGCCACTTTTTGGTACTACCAATTCTACCATTTCCGGCCGGACACAAGATAACAAATGTAAAACTGAAAAGCATACTTTTTTTCTTGGCGATCCTCGGCCTCCTTTATGCATCGCCGGCTTGGTCATACCGGCCTGGACCCGACATCATCCGCGAATGTCCCACGTGCAAAACCCCCCTGACACAGCAGACCATGATGTCTTTAGAATTGTGCTTGAGAAGGTTACCATTTTGTGGTGGGGTAAACGGAGTTGCCGGGACCACCGATCCAAATCGAAATCGGGATCGCTATCGAAATCGAAACGTCATTGAACCTGGACTGGCCAAGGTGATATCTACCGGCTCTCGAGAAGCGCATAATAAGCGCGTCATGACACGGCCGGCGCGCTGACTGCGCAATTCGATTTCGATTAAGAAGCAATCTACCTCCAGAAAAAAGAACTGGAGCAAACCTTTTCAGCGTATAAAGGAACCCTATATGTCTCAATTTGAAAACGTATCCGTTGTCCGCGAGGCGAATATCTATTTTGACGGCCAGGTCACCAGCCGCTCGGTGATTTTCAAAGATGGCTCCCGTAAAACGCTGGGCATCATGCTCCCCGGTGAATACGAGTTCAACACTGATGACAAAGAGATTATGGAAATCCTGTCGGGGGATCTGGATGTTCTCCTGCCCGGTGGCGAATGGCAAAGAATAAAGGGGGGGGAGGATTTCGAAGTACCCGCCAAGTCCAAATTCCAGCTGAAGGTATCAAAAACAACCGATTATTGCTGCAGCTTTATCAAGTAGGGAGTGACATTTCTATGAAACACAGACGTATTTTTGCGATCATCGGAAGTGTTGTCATCACCGTTGTCGGCCTTTCAGTGTCGTTTGCCGAGGAGCCGGCCGCAATTGAAGTCGGTGCTGAGAAAATTACTGAAAACATCTATCTGCTTCAAGATACCGGCGGTATGGGCAACACCGTTGTTCTGACCGGTCGTGACGGCGTGTTGATGGTCGATACGAAAATCGAAGCGGCCGTCTCTCCTCTGTTATCCAGAATCTCGGAGCTGAGCGAGAAGCCGATCCGATTTGCGGTGATCACCCATTGGCATTTCGATCATGTCGGTGGCAACGAGCAAGTGGCGAAAACCGGCGCCACGATCATCGCCCACGAGAATGTCAGAAAACAAATGGCGATGGCGCACGATATGGCAATGTTAAATACCAAGGTCCCGCCCTCTTCGGAAATGGCGCGCCCGCTGCTGACTTATACCAAAGAGATGGCTTTTCACATGAACGGGGAAGATGTCCGGGTGTTTCATCTGGCAGCCGGCCATACCGATGGGGATTCCGTCGTTTACTTTCAAAATGCCAATGTAATTCATATGGGCGACCTCTATTTTGAGGGTCTTTACCCCTATATCGGCATCTACTCAGGCGGATCGATCGATGGAATGATCAAAGTCATCAACCAGATTCTGCCGATGATCGACGATAAAACCAAGGTCGTGCCGGGGCACGGGCCGTTATCCGACAAGACCCGACTCCAGCAATACGTTTCCATGCTGACCGCGATCAGAGACGAGGTCGGCCGCCTCATGCAAAACGGCGCAACCATGGAAGCAGTGATTGCCGCGAAACCGACCCAGGCATATGACGAGAAATGGGGGAAAGGATTTCTGCCGCCGGACCAATTCACCAAGTTAGTGTACATGGATCTGTCGCCGGCGTTGCCGTAGTCAAAAAAAGACACCGCCCACTGCATGCTACGGATCGCTTAGTGTACGGCCCGATGATAATGCGTGCGCCTAAACGGAAAGGACGCCTGTATCCGGAGCCAGGGTTTCTCGAATACCGCCCTACAGCCGGCGGCACGAGTGGATGCCGGATCGATCCCGGCATTACGAGCAGTTAACCATCCGCGGATTCGGCTGCAGCAGACGCCTCGGCGGGGTTCCGGACGGTTTCGCCGGTTGGCTCCGCCGGCAGGCGGATGGTGAAAACGGTGCCGACGCCCGGGGTGGATGAGACCTGGATCTGGCCCCCGTGCTGGCGCACGATGGTATTGGAGATAAACAGGCCCAAACCGGTGCCGGCGCTGCCCTTTGAAGAGTAAAACAGCGCGAAGATCTTTTCCAGGGTCTCCCGGTTCATGCCGGTGCCGTTGTCGTGCACCTTGAAAATGATTTCGCCGGCCCGCTGGCTGACGCCGAAGGTGATGGTGTGCTGATCCTTGGAAGCGTCCCGCAGGCAAGCATCCACCGCGTTTTCCAGGATGTTGATGAGCGCGGCGTGAACGCTGCCCGGATCGATGCGGGCCTCGGTGGCCGACGGGTCGAAATCGCGAACAAAGTCGATGCCTGACTGCTGGAGTTTGGATGCGAACACCGCCGCCACCTCCTCGGCGAATTGCAGCACATTGACCCACTCCCACTGAAGATCCCGATCCTTGGCATAGTAAAGAATGTCCAGGACCATTTTGCGGATGCGCGCCATCACCTGCTTCACCGTCAGCCATCCCTCGGCGATTTCCCCAAGATCCTTCTTTCCCAGACCCCGGTCGATGTCGTACATGCCGCCGTCAAGACCGGTGAGCAGCCCCTTGATGCCGTGACTGATGGAGCCGATCATGAGCCCCAACGACGAGAGGTGATCTTGCAACTCGGTCTTTTCGCGCACCAGCCGTTCAAGGTTTTCCATATAGGACCTGAGCTGGCGGCGGGTGATGATGCGGTCACAGGCCCGCTTCATGGCGATTTCGAGCGCGTCCACATTGATGGGTTTGGTGACAAAATCGGCCGCATCGTATTTGAGACTCATGATCGCCAGGTCCATGTCGCCGTGACCCGTGATCATGATCACTTCGGTTTCCGGGTTTTCATGCTTGATCTTCTGCAGCAGATCGATGCCGTTCATCTTGGGCATCTTGATGTCGGTCAGCACCACGAGCGGTTTTTCTTCCATATACAGCGCCAGACCCTCCACGCCGTCCCGCGCGCAGATCACCCGGTGGCCCATGTCAGTCAGGGACAGCGAGAGCACTTCGCGGATGTCTTCTTCATCATCCACGAGCAGTATGGTGTCGATGCCTTCAGGGGTGGGTTTCATGCGCTCCTCCAAACCGGCAGGGCAATGATGAACCTGGCCCCGCCGCCGGGCATGTTGGTTGCGCGAATGCTGCCGCCGCACTCGCGGATGATGCCGTAACTGATGGACAGGCCGAGCCCCGTACCCTTGCCAACTTCCTTGGTCGTGAAAAAGGGCTCAAAGACCTTGTCCACCATTTCGCCTGGAATGCCGTTGCCGTTGTCGGCGACTTCAATGACAGCCATCTCCTTGTTCAAGCGCGTTTTAAGTCTGATGACGCCTTCCTGCACGCCGGCATCGGTGCCGAGACGCTCCTCGATGGCATCGCGGGCGTTAAGCAGCAGATTGATGAACACCTGCTCCAGCCGGATGGGGTCTGCGCTCACCGGGGGCAGATCTTCCGCGATATCCCAGACCACCTCGATGCCGCGCACCTTGAGCTGCTGGCTGAACATCTCGAAGGCCTTCACCAGAACGGCGTTGACATTGGTGTGCACCAGGTCGATCTCCGACTTTCTGGCAAACAGGCGCATATGACTGATGATCTTTGAGGCCCGGTCGACGTTGGCGTCTATTTTTCGAAGCATGATCGACAAAATTTCCGGATCCAGGTGGCTTTGGGTGTCGAGTTTCTTGATAAAAAAACTGCTGGCCGTCTTGATGACCGACAGGGGCTGGTTGAGTTCGTGGGCCACCCCGGTGGCCATTTCCCCGAGGGTGGCCATCTTGCTGGCCTGGATGAGCTGCTGCTCGGTCTCCAGACGCTGGGTGATGTCGCTGGTGGTCACCAGCAGCACGTGGCGGCCGTCATATTCCGAAGGAGAGACGCGGATGTTGACGAATATTGTCTTGCCGCCGGCCGCCACCTGTTTGGCCTGGTTGATCACCTCCGAAGAAATGATCGCCCCGGCGTAGCGCTCCCGTTCTTCAGGTGCGAACAGCTCAGGAAACGGGACGCCGATCAGTGCTTTGCCGTCTATGGCGTAAACCGGTTTGACGCTCTCGTTGCAGTCGAGAATCACCAGCGTCTTCTTATCGAGAACGAATACCGGGTTTGGGATATTGTTGAAGATGGCGTGGTACTTCTTCTCGGATGCCTCCAGCTTGTCTTCCAAAAGCTTGCGGGGAGTAATGTCCAGGGAAACTTCCATGGCGGCCACGATATCACCGGCGTCGTCCCGGATGGGAGAAGTTCTCACCAGCCAGTGCTTGGGATTGCCGTCCTTGTCGATCCCCGTCTCTTCGGCGTAGTGAGACTGGCCATCGGCGAACGTCGTTTCCACCGGGCAGTTGATGCATTTCTCAGTGCGCCCCTTGTAGGCGCGAAAACACAGATCGCCGGGCTCGGGCCGGAACACGCCGAAAAAAGCGCTGTTGCAGCGAAGGATGCGGTAGTTGCGATCCTGCACCGTGATCATGCAGGGAACCAGATCGAAAAGGTTCTGGTACTCGTCGCGCTGCCGCCTCAATTCCTCCTGTTTTTTGCCGATCTGCTCTCCCATGCCGTTGATGGTTTCGGCCAGTTGACCCAACTCGTCCTCCTGCTGGACCGACACGCGTGTGGCGTATTGGCCCTGGCCGATCAGTTTCGTGCTCCGGATCAACCGCTTCACCGGCTGGTTGACGAAGTGGAGCACGAAGACGAAGATGATGGAGGAGGTGACGAAGAAAATAAAAGCGGTCAGCCCGAGGATGCCTTTTTCCGCCGCAAGGATCTCGCGGTCGATCTTTTCGAGTGAGACCACCAGGTCCAGCGCGCCCAGGATAACTTTTCCTTCCGGATGCACGTGGCAATCACCGGTGGCGCAGCCGGTATCGTTGCAGATAGGGCTGATGATACCCAGCAGGCGGTATCCGCCCGGCCCTCTAAAAATCCGCGTGCGCTCGGTCAACGCGAGCGCGGCCTGCGGCGGATCGCTTCGGTGGCAGATATCACAGGCCTCGGCCTTGATATTGGTGATGGTGTCGACTTCTCCGGGTTTGTTGGAATACTTGATCTGCCCGGCCTTGTTGTAAATGCGGATGTTCTCGATTTCAGGTTGACGCGCGATGTTGTTGATGATCTGGGTGATGTCGTCTCTGGAGTTGAGCATCATAGCGTAGTGGGTGCCCAGCCGGATGGCGTTGGTAAGCCGGTCCGTGCCCTCCACAATATTTTCCATCATCTGGGCCTTCTGGTAGCGGATGTTGTAATAGAACCAGATGGCGATGGACAACAGCAGCACACTACCCACCATGACGATGAGTTTGGCGGCCAGGCTGCGGCGAATCATTTTCATCGGACTTTTCATAAGAAAGGCACTCCGGGGCAAGGTGTCGTGTCCCACCGGCGGATAAAAAAATCCGGGGCGTGTTCAATGAACCCTTTGCTGCGATGGTTCCTTTGGAGACGATCCGACACCGCAGCTATTTGATAGCTCATGCACCAAACGCCCCCCGGTCACACCGGCACCAGCACCTCGAGACGGTCGCAAAGCGCATCGGTAATTGTCAGATTGAGATCGATCCCCAGGTCTCTGGCCGGAAGGCCGACGGCCAGGCCGAGCAGTTGCGGCAGGTAGAGTATGGATATTTCCAAATCGTTGCCGTTGAGCCCGGAGGCTTTCTTCTGGTAGGCTTCCAAATTCATCTGGCACATGGGGCAGACGGTCACAATGGCATCGGCCCCCCGGGCCGCACTCAGAATTGCCGCCACCAGTTCGAGACCCACTGCCGGTTTGGTGGTCAGGTGAGAAGCGCCGCAGCAACGAGCGCCCATTTCCCAGGGAAAGACCGTCGCACCCACGGCCTCAATGAGCGGCGCCATGGACCGGGGCCGCTCCGGGTCGTCAAACACATGGTAGGGACGCAGACACTGGCACCCGTAGTAAGGGGCAATGACAAGACCGTCGAGCCGGTGCGCGACCCGCGCGTCCAGGGTTTGGGCGCCAATATCAACACTCAAAACATCTAGAAGATGCCGGGGCCGCACTCCGGTGCCCATGACCAGATCTTCTTCCCCCAGGACGGTGTTAACCATGCTGAGTACGGCAGGTTCCCGGATTTTTTCCGCCGCCTTCTTGAGATTCAGGTAACAGGCACTGCAGGGAATCAACACATCGGTCCCCGGCGCCGCACGCTGGGCCAGGGCCAGGTTTCTCGCCGGCAGGGCCAAGGAAAGAACGGCACTGGTGGCCTCTGCAGCGCTCGCACCGCAGCAGGTCCAGTCCGGCAATTCGGTCAGTACGGCGCCCACGGCCGCCATAAATGTCCGGGTGGACAGGTCGTACTCCTTTGCCGTCCCTTCCAGTGAGCACCCCGGGTAGTACAAATAGTTCATTCTTTCGCCTCCATGGCTTCCGCGTTGCGAAATATGGTGTCGAGTTTACCCTTGCCTTTTGACGGCAGCTGCAGCGACACTTTCCCCTTGGCCATCAGCCGCATCCCCAGGGATGCAAACTGCAACGGGAGCAGCGGATTTTTCATGGCGAAAAAATACAGGGTCATAAATTCCATCTCCCGCACACGGCCGTGCCGACGCACGCTTTCCATGAAGTTCAGGTAAAACTGAGTGCTGCTTCGATGCCGGTTTTCCCGGGCGGCGATCCGCTTGAGCGCGCTCATGGCATCGGTCAGGGGAAGCCCGCGCGGGCATCTCAGGGTGCAGGCGTAGCAGACCGAGCAGAGCATGAAGGTCTTGCTGCTGAAAAGATCCGCCATCTGGCCTGTGAGCACCATGCGCCACATGCGCCGGGGCGTGATGTCCATGGCAAAGGCGTTGGGGCACGAGCCCGAGCACGTCCCGCACTGAATGCACGCCTGGACCATCTCGCGCACCGGCGCGAGTTGGTCGGGAACGGCGATGCTCACGCGCGCTGAGGCATTGTCAGTAGTCTGCGGCTGCATCATGGTCTTTTCCTTGCGCAACTGGTTGATGCCTGCGGGCGGGGTTAAACCCCACCCCTACGCACCAGCATCGGTTTTGTCATTCGTTGACTAGCGGATCGCATCCGCCATAACGATAATCAGCAATCGTCCCTGCCCTATCTCCGATCTCCCATCTCCCATCTTCTACTTTCCTCACCCAAACGCCGCATCGATCATCTCCATGACGAACGGCTTGGAATACCCGTCAATAATGGACGCCCCATTCGGGCAGGCGGCGGCACACGCGCCGCACCCCTGGCACATGAGCGAATTGACCACGATGCGCTCCTCGTCCGTATCGACGCTGCGTGCCCCATAGGGGCAGGCGTCGATGCAGCGCAGGCACAGGGAGCACAGACTGTGACGGACACTGGCCGAGACGCGGCTCACCGGCAGCGACTCACTGGCAAGAATTCTCAGGGCCCGCTGGGCGGCGGCTTCGGCGGTGGCGATGGATTCGGCGATGGACCGGGGAGAATGACACAAACCGCTCGCAAAGACCCCTTCGGTGAGCGAATCGACCGGCCGCCACTTGGATTCCGCCTCCTGAAAAAAGCCGTCGCCGTCACAAGCGGCACCATAGGCCGCTGCCACATCGGCCGGCAAATCAGGGATTACGCCGGTTGCCAGCACGACCAGATCGGCTTCGATAAGCAACCGCTTTGCGAGCAAGGGCTCCCATACATCCACCTGCAGGCGGCTGCCGGCATCCCCGGCCGCAGCCGGTGCCACTGTCGGTTTGCGCTCCGGTGTGTATCGAATAAACAAAACCCCCTGCCGCCGGGCCTCGGTGTACCAGTGCTCGGCAAATCCGGTGGTCATCATGTCGCGGTACACCACGGTGACCGGCGCGTCCGGCCAGGCTTTTTTCAGATAAAGGGCGTGTTTAAGGGCCGTTGTGCAGCACACCTTGCTGCAATAGTTGCGGGGCTCTTCACGGGATTCCACGCAAAGGATCATCACCACCGAGCCGGTCTTTTCCGTTGCCAGAAAGCCCTCGGCAATCGCCTGCGCCATTTCCTTCTGGGTGATAACCCCATCGAGCCGACCATATCCATAGGCCGTGGTGGGCGCTTCATGCCCCCCGGTGGCCAGGATGGTCACGCCATGGGAGAGCATTTCCACCCGGCCGTCGGCCGCCTCGATGGTGCTGGAAAACGCTCCCACCCGACCAGCGGCATGGATAAGGCGGGTCCGGGTGTGAACGGTGACGCGGGGGTGATTTTCCACTTTCTTGATACTGTCGGCGAGCAGCGGCGCGGTATCCTCTCCGTCCAGGGTACCCGACACCCACTTGAGGTTGCCGCCTAAAGCATCGGCGGCCTCCACCAGGTCCACGTGAAAACCGTGATCCGCGATGGCCAGTGCTGCGGTCATGCCGGCGATGCCGCCGCCCATCACCAGTGCCCCGGCTGTCACCGGCCGGGTCTCCACCGGCCCGGGTTCGGCGTGTTTGAGTTTGGCCAGGCCGGATCTCAATACCGACAGCACATGGCCAGCCGTGGCGGGGGCATCTGCGGGCGGGGTACCCGACGCCGGGGCCGGCGGCCGTATGTCCACAGCAGTCATGAGCGCGCGCGGCAGTTGGATGCGGCGGCTGAGCGCGTCCAATTTCTCATTATAGACATACGGCATGCAGGTGCCCAGGAGCAGACGGTTGGGCTGATGGGCGGTCATCATTTCCGTGAGCGCGTCCCACCCGGCGGCCGTACACAGATTCTCCGCCGATGCAATCTGCGCCACTGCGGGATCGCGCTGAAAAGATTGTTCCAGAGCCGCCATATCGAGGCCTTTCAGCAGGCGACCGCCGCACGTACAGACCACCACCAGGGCGCGCGGCGTCTCGAATGAGACGTCCTTTGGCGGCGGAACCGCGGCATCCGCCACCACGGCCATGCCGCCACCATGAGAATGGATCACGCGGGAAGCGCCCAACGCCGCGGCGGAGGCCTGAATGACGGCCTCCCCGATATCACGGGGTCCGGCAAACGATCCGCCCACAAAGACGCCGTCATTGCCGACACGGGTCAGAGAAAACGGTGCGGTTTTTACGAACCCCCACGGGTTCGTGTCCAGCGCCAGCGGTTCGGTCAGTTTTGCCACCGCCGGGGCGGGTCGCTGCCCCACCGACAACACGACCAGGTCTACGGCGGTGTCATGGCTGCCGCCGTCCTCTTTGGTGGTGCGCAGCATGAGGTCGCCGGTGGCGGCGTCCCTCACGACCGAGTGCACCCGCCCCCGGATAAAAGCGATGCCGTGCTCGGTTTCAGCCCGCTCCCGGTAGCGCTGGAAACCTTTGCCGCAGGTGCGCATGTCCATATAAAAAATACTGGCCTCAAAATCCCCCCCAGCCTGCTCCCTGGCCACGATGGCTTCCTTGATGGCGAACATGCAGCAGATGCTCGAACAAAAATCCGCGTCGGCCTGAAGATCCCTGGAACCCACGCACTGGAGCCATGCCACCCGCCGGATGGGACGCCCATCGCTGGGGCGCACGAGCCGCCCTCCCGAAGGACCGGTGCCGCTCATGATCCGCTCAAATTCCAGCCCGGTGACGACGTCCGGCACCAGGCCGTAGCCCAAGGTGTTCTTCCCGCCGGTGGGATCGTAATGCTCGGTGCCGCCGCACAGCACCACGGCGCCCACTTCCAGCTTTCGGCCCCGGGCGGCCTCGGCATCCTCGTAGCGGGCGATAACCATGGCTGTTAGCGATGCCGGATCAAAGGGTTTGATGAGGTAGTCCAGGGCGCCCAGCTTCATGGCTTCAACGGCGGTCTCGACGGCCGCATAGGCGGTCATCATGATCACCGGCAGATCAGCCGCCGTTTCCATTGCGGCCTTGAGCACATCCACCCCGTCCATCCCCGGCATTTTGATGTCGAGCATCATGAGGTGGTAGGCATTTCGGGAAAGCAGTTCCAGGGCCTCCGGACCCGAGGCAGCCGTTTCCACGGCAAATCCGCCTTCCTCTTCGAGCCAGGCCTTGATGGAATCTCTCACCACCAATTCGTCATCCACCACCAGAATCCGGAATTTCTTTCGCTCCTGTTGGGACAGCCTCACGGCCCCGGTGGGGCAGGCCGTCTCGCAGGCCCCGCAGCGGGTGCAGGCGGCAAGATCGATGATGAAGGGGTTGGGAATCGTATGGGGCACGGGCAGATAGATGGCCTTGCGGGTAGACAGGCCGGCATTGAATTCATCGGGCACATCGACAGGGCACACCGCCGTGCAGGCACCGCACCCGTTGCACAGCTGGGGGTCCACCCACGTGGGACGCTCTTTGAGCACGACTTCGTAGCGGCCCGCCTCACCGGTGACCGATGCGATTTCGGTGGACAGGAGGATATCGATATTCCGGTGAAACATCCCCTTGCGAAGGCAGTACTGGCTGGCGCTGTCGCGGTCCACCAGGGGCAGCATCTTGCACATGCCGCAGCGGTCGCTGGGGAACTGGCGATCCAGTTGGCTGAGCACGCCGCCGATATGCGGCGCGCGGTCGATCAGCGTCACATGATACCCGGTTTCGGCCAGATCCAGCGCACTGCGGATGCCGCTGATGCCCGCGCCCACCACCAGGGCCTTGCCGATTTTCGCTTTCATGGCGTCTCCCTTCAGGCCATACCGACGACTTCTTCGAATTCTTTCTCACGAAATTCCGACAGCGGCGGCTTTTCTTCGGGGCTGCGGCCGGCTTCGTAGTTAAAAGCCGCCTGCACGGCGTGCGCCGCCGTACGAAACAGTTCCATGACCGGGATGTCGTTGGGGCAGGCGTTGGAACACTGGCCACACCCCACGCACGCGGTGCTCATGTGAGCGAGCCGGGTCAGGTGATAAAACACCGTGTCGGTGGGCATTTTGACGGCCCCCTTGCGCTCGGCCCACCGCAGATACTGGAGGGGCTCGTGGTTGAACACGTCGGTGACAAAAACGCACTCCTTGCAGTAGCAGACCGGACAGGCCACGCGGCAGTTGTAGCAGTTGACGCAGCCGGCCAGATACCCGGTCAGTTTTTCCAGATCATCCGTCGCCTCGCGGGTCTCGGCAAACAGGCGGTCCCGGGCGGTGATTCTGCCGTCGACCAAGGCCGTGACGGCCTGCTCCCGAGCCGGCGGCGTCTTGGCATCGGCAAGCCCGAGGCTCGACAGCAGCGCGTCTCCGGCCGCGCTCTGCCCGATCGCCAGGATACGGCTGCCGGTATCGACGCCGTAGAGGGCCACACTGATGTCGGCCCCCGAAGCCACTGGAAACTCACAGATCCGGCAGGCCGGCGCCAGATCAGGGCCGGTCGTTTCCCCGGCCAGCACCTGAGCAGCGAACCGTTGCGAGCCGTCCCCGTTATTTTCTTCGGCCCACTTTGTGAAATCGGAATTATCAAAGGCGCCCAGGCAATCGATGCCGATGATCACCAGGTCTTCGGCGCTGCCTTGCTTAAGCTTGACCAGTTCGGTGAAGGCCCGGATTTCGCAAGGGCGCATTACTGCGGCGATTCGCCCACCTGATGCCTTTCGGGTCAACCTGCTGGCAAGCTTGGCCCCGTTGATGGGAAATGCCGGCGCCAGAGGATCGGCCCGGTCCATCAGGGCCGGATCCGTTACCAGTGTCGGCATGACCACGTTTTTCATGGGAAGCCGCCAGGGGACCAGAATCGCGCTGATCTCTTCCTGCGCCAGTACAGCCGTCAAAAAGCCTCTCAACGCTCCCAACAAATCCCGGTCTTTCACGTCAACTGTTACCGTCTTAGCCATGAAAGCCTCCCGTGCATGCGTTTCGGCAGTTGTCTCTGCACCCTATCCCCGATATTTTCTGATCGCTCCCGATTGACAATCCGCAGCTCCCGCCAGAAAGCAGGATTTAAACTGGCATTTTGAATCCGCGTTCAGATTTTCTGGATGCAGGCCTTCGCCGGCATGACATCATTTTTTTCGCATTGTCATTCATCAGCGGCGGACTCCATTGGTGCCATGTTTTGACAATCCCCCCATTCCCCATGCGGCGTAGCCGCCGTATAAATCGCGAAGCGATTTATCATATGACCATCTTGAGCTTTGCTGTGCTGGGCCCGAGAGCGATCACCTGACTCACCAGCGCTTTCATGATCTCTGAAAACATGATGCCGTCACTGGCGCCGATCCAGGTCAGCCGCAGCCGCTCGGGTGCAAATCCGAACTGGGGCAGCAGCTCTTTGAGCAGCTTGATGCGCCGGCGCGCCTTGTAGTTGCCGTTGATGTAATGACAATCGCCCGGGTGGCACCCGCTCACCAGAACCCCGTCAGCCCCCTCCAAAAATGCCTTGATGATGTACTGGGGATCCACCATCCCCGTGCACATGACGCGGATCAGGCGCACATTGCGCGGGTAGCCCAGCCGGGAGGTGCCGGCCAGGTCCGCGGCCGTGTAGGTGCACCAATTGCAGACGAATGCGATGATGGTCGGTTCAAAGTCTTCCATGTTCTCCTCCGTGCGTATCCCTTCTTTATTCATTCACGCCTTCAGGCAAGCGTTACGTTTGAAGGAACCACGGAGTTCACGGAGAACACGGAGAAAAACAATACTGAACACTTCCCTTCCCAGGGCATTTCTCTCCGTGTCCTCCGTGTCCTCCGTGGTTCAAATAGCATTCGCGTAAACACACTTTCACACCCCCACCGCATGCACGGCATCCATCAGGCCGTCGAGTTCGGCGAAGATCTGCTTCTCGTTGAAGTGCCTGACCTGTGCGGCGCCGCTGGGGCAAAAGCCGCTGCAACTGCCGCAGCCCTTGCACAGCGCCTCATTGACGACCGACACCTGCCGCCGGGGATCGAAGGCAATGGCCGAATAGGGGCACAGACCGATGCATGTCTGGCAACCGGCGCAGACTTCCGGGTCGATCCAGGAAATGGCAGAGGGCACCTGCACGTGGCCCCGGTCCGCCAGGGACAGTGCCTTGGCCGCCGCCCCTGAAGCCTGGGACACGGTGTCGGGGATGTCCTTTGGCGACTGGCAGGCGCCGCCCAGAAACACACCGTCGGTCGCGGTGTTCAGCGGCCCCAGCTTGGGGTGCTCTTCCAGAAAAAAACCATCGGCGCCCAGGTTGACCCCGAACAGTCGGCCCACATCGGCGGCGTCCGCCCGGGCCTGCATGGCCACGCACAGCACCACCATGTCTACCGGGACCCGGATGTTTCGTCCCAGCAGGGTGTCTTCGGCCAGGGCGATGAGTTTGCCTTCTTCCTCCGGAGACGCCGCCCGGTCGGTGATCTCCGCCACCTTGCCGCGCACGAAAACGGTACCCTCCTCCTGACAGCGGCGATAGAATTCTTCGTAGCCCTCTCCGAAGCAACGCATGTCGATGTAAAAATCGTAGACCGGCGTGTGGTGCCCCACCTTTTCCTTGATGAGATGGGAGTATTTGAGGGCATACATGCAGCAGACCCGGGAACAGTATTCATGATAGTTGACATCCCGGCTGCCGATGCAGTGCAAAATCGCAACGCTGTCAGGGGTCCGGGTGAAATGGCCCTCATCGTCCCGGATCAGAATTTTCCCCCCGGTGGGACCCGTGGCATTGCTGAGCCGCTCGAACTCCAGGCTGGTAAATACATTCGGGTAGCGTCCGTAGCCGAACTGGCTCATGGCCGTGGGATCGAGCACATCGTAGCCGGTGGCCAGGATGATGCTGCCCACCGTGACGTCGATCAGGGTTTCGGGCATATGGTGATCGATGGCATTTGCTTCACAGGCCCTCACGCATTCCATGCACTCGCAGCAGGTGCCGCAGTTGAGGCAGCGCCCGGCCTCTCGGAGCGCCTGCACTTCGTCAAACCCCGTGGCGACTTCATCGAACGTTTCCGCCCGCCCCTCCGGCGCAAGGTGGGGCAGGCCCTCTCTGCTCTGGGCAGCGATGGTCGGTCCGATGGGCGCCCAATTGCCGGCCGGAGTCAACTCCGCCGCGACCGCGCCCGGGGCCGGGATGGGCACTGCGACGCCCTGAAGGAAACCATGGATCCCCTCGGCAGCGCTGTGACCGGCGGCCACGGCCGCCACCACCGTTGCCGGGCCGGACACCAGGTCTCCGGCGGCAAAGATGTGGGGCAGCCCGGTCTGCATACCGGCGGCCACGGTCAGAGTTCCTCGGCGGGACCACTTCAGCTCAGGCACTTCGGCCGCCCAGGATGTGTCAATGCGCTGGCCGATGGCCGGGATGACGGCATCGCAGTTGATCAAAAACTCTGAGCCCGCGACGGGTAATGGTCGCCGCCGGCCGCTGTCGTCCGGGGGGCCAAGTTCGGTGCGGATGCACTCGAGGCCGCACACCCGGCCATTTTCGCTGCGAATCGCCACCGGCGCGGTCAGGGTGCTGAAATGAATCCCTTCAGCCTCGGCCCCCGCGATCTCTTCTCCGTAGGCCGGCATCTCCGCCTCCGACCGGCGGTAAACCACGGTGACCTCCGAAGCGCCCAGACGCCGGGCCACCCGCGCAGCATCGATGGCCACGTTGCCGCCGCCGATGACCGCCACCCGGTCTCCCGGCAGGCGGACGGCGCCAAGATTCACCTCCCGAAGAAAGGCCACCGCATCGAGCACCCCACCACCGGTGTCTTCTCCAGGAATGTTCATGGACAGTGAGCCGTGGGCGCCGGTGGCGAGAAAGACCGCTGCGAAGCCTTCCGTTGCCAGCTCGGAAAGGCTCATGTCAACGCCCAGGCGCACACCCGTTCGGGTCTCGACACCCAGCCGGCGGATGTAATTGATCTCCCGGTCAAGGATATCCGGTGGCAGCCGATAGTCCGGAATGCCCACCCGGAGCATGCCGCCCAGCCGGTCCAGGGCCTCAAACACCGTGACGCCGTATCCTTTCAGCCTCAAGTCGTAGGCGACGGTAAGGCCGGCCGGACCGGAACCGATCACCGCCACGGTTTCCGGCCGGGGGGCGATCTCCGGGATGGCCAGTGCATCCACATCCACCTGATCGGCGGCAAACCGCTTCAGGTCCCGGATGGCCACCGGCGCGTCCACTTCCTGCCGCCGACAAGCGTCTTCGCAGGGATGGGGGCAGACCCGGCCCAGCACGCCGGGAAGCGGCAGCCGCTCCTGTATGAGCCGGTAGGCCTGCTCGTAGCGGCCGGCCGCAATAAGCTGGATGTAACCCTGGACATTGACCCCGGCCGGGCAGGCGCCCACACACGGTGCCCGGTCATTTTTATCGATACAGAAAGTAATTGGCACGGCCTGGGGAAACGCGCGATAGATGGCCTTTCGCTGTCCCATCCCCAGGTCCCACAAGCTGGGCACCGATACGGGGCAGACCGAAGCGCACTCCCCGCAGCCGGTGCAGATCCCTTCCTTCACGTAACGGGGTTTTCGCCGGATGGTGACATTGAAATTGCCGATGGCGCCGGATACCTCGGCCACCTCGCTATAGGAATACAGGGCGATGTTAGCATTCTGGGCCACCTCGACCATTTTCGGCGTACCGATGCAGGCCGCACAGTCCAGAGTGGGAAATGTCTTGTCAAACTGAAGCATGTGACCGCCGATGGTGGTGTCCTTTTCCACCAGGTGAACCTTGCGGCCCGAATTGCCGATGTCGAGCGCCGCCTGCATACCGGCGATACCGGCGCCCACCACGAGGATGTCAGGGTGCACCGGTACCTCCCGGCTTTGAAGCCTGTGGTGATACCGGACCCGGTTGATGGCGGCCGCCGCCAGGGTCTTGGCCTTTCGCGTGGCCTCTTCCGGATCAGCGGTGACCCAAGACACCTGTTCACGCACCGAAGCCATCTGAAACATGAAGGGATTCAACCCGGCCCGCAGACAGGCCGACTGGAAAGTCTTTTCGTGAAGCCTCGGAGAGCAGGAGGCCACCACCACCCGGTTAAGGCCCTGCTCCCGGATATCTTTTTCGATCATTTCCTGGCCCGGGTCCGAGCACATGAACTTGTAGTCCCGGGACACCACCACATCAGGCAGCTGACCGGCAAATGCGGCCACCGCCGCGACGTCCACCTTGTAAGCGATGTTGATCCCGCAATGGCAGATGTAGAAACCGATTCTCAAAGGCATCGTCCCTCCCATGAATGGTGAAGGTCATTGCGTCAGCTGCGATACCAGCTGCAAAACCTCCTCTGCTTCCAGGGGTTTTTTCAAATAGGCTTCCGGCTCGGGAATTCTCCGTCCCACCGCCGCGTCCTTCATCTTCTGAAGCAACGTAAGGGTGCGCCAGTCGAGTGTGGCCAGCATGAGAACCGGCTTTTCCCGGAAGCAGTCCTGGCACTTGAATTCGGCAAACAATTCGATGCCCGCATCGTTTTCCATCATGGCATCCAAAATGATCATGTCGGGGTTGAGCTCAGGCACCATCATGCGGGCGCCCTGGATACTGCCGACACCAACCGAATCATAGGCATTGGCATTCAGCAGATTGGAGAGAAACAAGCGGACATCAGCGTCGGCATCGACGATGAGGATGCGTTTTTTCTGCGCCCTGGTGCCCACGGCTCCCCCTGCTCATGAAGTGCCTGTAAAAAGATGATCGTACCGCGACCTGCGGCCATCGATCTGATGCCCTACAGAAGCACGAGGCATGCCATTTACAGCGAAGCGACCGATAACTTATTATTATTATTTGGAATATTGTCGCAGTTGAAAGATCGGCCGGAAGATGGACAACAAGGCAGAATGAAACACTGTGCAACAACCGGTGCTGCCCGTTTCGCCGATTGATCGCGGCACGGGCACGCCGGGGTCTTCACTGTAAACCCGCGCTGAGTAGGACGGAAGGTAGAATAATGCAAACGGCGGATAAATGTTGCGCATCAAAAATGAAACAAAAATGAAACAGGGCGTCCCATTTTTACTCCAAGCCGAGTTTCTTCATCTTCCGCCACAGGGTCGTTCGCGCCATTCCCAGGGCATCGGCGGCCTTGCCGCGGTGCCCGCCGCACCGGGACAAAATGGCCAGGATCCGCTGTCGCTCTTCCTCAAGTGTGGTTTCCAGGATGGTGACCAATCCTCCAGAGACGGCCGAGGGTTTTTCAGGCGACCGTTGGAGATACTCAGGCAGATGGTCTGCGCGGATGGCAGCGCCCCTGCAGGTGATCAGTGCGTGTTCGAGGGTGTTTTCAAGCTGCCGCACGTTGCCCGGGTAGTCGAAGGAAAGCAGCAGGCGCATCGCATCTTCAGTGATGGCCGGCGGCAGTTTCGCCCGGGCGGCACACAGCCGGCGGACGATGTGGTTGATGAGCAGCGGCAGATCGGCACGCCGGTCCTGAAGCCGCGGCAATTCGATGCGAAGCACGTTGAGCCGGTAGTAGAGATCCTCCCGGAAACGTCGTTTTGCCACCAGGTTTTCCAGGCCGCGGTTGGTGGCGGAGAGAATGCGCACGTCCACGGTGACCGTATGCCGGCTGCCCAGGGGGTAAAATTCCTTTTCTTCCAGCACCCTCAGCAGTTTTCCCTGCAACGACAGGGGCAGGTCTCCGATCTCGTCCAGAAACAGCGTGCTGCCATCGGCTTCCTGAAACCGCCCAGGTTTGTCCCGGTCGGCTCCGGTAAAGGCCCCTTTGACGTAACCGAACAGCTCGGATTCCAGCAAATTGTGGGGCAGTGATGCGCAGTTGATCTTTACCATGGGTCGGGACGATCGCCGGCTTGTTGCATGGATGATTTTTGCCAGAAGATCTTTCCCGGTTCCGGTATCGCCTTCGATGAGAACGGTAGCATCGCTTTCGGCGACGACACCGGCCATGTCGAAGACTTTCCGCATAGCGGGGTCCTTGCCGATCATATCGTGGAAACTGTACTGGTCGCTGACGACCTTGTTGAGCTGGTGCACCAGGGTGAGATCCTGAAACGTGACCAGCCCTCCGACGATGGTTTCCTTCTCATTTCGCAGGGGGATGTAGTCCGCCCGGATGGGAATGGTGTCTCCGTCCTTGACGGCGATAACGCCTTCCAGATGCCGCTTGGTTTTGCCGCCGGGGATAATGCTGTCGGCCAGACAGAAGTCGCCTTCGGCATCACGACCGAAAATGGCGGCGCAGGGCTTTGCCAGAACGAGCCGGCGGTCGTAGCCGGTAATGCGCTCGGCGGCCTTGTTGAAAAAATTCAGGAACCCGCCGCGGTTGACGGTGAAGATGCCGATATCCAAATTGTCGAGAATGATTTTCAGACTGCGCTCTTCGTAGTGCACCCGGTTGATCAGGTCGGCAATGGGGGAGTAGTCCTGAAGAATCGTCATGCAGCCGACGACTTGCCCCGCCAGATTGTGAATCGGCGTGGTCAGCCGCGTGATGAGGTGCTTTTCCTCGTTTTCGTCGCGAATTTCAAAGTCGATTTCCGGAGCCGGTGACCGGGCGAACTTTCTGATGAGACACTGGGCCAGACAAGGAACGCCGGTAAATACTTCCCGGCAGTCCTTGCCCACGGCCTCGCTTTCCTTGAGCCCCATGAGCCCCTGGGCGCTGAAGTTCATGGCCATGATCTGCCGGTTCATGTCCACGGTAAAGGCGCCGATGTTGAGCTCATCCAGCAGTTCCAGCCATTGTCCGGAACGAATCGTTGTCTCTTGAACCGTGCCGCTGCGTTCACCTCCGGCCGCTGTCATGGGCTCTCCGCATCTCCTTGAAGGGGAATGGTAAGGGTAAAGGCGGCCCCGTCTCCGGGGCGGCTTTCCACAGAGACCGCGCCATGGTGGTGCTCCATGATGCCCGATACCGTTGACAGCCCCAGCCCTACCCCGTGTCCGTCCTTTTTGGTGGTGTAAAACGGCTGAAAAATCTTCGCCAGCTCCGATGACGCAATTCCCGAGCCCGTGTCGCTGACGGTGATCCGGGCGACGTTTTCCTTCCGGCTGCCGGTGGCGCTGATGGTCAGGGTGCCGCCGTCGGGCATGGCGTCGATGGCATTGAAGACAAGGTTGATGATGCACTGCTGCAGCTGGTTCATATCACCACGCACCGGCGGCAGCGCCTCGGGCAGGCGGATTTCCAGCGTGATGTGCTGCAGCTCCAGTTTGTGACGGCTCAGGGCCACGCAGCGTGCGATCAGGTCATCGATGCGCACTGTTGAAAACGATGGCTCAGACTTGCGGGAGAAGGCCAGCAGGCCGGAAACGATCTGTGAGCACCGCGCGGTTTCAGTTTCCACCAGCTCCAGATAGCCTCGGAATTTTTCCCGCTGCGACGCATCGAGATCGCCGCGGGTCATGATGCGATGCATCAGGCGGATGTAATTGAGAATGCCCGACAGGGGATTGTTGATCTCGTGCACCACGCTGGCGGCAAGGCGGCCGAGGGAGAGCATTTTGTCCTGATGCAGCAGCCGGGCCTGATCATCCACTTCCTGCTCCAGCAGCGCGGTGTAGTCCTTGAGCTTCTTTCTGGCGACATAGCGCTCCTGGGCCCTTTTCAGTGCCAGTGTGAGCGCATCACTGTTGACCGGTTTGGTGATAAAATCGGAGGCATCGAACTGGAGCGCACGGATGGCCATGTCCATCTCTCCGAATGCCGTCATCACGATCACCTCGATGTCCGGGAACCGATGTTTGACGGTCTCCAGCAACTGGATGCCATCCATTTTGGGCATCCGGATGTCGGTGACAAGGATTTGAGGGGCAGCTTCGGCGCACCGGCGCAAACCGGCCTCCCCGTCCGAGGCGGTTTCCACCTGGTACCCCGCGTCTTCCAGGGTCAGCGCCATAACCTCCCGGATGTCCGACTCGTCATCGACGATCAACAGCTTCCAGTCCTGAGCATTCACGATGGCATTCTTTCACAGTGAGTATGGAACACGGTGGCTGCTTATTCCGGGCGAAAGCAGGCCGAGTGGGTCAAAGAAGTGCATGGAGGGGGAACGAGGCAGCAACAGACCCAATCAGGTCGATTCGCGCATGGTGATCTCCGGCGCCGTATCTAGCTAATATGCCAATATAAATACACGTCAAGGGCGAACCGTGTCAACCATTCTCGCCAACAGCGCCAAAATGGCGCAAAACAGAGGGCAGCGAATCTTTTTGAGCATATGTTCGTAAAAACTGTTGACAGCGCCGCGAATGCCATTATTATGCACATATGCTCTTAACCCCCTGCGAGGCGAAACCCATGCCCCGTCCTCGAAAATGCAGACGCGTCAGTCAGCACCCGGCCCACCGGATCTACAAACCACAGGGGGTTCCCGGTCATGAACTGAGCGGGATCAAGCTGCCCGTTGAAGGTTTTGAAGCCTTGCGCCTGGCCGATGCCGAAGGGCTGGAACATCTGGCGGCGGCCGAAATGATGGGAATTTCTCGCCCCACATTTTCACGAATGCTGACTGAAGCGCATAAAATCGTCGCCTTCGCGCTGACCAATGGCTGGGCCATACACATTGAGGGGGGGCACTTCGAAGTCGTCGACGCCATCGAACCCGCTGATGACTGGCTGCGCCGTGGAAGGCGAAGACGCACAGGCGGGCAATAGAGATAAGGAGACCCAGCGCTCCCCAGCCGGGAGCGCCACTGATAACCACTATTTAACGGAGGTGCATCATGCCAGGTTTTGATCAGACAGGTCCGAGGGGCGGCGGCCCGATGACCGGCGGCGGATTCGGTCGCTGCGGCGCAAGGGATGGTCGCGGCTATGGCGGCAGAGGTCAGCGATATCGGTGGTTCCAGCAACGGGCGGCACTCGAGCCGACCCCTATGGCCGACATCGAATCGGCCCCGGCATCGGCCCAGTTGACACGGCTGGCGGCGGCGTTGGAATCGATTGAAGCCCGTCTGGCGCGCATCGAGGGTGAGCGGTCTTAATAAAAGGGTTCGAGGGCTGCGCCGATCAGGTTAAAGATTCGACCAAAACACACTCCCAATGCCGGGTGCCTAAGGGCGCACAAACTGAAAAAATATCTTGCTGTTTGCTGAGTTGCTTTTCACTCGGACCCTTGACCCCTATCCAGCGGGCAACTCACCGGGAGATGTTGTAAGAAATGACACCCCTGGCAGACCTCGAACTTACATCGAAATTTATGAGCATATGCTCTTTTTCTTGACAATAGCCCGGGGCTCGCTTAAAGACTGCGGGCGTACGCGCTTAACTAGTGTCCGTCCAGAAATGATAGATTTTGGTTCCTGGCAAGGCTCGAACGAGTCTTCAACCGGAGAAAAAGCCTGCTATTTCGAGGATTGAAGACGAGTGAGTACGCCGCCAGGGGGCAAAAGATGCCGTTTATGGATGGACACTAACTATAAGGAGTGAGACATGACAAAGATTGCCATCACCAGCGAAGGCCCCACCCTCGAGGACGCCCTCGATCCCAGGTTCGGCCGTGCGGCCGGGTTCGTTATCGTGGACCCCCAGACCATGGAGCACCGGTATGTGGAAAACGGCCGGGCCCAGACAATGGCCCAGGGTGCCGGTATCCAGGCCGCCGAAACGGTGGTCACTGCCGGCGCAAAAATCGTGTTGACTGGGTTTGTCGGGCCCAAGGCCTACATGGCCCTATCCGCCGCCGGCATTCAAGTGGGGCAGAACCTTGAAAACATGACTGTTCGCGATGCGATCGAACGGTATCGGCAGGGGACTGTCGACTGGGCCGAAGCCCCCAATCGGCAGGGGCACGGTCGATGAAAATCGCTATTGCCAGCGGCAAGGGCGGTACGGGCAAGACCACAGTGGCGGCCTCGCTGACCCATGTGTGGCCACGGCCGGTGGTGGCCGTTGACCTGGATGTGGAAGAGCCCAACCTGCACCTGTTTCTCAAGCCGGATATTACCCACCGCGCGGCGGCCTATCTGGAAATTCCAGTGGCGGATGAGAGCAAGTGCACTCACTGCATGGCCTGCGCAGACCTTTGCCAATTCAAAGCCATCACCGTCATGGCAGAGGTCCTGCTCATCTTCCCCGAGATGTGCCACGGCTGCGGCGGCTGCCTTGCTGTCTGTCCGGAGGGCGCCCTGACGCCGGGTCGCCGTGAACTGGGCGATGTCGGCCTCGGGAAAGTCGGCGATCACGATTTTGTCATGGGTCGACTTCGGGTTGGCGAAGCCATGAGTCCGCCCTTGATGCGGGTGGTGAAAACCCATCTTGCCGACACCTATGCCGATGATGAGACGGATATCATCATCGACGCGCCCCCCGGCGTGAGTTGCCCGGCGGTCAGCGCCGTCATGGACAGCGACCTGATCGTTTTAGTCACCGAACCCACGCCATTTGGCAACTATGACCTGCAACTGGCACACAAGGCCTTTTCAACGCTGGGTATCCCCATGGCGGTGGTGATCAATCGCGACGGTATCGGCGACGACAGCGTCACCGAATTCTGCCATCGGCAGAAACTGCCGATACTGACCCGGATCCCCTATGACAGCGGGATCGCCCGCAGCTATGCCAATGGCCGGGTCATCGCCGCAGAATCAAGGGAACACCACAAGGTGTTTGTGGACATGGCCGAAGGTATTTCCCGGCTTGTGGCTGCGGCCGAGGAGGTGACGCATGCATGAAATCCTTGTCATCAGCGGCAAGGGCGGCACCGGCAAAACGTCGCTCACCGCCGCCTTCGCCCATTTGAGCGCTGATCACATTATCTGCGACCTGGATGTGGACGCCCCGGATCTTCACCTGCTGCTGAGCCCTGATCACGCGCTGGTCCATGAGTTCTGGTCCGGACACGCGGCCGTCATCGCACCGGATCGCTGCTCCCTGTGCGGTCAGTGCCAGATCTTGTGTCGCTACGGCGCCGTTTTCAGCGATGCCGACGGCCTGCACATCGACGACATCCGATGCGAAGGCTGCAAGGTCTGCGTGGCGCTGTGCCCGGAAGGCGCCATCGACTTCATCCCCAAGCAGTGCGGCAAGTGGTATCAGTCCGGCACCCGGTTTGGCCCCATGGTGCACGCCCAGCTCTTTCCGGCCGAAGAAAACTCCGGACTTCTGGTGTCGCTGCTGCGCCGAAAGGCCAAAGAGATGGCCGCGCAAAACGGCTTTAAGCTGATTCTTTCGGACGGACCTCCAGGGATCGGCTGCCCGGTCATCAGCGCACTCTCCGGCCAGGATCTCGCGGTCATCGTCACCGAGCCCACACCCTCGGGGAGGCATGATTTGGAACGGGTCATCACGCTGTGCCGGCACTTTAACATGCCCATGGCCGTCATCATCAACAAGTGGGATCTGAGCCCTGAGGTCACTGCCGAAACCGAAGCCTTCTGCATGCAGCTGAAGGTCCCCGTGGTGGCCCGTCTACCCCACGACCCGGCCTTTACCCACGCCATGGTCGCGAAAAAAGCCATTACCGAATTTGCCGACAGCGGCACCGGCGATCTGCTCAAAGACGCATGGCAAAAGATTTTATCAATCGCGAAAGCGACGAATCACCACGGAGTTCACAGAGAACACGGAGAAAACAAAACGAACTGATATTAAAAAATAAATCTTGGTAAAGCCTGTCGTCCGACATGGCCGCGAGCGCAGACCAACTGTTGCATTATGTTTAACCGTGCATGCAGAAAATAGGGTTGTTGCAGGCCGGCGCCAGCCACTTTTTGCTCCGCGCTGCATGCTGCGACCGGCGCTTGAACCGCAAACGATCCATCATCGATAACATCACCGCTGAATTCACCTCAAAGGAGAAAAAAATGGAGACATTGATTGCTGTTCCCTCAGAAAATCCCGGCGGGCTCGACGCCCGACTGGGCGCCCATTTCGGCCACTGCGACCTGTACACCCTGGTGGCCGTCGACAACGACGCGGTGAAGACCGTAACAGTGGTTCCCAATGTGCCCCATCAGCAGGGGGGCTGCATGGCACCGGTGAACTACCTGGCCCAGCACGGCGTGAAAAAACTCATCGCCGGCGGCATGGGCCTGCGGCCCCTGATGGGGTTCAATCAGGTGGGAATCGAAGTCTATCATGGCGGCGACGCCCCCACGGTGGGCCAGGCCATTGAGGCCATTATCGCGGGCAAACTGCCCCAGTTCAGCCAGGAACACACCTGCGGCGGGGGCGGCGGGCACTGAAGCATCCGTTCCGTTGACGGGAAAAAATCCTGTTCTCGCGCTGAGACGCAGGGGCGCAGAGAAAGGCATCTTGTTGCGGCGCTCCGGTGGCAAAAGATGCCGGCCATCCTGACAATCCTAAGCGCCATGACGCATAGCGCTTAAAGTTGATGGCTATATAAAAAGTCTGAAATCACCACAGAGGACGCAGAGATCACAGAGGCAAACCATTATTTATTAATCATATTCTCTGCGTTCCTCTGCGCGCTCTGCGGTTCAAAATCACTTTTTACAGGGCAGTCAAACATGAGCCACATCCAAACGAAACTGGATATTGAACACGCCCCGGAATTGATGGATGCCCGTTTCTGGATGCATGCCCAATTTCCCCGGAACACCGCCGCGTTGACCGTCGTCGATGCCGAGGCCACCGCGGTTGGCGCCTGCGGCGATGCCATTCACATTTGCCTCCGGATCGAAAACGATCACATCAGCGGCGTTCAGGCGATTCCCGATGGATGCGTTTATACCGTGGCCTGCGCCAGCGCTGTGAGCGTTCTCACGCTGGGCGCCGCACTGGAAGAAGCCGTGGAAATACTGCCGGACCAGGTCGCCACTGAACTTGGAGGACTGCCCGAGGATCACCTGCACTGCGCCCGCTTGGCGGTCAACACCGTGGGCGAGGCCATCGCCGACTATTACCAGCGGCAGCGGCACCGCCCGGCGGAGCCGACATCAGCCCCCCCCCCTGTGCATTCACTGGAAGGAGGACACTGACATGCCTATCTACGACATTATCTGCAGCGATTGTGGCTATGGCGGTGAAATGCTGGCCCCGACGGCCTCGGCGCCGCTGGTCTGCCCGGCCTGCGGCAGCGACAACGTCGCCAAGCAGATGTCGGTCACCAGCAGCCTTACCGGCCGGAGCGCCCAGGCCTACCCTTCGTCGGGCGACACCGCCTGCTGCGGGCAGTCGCCTCAAACCGCCGGCTGTGCCGGACCGGGGTCATGCTGCGGCAAACGGGCCGGCTGATAATAAACGGAGAAAACAATAATATGGCACACATCGTAGTGGTCTCATCCACACGCGAACGACTGGCAGCATTCACGGCAGCCCTTAAGGCCGCCGGTGCCCAAGTCCAACTGGCCCCCACCGCCGAGGCCGCCCTGGCTGCGGCAAAAAAAACGTCCCCCGTACTCATGGTGATCGATCAATCGATGGACAGGCCGGCATTTGCCCTGGTGAAAGAGATTCTGTCGATCAACGCGCTCATCAACACGGCCGTCATCAGCGCAGCGCCGGAGGCCGACTTTCACGACACCGCAGAGGGACTGGGCATCCTCATGCAACTGCCCGATCCCCCCGGCGCCGCCGATGCCGCCGCCCTCTGGCAGCGGCTGAGCGACCTCGGTGCCGTGGCGCCGGCCCGCTGACTTTGCTCAGGGGCTTAAAATTCATAGCGAACCGCCAACTTTTTTAGAAAAATAACGGCAGAAGCAGATCAGCGGATCTATCTCGAAGACCTTGCGTATGCATTTGCGCCGCCATTCTTTATATCGATATTCTGCTCCGGAAATTCGTCTTTTATTATCGTTTTCCGAAACCACAGATCCTTTCTTTCATGGAGCCAAGGTGCGGCATTGAGACCTCAAGACGTTCTCCCGTTTCCAGAACATCCAGATAAAATCGCTTCATCTCTTCCAAAGAGGAATCCAAGTGGCTGCATCCCCTGATGCGCTGGTAATGCGGCATAGCAAGAAACGACTGGCGAAGCCGTTCAGCAGTTGTCTCAGAGCCTTCTTCCACAAATGGTTTTGCATCCGAATAAGACCAGACATCGATACCACGTTTCCTCAGTACCGCCAGAGCATCCCTAACCGCTCGATACATCAATAACCAGACTTCAATACTGTCGTTCTCATCCGGAAGTTTGCCACTAAAAAGAGCAGTGCCGATGATACCGGCATTGATGGCATGATGGACCCATTGCCATTCAATAATATTGGACTTGATATCGGCGGTCATTCGCGCTTTGGCAAACAAATGACTGATGGTCTCAAGCCTATGGGTTATTGATCCATCCAACTCTCCAATACGATACTGTTTCTGAATATTCGCAAAAAGCAGGCCTTCCCGATTACGAGCACCGGTAGATACTGAAAATCCCCAGAGATACCGGGAAGGCGGCAGTAATTTGTCAAACGCTCCTGTCCCTTCCCAATTGGCGGTAAAAATAAGAAAGTCGGCATCCGGTGAAAGATTGACATACTGACGGACAGCATCAACCGCCTGCAAGTGATTAGTCGGAACAAGCACCAACCGGTAATTATCTTCAGGAACTGGCGATTCGATTATTTTCGCCTGGTATGATGATTTATAGTTTTGCGGAGATTCGCCACGCAGATCGAGAATATCCATTCTGGTGATGGACGAATGCCTGGCGCTGGTCCCTTTGCGCACGACATGAGTAACGTCAGCACCGCCCTGAGACAATGCCCAACCATGAATAATTCCGATATTTCCCATCCCGACAATCAAAGTTTTCATAACATTCACAGTAAATTTGATTTTTACTTGAATTGTGTCCGATGATTTCCGGCGCCACAAGATATGGGCGTCTCGTTGGATCGATTCACTATCCAAAATTTATAGCGCCCTGTCAATATAGGGAATCACCTCACTCAGCTACGGTCAGGGCTGTTTTGGGGGGGTATCGCCGAGGATATCAGGGCCCGGCCGCTCGTTTCGGTAGCTGGAGCGTCCGACGTTTTTCTACCGAAGACGATCCGGTAGGCCGCCGGCAGCACCACCAGGGTGAGCATCGTCGAGGCCAAAAGCCCCGAGATCATGGCCGAGGCCAGCGGCGGCCACAGGGTCGATGAAGAAAACGCCAGGGGCAACAGACCGGCCACCGTGGTGCCGGTGGTCAGGAGAATGGGCCGGATGCGGCGGCTGACCGCATCGGTGACCGCTTCTTCCAGGGCGGCGCCCTGGCGGCGGCGTTCCTCGATGACTTCCAAAAGAACGATGGCGTTGTTGACCACGATGCCGATCAGGGCAAACACCCCTAAAAGGGACATGAACCCGAAGGGCTGATTACCGATGAGAAGCCCCGGCACGACGCCGGCCGCACTCAGAGGCACGGTCATGAGCACCAGAGCCACCAGCTTAAACGAGTTGAACTCCGCCAGCAGAACGCCCACGAGCAGCAACATACCGATGGGCAGGCTCGTCATGAGAGCGGTGTTGGCTTCGCCGGAGCCCTCGGCCTCACCGCCGAATGCGACCACAATGCCTTTAGGGATATCGATCGCTTTCAGCTTCGGTTCAAGCGCGGCCAGTACCTGGTTGAAAGGGATCCCGCCCGAGAGCTGACTGGACACGGTGACCACCCGGCGGCCGTCGCGGTGTTTGATGGCGGCCGGGCTCCAGGCCGATATCAGCCGCGCGACCTGAGAGAGCGGAATGAGCCGTCCGTCTGGGGTCTGGACATCGATGGTCTCCAGCGATGCAGCCTCTAACCGCTCGCCGGCCGAGGAGCGCACCACGACCGGGACCGGATCCTCGCCGATGTAAAGCTCACCCACGGGCAGCCCCCGGGTCCGGCCATACAGGGTCCTGGCGACATCCGCCCGCGACAGGCCATAGCGGGCTGCGGCGGCATCATCCATCGCAAACCGTATAGTGGGCACTCCCGGTCCCAGATCCTGGCGCACGTCGCGAGTGCCGGGAATCTGCGCCAGGGCCTCGGACACGCTGACGGCCGCCGCGTGCAGGTCTTCGAACCGGTCGCCAAAAAGACGCACTTCCACCGGCGCCTGGACCGGCGGCCCCTGCTCCAGCTTTCTCGGCACCACTTCCACCCCTGGCAAGCGCTCCCGGGCCAGCTCTCCCACAGCGCGCACCACAGGGTCGATGTCGGCGGTTTGGCGGGTTTCCACAATGAGCTGAGCAAAGTGAGGACTGTAGGGCACGCGGTGGATATTGTAGTAAAACTTCGGTGCGCTGCGCCCCATGAAGCTGGCGACCCGGGTCACATCCTCCCGAGCCAGAAGCGCTTCTTCCAGAATACGGGCCGCATGGTCCGTCGCATCCAGGTGAGCCCCTTCGGCAAGCTTGATATCCACCACCAGCTGGTTGCGGTCCGCCGCGGGAAAGAACTGCTTGTCCACCCTTCCGGCCGCGGCGACGGAACCGAGGACCAGTGCCACGGCCGCCACGGCGACAAGCGTCGAATGATTGAGTGCCACCCGGGCCAGCCAGGCGCCCAGCCGCTCAACGCTCGCGCCGCTGGCCGGTGGTCTGCCTTTCAGAGACATTCGGGCCAATACCGGCGTTACCAGCATGGCGAACCCGTAGCTGACCGTCAGGGTCAGCATCATGATCACCGGAATGCTGCGGGTGAAAGCGGCTGTGGGGCCCTGGGAGATGAGCATGGGGACGAAAGCGGCCAGTGTTGTAGCCGTGGCGCCGGCCAGCGGAATCGCCAGCTCGGTAATGGCGCCAACCGCCGCAGGACGGGCCGCTTCTCCTCGATCCAGTCGCCACTGGATGTTTTCGGCCACGACGATGGCATTGTCCACCAGCATGCCCAGTGCCAGCACGAAAGCGGCAATGGAAATCTGGTGAAGCACGCCGCCGCCCCAGGCAAAGATGGCCAGCGACGAGAGTGTCACCAGTGGCACCACCGCCGCCACCAGAAGCCCCAGACGCAACCCCATGGTCGTCACCAGCACGCCCGCCACGACCAACATGCCGGTGGCCAGGGACCGGCTCAAATCGTCTATCCGAGCCGCAGTCCGGCTCGGCTGGAATGTCACGATATCGACCTTAAGGGGGGATACCGACGGCGCTGCATCGGCCAGCACTTGGCGCACCGAGGCGCCGAAATCCACCAGATTCACCGCCTTTTTCGGAACAACGGCCAGCCCGACGCTGATGTCTCCGTTGACGCGCATGCGGGCGGCGATGGGCTCCACCGAGCCGATGCGTACATCGGCCACTTCATCCAGGGCCATTGACTTTCCGCCGGCCAGGGCGATGGGCGTATTGGCGATTTCATCCACGGCGGCAAACTCGGAAAGCGGCCGCAGGCGGACGGCTTTTCCCCCCAATTCGATGGACCCGCCGGGAATGATCCGGTTTCTCGCCGCCAACTGCGCGGCCAGCGCCGCGGGGCTGAGTCCCACCCGCCGCGCCGCAGCATCGTCCAACTTGATGGTTACCTGTTCGCCGGGATCGGCAACGAGGTGCACTTTCGATACGGCGGGAATTCTGAGCAGGGCATCTTTCATCCGGCGCGCGCCGTACAGCAGGCGCAGGCGGTCGCTGCTGCCCGTCACCGCCAGCACCACCGAATCCTGGTCCTGCTGATTTTCATCCAGCATCGGCTCCCCGGCCCCGGAGGGAAACTCCGTCCGGGCCCGCGCCAGCGCTTCACGCACATCATCCCAGGCTTTGGTGAAATTTTTCGTGTCGCCCCTGAGTTCGACGGTCATCACGGCCATTTCGTCAAACGCCGTGGCCTCGATCTGCTTGACCGCGTCCACTTCCACCAGGGCGTCCTCGATGGGTTGCAGAACAAGCCGCTCCACGGTGGTCGCATCGGCGCCGGGAAACGGGGCGATGACCAGGCCCCAGTAGTCGGGCAGCCGGGGGTCTTCCTGGCGCACCATGCTCAACCACAGCGCCAGCCCGGTCAGGGCCAGCATGGCGGCAACGGTGAGAATCAGCCGATGGCGGTCCAGCAACGCTGCGAATAGTTTCATTGTTTCACCACCACCGGTTTACCGTCGGCAAGCAGGGTCTGACCGGCCACCACGACCCGGTCTCCGGCAACCAGATCGCCGGTCACTGAGACATCGTCACCGGCAAACACGCCCAGCGCCACGGTCACTTCGCGCGCCCTGCCATCGGTGACCACAAAAACGCTGGGCCTGCTGGCCCCCGGGTTGACCACCGCATCGACAGGCACCAGCAGCCTGGGCTTTGTGGAAACGGTGAGGATCACCTCGGCGGTCATGCCGGGGATGACCGCCGAAGGCTCGTCAACTGAGACCACCATGGGAAACAGATGACCCGAAGAGAGTGCCGCTCGGGCCACGGCATCTATCCTGCCGGCAAGGTGCCGTCCCTCGGCAAAAGGCAGGATCACGTCAACGGGTTGCCCCTCCGCCAGTTGCCAGATGATCGTTTCGGGAACGCCCACTTCCAGCTCCACGGCACCGTCACCGGATATCTCGACAACGGGCTGGCCCGGCACCGCCCATTCTCCCGGCTCCCGGTGAACGGCCGTTATGGTACCGGCAAACGGCGCGCGCAGCTCGGCTTCAGCGCGCGCGCGAAGGGCCTCCTGCAATCCGGCCTCGGCCGCCTGCAGGCCCGCTGCGAGCCCGTCGGCCGTTGCCGCCACGCGCTCGTAATCCTTGACCGGCACCACGTTGTCTTTTTTCAGGATGGCAAAACGGTTGCGGTCCCGCTCTGCCTGCGCCAGTTGCACCGCGATTTCGGTCTTTTGAGCGCGGGCTGCGGCCACGGCGTTGTCGAACTGGCGCACATCGAGCACTGCGAGCAGATCTCCGGCGGCCACGTGCTCACCCACGTCCACGGGTCGCTGGACCATGCGCGCCGGCAGGGAAAAGGCGAGCACCGCCCGCCGGGCGGCCCGCGTAATGCCGGACAGTGTGACCTTACGGTCGATCACCGATTCTTTGACATTCGCAACCCGCACCACTGTGTCAGCTGACGGTGCGGACACCGCCTTCCGGTTGTCCGGCCAGAACCCGAAGGCCAGTGCCGAACCCAGAAAAAGCAGCCCCACCAGCGTCGAAATGATTCTGCCTGCTTTCATTTCCTTATCTCCTTGAGCGCCGGCGCAAAATACTAACTGGCCGGCCAGTCAACTATTCCCCCAAAAAAATTTGCCCGCGCCGCCTATCCGGCAGCCAGCACCCCGCCAAGAAAAATTTTCAGCATGTCGGCCAGGTATGCCTCGTCGATATCATCGGAAAGCCCGTCGATGCCAAAGTCGCTGATAAAGTGCTCCCTGTCCTGGAACCAGTGCTGGGCCAGCCCTAAAAAGGTAAACAGCATGAAACGGGGATCGATGTCGCTGCGAAGAATGCCGGCTTCCTGGCCGGCGCGGATCTGCTGGACCCCCGCAGTAATGAGCGCGTCGTGCTTGAGGGGGCAGCTCTCGGTGTCTCGTTCGATGAACATCCAGGCCAGAATGCGAACGATCTCGGGATTGCTCTTCAAAAACCGGAAATAGAGCTTGATGGAACTTTTAAGCAGATCGTCGGTGGGTTCCGTGGTTTCCAGCATGGCCATCTGATCCTCTGCGTAGGCATCGATCCGCCGCTCCTTGACCGCCTTCCACAGAAGCTCCTTGGATCCAAAATGATGATGAATCAGGCTTTTTGTGATGCCGGCCCGCCGGGCGATTTCGCTCAGGGCGGTGTTGCCGAATCCTTTTTCAAGAAACACCGCTTCAGCGGCTTCAAGCAGGGCATGACGGGTGGCTTCGGGATCTCGTTTGTGAACCATTCAGGTTTTCCTCCATCGTCGGCAAGGCTATTAACTGGCCGACCGGTCAACATTCTAACAACGACAACCGGTCTGTCAACAAAAAACTTGCTTTCAGGGAGGCAACCTGTTCGAAGTGCCCGGCAAGTTTGTAGCGCAGGTCTTCGAAGCGCCCGCGCATGATGGCGGTGACCCCGAGAACGAGCCCCAGCCGCCGCTGTTGGTCAGCAGCTCCCTTACAAACCGCTCCGGGAATCCACCGTAGAGCAGTTTTTGACCTAATACACGCACTTGCATTTAAGGCCATCCACCATTGACCGGGCCTCGTCCCGAAACAGAACCGCTCAAGCGCATTAAAGCAATGTAATAAATTACCGATAAGGTTGCAGGTGGCCGCCCGACCATCGGCATTGTTGGCAACTAATAACGGGAGCCATTGAAACGGCTTGTTCTCAATGCCTTCCGCGGCTAATGTACAGAAACAAAAAACATTTTTCGCCATAAAATTCAACGAGGCATCAAATTCGATGGATCGGGAAATCACATGGGACAATACCAGCATCGACCAATACCGGGTAAGATCGTTGAACGCTGTCCATATCGTCGAATATTTTAAATCACTTGGGGCTCCGGTCGGCGCGCTGCTTGAGGGCATCGCAGATGCCGAGCGCATTATAGCTGATCCTGACAGCTACCTCCCCTTGGCTGATTTTTACCGGCTGTTCGCCAACTGTCATCGCCTGCACCCTCACCTCACAATCTATGATTGGCACGACGTCGCCCAGCGGCTTCACGCCGCCAGCGTTTCGGGCATCATGCGCACCCTCATATGGCTGGTGGGCCCAAGTCAGCTCTATTCCATGGCCGGCAGCTATATCATGCGCATCAACAATTACGGGCGGTTGAAAATATGGGAAATGTCCAAAGGACATGTGGACATGATTTCAGAAATCGCCCCCTCGGTGGTGGCTGCGGGGGCGGGCATTTATCTTCAATGGACCACCGGCGTGTTGTCATCGCTGCCGGCAGCAAACGGCGGACGGCCTGCCGACACGCGGATCCTTTACGACCACGCCAGGCTCAAGAACATCGTGGAGCAGCTCTACGGGCTGACTTACCGGGAAGAAAACGGCGCCATCTGGATAGCGAATACGCCTGCTGCAAAACGCATCTGCCTCGAATCGGAGTCTCGCGACGGGGACTCGGTGCTCACCCCCTGCGAGGCCGCACAAGGGCAGCCCAACGCCGTCCGGATGACCCGGGATGTCGTTATCGACGGGCGGACCCTGCTGAGGCAAGGTGATATTTTCGACGCCCCGTATGGCCGGGTGGTGATCTCCTGGAAAGAACCGCCGTTCTGGCGCCGGTGGTTCACGCAATTCAAACGTCTGCTCCCCATGAGCCAGATGCACCGCCGGGAACTGGACTACCAGATCCGCCTGGCCGAGAAACGCTATTTCGAATCAGAGGCGCTGCGAATAAATGAGCTCGCGGTGCTAAAGGAGTTGAAAGCCGCCAACCAGCGCCTGGAGGCGGAAATCCTGGAAAGGCAGCGTTTTGAGGCGGAAAAAGAGGCCCTGACCAGTCAACTCCAGCAGGCCCAGAAGATGAAAGCCCTGGGGACCCTGGCCGGCGGCATCGCACACGATTTCAACAACATTTTAACTCCCATTCTCGGTTTTGCAGAAATGACACTGGAAAACCTTCAGGGTCATTCGGAGGCAAGCGCCAATCTGCAAGAAATCCTGCAGGCGGGAAGCCGCGCCAAGAACCTGGTAAGACAGATCCTGGCATTCAGCCGCCAGGAAAAGGAAGAAAACAAGCCGATTCGCCTTCACCGGGTGATCCAGGAGGCGATGGCACTCATCCGGGCGTCACTGCCCTCGACCATTGTCATCCAATGTAAGATTGACGAGCACTGCGGCCCGATCCTCGGGGACGCCACTAAGATACACCAGATTGTCATCAATTTGTGCACAAACGCCCGTCACGCCATGAAAGCAACCGGCGGCACCCTGCAGGTGACCCTGTCTCAAGTCGAGCTGACCGAACAGGCCGGTGACGCTTGCCCGTCTCCGGGAGCCTACGCCCGTCTGGAAGTATCCGATACGGGCACTGGAATGCCAAGGGAAGTGCTCGAGCACATTTTCGACCCCTATTTCACCACCAAGGAACAGGGCGAAGGTACCGGGCTTGGTTTGTCGGTGGTTCACGGGCTCGTAACGGCACACGGCGGCCATATTCAAGTCACCAGCGAACCGGGAAAGGGGGCGACATTTACCCTCCTGCTGCCTGTTCACACCTGGCGCAAGGACACCGAATCAGAATGCGCCACCGAAATAATACCCACCGGCACTGAGACCGTGCTCGTGGTCGACGACGAGGAACAGATCACCCGGATGCTCACGATGGTTCTGGCCAAGCTCGGATATCGGGTGGAGACCCGTGCCAGCGCATCGGACGCACTGGCGGCTATCCAGACAAACCCTAATCGCTGGGATGTGGTCGTGACCGATTTTACAATGCCGCAAATGACCGGTCTTGAACTGGCCAGGCAGGTCGAGACCATCCGGCCAGATTTGCCCGTTATCATCTGCACGGGTTTTTCCGAACATCTCGAAAACAAAAAAAGTCTCCGGGGCAACATCGCCGACATCCTTTTCAAACCCGTATCCCGCGAGGATCTTGCAAAGTCGCTGCGGCGTGCGCTTGACCGCCGCATTTGAAAACCCCGACAGCATCGACACCGTTGGATCAAGTTTTTCCACACCCCGCCCGCTGACAGATGGTTAATGACGGCCTCCGGCCTTGACCGCCGACGATCTTTGGACTATGGCTGTCAGCAACATCATTCCGGCGCCGGAGGCCTTCATCCTGCGATTCGCCGGCACTTGAAACGAGTTATGCAACAGGTCTCAGACCACCCAGGCTCGACTGGGTGGTTTTTCTATTTTTAAAGGCGAGACCATGGACACTCCGCGACTGCTGGTCATCGACAACTACGATTCCTTCACCTACAACCTGGTTCAGATGTTTCTGCAGTATCCGCTGGACATCTCAGTGCATAGGGCGGACAAGATCGGTCTTGAGGCCGTGGCCACCGCCGCCGCCGACTACCTCCTGGTGAGCCCAGGGCCCAGGGACCCCCAGCACGCCGGCATCTCCATCCCGCTCATCGCACGGTTCCACCGGACGCTGCCCATCCTCGGGGTCTGCCTCGGCATGCAGAGCTTGAACGAGGCCTTCGGCGGCAAAACGGTGCGCGCCCCCCTGCCCATGCACGGAAAGACCAGTCAGGTGCACCATGACGGGGGCGGCCTTTTCACCGGCCTGCCGTCACCGTTTCGGGCGGCCCGCTACCACTCTCTGGCGGCGGCCACTGCGGCCGGCAGCCCGCTCACCGTCACAGCCCGCAGCGATGACGGCGTCGTCATGGGCCTGTCCCATCCGGACTACCCCCTGCACGGGGTGCAGTTTCACCCGGAAAGCTTCATGACCGAACACGGTTTTCATCTCATCGACAATTTTCTCCGGCTCGGCCCCCTGGCGGCATGGGTCGACCGTGGGCGCCGCACCGCCGAACCGCTGGCCACTCATCGCTTCGTCATGGGAAAGGCCGCTTAAGGAAAGCGTTGATATCGAACCGCGGGGTTTGGAATCGCCTTTTACGACTTTATCAACATTGATGAATCCGTAAAAAAGCAATTTTCTCGCAAAGACGCCAAGTGCGCTAAGAAAAGCATTATTAATATCAATTTCTTTAGCTTTGCGATCTCTGCGGCTTTGCGAGAGATCCGGTCTTTTTACGGAACCATCAACCTTATGGGTGTCGCCCAATGGCAACGGAACTTACCGCCATCACCGGCCGCTTGATCGGCATCGACAGTGAAGACTTCGAACTGGAGCATCCGTTTCTTGAAGCCGCCGGGCATTTTACCGGAGAGACGGGCACCGTGGTGCTCATGAGCGGCGGGGATCTGGACTGCGCCCGGCACCACATCTTGGGGCTGCGGCCATGGTTGACGCTGCGCGGAGGCAGAAAATGCCAGAACCTCACGATACGCGGCCGGCACCTTTCCCTGACGGCCGACCCCTTCGACACTCTGGGCCGCATTCTGGAAACCTATCGAATGACCGGTGCGGAGCTGCCGGCACCCATCGCCGCCGGGCTCATGGGGTATTTCTCCTATGATCTGAAAGACTGCCTGGAAGACCTTCCCCGAACCACTCTGGACGATCTGCACCTGCCCCATATCTGTCTGTACGCCCCGTCCGTTGTCATCGTCCACGACATCCGGGAGAGCAAAACCCGCATGCTGCGCCCCCGGTTCGACACCGACGACGATGACGCCGTGCGCGCCGAAATGGCAGCCGTCCGCGACCGCCTGACAAGCCCGCCGCCGGCACCCGGCGGTTTTTCCGGAGACCGCCGCGGTTTTCGGTCCAATTTTGAGCGCGGCGACTACCTCGACGCCGTCCGCCGCATCCGTGAATACATCGCCTCAGGCCATGTCTATCAGGTCAACATGAGCCAGCGGTTTCAGATGGATTTTTCAGGGGACCCGTGGGCTTTGTTTGCCGCGCTGTACCGTAAAAACCCGGCCCCGTTTTTTGCCTACGTCAACGCCGGCGACCACCATATCGTGTCCACATCACCGGAGCGCTTCATCCAGCGGGAAGGCGAGCGGGTGGAAACCCGGCCCATCAAGGGCACCCGACCCCGCGGGGAAACGGCCGCGTCCGACGCGGCGCTCAGGGAAGAACTGGCCGCCAGTAAAAAAGACGATGCCGAACTGTCCATGATCGTGGATCTTCTCAGAAACGATATCGGCAAGGTCTGCGTTGGCGGGTCGGTGCGCGTGGCCGAGCACAAGCGCGTGGAAGCTTATAAAAACGTCTGGCACCTGGTTTCGGTGGTGGAAGGCCGGCGCGATCCCCAGTACGACAGCGTGGACATCCTGCGGGCGACCTTCCCCGGCGGCTCCATCACCGGGTGCCCCAAGGTGCGGTCCATGGAAATCATCGACGAGATGGAGCCGACCCGGCGTCACATCTACACCGGCGCCATCGGCTATGTGAGCTTTCACGACACCATGGATCTTTCCATCGCCATCCGCACCGCGACGATCAGTCACGACCGCATCACCTTCTCGGTGGGCGGCGGCATCGTCTTCGACTCGGACCCGGCCGACGAGTTCGACGAAACGCTTCACAAAGGCCGCACGCTGATGGAAGTCTTCGGCGGGCACGCGGGCGCCGAACCGGCGGCCGGCGCGTGGGCATGGGACTCGGGCATATTCAAGCCCGCGGATACCGCCGCCGTTTTGATCAGCGATCTGGGTCTGCAGTACGGACACGGGTTTTTTGAAACCATCCGCGTCGAACGCGGCCGCATCCGCCACCTCGGCGATCACCTGCAGCGGTTTTATGCGGCATGGCAGGCGCTGTTTCCATCACCGCTGCCGGACGTCACCTGGGAGGACATCATCGGTGAAGTCGTGCAAAGAAACGGCCTTGCCGATACCGTGGCGGCAGTAAAGCTGCTGGCCACCCGGGGCAGCCGGAGCTGCGCCCCTTTCGACCACCGGATCATCGTCACGGCCCGCGCCTACCGCCACCGGCTGGAGACCACGCCGTTGAAGGGCCTTCGTCTGGCGCTCTACCCCGAACCCCGGCAAACCCCCCTGGCCAACCACAAGACCCTCAACTACCTTTACTACCACCTGGCCGGCCAGTGGGCCGCCGCCAACGAGGCCGACGAAGCCGTTATCTTGAACCCCGGCGGTACGGTTTCAGAGACCAACACCGGCAACATCCTCATCGTCCGGGGGAGACGCATCATCCGCCCCGCTTCGGCGGCGGTGCTTCCCGGAATTATGGAGAAGATCGCCTGCGACCATCTTTTGTCAAAAGGGATGGCCGTCGAAACGCGGCCGGTGATGCCAGAAGATCTTTTCGAAGCCGACGGTGTTTTCGTCACCAATGCTTTGATGGGCCCGGTGCCGGCGCTGTCGCTGGGAGGCCAGCGGCTGCGCGTCAGCGAATCGATCGGTCACTGGATGCTTATAAATGCTGAGGCGGGGGGCCGCGTCTAATCGGATTGACGTTTCTGGATCCACCTGGCGTAGCGCCGGTCCGACTCGGCCGTGTGGTTGAGCCACCACGCCTGGAGAAACGCCATCATTTCGCCGGTCAAATCCTGGGTGCGCTGCTGGTACCCTTCCAAAAACTGACCCACCCGTTCCATGAACTGCTGGTGCTCCCGCCGGTGGCTGGCAAACAAAGGAAAATCGGCGTCGAGCATCACTTCATCTTCGCAACCAAAATGCGCGTCCGAAAACCCGATCATCCGGGTGATGAGGTCGATGATGCCGCGGCGCTCACCGCCCTTGGCCCGGAGGTCGGCCAGATCGTTGATAATGGCAAACAGCAGCTGGTGCTGTCTGTCCAGCCGATCGTCGTTCACCGACAGCGCCGGGGTCCACTCGAGCACGGCAGTGGCGGCCTGGCCAGCCGGTGACCGATCCCCCGACAGGACAGATGCCCTCGGCGCGTCGGCGTCCGCGTCGCGCATGCGCCGCACCCGGGCCACATGATCGAGTGTTTCACCGTTGAGGCGCTTCAAGACGACGCGGGCCTTGTCGTTGAGGGCTTCGAAATGGGTGAACACCCCCTTTTCGATGAGGGCCGACTCAAGATCCAGGGCCTGGGCCAAAGCCCCCCGGCGGTCCATTTGCCCGGCCTCGGCCTTGCGGCGCAATACGTCCAGACGCTCGATCATGGCAGACAGGGTATAGGTTTTCACCTTTCCCTCGTCAAACAGCAACGCCCCCGTGTCTACAGCCGCGTTCAGTTTGGAAATGAGCCGGGCGTGCATTTCCTCTTCCCGCACCAGCTGCCCCCAGAAGGCGTTGTCATTTGGAAACTGCCGGCCGAAGCAGCTGTAAAGCATGGCCAGCTGGCGCTCCTGATCTTCGTAGAGTTCGAGAATTTTCTGCTGATAAGGCTTCAATGCCATGATCATGCCTCCATTTTTCATTCAACAAATGCCGTCAATGCCCACTGCTTCCAGTTGTTCCAGGCGCGTCATGACATGCTCGATGTCGCGCCGTTCGGCGATGATCGGTCCGTGCTGCGGGGCGATGCATGCGATGTCCAGCCGCCGCAACTGGGCGATGGCATATTGCAGGGCCTTCTGACAGGGCATTACCTGCTGGTGAAACCGGGCGAGCATCTTGAGCGGACACACCGGGCGCTGCTGGGGGCAGTGGTCGAAATCGCTGCAGGTATGGCACGCGGGCGACAACTTCATGAACAGGTCGCCGGCGGTTCCGAAACTGCCGAATAGATCGCTCGAAAACAGGGTCCGAGTCCGTTGATCATAGGTCACAAAACTCCCGGGACTGTGGGAGTACGGCGTGGGCACGAATTGAAGACGGCGCGTCCCAAGGCTGAAACAGTGGTCGTAATCCTCCACCGAACGCAGCAGGTGATAGTAGTCGCGCGGGATATAGTAGGAAATGAACACGTTGTTTCGGTGCTCGGAGACGACCTTCAATTCGGGATTGTCGCACATGTCGATGAAGTTGGCCATGGACCCGCACAGATCCGGATCGTAATGGTGGTAAATCAACGCCACGATCTGGCGGGGATCGATACCGGCCTGGAGGATGCGCATCATCACCACGGCAAAATCCGTTCGACTGCCGCTGTCGATGAGCACCGCCTCGTCGCCGGAGATGACAAGGTAGGGGTTGCAGGTAAACCCGTCTCCGCCGTCCCGGCTGCCGACCCAGAAGATGTCCTCGGCCACCGGAATCGGGCGTGCGTACCGTTCGCCATTATCCATGCCCCCTCCCTTAGGATGTGCCGCTGTCCGGGCGGTGTTCCTCCGCCACGAAATAGGCCCTCATCCGCCCTTTGTTCTTAAGGGCAATCTCCCCTCTGGCTTCAAATACAAAATCAGATTGCGCAGCCAAATGAGTATCCTCCGAAACATTGATGCGATCCGGGGCGCCCGCCGCCTCGAATCGGGCGGCGATGTTCACATTGTCGCCGAAGACATCAAACTGCATGCGCTCGCGCCCCACCACGCCGGCGGTCACTTCGCCGCTGTGAATGCCCGCACGCATGTGAAACGGATGCGCGGCGTTCCGGTTAAACCCAGCCATGAACGAGAGCATGTCCCGAGCGGCCCGGATGGCGCAGACCGCATGGTCCGGACGGCTTTCGGGCGCGCCGAAGACGGCCATGTACGCATCTCCGATGGTTTTTATCTTGGTGCCGTGATGCCGGGAGACGATATCATCGAATGCGGTGAACACAGTGCCCAGCATCTCGACGGTGGTATCGCTGGAAACGGCTTCGCAAATATGGGTGAATCCCACGAAATCCGTAAACAGAATGGAGCACCGATACCGGCGCGGCACAAAGCGTCCTTCGAATTTGATGGCCTCGGCAACGCTGGCGGGCAGGGTGTTCTTCAGCAGGGCGTCAACGCGCCGCTCCAGGGAGACATAGCTGCGGATCACCTCTTTGAGCACGCGCTTTTGCAAAATACCGTCATCGATGGTCGCGAGAGATTCGAGATGCTCCAGCAAAAGAGACTGGGACGCCGCATCACGGGCGACTTGAAGCAGCAGGGACTGGTGACGACCGGCATCACGGCGCATGGCCATTTTTCCCATTGGGTTCTCGGTATTTTTTCCCGCGGCGGTCATATCAAAGTGATCGCCGTAACGGATATGAGCCCGTGGATATGTCGCCCCGGGGGACACGCCACGCGAAAATCACCGGCCAGTGCCCCATCGTCACTGAACATGATCCAAGTATGGAACGCTCCTGTCAAGATGATAATCGTGGACCGGGTCCATGAATGCTGGCGGCGCATACAAACGGTCTGTTCCAACGCCTTCCGGTGGCCACGGCCACAATTTGCTGAATGTTTAAAACCGACGAAAAATAATACAACGAGTTTGACTGAAGCACGCGTCTGTACCATAGTTTGATTCATCCACCCGTTCCCGCGGGCGGTCAATTCCGAAACCGCTCAATAGGAGTCCTTGCATGAAATCTATCGTTCGCGTTCTGGCCTTTGCCACCGGCATTCTGGCGCTATTGCTGGTCGTCTTCGTTTTCATGATCGACGGCATCATCGAAAACCAGATCGAAAAATACGGCACGAAGGCCGTCGGGGCACGGGTGGATCTGGCCGCCGCCGATTTATCGTTTTTTCCCCTGGGGCTGACGCTCTCGGGTCTTGACGTCACCGACCCCGCCGCGCCCATGACCAACGCCGTTTCTGTCAAGCAGATCTCCTTTGCCCTGGACGTGATGCCGCTGCTGAAAAAGGAAGTCATCGTGGAACAGATGGCCATGACCGGCATCCGCCTCGATACCCCCCGAAAAGCGTCCGGCGCCGTGCCGGGGGTCGCCCCGCCACCGGCAAAAGAAGCCGGCGGCTGCAAGGGGATGTCGCTGCCGCCCCTTTCCATGCCCGATGTCAAAGACATCCTGAGCAAGGAAAAACTGCTCTCCTCGGAATACGTGCAGCAACTCAGCGCCCGGATCACCGCCGAAAAGGACCGGCAGCAGAAACTGCTCGATACCCTGCCCGACCAGCAAACCTTCGACCAGTATCGGCAGCGCATCGAGAAGTTGACCGGTGGCGGCGCAAAGGCCGGTTTCGGCGCCCTGCTGGGCGCGCCCAATGAGATCCAAAGCATTCAGAAAGACATTGAAAAAGACCTCCAAAGCCTCAACAGCGCCCAGCAGCAGGTGCAGCAGGAAGTCAGCCGGCTGCAGGAGGACATCCAGAAAACGAGCAGCCAGATCGCAGCGGATGTCTCCCGCCTGGCCAGCAAGTACGCCCTTTCCGGCGACGGGCTGAAAAACATGAGCAAGGCCCTTTTCGGTGATGCCTATTGCGGGTGGGTCACCAAGGCCATCGACTGGTACGAACGGTTCAAGGGCCCTGCGAAGGGCAAAACATCCAAAGATCAGGATAGCGCCCCGCCGGCAGACGGCGGATCCGGTGTGTTTGTCTGGGTGAAAAACACTGCCGCCAGCATGGAACTGGCTAAAGGCACCATCGATGGCACCGTCAAAAACATCTCCAACCAGCCCGCCAGGGTGGGTGCGCCCATGACCATGGCCTTCAACGGTCGGGACGTAGGGGGTATCACGCATCTGGGGCTCAACGGCCTGCTGGATCTGGCAACGGCGGGCAAAACCAAAATGGATCTTTCCGGCAAGATCAGCGGTCTCAAACTCACCGATTATCAAATACCCGGCACCGCCGGTCTTCCGGTGATGCTTTCAAAAGCGATGGCCGACATTGACTTCACGGCGGACATGATGGACGACGCCATCAAAACGACGGCCACGGCCAGTATGGCCGATGTCGCCATCAGCACAGGCAAACCGGCCGAGGGCGACATCCTGGCCAAAGCGCTGTCCTCGGCGCTGGCCTCGGTCTCCAAATTCAGTGCAACCGCCGATGCCCGAGGCACCCTGTCCGACTACACCGTCTCAATCCGCTCGGATATGGACCAGATGCTCTCGCAGTCGCTCAGCAATGTCGTCGCCGACCAGACGGCCAGCCTGAAAGCGCAGCTCAACCAGCGCATCACCGCCGACGTATCGGGTCAGAGCGCCCAGGCAAAGGGGCAGCTTGCCGGATTTGACGGCATTCAGGCGGAAATCGAAAAACGCCTGAACATTGGCGGGGGACTTCTCAAAAAGGGAGGGCTGCCGTTTTAAAGGATAAAGTCTGATTAGACCGTAAAAATCAAATTGAACCGCAGAGATCGCAGAGGGGCACAGAGAAAACCGTGATATTTGCCCTTTGGGCCGCCTCCGGGTGTCCGGTCAAAGACTGTAAGCCCTCCGGTCTGTCATGCCGGACTTGATCCGGCATCCAGCGCTGCCGCAGGCCGACGCCGGTTTGAGAGGTTCAATTTTTCTCTGCGCCCCTGCGTCTCTGCGCGAAAACTGGTTTTGGTTTTAGATTCGACTGTTTGAGTTGTGCGTGGTTCTCATAACCATTACATGGAGGCACGCCCATGACACCCAAAGTACTCGTACCCATCGCCGACGGCACCGAAGAGATCGAGGCGGTCTGCATCATCGATGTCTTGCGCCGTGCCGGGGCCGATGTCGTTGTCGCATCGGTGGGGGACCTTCAGATCACCGCCTCTCGCGGGGTCAGAATCGTGGCCGACCGGCTGATCGCTGAGTGCATGGATGACACCTTCGATCTCATCGTTCTTCCCGGCGGCATCCCCGGCGCCGAACACCTGCGGGATTCCCTCGAGCTGAAAACCCTGCTCCGGCGGCAAAAAGACGAAAACCGCTATTATGGCGCCATCTGCGCTGCGCCGGCAGTAGTACTGGAAGCCCACGGACTGCTGGAAGGCACTCGCGCCACCGGCCATCCCAATTTCATGGATCAGCTTTCGCCGGAAAGAGCCGACACCGCCAGGGTGGTCGTAGACGGCCGCTGCGCCACCAGCCGCGGTCCGGGGACGGCCCTCGAGTTCGCCCTCGAACTGGTGGCGATGCTGTTTGGGCGCGATCACGCCGAGGGCGTGGCCGCGCCCATGGTCATTGCCGGTCGGAACTGATCAGGTGAGCGCAATGGGCTACCGGCTCCTGGCCGACGCCGTGCTGGTGCTTCACCTGGCGTTCATCGTCTATGCCGTTTTCGGCGGTCTGCTGGTGATGCGCCGCCCCCGCACCGCCTGGCTCCACCTGCCGGCGGTCGCCTGGGCCGGCGCGGTGGAATGCGCCGGCTGGCGCTGCCCGCTGACCCATCTTGAAAACCACTTCCGCATCAAGGCTGGACTGGAATACTACGGCGGCGGCTTCATCGAACACCTCCTCAACCCCGTCGTCTACCCCGAGGGGCTCACGCGGTCTCACCAGATCCTGCTGGGGGGTGCGGTGCTCCTGCTTAACGTTGTCATCTATGTCATCCTGGTGATTCACAACCGGCGCCGCTGAATCGGCGCCGGCCCCGTCCAGCATACGGAATGGGCCGACGGTCATTGACAAATGGGGTTGCGAGTTTGAATTTTATGTCACTCATCGACATTGCCGGACGGCCTTCAACAACTGGAAGCGCGCTCTCCGGCCCGCACTGCGCCTAAAGCAATTTTGCTTGTTGCCGATCATAATCTTTAAAAGCGGCATCATTGATGCGCAGCGTTTCAAACCATTGCCCGGTCGACACGCATGCCACAGATTATCGTCAAAACCGTCATAAGTATCCTGCTCATCAGCCTCCTGGGGAGTTTCGCCGGATCTATACGCAACGCCGGTGCGGCCCCGACCTTTCTCCCGGACATCCGCGGCCAGCATCGCCCGTCAGCGGATTCACCCGAGGACGCCGGCGCATTCGTCCCCGCCCCAAACCTGGCGCACACCTCGGTCGAAATCCGCACCGACGCTGGCAGGTACCGTCTTTACCGCGGCGGTGAGCCCTATTTCATCAAAGGCGTGGGCGGCACCCAGGCGCTTGCCTCAGCGCGGGTGCTCGGCGCCAATTCCCTTCGTACCTGGGGGGCGCAAAACGGCGCGGCCGTGCTCGAAAAAGCCGATGCGCTCGGCATGAGCGTTTTGCTCGGCATCTGGCTCAGTCACCGCGCCTCGGATTACCGGGACCCGGCCTACATGGCCCGGAAAACCGCAGAGGTGACGGCGCTGGCGGCGCAGTATCGGAACCACAGCGCCCTGCTCATGTGGGCGCTGGGAAACGAGATCAACCTGCAAGGCGCCGACATCCCGGAAGCCTGGCACTTCGTGGATACGCTGGCTCGGCTGATCAAGCGCCTCGACCCCGGGCACCCTGTCATCTCGGTGATCGCTTTCACCCCCGAAACGCTGGACCGCATCGCCCGCTTCGCGCCGAGCCTCGATGCGGTGGGCGTGAATGCCTACGGCGCCCTGCCGAAACTGCGTGCAGCCATGGAGGCGTCCGCCTACTCGGGGCCTTATCTTGTGACCGAATGGGGTGTGACAGGCCACTGGGAAGCTGAACGCACGGACTGGGACCGGCCGATCGAGCCGCCGAGCACCGCCAAAGCGTCCATGATCCGGCGCTACTATGTCCAGGATATCCTGGCCAACAGCGACCGCTGTATCGGATCCTATGTGTTTCTCTGGGGACAAAAGCAGGAGCGCACGCCCACCTGGTACAGCCTGCTCATCGAAAACCTGCCGGGCTTTGAAGGCCAGCATCTGTTCAGTCCCGCCGTGGACGTGATGAGTTACAACTGGAGCGGCACCTGGCCTGACAACCGGGCCCCGGAAGTCTCACAGCTCTCCATCAACGGATTCCACGCCAAAGACGGCGTGGCCTTGGGGCCCGAAACGCAGATCATCGCTGTGGTTACAGCCCGGGACCCGGAATCAGCGCCGCTGACCTATGTTTGGGAAATCCTGGCAGAGCCGACCGCGGTGGGGTTCGGCGGCGCGCCTGAAAGCCGCCCCCCAACCGTCGGCCGGGTCCGGTACTCCTCGGCGCCCGAACTGAAGCTTAGCGTTCCGGACCAGGCCGGTGCCTATCGCCTCTTTGTCTATGCCGTGGATGACAAGAACCATGTCGGCACCGCCAATATCCCCTTCCGGGTGGTAGACCTCCAGGCGGCCAACCCGCCAGTTGCCGCATTCTGAATTACCGTTGCCTTAAGTCGGTATCTGTGGTTTTTACGGACCATCTCACCAAGGGAAGTCATCCAACATGAAGACTGCCACCATCCAGTCCCTGGAGCGGGGATTGACGATTCTCGATATTCTCGGAAAGGCAGGCCGGCCGTTGCTGCTGGGCGAGATCGCCGCCCATTTTCCCATTGACCGCTCCTCGGTGTTCCGGCTGCTGAGCACACTCGTCAAATGCGGCTACGTCCTGCAGGATCCCGGGACCAAACGATATGCCATCGGCTATCGCGTGCTGGCGCTCTCCGGATCGGCCGGCAGCCAGTTCGGTCTGGATGCGCTCGCCCGGCCGGTCATGGGCGACATCGTCGCAAGAACCGGGCAAAACACCCACCTGGCCATCCTCGACGGCACCGAAGTGGTGTTCATCACCGTCGATCAGCCTCAGTCGGCGGTGAGCCTCAATATCACCGTTGGCACGCGCGAGCCCGCTGCCGTGACCGCCCTGGGCAAATCGCTCATCGCCTTTATGCCCGACACCGAGCGGCAGCGCTTTCTCTCCGGAATCGAGTTCAAAAAGTACACGCCCAAATCCGTCCTCACGGCCGCAGCCTTGGAACGCTACCTGATCCAGGTGCGCAGCGACCGCCTTGCCATGGATGACGAAGAATACCGCCGGGGCATTGTCTGCTTTGCCGCACCCGTTTTTGATCATTTGAAGCAGGCCCGCTATGCCGTCGGCATTTCCGGGCTCAGCGACGCCATCAAGCCCCATGCGCACGAGTTCGGCCGGATCATCAAAGACGCCGGCGCACAGCTTTCCGCGCGCTTGGGGTTCACTGAGTGATAACTCTGGAAGCGTAACGGCATTCCGGCCGCACCGCAGCGCTTCGGTCCGTAATCTGGTTATGCTCTATTCTCCAGTTGGGGTTTTGTCTGTCCCGTAATTTACGCCATCCAATGAACTCAATAATCCTTAAAGTGCTGTGACATGCCCTCACACGCTCAGGGTTTTGGGATGCCGGGGGGTTGACAAATTGAATCAAGCGTGTTGCATATAGCGCAATACCATTGCATTTAAGACAACGTCTTGGACGGGAGAATCGGATTATGGCGCGGCAGACGGCAGCCGAACGGCTGCGACGGGCACAGGCGATTGCAGCGGCCGGAGGGCTGGCGGCGGCACTTGATGCCGGCGCACTGCCCGGGAGAATGGATCTGACACTCTCCGAGGTGGTGGTCCTGGGACTGCTGCGACAGGGGGTCAGCCGTTTTGTGGGCGTTTTCGGGCACGGGACCACCGACATCGGCGAGGTACTGCGGGTGTACGAAACGGCCGGTTTACTGCGGACCTTTGCGGTCAGACACGAAACCGAGGCGGTGCATGCCGCCACGGCGTTGCGGTGGGTGACCGGGGAAAAGGCGGCGGTGTTTACCTCCATCGGGCCCGGTGCACTGCACGCGCTGGCCGGCGCCCTGGCGCCGGCCAGCGACGGCATCGGGGTCTGGTTCCTTCTCGGGGACGAAACCACCGAAGACGAAGGCCCCAACATGCAGCAGATTCCCGGCAGTGAACAGGACCGCTTTCTGAGGCTTTTCTCTGCCATGGGAAACACCTACAAGCTGCACACCCCGGCGGCGGTGGGCACGGCGCTGCGCCGCGGGCTGAACACGACGGAGCACCCCTGCCGGCCCGGCCCCTTTTTCCTGCTGCTGCCCATGAACACCCAGCCCGTGGTCATCTCCCGCTTCAACCTCTCCGAGCTGCCCGCCGCGCCGCCGCCGCCGCTGGGACCGGCCGCCGACGACGGCCGTTACGCCCGGGCCGCCAAAGCCATTGCCGGTGCCGGCAAGGTAGTGGTGAAAGCCGGCGGCGGGGCCCGAACCGCCGGGCGGCAGATCGACGCCCTGCTGGCGCTGGCCGATGCGGTTGCCGTCACCAGCCCCATCGCCTCCGGGGTGATCCCCTTCGATCATCCGCGCAACATGACGGTGGGCGGATCCAAAGGCTCCATCAGCGGCAATTTCGCCATGACCGAAGCCGACCTGCTTATCGCCGTGGGCACCCGGAGCGTCTGTCAGTCCGACTGCTCCAGGACCGGTTATCCCAATGTCCGGCAGGTGGTGGCGATCAACGGCGATGTGGATGCAGCCACCCATTACCGCAGCACCATCGCTCTCATCGGTGACATCCCGCGCACCCTGGACGGGCTCAACCGGGCGCTCCAGGAAACCACCGGCCCGCAGCGCGCCGCACCGTCCGACTGGCTGGCACGCTGCCAGGACAGCCGCAGCCGGTGGGATGCCTTCAGAAAGGCGCGCTACGACACCCCGCAGCTCCATGACGCCCTGTGGCAAAAGCCGGTGCTCACCCAGCCCGCCGCCATCAAAGCCGCCACGGACTGGGCCCGGGCCAACGATGTGGTCACCTTTTTCGATGCCGGCGACGTCCAGGCCAACGGATTTCAGATCGTCGAAGATGATCGCCCCGGCCGGACCTTTACCGAGACCGGCGCCAGCTACATGGGATTCGCCGCCTCTGCGGTTTTGGCAACGGCCATGACCACCACACCCTTTTACGCGATGGCTCTGAGCGGTGACGGCTCCTTTACCATGAATCCCCAGATTCTCATCGACGGTATCGCCCACGGCGCCACCGGGGTGATCGTGATCCTGGACAACCGGCGCATGGGCGCCATCAGCGGTCTGCAAGCCGCCCAGTACGGCGCCGCGTTCGCCACGGTCGACGGTGTGCCGGTGGACTACCTCGCCTGGGCCCGGTCCGTCGCCGGCGTGGCGGCCTTTGACGGCGGCGATTGCCCAGATTCGCTGACTCACGCCCTGGACAGCGCCCGTGCTCGCGGGGGGCTGTCCCTGGTGCACGTGCCGGTCTATTTCGGCGACGACCCGCTCGGCGGCATGGGGGTGTTCGGCCGGTGGAACGTGGGCGGCTGGTGCGCGGACACCCAGGCCCTGAGGCACGATATCGGCCTGTGAACCGGCAGGAGCGCCCGGAAAAGGCTTCGGTCCTACAGACTCGGCGGAGGATTCAGCGCCATGAACACACCAAAGGCCCCCAGGGGCATGGACAGTAACCTCACCCGGTACGGCGACCGGAATTTTTCCCGGTACCTGAGGCGGGCGTTTCTCACATCGGCCGGCTATGACCGGGAGGATCTGGCGCGTCCTGTCGTCGGCATCGTCGACACATCCTCGGACTACAACAGCTGCCACCGGCAGATGCCCGAGATGGTGGCGGCGGTCAAGCGCGGGGTCATGGAGGCCGGCGGGCTCCCGCTGGCGTTCCCTACCATTTCGCTCAACGAGATCCTCACCGCGCCCACCACCATGCTCTTTCGAAACCTCCAGGCCATGGATACCGAAGAGATGATCCGGGCGCAGCCCATGGATGCGGTGGTCCTCGTGGGCGGCTGCGACAAAACCGTCCCGGCCCAGGCCATGGCGTCCATATCGGCGGATGTTCCGGCCATCCACGTGGTGGCCGGCCCCATGCTGGCGGGCCACTGGCGGGGCCAGCGCCTGGGCGCCTGCACGGACTGCCGGCGCCTGTGGACGGAATACCGCGCAGGCCGGCTTTCAGAAAGCGACATCGCCGAGATCGAAGCCGCGCTGTGTGCCACCGGCGGCACGTGCATGGTCATGGGAACCGCATCGACCATGGCCTGCCTGATGGAGGCCCTCGGCCTGATGCTGCCCGGCGGCGCCACGCCGCCGCATGCCACCGGTGAGCGGCTGCGCCACTGCGCGGCTTCAGGAAGGCGTGCCGTGGCGCTGGCCTGCTCCGATCTCCGACCGTCGAAAATACTCTCCCCCGGGTCCTTTCGAAACGCCCTGACCGTGCTCCTTGCCCTGTCCGGGTCCACCAACGCAGTGATCCATCTCATGGCCATGGCCCGTCGCGCCGGGATGCCCCTGAGCTACAGCGATCTGAACGCGCTTTCAGGCAAAACACCGGTGCTGGTGGACGTCAAACCGGCCGGCGCCGGCTACATGGAAGATTTTCACAACGCCGGCGGGATGCCGGTGCTTTTAAAGACGCTGGCACCGATGCTCGATCTGAAGGCCATGACCGTCACCGGGGACACGCTGGGAGCGCTTCTCGAAAACGCGGCCGGGCCCGGCGACTGGCAGTCCACCATTCGACGCATCGACGATCCGCTTCGGACCGCCGGCGCCATCGTCGCGCTTTTCGGCACCCTGGCCCCGGATGGGGCCGTCATCAAGGCGGCCGCCGCCACACCGGCGCTCATGCGGCACCGGGGGCCGGCCGCGGTCTTCGAATCGCCCGAGGATGCCGCCGCCCGGATCGACGATCCGGCCCTGGCCTTGACGCCGGCTCATGTCTTGGTGCTTAGAAACGCCGGTCCCATCGGGGCGGGCATGCCCGAGGCCGGCTCCCTGCCCATCCCCAGGTACCTGGCCGCCCAGGGGGTGCGCGACATGGTGCGCGTCTCCGACGCGCGCATGAGCGGAACGGCCTACGGGACAGTCGTGCTGCACTGCGCTCCGGAAGCCGCCGCCGGGGGGCCTCTGGCCCTGGTGGCCGACGGGGATGAGATCTCCCTCGATGTCGCCGCCGGGCGGATCGACCTTGAAGTCGGCGGCGACGAACTGGCGTGCCGGCGGGCAGCATGGACGCCACCCCCGGCGCCGGCGCGGGGATGGGCCAGGCTCTATGCAGCGCATGTGCTTCAGGCCGGCGACGGTGCGGATCTCGATTTTCTGTAAACCGTCGTTGTGCGAAACGCCGTTTTCGGCGCCCGCAATGGACATCGCGGACCTTTGAGGAGCGCATCATGGACAAGATCAATGTCGGCATCATCGGCTGCGGCCGCATTTCGGATCTGCACGCTCCCGGCTACCGCCGGTCGCCCAACGCCCGCATTGCGGCGGTCTGCGACACCGACCGGGACCTGGCCGAACGGCGAAAAGCCGACTGGGGCGCCGATACCGCCCACGCCGACTACCGCGACCTGCTGCGGGACGGGAATGTCGACGCCGTGGAGATTCTCTCCCCCCACGGCCTCCACGAAGCCATGGTGATCGATGCGGCCCGGGCCGGAAAGCACATCGCCGTCCAAAAACCCATGAGCATCGACCTTGCCAGCGCCGACCGGATGCTGGCCGCGGTGGCCGAAGCCGGGGTGGTGCTGCGCATCACCGACAATTATGTCTTTTATCCGCCCATCGTCCTCGCAAAAAAACTCATCGACGACGGCGCCATCGGCACCCCATCCAACCTGCGCATCAAGATGATCAGCGGCGGCAGCGGCGGCTGGGCAGTGCCGGCCACGGCCTGGGATTGGCGCCTTGCGGAAAACGCCGCCGGACGGGGCATGCAGACATTCGACCACGGCCACCACCTGTGGACCACGGCCTGGCACCTGCTGGGGGAGATCACGCGGGTCAGCGCCTGGATCGACTCGGCCGACGGCATCGTCGACAGCCCGGCCGCCATCATGTGGAAGTACCACCGCGGCGCCTGCTACGGGATGTGCGAGTACGCCCACGCGGCGGACATGCACATCCCCTCCACCTATTATGCCAACGACGAATGGATCGAGGTGACCGGCACCCGGGGCATCGTGCTGATTACCCGGTGCACCGGCGACATCTGTCCAGGGCCGGGAGTCCGGCTTTTCGACGGGTACCGCTGGCGCGATTTTGCAGATGTGGCCACCGACTGGGGCGAGGGTTTCACGGGCGCCACCGCCAATTTCATCGCGGCCATCCGGGGCGAGGCCCCGCCGCTGCTTTCCGGCGAACAGGGCCGGCAGATGCTCCGGCTCAACCTGGCCATATCCCGGTCCGCCCGCCTGCGCCGCGAGGTCTACACCGAAGAGCTCGACGCCCGGTGGCCCTGGTTTTACACCCGGCGGCGGATTTGCCGCGAGCGGCGGGCCGCTTCGCCGGGCCGCTCTCTGGGGAGCCTGCTGGGATTGGGGAAAAAAGACGCGCTGCTCGCCGGGCAGGCCCGCACGCTCACCGAGGCGCTCGTCGATCGCTTCGATGGTTCGGCCGTGCAGGGCTGGCAGGTACAGGTGGGGCTGCATCTCACCGCCCAGGGCAGCACGCCGGAAATGCGCTACCGCCTCGACGTGGGTGACGGGCGGGCGCAACTGACGGCCGGCGGGTGGACCGATGCGGCCGATCTGGTCATCCGGGTTCCGGCCGGCACCTGGGCCGCCATTTTGCTGGGGAAAAAACGCATCGAAACGGCCCTGCTCCAGGGCCAGCTCAAACTCTCCGGAAAGGCCGAGCACGGTCTCAAGCTGCGATCGGCTTTTGGCATCTGAGACTGGCCCGGCCACAAGCGGCTCATCGGAAAGACTGCTGGATGCAGGCCTTCGCCGGCATGACGCGCAAAGGACTTTTTACGGTGCCATCACTATTGATAAAAGGAACATCTCCCGTGATCCGTGACAGACTTCCCCTCAAGGTCAAACTCGGCTATGGCGTCTGCGATCTTGGCGGCAACCTTTTTTTCACCGTGGTCGCCTTTCTGCTGCTCAATTTTCTCACCGATACGGTAGGCGTCTCCGCGGGACTCGCCGGCGCCATCATCATGGTGGGAAAATTCTGGGACGCGGTCACCGATCCGGTGGTGGGCTACCTGTCGGACAACACCCGCAGCCGGTGGGGCCGACGGCGCCCCTATATTCTTTTTGGCTCTATCCCACTGTTTTTAACCATGATCCTCATGTTCACCAACCCGCGCCTGCATAGCCAGGGGGCGCTTTTTGCCTGGGGCACGGTGGCGTTCTGCCTGCTCTGCGGGGCCTATACCGTGGTCAACATCCCCTACAGCGCACTGACGCCGGAGCTGACCCGCGATTTTCACGAACGCACCAGCCTCAACGGCTACCGCTTCGGATTCGCTGTAATCGGCACCCTGCTCGGTGCAGGGGCCGCACTGCCGCTGGTGAACGCGTTTGGCGACAAGAACACCGGTTATTGCGTCATGGGTGCGATTTTCGGTTTCATCATGATGATCACGGCCATGGTCACCGTGTTCACCGTCAGCGAGCCTGAGCGCACCGCGCCGGTGCACCGGGAAGGCTTCTGGAAGACCTATTCGAATGTCTTCGGCAATCGGCCCTATCTTCTCATCCTGCTCACCTATGCCCTGCACGTCACGGCCCTGACCGTGGTCAGCGGCATCGCCATCTACTACTTCAAGTATGTCCACGGAAACGAAGCGATGACCACCGCCGCCATGCTGGTGCTGCTGCTCACCGCCATGGTGTTCATCCCCGTGAGCGTGGCCGCCTCGCGCAAGTTCGGCAAGAAGGCCGCCTATGGCTTTGGTATGATAGTGTTTGCCGCCGCCATCATGGTGCTTTTTTTCTTCGGCCACCTCAGGCCGCCGTCCTTTTCCATCGCCATGATGGCCGTCGCCGGCCTCGGCATGGGCTTTACCTACGCCCTGCCTTACGCCATGGTGCCCGACGCTGTGGAATACGACTATCTGCGAACCGGCAAACGCACCGAAGGGGCCTTTTACGGGATATGGACCTTCGGTTTCAAGATCGGCCAGGCCGTGGCCCTGGGCATCACCGGCGGGGTCCTGTCACTTTCCGGCTATGTCCCGGATGTGGTGCAGGCCCCCTCGGCACTGATGGGGATCCGGCTGCTCCTGGGCCCCGTTTCCGCCGCCATTTTCCTGCTGGCGCTGGCGGCCCTGTATTTCTACCCCATCAACGAAACCCGGTATCACGAGATACTGGAGGACATCCGCCGGATGGAATCCGGAACCCCGCCGGGTGATCCAGCGCGATAAAATGCCATGTGAATGCTTCGGGGCGGTTGCCCCGGACGGACTCAAGCAAAGGAACCGATCATGTACACCCCTTACGGACTGTTTATCGACGGGCGCTGGCAGGGCGCATCGGACGGAGGCACTTTCCCGGTGATCAACCCCGCCACCGAAGAGATCATCGGAGCGGTACCGGCAGCGACGTCGGAGGATCTGACGCGGACGCTGGCATCAGCCCAGAGCGGCTTTGACAAGTGGCGGCGCACGCCGGCCTGGGAGCGGGCCGCGGTGCTGCGCCGGGTCTCGACGATGATTCATGCCCGGATCGAAGCCATCGCCGGCATGATGGTGCTGGAGACCGGCAAGCCCATGGCCGAAGCCCATGCCGAGACCGTGGCGGCCGCCGAGCAGTTCGAGTGGTACGCCGAGGAAACCAAACGCATTTACGGCCAGACCATCGAAGGCCGCAGCCCGGACGTTCGCATGGCGGTGATCTACCAGCCGGTGGGGATCTGCGCAGCCTTCAGCGCCTGGAACTTTCCGGCCCTGCTGCCGTCACGAAAGATCGCCGCCGCCCTGGCCGCCGGCTGCGCGGTGATCTGCAAACCGGCCGGAGAGGCGCCTGGAACGCTCATGGCGCTCTTTCAGGCCCTCGCCGATGCGGGGGTGCCGGCCGGCGCCGTCGGACTGGTGACAGGCGCCTCGGCGCTGATCGCCGAGCATCTCATCGGCGCCCCGTCGGTGAGAAAAGTCTCGCTGACCGGATCGGTGCCGGTAGGGAAAAAAATCCTTCACCTGTGCGCCGACGGCATCAAGAAAGTCACCATGGAACTGGGCGGCCATGGCCCGGCCATTGTCTTTGATGACGCCGATCCCGTGGCGGCGGCGCGCGCCCTGGCCGCGGCCAAATTCAGAAACTGCGGGCAGGTATGCATCGCCCCCAGCCGGTTTTACGTGCACACCCGCATCAAGGAAGCATTCACCCGGGCTTTCGCCGAATACGCCGAGGGCCTGACCCTGGGCGCAGGGCTGGACCCCGCGGTCACCCTGGGCCCCCTGGCCAACCGGCGCAACCTCGATCGCTGCACGGCCCTGTGCGCAGACGCCGTCAAGCGGGGAGCGATACTGATCACCGGCGGCCGGCGTGCGGGGGCCTTCGACAAGGGATTTTTCTTCGAACCCACGGTGCTCGGCGATGTGCCCGAAGACGCCCTGATCATGAGCCAGGAGCCCTTTTCCCCGATTGCGCCCATCACCGGCTTTGACGATACCGATGACGTCCTCGCCCGCGCCAACGCCCTGCCGTTCGGTCTGGCAGGCTACGTGTTCACCACGGCCCTGAAGACGGCCGCCGTTGTCTCAGAAGCCCTTGAGGTGGGGATGGTCGGCGTGAACGAAGTGCTGCTGGCCTGTGCGGAAGCGCCTTTCGGCGGCATCAAGGAAAGCGGCATGGGCCGGGAGGGCGGGGCTCTGGGGATTTTCGACTACCTTGTGCCCAAGTTCATCAAGACCCGTCTGTAGTCTGCCGGCAACGACCCCCCTGTGATAGCGTACTTGGAAGAATACTTTTCGGTTTCAACGCCAAAATCCTCTCGGGGTCGGGATCGAAATCGATGTTTTCCACGGCCGATAGCGATTTCGATGTTCACCAGGCGTTGTTGTGCAAACGGTATGTATTTATGACAATGGCTATCAGCGGCGGCATGCTGACAAAAGACGCGGTCAGCGCCATAGATTTGTGTCCATTCATAAATACCCCTCCCCTGGCAGGAGGGGACAGGGGCGGGGGAGGGTCGTTATAAGGTTATCTCTTGTTCCCGGTGGGCTGTCACCCTCTCCCCAGCCCTCTCCCATCAAGGGAGAGGGAGCAACAAGCCTCCCATGGACGGACACTATATTAATGCCACGGCGGGCGGCTGATGATTGATGTTTGCCGCCACAATTGCGCTTTATGGATATCCTTAAAAACGAATCGACGACAACTGGAGCTTCATAGAGAAGCGCAAATGGTTTCTTTAGGGCAATTTTACGGATTGGCAGACGCCGGCGCTGTCGCTGGCTGCGCTCGGCGCATCGTCAGGGTCTTTGCGGCTCCGCTCAAAATGATCAACAGGCATCCGCCGATCTGCAGGGGACTCAAGGTCTCGCCGAACAGCGTCCAACCGAAAACGACCACGGCGACCGGTTCGATATAGGCAATGGTGCCAAACACCGCAGCCGGAAGACGGCTCAGCGCGATGACGGCAAATAAAATGGCCAGAAAACCGGGAAAAAAACCGGTGCCAATCAGCCAGGGGACATGTTCCGTCTTAACCGATTGTATAGAATTCAAAACAAGGGGCAACATCACAAGCGCACCCACCAGGAGCTGGTAGAATGTGCGCGTATACACATGGATCTGTTTCGGGATAATCCTGTTTAACAGGATAAACCCGGCATAGCAGATCAGTGCCAGCAAGCCAAAGCAGATACCGATAAACTCAGAACTCTGCCTGGAAATCTCAACCCTGAAGCCCATCATCATCGCAAATCCGAAAAGGGCCAGTATGATCAACCCGGCACCCAGAACATTAAGGCGCTCATTTAAAAAGAGATGTGCGGCGATTGATGCGGCCAGTGGTGCAAGGTAAACGAGCATAATGGCATTTGCCATCGAAGTATAATTCATCGCCTGCACGTAAAAAATGATAAAGCCGGCCAGAAAGCAGCCGTTGATCAGGACCGGCCATGACGGCCATTGCCTGAGCAGATCCGCTTTTCGTATAGCGACAAGATAGATCGCCATGAAACCGGCTCCGAGCAGAAGTCGGAAAAACGTGATGACCTCGGCGGGCAATCCGGTGATCTTTGAAAAGACACCAATCGTGCCCATCAATACCGCCGACAGAAAGGCAAACACTATTGCCGCGCCATCCATAAAAATAATCCTGATAGGGCCGCTACCCGTTTGATTTCAATAGGAAAAAGGTTGTCATGGCGCACCGCCTTGCTTGTCCTCAGGCCGCTGACCAACACGTGATGCAAATCCGCTTCTCAGTGGGAATTAGTCACATTCAGCATCAAATCGACGGCGTCACGCCGTCGATGCCGATGCCCCGGACAAAGAAGATGGGATTATTGAGAAAGCTGAGGAAAATAACGATGAAGGCGATGGAGGCCTGAATCATCAGGGGCTTGTTCTTGTACAACCGGTCAAGCTGATCGTTGCGGGCCTTGGAATCGGACAATCCAAAATACCCGGAAAACAGGCCGTCGAGCATGTACCCGTCCTCGGGGCTGGTCACCATGTCGATGCGCCCCCCGTAGCAATACTCCATTGCACTCAGCAGCAGGGCACGGGTATTTTCCACGTCCCGGTGATGGTAGCCCGTCACGTGCATGAGGGTGCGCTGGGCTTCCTTGAGACTGGCGGAGGCGACGGCGTTGAAAAAGAACTTGGAAACCCGGTCGCCGGAAATGTTCCCTTTCTGCCGGATGAGAGAGAGCAGCACGGCATTTTTGAAAAGCTGGTAAAGACGCTTGGCGCCGTTGAGCGATGCCGTGGGCGGGTGTTCCACTTCCGGAACGAACCCCTTGAAATTGCCGACGAACAATAGCTGGAAAACGTTTTCATAGAAATCGATCCCTTCCAGGGGGTCCTGGATGTCGATGCGCATGTCCAGGGTATTGTCCAGTCGATCGGAAAGCTTCACCTGAACCAGCTCCGGAATGCCGCTCGCCCGTTCCAGCAGCCGACCGATATACTGGTAGTAGTTTTCACTCTCAAAGCGCGTGAGCGCCTGAAGACGCTCCATGATCCGCCATTCGTCTTCGGGATCGAGCCGCTCCAGCAGCTCGTATAGCTGCAGCTCCAGCGCCGCCCACGTTTCAGCGTCAAAATCATTGGGGTGAATGTCTTCCAAAATGTCGTGGAAAAGCGCCGACAGAAGATCCACCAGTGAAATGCGATCCAGCGAGCGTGCATAGATGGCCGTGGCCCGGAGCGGGTGAAGCACGGCCATGGGGCCAAGACGCCGCCGCTTCTCGCGATAGGCGCAAAACAGATAGCTGAGCGCCTCCATCACCACCGATTTTTTTTCGCGATCCACCGCGTTGTCTTCATCGAACCGCTTGCCGCCAAGGATAAACAGCATGACATTGTAGCGGTTCAACGAGGCGGCGCTAAGATTGTAATTGAGTGCTGATGACAAACGGAGAAACTCGGTAAGATCGTACGGTGACATGATCGCCTCGGCGGGTGTTGCAAGTTGGAGCGGCCTATTGAACCGCTATGGGTCATAGTGCGTCACTCACGGTGGACTTGTCAAATACGAACCTTTTGCGATCATCTCCTAAAGACCGGATCCATTGTTGATCTTGTTCCAAACAATGGTTAGTTTGCGCGCCATCGTGGTTAATGCGGCAATGGTTTCCCAGACGATAAGGATGATTCCGAATTCATGATCAAAGACCACCCCTACGGCGATGATATCAAAGCCCAATTGAAAGCCGCTGCGCTGGATCGGCTGCACCGGTTCGTGTTGTCCGGCGGCACCGTTCGCGGCGCCGTCCTCCACGGCACCCGAATGGTCAACGAGATGCGTGCCAACCACGGACTGGGCATCCTGGAAACCCTGGTACTGGGCCACGCCTACCTGGCCGGCGGGCTGATGACCTCCCATCTCAAAGGCAACGATCGGATCCGCCTGGCCGTAGACTGCACCGGTCCCATCAAAGGGCTGACCGTCGAGGTCAATGCCTTTGGAGAGGTCCGGGGGCATCTTAAATCCGTTCCCATTGCCGTAGACAAACCGCTGGAAAGCTTCAACCTGTCACCCTTTTTCGGTGCCGGTGTGCTTGAGGTAACCCGGTTTCTGGAAGACGCAAAAAACCCCTTTACCGGCCGGGTGGCCCTCATGTACGGATCCCTGGCCAAGGACCTGGCCTATTATTTCTTGACCTCGGAGCAGATTCCCTCGGCCTTTCATCTGAGCATCAAGTTCGATACCGAAGGGACGGTCACCGGCGCCGGCGGACTCTTTCTCCAGGTCCTGCCCGGCGCCCCGGAAGACACCGTCGCATCTTTGGAAAGCCTGGTTGCGGGGATTTCATCGATCGGCGAAGCATTCGAAAGCGGCATCCCCGCGGAAACCGTCATCGCTGATGCATTCCGCGGCCACGACGCGAAAATCCTGGACAGCTACCGGGTGGAGTTCTTCTGCCACTGCGGCCTTGAGAAAATCCGAAACATGCTGGCCATGCTGCCGGAGGATGATCTGCGCGACATCCGGGAAAACGGGCCCTTCCCCGTTGACATCCAATGCCATCATTGCAGCTCCCATTACCAGTTCAGCCAGGCGGATGTGGTCACGATCTATAATTCACGGTATTCGCCCAACTAGACATGGCTCTATGAATACCGACGGCGGCGCTGCCATTGGCACCATTCTTACCTCCCGCTGCCGCCCCGGCCGTGCCAGGACGGGGCTCGGCGTTTACAGGCAAGAAAGAAGGCCCATGCGAAAACACCCGGCATTATACCGCCGATTGATCCCACGCATCGCAGTAGCGGTCCTGGTCGCCGGAATCATCGGCTGCTCCGGCGCCGCCAGCACCCCCGGCGAAACGCGGGTGAAGCCATTGGAAACATTGTCCGCTTTCGACGCGGCTATCGGGAAAACGAACGGACAAAACCTGGTAATGGTCGATTTTTACGCGGATTGGTGCGTGCCCTGCCGGCAGCTGACGCCGGTCATCGATGCGCTCTCGGTGACCTACGCAGACCGGGTAGATGCCTACAAAGTGGACGTGGACAAACTGAACCCGGTCCTGGAGCGCTATGGCATCACCGCCATCCCCTACGTCTTGTTTTTTAAAAACGGGCGCCCCGTGAAAGCCCTCCCCGGGCTCCACCCCGAGTCCGCTTATAGGAACGCCATCCGCGACTTGAGCTGAGCCGGCATCGCTTTGGGTATTTTATTTGATGTGACTGTTTCCTGAGAAACCGGATTGAAACCAATCGGCGGAAAGCAGGTGACGAAATGGGAAAAAAGTTGCGCGTCATGACCGAGGTGCCACTCAACGCAGAGACCCCGAACGAGCGCCTCACATCGTGGATCACCGCGGAAGAGGTGTTTTTCGACCGCAATCAGGGTGAAATCCCATCAGAGCCCATTGCCTTGTCCCAATGGCAGCTCACCGTGGACGGCGAGGTGCAAACACCGCTTGAGCTCAGCTTCGAGCAGATATCGCGCATGCCCAAAGCCATATCGGCCGCCACCCTGGAGTGCTCCGGCAACGGCCGGTCGCTGTTGAAGGAAAAGGCCCCCGGCAACACCTGGACCATCGGCGGTGTGGGCAACGCCGTCTGGGGCGGGGTCTGGCTGAAAACCGTGCTGGAGAAGGCCGGGCTCACAGCAAACGCCCGTCACGTGGCATTCGAAGGCATGGACCGGCCGCGGGGATCCGCGCAGATTTCGTTTATCCGGAGCATCCCCCTGGAAAAAGCGCTGGATTCCACGCTGCTGGCCTATGAAATGAACGGGGCCCCCTTGCCCCTGAAACGGGGGTATCCCATGCGCGTCATCGCGCTTGGGTGGACGGGCGCCAACTGCACCAAGTGGCTCAAGAAAATCACCGTTCTCGATCGACCCTTTGAAGGCTTTTTCATGGATCAGGTGTATCGAAAATTCCAGAAGGGCCAGGACCGAAAAACCGGGGAAGTCGTCACCGAAATCGGTCTCAAGTCCATCATCGCGCGGCCCGAGAATGGAGACCGCCTTTCCGCAGGCGACGTCACCGTGCTGGGCGCAGCCTATGCCGGCGAAAATCGCGTGATCAGAGTCGATGTGTCGACGGACGCGGGACAGACATGGAACGTTGCGGAGTGGATCGGCCCGGACGTACCCTTTGCATGGCGGCAGTGGCAGTACGTGTGGTCTGTGGAGAAAGAAGGCGAATACACCATCATGGCGCGGGCTACCGACGCCGCTGGCCGCCGGCAGCCCATGGAGGCATCCTGGAACGCCCTGGGCTATGGCAACAACGGAGTCCTGGAACATGCCGTAACGGTCACCGTGTCGAGCGGTGCTGGCGAGAATTGATGAATCAGGAGGTGCCACCGCTGCAACTGCTTTTGGTCGACGACGAACGGGAATTTGTCGAGACCCTCTCCCAGCGACTTGAACAGCGGGGGCTATCGGTCACCGCGGCTTTCAGCGGCCAGGAGGCACTGAGCCGCCTGGAGGCACTGAGCCGCCTGGAAGCACTGAGCCGCCTGGAGGCGGTGGGCAGTCTTGAAGTCGTGCTGCTCGATGTTGGCATGCCGGGCATGGACGGACTTGAAACCCTTTCGCGCATCAAGCACCAATGGCCGCTGATGGAAATCGTTATGCTGACCGGTCAGAGCACGCTCACGTTGGCCGTCACGGCCATGAAACAGGGCGCCTTTGATTATCTGATGAAGCCTTGCGATCTGGATCGCCTGATGGAAAAACTGGCCGCCGCCGCGGCCCGCAAGCGCCGACGCGAAACAAAGATTCGCGATGTTCAACTGATGCCTTATATCTCACAACGGGAGCGGGAGGCGCGGATCGCAGCGATTATGGCGTCTGATTGATGCCTGATGCCGCGGCGAGAAGCCGGTCTCTTAACCTTGACAAACCCGTAAAAAAGCAATTTTCTCGCAAAGACGCCAAGCACGCAAAGAAAACTATTCTCGGGATTATCTACGATAAGTAAGGTTACCCGTAGTCGGCAGCGTCGCAGGCATCCTCTTTTTCGGCCCCGCCACCAAAAGGCGTCTTTAGCACTGCCGCCGGCGCAGGGATAAAGGATTTGACCGTCAGCAGCCGACTCAAATCGCCGTTCAAGCCGCCATTTCTTTGTGAGAGATTCTATACGCGGAGGAAGCCCATGCAGTGCGATAAATGCAGCGTGCCCATTGCCGCTGAAGAAGAAAACACGCTTCACGGACGCACCCTGTGCGAAGACTGTTACATGATCGCCCTTTCGCCGGCCAAGGCCTGCGATCCATGGGCGGTCTACTGCGCCAAATCCACCGTCCAAAGTGGCGGGACGGGTGCGCAATTGTCTCCAACGCAGGAAAATATCCTTCAGATTCTCACAGACACCGGTGGCATTGAGCCGGACAAACTGATGCAGCGGCTCAATCTGTCATCGGCGGATTTCGACCGGGAGATCGCCACGCTGCGGCACATGGAGAAGCTGAGAGCCGAACTGCGGGATTGGGAAAAATTCATCTGCCCGTGGTCGTGATGCGGGAGGCCGCAACGCTATGGTCATCTATTTACGCCGTGCCCGTCCGCCCCTGTCTTGTCTGCACCTCCGCGGAAAATTTTTTGCTTCCCTTGCTTTGCAGGGCATCAAGGACTTTGGGGTCAACCGGTGCCTGACAGCAGGCGGCATAAGCGGCTTCATTTTCGGCAATCAGCACTTCAATCTCGGCCAGGTACGCCGGTGACTGGGCAAGATAGAACGCCAGAGGCCTGGAGAAGCCCTGCCCCAGGATGCCGTCAATGAATAGCTGACTGATGGGGCGCTGCTGATACAGTACCGTCTGGGCCTGAAGGACAATCCGGCTCTCATCCGGACTCAATTCCTCGATCAAGGCTCTGAAGGCATTTCGCGCGCGCGGCTGGTACATCCAGAAATAGAGCAGATCAAGGGCATGTACATACATGCGTTTGGCCATGTCCTGCGCATCGGCGGGCACTTTGCCCAATTTTTCGGGGTTCTGCAAATACTCCATGGCTTGTGCTTCAGGCAGCAGTATTTCCAGTTCGGTATACGTATCCAAAATTTGTTTGATCTTATTTCCGATGGCCCTGCGTCGGCGGTCGATGTTTTGAAACCGATCGGCGGCGCCTTCAATGATACCGGCCACGACATCAGATGCTGTTTTGGAAATGATGGCCGCCCATTTTTGCAGAATCGGCGCCGCCGGGCCGAATCCCATACCGGTCACCATAAAACCGATGCCGGCATTCAGACCGATGGCCAGGGGGATGCTGAGAATACTTCTGAAGAAATTGCCCACAACCGCCCCTCTGGGCAGCCCGCGGAAGATATTGTGGCTGGACAGGTAAATCCCGTTGGCCAGCGCCATCAGCGTATACAGCATCACCGGCTGGGTTGACGTGGTGATATTCCAGCACCGCTCGAGCAGCACCGTTTTGGTGACGTAATCCAGCAGCGGCACGGAGAACCCGGTATAGAGCAGCGAATCGGTGATGCGCTCCCAACTGATCAGATCATTCCACCGGAGCAGCGGGGAGCGCCGCCATCCGCCGCCGCCAAGCACCGACTGCACGATATTGCGAAGCCCGGTAATGCCGAACCAAATAAAGGCGCCGCCATAGGCCAGCAGCCACCAGTCCTTTGTCAATGCGAACGTGGCAAAGGCAGGAAGGAATCCGATGGCCACTTTCAAACCGTTTTTCAGCAGACTGTTCAGATTGAGCGCACGCCGAATGCTTTTTTCGGTATCCGGCTGAGGGGAAAGGCGCAATCCATTTTCGGGCACGCCCTGAATTCCCCCCAGGGTCACGATGTTGCCTTCCGGCACCAGGCGGACATCCTGCTCCAGTGTCTCCCAGTGGTTTTCCCGCCGCAGACCCGCCCGGCTCATGCCGGGCAGGCGGCGCACGGCAGCCATCATCCCCGTCAAGTGTCCGGGGCGGTAAATCGTTACCGGCGACACGCACACCGTGATGGGAAGCCTCAAACGGTCATTGTCTTTGCGGCGGATGTCACGGCGGCTGCGCCAGGGCAACGTATCGTCCACCACCAAGCCCATCCCGTGGGAATAGGGCGCACCACCGGTTGAATCGCTGCCGATCCGGGAAACCAGTGGGATGCCGGCGTAGAATGCCTTCAGCGAGACGATATCATGCAAAATCGCCGAAAGCCGATCGATGCGGCCGGTGTCCGGCGGGTCGGTCTGTGCCAGACGGACGATGGTTTGCCGGATGATGCGCTTTAAAGCGATCACATTGCCCTGGTTGATGGCCTGCTGCAGTTCGATGATGGGCGGGATGTGATGGGTGAGACCGGCGGCGTAATCTTTCAGATTGAAAATTTCAAGACGGGTGATTTTGCCTTCACAGTCATAAAGAATTTCCAGCGCATCCTCCACCGTGATATTGCTCAGATTCAAAGTGATGCGATAGGCGCTCCTGAGATCGATCAATCTGTCGATCACCGCTTTGGGAGACAGCTGCAGCAATGCCGGGGCAAGGGGGTCGTCATGCGGCACGGACACGTCTGGGATTTCAGGGTTGTGCCGCGGTTTCAGATAATCGTCGAGAATGGTGTCGGCACTGAGCCGGTTGAGCCGATCGACCTGCGCTTCGATGCGGCATCGTTCCGTGGCATCGGCGGCGGCCTGGTAAGTCGTCCGCAGGCGCGCCATCGCCTGCGGCAGCCGCGACAGGAATTGGGCATGAATATACTTGGCCAGATGCAGCAGCGATGCCTGCCCCGGGGCCACATAAGCCAAAAACGCCGTCTCCTCTAAAACCGGCAGGTCAATGTCGTAAACGGCGTTGAACGCATCCCGGTGCCGGGCATTGAACGCATGCAGCAGAGCGCAGACATATTTTTCCTGATAGACGGATACGTCGACACCCGCCTGCATCAACGCAACGGTTTCCGGCTCTTCCAGAAAACACAGAAAAGCCTGGTCGTCATGGAATCCTCGCGGCACCCATATCAATTGGGCATACTTGCCTCGGAAACAGGCTGAAAATTCGATGCCCATTCGCAAGGTGATCCCCATGATCTGGGCGGCCTGTATCAGCTCGGTGGCGGACTTTGAAGAGATGTGGTTATAATAGATGACACGCAGGCGCCGGATTCCCTTGATCCAGGCGTCCATGATCAAATGCGTCGGCGACTTGCGCCCCTTGGTGTTGGCATCGTGGACGTGGTCGTCAAAGGCGACCTGGTTCCACGCCTCGGGCATTTCAATCAGGTGGTATTGCCGCAACTGGCGGCGGATGACCCGGGGTTTACCGGAGGCCGCCGCCCGGAAATCGTGAGCCAACTCCAATTGCCGGCGCTGATCGCCGTGGGCGCGCACCAGCTCTTTCATGATCTGCAGCAATACTCGGGCGGTGTTTCGGGGCATGGGGCCAATGGCGGTATCGATGACCTCATCACGCAGGGCGCTCAAGGCGCCCAGACGATCCTCCAACCGCCCCGTGGTCAAAGACTGGAGCAATAAAATGGTGGCGTACGCGATGCGAAGGCCCCGCGACTCGGCCAACTCCTTGATGCCTTCGGGATGGAAATGAACGTAAAGCTCGATGTGGGCAAAGGGCGTCGTTCGCCCGCTGCTGATCACCTCGTTGACAAGGGACAGCATCTTGTAGTCCCGGCGGTCGAAAAGATATCGTGGAATGTGCTTTGGCACTGGGATGTGAACACCTTATTTTTTAGTAAAAAAGTCAGCCTTGCTGAAACACGGACATAAAAGCGTTACTTATCTCTTTTTACCATTGAATATCAAGATGTTCTGGTTTTTCATAAAATGGGCGGGCACACCGGCCCCCCGGACGTATGGGTAAACGCCCACCACAAAGCCGGCGGCATTGCGTTGCGGCCAGAGCCTGCGGTCAGGTGCATTGCCTCGACAACGATCACTTTCGCCTGGCGCCCTGCGCTTTATGCAGGGTTCCCAGGGCGATCTCAGTAACGGTGCGCACCGCTGAGAAAAATTGAGTGCAGTGATTTTTGCTTTCTTAACACAGACCCGCGCAGCCACGGAGGAAACGGTTCGATGGAAACATTTAGAACGTATGATCCGGGTGATTATTTCGATGAATTGATCGATGAGAACGGCAAGCCCCGGCCCGGTGCACAATTGCTGGTGGACAAAATCGAGTCGCTGCCGCCAGGGGATCTGTCCCTGCGCCAGAAGGCGGCCGAGGCCATGCTGCTGAAAATGGGCATCACCTTCAATGTTTACGGCCGCGACGAGGGCACCGAAAAGATCATGCCGTTCGACATTATCCCCCGCATCGTCTCCGGCAGCGACTGGCAGCAGATCGAAAGCGGTCTCAAGCAGCGGATCTTCGCCCTCAATGAATTCATCCAGGATATTTACAACGGGAAGAAAATCCTCAAGGACAAGGTGATCCCCGAAGACCTGATCCTCACCAGTCGCACCTACCGCAGAGAGTGCGAGGGGTTCACCCCGCCCCGGGGGATCTGGTGCCATGTGACAGGCACCGACCTGGTCCGTGACCGCGACGGTCGGTTTTTCGTGCTGGAAGACAACCTGCGCTGCCCCTCGGGCGTCTCCTATGTGCTTGAAAACCGCCAGGTGCTAAAGCGCACTTTTCCCCAGGTATTCGAGGCATCCCACGTCAGGCCGGTGGACGACTACCCCTCCAAACTGCTGGAAATGCTGGAGTACCTGGCTCCGGACCACGTCCAATCCCCGACGATCGGCGTGCTGACCCCCGGCATTTACAACAGCGCTTACTTTGAGCACTCTTTTCTTTCCCAACAGATGGGGGTGGAACTGGTGGAGGGCCAGGACCTGGTGGTCTCCGATGGGTTCGTCCACATGCTGACCACCAAGGGGCTCAAACGCGTGGATGTCCTCTACCGGCGCATCGACGATGATTTCATCGACCCGGAAGTTTTCCGCCCCGATTCCCTGCTGGGCGTCACCGGGCTCATCGGCGTCTACAAGGCGGGCCGCATCGCCATGGCCAACGCCCCGGGCACCGGCATTGCCGATGACAAGGTGATCTACGCCTACGTGCCAGAGATCATCAAATACTACACCGGTGAAGATGCCATCCTGCCCAACGTGCCCACCTATATCTGCCGAAGCGATGACGACCGGGCCTATGTACTGGCACACCTGGATGAGCTGGTGGTCAAGGCCGCCAACGAGTCCGGCGGCTACGGCATGCTGGTGGGCCCCCACGCCACTGACGCGCAGCGTGCGGCGTTTGCCGAGAAGATCACGGCGGAACCGCGCAACTATATGGCCCAGCCCACCATTTCCCTATCCCGGGTACCCACGATCGTCGGCGATCGGATCGAGGGACGCCACGTGGACCTTCGACCTTACGTGCTCTTTGGAAAGGAAATATATGTGCAGCCCGGCGGCCTGACCCGTGTCGCGCTGACCCGTGGATCCCTGGTGGTCAACTCTTCCCAGGGCGGCGGGAGCAAGGATACTTGGGTGCTTTAAAATGATATTATCACCGAAACCTGGTTATGCACTATTCTCCAGTGCACGGGCAGGCGCTGTATGAACATACAAAATCCTTCATTGCACCGAAGCGCCCATCGCAGCATTCCATACGGGCGCCAGGGCAACTAAACCTTGTAGGGTGCGGGGTTTTCTTGTCCGCCATTTTATCCGCCTTAGCGCAGCGGCGGCGGAAGCCTTGGCGAAGGAGGATCCCCGCCCGTGATCGGGGTGAAAAACAAATGATTGGGATCATCTTTGCCGATTGCGGGAGGGGATGAACCCCTCCCCTACGAAACAGCCAGAACCTCGGCTGAAGGATAGTGCATAACCAGACACCGAATATAATCTTCTCAGTCGCCGTCGGCGCCGCAGGCATAAAATTGCAGATATCCGGAGCGTGTTACCGCCTGCCGGCTTGCAAAGGAGGAATAGATGCTCAGTCGTGTGGCCAACTCGATCTACTGGATGTGCCGATATATCGAACGGGCGGAAAACGTGGCCCGCTTCATCAGCGTCAATCTCAATCTGCTGCTGGACATGCCGTCGGAAAAAGGCAAGCATTGGGAACCGCTGGTCATGATTACCGGCGACCAGGCGCTGTTCGAAAAAAAATGCCCCGACTGCACCCAGGAGCAGGAGGCGGTGATCCGATTTCTGACCTTTGATCGGGAATACCCCAATTCCATTCTCTCCTGCCTTGCGGCGGCACGGGAAAACGGCCGTTCCATCCGCGAGATCATCTCCTCGGAGATGTGGGAGCATCTCAACAATTTTTACCTTGAACTGGCAGATGCCCAGAGCCTGAAGCTGGCCCTGGAGGACCCCCACCGCTTTTTCAAGATCATCCAGATGCGCAGTCACCTGTTCACCGGCCTGATGGACTCCACCATGAGCCATGGCGAGGCCTGGAACTTCGCCCGCATCGGCATGATGCTCGAGCGGGCGGATAAAACCTCACGGATACTGGACGTCAAATACTTCATGCTGCTGCCCCAGGCGGACCTGGTGAACACGCCCATCGACAACATCCAGTGGACGGCGGTGCTCAAATCCGCCAGCGCTTTCGAGATGTTCCGCAAAACGCACCACCACATCACCCCCCGCAAGGTCGCCAACTTTTTGATCTTCGACAGCCAGTTTCCGCGCTCCATCCGCCACTGCATCGCCAAGGCCCAGGTCTGCCTTCACCGCATCACCGGCTCGCCGCCCGGATCGGCCAGCAGCCCCGCCGAAAAGCGGCTGGGCCGGCTCACCGCCGATCTGGAATATACCGACATCGACGAGGTGATCGATAGTGGCATGCACGAGTACATGGACAGCCTCCAAACCCGGCTCAATCTGGTGGACCAGGCCATCGGCATCACTTTTTTCAACATCAAACCGTCGTCGGAAGCGTCACAGACTGAACAATAGAAGGCAACTGCGCCCCGATGCAGCCAAATCGGTGCACATCGTTAGTGTCCATCCAGAAACTGTAGATTTTGGTTCCTGGCAAGGCTCGAACAGGCTATTTCGTAAATCGGTTCTGAACCACGGCGTTCACAGAGAATACGAAGATTTTGCTCTTAACAGAAAGGCCACTCATGGGAATCCATGTTGCTCTGAACCATAAGACTTCCTACCACTACGATCGGCGAATTTCCCTGGCGCCTCACATCGTCCGGCTGCGACCGGCGCCCCATTGCCGGACGCCGATTTTGAGCTACTCCATGACGGTGACCCCGGAAACGCATTTCATCAACTGGCAGCAGGACCCCTTCAGCAACTACCTGGGGCGCCTGGTGTTTCCGGAAAAGACCACCGAGTTCCAGGTAGAGGTGGATCTGGTGGCGGAGATGATCATCATCAACCCCTTCGATTATTTCCTTGAACCCGCTGCCGAGCGCTTTCCCTTTGAATATGAAGACACGCTCAAGGTTGACCTGGCGCCCTATCTGGTCAGGGAGCCGGCGGGGGAAAAACTCACCGCATACCTGACACAGATCGATGGGCGCACCCGACGCACCATTGATTTTCTCGTCGATCTGAACCTGAAACTGAGCCGCGACATCCGGTATCTCATTCGCATGGAACCGAACGTGCAAAGCTGCGAGCACACCCTTGACGTGGGCAGTGGCTCCTGCCGGGACTCGGCGTGGTTGCTGGTGAACATCCTGCGTCATCTGGGCCTGGCCGCCCGCTTTGCCTCCGGCTACCTGATCCAGCTGGCACCCGACGTCAAATCCCTGGACGGACCGTCAGGGCCGGAAGCCGATTTCACCGATCTGCATGCCTGGACCGAAGTTTACCTCCCCGGCGCCGGATGGGTTGGCATGGACCCCACCTCCGGACTCTTTGCCGGCGAAGGGCACATCCCGCTGGCCTGCTCGCCGGAGCCCCAGAGTGCGGCCCCCATCACCGGCGCGCTGGATGAATGCGAGGTGGATTTCAGCCACGCCATGAGCGTGCGTCGCATTCGCGAAGCGCCCCGCTCCACGAAACCCTACCCGGATTCGGTCTGGACGGCCATCGAGGCCCTGGGGGACCGGGTGGATCGCGAACTGGCCGAAGCCGATGTCCGCCTGACCATGGGCGGCGAGCCCACGTTCGTCTCCATCGACGACATGGACGACGCCCAATGGACCACCGCTGCACTGGGTGAGGAAAAACAGCAGCTCGCACAGACCCTGATCAAACGGCTGCGCGGGCAGTGGACTCCCGGGGGGCTGCTGCACTATGGCCAGGGCAAATGGTACCCGGGTGAATCGCTGCCGCGCTGGGCCCTGGGCTGCTACTGGCGCAAAGACGGCCAGCCGGTGTGGACCGACGACCGATGGCTTGCCGACGTATCGAAGGACTATGGCTTCGGCACTGCCGAAGCCAAGGTGTTCATCGAAGCCCTGGCCGACACGCTGCCGGTGAGCCGTCGCTTTATCCGGGAAGGCTACGAGGACATCTATTATTATCTTTACAAGGAGCAGCGGCTGCCGGTGAATGTGGACCCCGCCGACCCCAAGCTGGACGATCCCGAAGCCAGGGCGCGCATGGCAGCCACCTTCCAGCGTGGGCTGGGGGCCGTGGTGAGCTACATTCTGCCCCTGCAGTACGGCTCCTGGAAGAGCGGCCCATGGCCGTTCCGAAATGGTCAAATGTTCCTGCTGCCCGGCGATTCCCCTGCCGGGCTGCGCCTGCCCCTGGAATCGTTGCCCTGGGTCGCAAAGGAGGACTTCCCGTTTGACCATCCCCTGGATCCGATGGCCGACCGGGGGCCGCTGCCCGATCTTCACCAGGGCCAGCAGGCCCTTCAGGGGCGGCCCGAAGAAGCCGTTGGCGATACTGTGCGCACCCAGCCCAAACCCTTTGAAGATCCCACGCCGACGGTCGGCGAATCGGCCGCCTGGGTGGTGCGCACCGCGCTTTGCGTGCAACCCCGCGCAGGCCGGCTGCACGTGTTCATGCCGCCGATAACCGTCCTGGAGGGATATCTGGACCTGGTGGCCGCCATCGAATCCACCGCGGCAAAGACCGCTCTGCCGGTCGTGATCGAAGGCTACACCCCGCCCTTTGACCCACGCCTGGAGTGCCTGAAAATCACCCCGGACCCCGGTGTCATCGAGGTGAACATTCAGCCCATGAACAGCTGGCGGCAGTTGGTCGATTGCACCACCACCCTTTATGAAACGGCCCGTCAGACGCGTCTTGGCACTGAGAAATTCATGCTCGACGGCCGCCAAACCGGCACCGGCGGCGGCAACCACGTCATCCTCGGCGGCGCCACGCCGGCGGACAGCCCTTTTCTGCGCCGGCCGGACCTGCTGCGCAGTTTCGTCACCTTCTGGAACAACCATCCGTCCCTTTCATTTTTGTTTTCCGGCCTCTTCATCGGCCCCACCAGCCAGCAGCCGCGCATCGATGAAGCCCGGCACGACAGCCTCTATGAGCTGGAGATCGCCTTTGCCGAACTTGAGCGACAAACAAGTCCGGATCGTCCCTGCCCGCCGTGGCTGGTGGACCGCCTGTTTCGCCACCTCTTAGTGGACGTCACCGGCAACACCCACCGGGCCGAATTTTGTATCGACAAGCTCTATTCGCCGGACAGTGCCGCCGGCAGATTGGGGCTTTTGGAGTTTCGCGCCTTTGAGATGCCCCCCCACGCCCGCATGAGCCTGGCCCAGCAGCTGCTGCTGCGGATCTTTGTGGCCTGGTTCTGGAAAGCGCCCTATCGCCGGGACCTGGTGCGCTGGGGCACGCGGCTCCACGACCGCTTCATGCTGCCCGAGCCGGTTCGCGATGATTTTGCCGACGTGCTCAAGACACTGAACCGGGCAGGGTTTCCGGTCTCAATGGATTTTTTCCACCCTCATTTCGAGTTCAGATTTCCGATCCACGGCAAAGTGGACTGCCAGGGCATCGAGATCGAGCTGCGACAGGCGCTTGAGCCCTGGCATGTGCTGGGCGAAGAGCCCGGCGGCGGCGGCACCGCCCGCTACGTGGATTCATCGCTGGAACGGCTCCAGGTCAAGGTCTCCGGCATGACCGGGGATCGGCACATGATCACCTGCAACGGGCGGCGCGCGCCCCTGCAGCCGACCGCCGTGGACGGCGTCTTCGTGGCCGGTGTCCGGTATCGGGCCTGGCAGCCGCCGAGCTGCCTGCATCCCACCATCGGCGTGCACACCCCGCTGACGATCGATCTTTTCGACACCTGGTCGGGCCGGGCCGTGGGCGGGTGCACCTATCACGTGGCGCATCCGGGCGGCCGCAACCCTGAGGTGTTTTCGGTCAACGCTTACGAAGCCGAAGGCCGTCGCAACGCGCGGTTTGTCCCCGGTGGGCACACCCCCGGCACCCGCGAAACGTTACCGGCCACGGAAACCAATCCTTATTTTCCCTATACCCTTGATTTGCGGCGGTGATCGGTTTAAATCGGCTGCCGGTGCCTGCCGCACCGGCAGCTCCAGGAACCGCGATCACGAGGCATTCGTTTCATGATCAACAAAGAGCTTTCCGATCCGCGCGAACATCCGCCGGCGTCGGCATCCATGTTCGAGGCGGTGGCGTTTCCTCCCGATGCCTACTGCGAGGCATTCATGCCCTCGGCACAGCCTCGTGAGCACTGGCAAGCTCTCATCTCGGCGCTGGACACCACGGGCCCTGACTTGCTCAAGCATCGCCAGGACCGGGCACGGCGCATGCGACACGAGGATGGGGCCACCTACAATCCCTTTGACGATCCCACCGGCCGGGGCGGAACCCCCTGGGCGCTGGAGCTGATCCCGCTGCCGCTGACTGCAGGGGAATGGGCTGGACTCGAAGCCGGCCTGATACAGCGGGCGCGCCTCCTTGACCAGATTCTGGCGGACACCTATGGCCCCCAGAAACTTCTCAACAGCGGCCAGGTGCCGCCGGAACTGGTGTTCGCCAACCCCAATTTCCTGCACGCATGCCACGGTGTCCAGCCGGCTGGAAACCGGTTTTTAACCTACTACGCGGCCGACCTGTATCGGGGTGCGGACGGGCGCTTCCGGGTGCTTCGAGACTACGGCGGCAATCCGGCCGGTATCGGCTACGCCCTGGAAAACCGGATCGTCATTTCTCGGGTGTTTCCCGAGCTGTATCACCAAACCCAGATCCGCAGGCTGGCGCAATGGTTCCAGATCTTTAACAGTGAGCTGATCCGGCGCGCCGCCCTTCGGCAGGAAGACCCCGGCATCGTGCTGCTCTCGCCGGGTCCGGACAGCCGCATTTACTTCGAGCATGCCCTGCTCTCGCGCTACCTGGGTTATCCGCTGGTGGAGGGCCAGGACCTGACCGTGCGAAACGGCGAAGTGTTTCTGAAAAAACTGGCCGGCCTGGATCCGGTGGAGGCCATCTTCCGGCACACCGAGGATGCCGGCAGCGACCCCTTCGCCCTGCGACGGGAAACGGCAACCGGCGTGGCCGGACTCATCCAGGCCTGCAGGGAACAAAAAATCGACATCGTCAACCCGATTGGCAGCGGATTCGTGGACACGCCGGCCCTGTCCGTATTTTTGCCCGGACTCTGCCGCCAACTGATGGGGGAAGACCTCTTGCTGGAAAATCACCCGGCCTGGTGGTGCGGCGCCCCCGAGGGACGGGCTCACGTCCTGGCGCATCTCGGGCGCCTTCGCGTGGGCCCGGCCATGGACCGGTCAGCAGTGACCCCCGCCGCGGAGACCCTCGCTGAAGCCATCCAGTCCAGTCCCCACGCCTTCATGGCACAAGAAGCGATCTGTCCGGCGGCGGTTCCCGCCTGGGACCGAAGCGGCGTTTCTTCCCGCTATGCCCTGCTGCGGGTGTTCGCCTGCGCCACGGAGCAGGGCTTCGCCGTGATGCCCGGCGGCCTTGCCATCACCGCCGCCGATATCGAGACCCTGACGGACGACTGCCCGGAACGGCAGCAGAGCAAAGACATCTGGGTGCTGTCCGACCAGCCGGTGGCGCCGTTCAGTCTTATGGGCGGGCTCAAGGCGGTGACAGCGTTTAGACGCAGCAGCGATCTTCCCAGCCGGGTGGCGGACCACCTTCTGTGGCTGGGCCGGTACATGGAACGCGCCGAAGGACTGATCCGGCTGCTGCGCTCCGTGTTCCGCCGTCTTTCCGGCGAAGCCCGCCCGGGGGACATTCCTGAACTATCGTTTCTGCTCAATTTCCTCAGGGCGGAAAAAGCCATCCCCCCGGTCTCCGACGGCGATGACGACATCCCTCTTTACAGGGAGTTGTCTTCCCAGCTCAATGACGCCCTGTACCGCAAGGATCGACCTGAAAGCGTGGTGACCATTCTCAAACGAGTGCAGGCGGCGGCCCGGAATGTGCGAGACCGACTCTCCCTAGACTCCTGGCGTGTGATCGACCGGTTGGAGGGCTTTGCCGACGCCCCGGTCAGCGATCCGCTGGAACTTCTGGACGACACGCTGTTTACCCTGAGCGCCTTTAGCGGCCTTGCCATGGAAAGCATGACCCGGGGCCTGGGGTGGCGCTTTATGGACATGGGACGCCGTGTTGAGCGGGCCATGAACCAGACCAGCCTGATCCGCACCGGGCTGGCCCGGATTTGCGTTGAATCCCGGGGCGCGCTGGAGGCGCTGCTGGAGGTCTCTGACAGCATCATGACCTACCGGGCCCGCTACCGATCGGCATTTCAACTGGCGCCGGTGCTGGACCTGCTGCTCATGGATGAGAGCAACCCCAAATCGTTGGCCTTCCAGTTCAGCCAGTTGGCCGCCCACGTGGAACACCTGCCCCGCGAAAGCGACCGGCGCTTCTCCAGCCCCGAGGAGCGCCTGGCCCTTGAGATGCTCACTGCCGTGCGCCTGGTGGATCTCACCGGCCTGGAATGCGGCGAGGCCGGTGTCGAACATGAACCGTTGGCAGCGTTTCTCGAATCCATGGCCACCGTGCTCAAGGCGTTCTCCCAGCAGATCAGTGCCCACTACCTGAGCCGGGTGCCGGAAACGCCGCATTTTTCAATAATTCGCAATAGCCGCACGCCATGAAATACCGCATCTCCCATAAAACGGCCTACCGCTATTCCGAGCCGGCCTCGCTCTCCCAGAACGAACTGTTCCTTCACCCCCGTGAGACCGGTACGCAGCGGGTGATCAACAGCCGGTTGACAATTGTCCCGGCCCCCCAATACCGGCACCGCCGGACCGATTACTTCGGCAACATCGTCGAGGTCTTCATGGTGCAGCATCCACACAACGATTTGGTCATGACCACCACCAGTGAGGTGGACGTGAGTCCGCCCGGCCCGCCGGCACCCGAGATCACGCCACCCTGGGAGCGTGTGGCCGAGAGGCTTTGCGCGCATCATCACCCGGCGCTGCTCGATGCCTATCAGTTTGTTTTTGCCAGCCCGCTGGTAACGGTTTTGCCCGGCGCCAGGGACTATGCGCAGCGCTCTTTTCCGCCGGGGGCGCCCGTGCTGGCCGGCGCTGTGGATCTGATGGGGCGGATTTTCACCGAATTCACCTACGACAAGACGGCCACCACCGTGGACACCACGGTGGCGCAGGTGCTGGCAGAGCGAAAAGGGGTGTGTCAGGATTTCGCCCACGTGGCCATCAGCTGTCTGCGATCACTGGGGCTGGCGGCACGTTATGTGAGCGGTTATCTGGAAACGCTGCCGCCGCCGGGAAAACCCAAACTGGTGGGCGCGGACGCATCCCATGCCTGGATCTCCCTGTACGTACCCGATACCGGATGGGTGGATCTGGATCCCACCAACAACGTCATGGCCGGCGAGCACCATATCACCATCGCCTGGGGCCGGGACTACGGCGATGTGACCCCGGTAAAAGGCGTTGTCATGGGCGGCGGTGTGCACCAGCTGTCGGTAATGGTGGATGTGGCGGCGCAAATCTGACCGAAAGCCCGCTTGACGCAACCTGGGATTGTAATTACAATGTGCCCACAACACATTGATGGAGCCCCATTATGCGCGCGCGCATTGTAAAAATAGGAAATTCAAAGGGGATTCGCCTTCCAAAAGCGATGCTGGATCAGACTGGTATCAGTGGCGATGTCGAGCTTGCCGTGGATGGCAACCGAATTGTCATCCACGGCGTGTCAGAGCCGAGAGCCGGCTGGGACAAGGCATTTCAATCCATGGCAGCTTCCGGCGACGATGCCGTCATTGACGGGGCCGATGGCATTTCAAATGAATGGGACAGCTCGGAATGGCAATGGTAGCGAAGCGATTCGACGTGTTTCTGGTCAGCCTCGATCCCACAGCCGGCTCCGAGATCAGAAAAACACGCCCCTGCCTGATCGTTTCCCCCGATGAGATGAACCTGCATATCCAAACCGTAATCATCGCGCCGATGACCACGGCCGGCAGGGATTATCCGACACGCGTGTCCTGCCGGTTTAAACGAAAACACGGTCAGATCGTATTGGATCAGATCCGAACAGTGGACAAATCGCGGCTGATTAAAAAACTCGGATCCATCGACCCAGAAACCCAGACGGCAGTCCTTTCCGTCCTGCAACGTCTTTTCGCCCTCTAATATAAAACGGCGGCACGCCGCTTTATTCCATGTCGAACTCCTGAAAATCGAACCAGAAACCGGAGTGACTGAGGTAATCGAGCTCGGCCTGGACGGTGGCGATGTGGCCGTCCTCTATTTCCTGGAAGCGGGCGAACAGCTCCCGGCCGGGGCTTTCCAGTGTTTGGGTCAACGATCGGTAAAAATCGCTGGTTTCCACTTCCATGGCCAGTGCGCGGCTGAGCACGCGTTTTTCATCTCCCAGGCTTTTCCCCGGCTTTAGAGCCGCAAGCTTTGCCATTTCCCGTTTCAGCGTTTCCGCCGACGGCACGATGGTCTCCAGCGCGGCAAGGTCGAGCACCCCTTTTTCCTCCCAGATGGCCAGGCGGCTTTCCAGGTAATCCACATGGCGCTGCTCGTCGTCGGCCAGCGCCAGAAAGACTTTCCTGCCGATGGGGTCGCCAAGTTCACCGGCGGAATCCCGGTACATGTCCCGGATGCGGGTTTCGTATGACAGCGCGGTGCGCAGTGCTTCTTCGAGTGTCATCGGTCTTTTCCTTTCCGGATCCTCTACCAAAGAGTTGGTCGATGAATAGGGGCCAAGGGTCCGAGGGGTCAAGGGGTCGAGTAAAAAACAAAATAGAGAACATCAAAATAAGTCTGCGGACAGCAAGGCTTTGGGCCAACTGCATTGAGGGTGCCCTTTGATCTCACCGCTGACATTCTGCGAGGATCGGCTGCCGGCTGCAAGATTACTGAATAACGCCCAATGCCGTCACTTGAACCCTTGGCCCCTTGACCCCTCGGACCCTTTTCCCAATGAATTCAGAGGCGCCCATTTTAACTTATTCCACATCCCAGGAAGCCCATTATGGCACCCATCTGCGGGCTGTCAACGCCAGTCGGCCGGCGGCAAGGGCGTCCACTGCGGGCGGCCGTCAAAAAACCGTGCCACCGCATCTTCGTAGAGATCCAGGCGCCGGCATTTCTGCACCGCCTTGAGCAGCGCGCCCCGGTCGGCAAACCTGACCGACAGGTACTGCCAGAGCCCCTTCATGCGGTCGAGCAGGTGGCCGGGCCCACTGAGTCGCTCCTGGTAGGCATCCAGCAGCGCCTGATGGAACTCCCGGATGGCATCTGCCGGATCCGGGGGATAGGCCACCGGGCCCGCCTTGATGGCCGAGGCCAGAAACGGATCGCTCAGGGCACCCCGGCCGATCATCCAGCCGGCCACCGTCGGAAACCGCCCGGCCAAAACCTCCCAGTCGCCGACGGCGTTGATGTCGCCGTTGTAGATGACCGGATGGCGGGACATCTCCAGGCAGCGGGCAAATATCTCCAGGTCCGGGCGGCCGTCATACATCTGAGTGCCCAGCCGGGGATGAATGGTCAGCGCTGCCAGGGGAAAGCGGTTGAGCACCGGCATGAGGTTGATAATCTCCGCGGCATCGGTGCGCCCCAGGCGCAGCTTGATGCTCAGGCGCCCGGGCAGGCGGGCGGCCGTTTCGTCCAGAAACCGCGCCACGCCGTCCGGGTCCGGCAGCATGCCCGACCCCCGCCCCTTGTTGGCCACCCGGGGAAAGGGGCAGCCCATGTTGAGGTTCACGCTCTCGTATCCTTGATCGAACAGCCGCTTTGCCATGCGCAGAAAATCGGCGGCGGATTTTCCCAACAGCTGGGGCTCCACCGGCAGAGCGGTGTTTTTCTCCGGTGCCAGGTCCCGCAAAAAAGCCGACGGTATGTTCGCCGCCGACACCGTGGTGACAAACGGCGCCATGGCTGCATCGAACCCGCCGAAACACTCGGCGGCGATGCTGCGGTATATGCCGTCGGTAATCCCCCGGATCGGGGCGAGAATGAGGCGGGGGGAAGGGATGGAATAGCTCATTGGCTCCAGTCTTCACGTTGAAAAATTGTGGCCCCGATGGACCATCGGTGAACAGAGTCCAAGGGGTCGAAAAGTCATATTGAACGTTGAACCCTTTAACCGATGAACGTCCAACATCGAACGCTGAACATTGAACGTCGAATGAAAAACCCATCGACAGCCATCTAATGCCACTCCGTCGTTTTTCTTTTCATTCATCATTCGACGTTGGACGTTCGAAGTTCTAAGTTCGATTTCCTTGGCGCGCTCTGCGGCTTGGCGCGATAATCGGTTTTTGCCGTTATGTCGTTGTCTCCTTGGACCCTGGGCCCCTTGAACCCTCGGCCCCTTCCCTTTCCCAATGCCGCAGCCCCCAGGCCAATGAAGCAAGGGCCAGAAGCGTCGTAACCATGGAAAGCACCGCCGTAAAACGCAGTCCTCCGTACGTCCATGCCACCCCGCCCGCCAGCGCGCCCACGAAACGACCGATGCCGGCCATCGCCAGAAAACCGGCCATCATAGTGGCCCGGGCCTCGGGCATCAGTTCGGTGCCAAGGGTCAGGGCAGATACGATCGTAAACTCAAAGCACAGAAATAAAATGAAAAGCGCGCCCAGCGCCAGCGGCAATGACGCCCCGGCAAAGGGGAGCAGCACAAATGCCGCGGCTGTTAAAACCGTACCCAAAAGGACGGCGCGCTTCAGGCCCAGCCGGTCGGCCAGGGTGGCGGTGAGCACTTCACCGCACAGCTCGGCGCCGCCGATGGCCATGGTGCTCATGCCCAGGGCCGCCACCCCGAGGTCAAAGGACGACTCCAGCCAGGCCCCGTAAACCACGAAAATATTGTCATTGGCCGCGCTGATAAAGAAAGCAAACCCCATGGCCCCCAATGCCGTTCGGTGGCGAAACAGCCCAACAACCGCTTTCAGCGGAGAGCTTCTGACGATATCCGGAGCCCCGGCATCACTACGGTCCGGCGAAATCCACCGGAAGGTGGCCGCCAGCCCCACCATGCCGGCCATGGCCAGAATGAAAAACGGCGAGCGCCAGCCGAAGCGGGCGATGGCGAGCCCCAAAACGGGCACCCCGATAAAGGTGCTCGCCGCCCAGCTCAGCTCGATGAGCCCGATGGCCGCGCCGCGCCGGTGAAAGGGCACCCGCTCGCCCACGTAAGCCTGAACCGCGGCATCGTAGACATTTTTGGCCATCCCGGCGGCAAACAGTGCGGCCAGCACGGCGACATAGACCGGAAACGCCCCGCCCACGGCCATCCCGAGGATCAGCAGGGTCAGCGCGATCATCATCATCCGCCGGTAGCCGATGCGGTCCGACAGGGGCCCGAAAAATATGGCCAGCACCCCGGTGGCCTGGTTGACGGCGATCAGCGCCGTCATGGCCGACAGCGGCACCCCGAGCCCGCGGCTGAGCACCGGGGCGAACGGGTAGGCAAAGCGCCGGGCCGTGTTGAGCACCAGCCGGCTGAAGAGCACCGCGGCCAGGGGCCTGAACAATTCCTTAAACCCGCTACGGCTGGTATCTTTGATAATAGTCATCGAATATGGAATCCCTCAGGTAGATCCTGGGTGCTTTCACATGGCACTCACCGAGGTGCTCATACCACGGCGGAAGCTGACGGACCATGGTGTTCCAGTAAGCGTCGCTGAAAATTCGGAATTGCAATCCGAATTCCCATGGATCACCATGGAGGCCGCGACGAGATCGATTCCCACACCGCCGGCCTTCAGACTGCACACAATGACACGGCAGGCCGCGTCATTTTGGAACCGCGCGATGGTATCCCCGCGGCCGCGGCTGGCGCCGGTCAGGGATACAAAGTCCACGTTCAAATCGGCCAGGTGGGCGGTGATGATCCGGATCATATCCAGGTACTGGCTGTAGACGACGATCTTCTGGCCGCTGTCCAGTCCCTCGGCCAAAAGCTCGGTGAACAGATCCCATTTGCCCGACGCGTAACGCTCAGCCTGATCCGCCGCCTTCAATGCCAGGGCCGGGTGGTTGCAGATCTGCTTGAGCAGGTTGAGAAGGGCGAACACATGTATGTAAGGCACCGGCGTGGCTTCATCCGCCAATGCCGCCACCAGCCCTCTTCCCTGGGACGCGACGGCTTCCCGGATGACCTTGCCAAAGGCCCAAAGTCTGCCGGGCACGATTTTAAAGGCGCTTTCGGCGGCCAAGGCCGGTTGAATCGCGGCAAGGACCCGCTGCACCTTTTCCCGCGGCACCGCCAGGGTGAAAAGGCGCGCGTGATCATGGGTTTTCCCCATCAGCGTGAACCGCCCGCTGGCGGGGTCGATTTCCGGGTGAAGCCGGCACCCGGCAGCGCCGAATTCCATGAACGCGTGCAGGAGCAAAAACGCTGCTCGGGGGATCGGCCGAGGGCGCCGATCCAGACGGCGACCGGGCCATCGGGCGACATGGTGTCAGGGACCAGGGCGAATCCATGCCGGTGAAATTCGATGCGATCGATGCCTTCTAAACCCGTGGGGTCGGCCGGTGGATTCTTTTTCATGGGGCATGGCCGTACCATTGGATAAGACTGAAGACAACCGCTTTTTAACGACACGCGATGGACGCCCCTGCCCCCGCCATTCAGGCTCTCAAGAGATCCGCGCGCACCGGCCGGATCAACATGCACAAGGGGTCGTTGACACGGTGGACCCAATGGACTAACTTGAGCATGCCGTCAGACACGGGGATACTCAACGAGCCTTGGGAGGTTTTCCACCAATGAAAGCCCTGAATGTACATGAAACCAAAACGAACCTTTCGGCCATACTGCAGCAGATTGAACTCAAAGGGGAAAAATTCACCATCTGCCGCAACGGGAAACCCATCGCCGACTTGGTTCCCCACACACCCAAAAACCGGCTGAACATCGACCCGGTACTGGCCGATGTCAAAATCCACTGCGACCTCACCAACCCCCTGACTGAAATGGACTGGGATCTTGACTGATGTGCTGCTGGATACCTGTGCGCTGATCTGGCTCGCAACGGGAAGCGACCGGCTGTCTTCGCAGGCGCTGGAGCGAATTGCCACCGCCGGGGCGGCTTACGTGTCGTCGATTTCCGGATTCGAAGTGGCGCACACGGCAGACCGCGGAAAAATCCAATTGCCGTTGCCACCGCGGCACTGGTATCAGCGGGCCCTCAGCCAGCACGCCCTCACCGAGATACCGATCGATGGCGATATTGCCGCGCTGTCCGTCGGACTGCCGAAAATCCACAAGGACCCGTGTGACCGGTTCATTATCGCCACTGCAAAACGGCATGGCCTTACAATTGTCACCGCCGATCGCCTGTTCCTTCGATATGATGTGCCGGTCATCACCTAAGCGACAAGCGCGAGTAAACAGAGACAACCTATTTACCACCGGGCAGGAAATGGTGATGCATCCCGGGGTACGATGAAAGTCCAGCGCGCCTCGACGGCAGACAAAGCAATGATGAATTGGTACGAAAGTCTGTAGCCTTGCGACACGGTGCGGAAAGGGGCTCCTATTATGTTTTAAAGAGTCGAATGCCTCAGAAATGACCTTATTGCCCCATCATTATTGACGAGGTTTTGCCTCAAATATGCCCCAAATGCCTCAAGGACAAAATTGGGAGACTTGGATCTGGAAGGCGATTTCGGAGAGTGACGGCGTTGATGGAAGGATTCGATGGGTTACGCTCCGCTTACCCATCCTACGCCTGCAAACGCCGTCACGGAAGAGACACCGTAGGATGGGTGGCGCGCAGCGGAACCCATCACCAAAACACACACAAGGAACCCTAAATGGCCGGAAACAAGACCCCCAAGACCGTCGAAACCATCACCCGCGACGAGGCCACCCGCAAGAACATCCCCACGGCGGAATACCAGTCCGTGATGCGGGGTGAGGAAAAGTTAGCGCATATAATGGTTGATTGGGGTTGACGCGACGGCGCTACGCATGAGAGAGCGGCGGTGATGACATCCCTCAACAGTTAGGCATCAGGCAAGAACATGGAACAGGAACTAGCGCAGGCAAAGGCCGTCTATCAGCAGGTGACCGAGTTCTTCGTCAGTTACAGTTTTCAGATCATCGGCGCGCTCATCATTCTGGGTATCGGCGCGCTGGTGGCGAGAAAGGTCAGCAATCTCGTCCTGAGGCTCTGCGAGCGCAAGGGGCTGGATATCACCCTCAGCCGTTTTTTCGCCAACGCTGCACGGCTGGCCATCATCGCCGCCGTGGCGATTGTCGCGCTGGGAAAGCTGGGCATCAGTGTCACCCCCTTCATCGCTGCCATCGGCGCCCTGTCTCTGGGCGCGGGTCTCGCGGTGCAAGGGCTTTTGTCCAACTACGGCGCCGGGTTGAACATCATTCTTACCCGCCCGTTCGTAGTGGGCGACACTATTGAAGTGAAAGGCGTGACCGGTCTGGTGAAAGAAGTCCATCTGGCCGTCACCGTTCTCAGCGACGAAGACGATGTGCGCATCACCATTCCCAACAAGCACATCGTTGGTGAAATCATCCACAACTCAAACACGGACACTCTGGCCGAAGAAACCGTCGGAATTTCCTACGAAAGCAACCCCGACGATGCCATTGCGGCGATTCGGCAGGCCCTTGAGACGACGGAAAACGTCAGCAGAACCAAACCGCCGCTGGTCGGCATCCAAGATTTCGCCGACAGCAGCATCACTATCGGCATCCGCTTCTGGGCCCCGACCCATAAATACTTTGAAACGCGCTACAGGGCCAATGCCGCCATCTTTTCGGCACTTGGGGCAGCCGGTATCGCCATTCCCTTCCCGCAAAGAGAGGTTCGCATCCTTGACGGGAAGCGTTGTGTTGAATCCAAGTAATGACCTATAATTTCGACCCCGAGCGCTGGTACGAAATTGAGCACAGCGCACTGAAGCACCGCCGCGACACCGGCCGCCTGACAGAAGACGGTTTCGCGGCGGCGGTGGCGGATCTGCAGCGTCGCTACGAATCCATGATGGACGGGCTCAACAGCGTGGCTGATTTCCCGGGGTCGGCGCCGCCCGGGGCACCCACCGACAACCGGAAAACGAGCCGCTGATGACGCCATCGGACTTCGAACAGGACAATCGCCGGCAGACCCGCAGCCGCATTTCAGCGGCCGTCTGCTCGCTGGTGGTGGGCTTCGTGCTGCTGGCGCTCAAATTCGGTGCCTGGCGGCTCACCCTGAGCGCGGCGGTGCTCTCCGACGCATTGGAATCCATCGTCAACGTGGTGGCTGCCGCATTCGCCCTGGTGAGTATCATCCTTGCGGCCAAACCCCCGGATACGGATCACCCCTACGGCCACGGAAAAATCGAATACTTTTCGGCTGGATTCGAGGGGGCGCTCATCGTTCTTGCCGCCATTGGCATCTTCAAGGTCGGCCTGCATCAAATCGCCACACCCCATCCGCTGCCCTCTCTCGATACCGGCATGCTCATTCTGATAGGGGCGTCGGTGGGAAACCTGCTGCTGGGGATCGCACTGATCCGGGTGGGACGCAGAACCGATTCGCTCACGCTGGTGGCTGACGGCAAGCATGTGCTCACCGACGTCTACACTTCCGTGGGGGTGATTTTGGGGCTGCTCCTGGTGCGGTTCACCGGCTGGCTGTGGATGGACGGGGCCGTGGCCTGCGTGATGGGGCTCAACATCCTGGTGACCGGATTTATGCTCATCCGCCAGTCTTTTTCCGGGCTCATGGATGCGGCTGACCCGGCGATTCTAAAGCGCATCGCCACCGTCCTCACCGCCGCACGCCGGCCGGCCTGGATCGACATCCACCAACTCCGGGCCTGGCGGTCCGGGCGCATCGTGCACCTGGATCTTCATCTCTCCCTGCCCCGAGACGTAACGCTTGAGGCCGCCCATGACGAAGCCAAGGCGCTGGAGGCGGCCCTCATCGGCAGCTTTGACGGGTACGCGTCCGTAGTGGTCCATATGGACCCCTGCGAGGACGACGACTGCGGGGTATGCCCGCGGGATCCATGTGAGGAGCGCACAGCGGCCAACGGGGAGCAGCCGCAGTGGACCTCAGAAACCCTCACACGGTTCCACGCCGGCGTAGACGGCAAGACAGGACAAAACAGCAAGGCTCAATGATCGACGCTCAGGAAGGCAATCTATTATTATAAAAAATGCCGGAGTGCAGCGACACCACCTTGAAAATTGAGCATCGAGCGTTGATGCATTCGTAAAAAGTCGGTTTTATTCTTTTTTCGTCATCCCGGACGAGTGAAACGAGATCCGGGATCCAGTGATTTCAAGCACTTCTGGACCCCGGCCTTCGCCGGGGTGACGGGCGTAGGAACTTTTACAAGGCCATCAGCGTTGACAAACCCGTAAAAAAGCAATTTTCTCGCTAAGACGCCAAGCGCGCCAAGAAAATATTATTTAATATCAGCATGTTAACTTTGTGATCTTTGCGGCTTTGCGAGAGATTCCGACTTTTTACCGGTTCATCAGCGTTGATCATTGAACATTTCCGCGCTTTTCAGGCCGGCTGCTATTTTCCGCAGCGCCGCGTCAACCCCCGCGACAGCGTCACCACGAAATCCTGCACATTGGTGAGAATCGATTTGGCCGTAAGCGACCCGCGGTCCGAGAGCTTGTTGACGGCAAATTCACTCATGTCCACGGAATAGAAATAAACCGGCCGGGGCTGCCCCGATGCGCTCACGGTGTAGGACGGGGTCATGTTGCCCGTGGCGATGGTGTGGAGTTGCGTGGCCAGCGCGATCACCGTGGTCGCGCGCCGGGTCAGGATCCGCATCCGGTCCTGGGCGTCGTATACGTTTGCGACCACTTCGGGAAGAGGGCCGTCGTCCCGGATGGAGCCGGCCAGGACATAAGGAATGTCGAAAGCCAGCACCGAACGCATAATCCCGTTGGTGATCATCCCGTTGTCGATGGCCGCGTCGATGGAGCCGGCAGCGCGGATGCGATTGAGCGCGTCGAGGTGTTTGTAGTGCCCCTGTTCGGCGGCCCGCTTGTTGTAGAGTTCCTGCCCCAGGGCCGTGCCGTAGATCGCCCCCTCGATGTCATGCGTCGCCAGGGCATTGCCCGCCATGAGCCCGCTGACGAACCCCTCGCCAATGAGACCGGCAAAGGCCTCCCGGGCGTCGTGGTCAAAAACCACCGCCGGCCCCAGGACCCAGAGGATGAAACCGTTGTCGCGCTCATGGCAGAGCAGATCGTAGAGTTCATCGTAATCGATGCTGAAGGAGGTCTCCCGGGTTCGGTTGGACCGGAAGGCGAACTTTTCCCCTTCCTGACCTTCAAACCGGAACGCGCCGGTATGGACATAGATCCCCTCCTCGGCATTTTCTTTTCGGCCGACAGCCACAAGGTCACCTTTTTTAAGCCGCCTAAATTCCTTCACCTCCAGTCGGTCCTGTTTGTCGAGAACGACAACGCTGTCCATCCGGGATTCGGTGAGCAGCCGCCAGTCGCCTTTGGCTACTTGGAGGTATTCGGGAAATACCGAGGTTCCGTGGTAGCCGTCGGGGGCGACGCCGTCTTTCTCGACGGCCTCGAAACGGGCCAGCGGCGCATCAGTAAACGGTTTTTTGGAAAAATCCGGGGCGAGGTATGCGGGCAGCTGAAACGCCATGAGAGACTCCTTCATACGGTTTGTTATGCAAAATGATATTTCCCGAATATCAGCCGGCCGATAGAGGGTCAACGGAAATGCTTGAGGCTGCCGGGCGCTTGTGTCATTTAGCGAATAACCCAATTCGGAGCCGCCGCAACCAAAACCCGTTTTCGCGCAGGGGCGCAGAGAAACCCCAATCGGCTTTCCCATAGACCGGGGCGTGGCCGCCGGGGTGGGCCTTTGAATTTTATGATCATCCGCGTCGATTGTTATGCCGGCTACCGCGGGGAAGAATCCCCCCGACGGATCGTCATGGGCAACAACACCATCGGTGTCGCCCGGATCGACGACCGGTGGACCGGACCCGATCACCGCTACTTCAAGGTGCAGGGAGAAGACGGCGCGCAGTACATCATCCGAAACGACATGGAGACCCAGGTCTGGGAGCTCGTTTATTATAAGCACCCGGATTCCCCCGAAGACGACCTGCCCTGACCGTTTCTACGCCCCCACCCGCTTAGCGCCCATGTAAGGAAATCCCTTTCTGCCCGACTCAGTCAATGGGCTGTAATGGGTTCGTAATATTTCCCAGTTCAGAACCGTTTTAACCGGTGTTGAGCAATACTCAAGTTGGGATTCTGGCTGTTTCGTAGGGGAGGGGTTTACCCACTCCCGCAATCGGCAAAGATGCCTCCACTTTCAGAAGGTACCGTCCCATGACGATCATCAGGCACAATGAAAACGACATTCACCGACAACTCAGGACTCTGATGATGGCCGGCACATGGCTGCTCATACTGGCTACCAGCCTACCGGGAAACGCTCTGGCCGGAACTGCCGCGAAGGGCCCGGAGAAAAGGAGTTCAGCGATGACCACAGACGATCGACTGCCGACATCAATTAAAACCGCAACATTTGCCATGGGGTGATTCTGGGGCCCTGACGCCCGGTTCGGGGTCATTGACGGCGTTATCAGCACCCGGGTGGGGTATGCCGGCGGCACCACCGCAGAGCCCACCTACCGCAACATCGGCGACCATACCGAAACCCTGCAGGTCGATTACGATCCGGCCATTATCACTTTCGAAGACCTTTTGGCCGTTTTCTGGGATGGGCACCAACCTGATCGCCGGTCCTGGTCGCGCCAATACATGTCGGCGATCTTCACCCATGATGATGAACAGCTGCGCCTGGCTGCCGAAAGCATGCAGCAAACGGCCCGACGCCGCGGAAAAACCCTCTACACCCGCATACTGCCGTTCTCGGGTTTCACACTGGCCGAGGACTACCATCAGAAATACTTCCTCAAGGGCTCCCACGACATCTACCGGGAAATTCAGGCGCGCTTCGACAGCCCGCGGGCAATCACCGATGCCACGGCAACCGCCCGCATCAACGGCTTACTCGGGGGTTACGGCTCCCGGGACGATGCGGCGGCCCTTCAGGATACGCTGCAGTTATCCCCGGGCAGCGCACGCCGCCTGATGGACAGCGCCGGGTCGGCAAACCGATGATGCGCCCATAAAAACCAACATGGCGAAATCACGGAACACGCGCATCGCCCGAGCGGAACCCGGCCAAATTCTGCCGTCAGCCCCCTCGCTTGCCTGCTGACCGCCGGTACCGGAGAAACGGATGAAAAGACAGCACCGTCATAAATGACGCTCATCGACTCAAGTTACCGGACGGGATGTCGATAATGTTCAAAGGTCCGTAATCAACACAACAAAAGGGATTATGACATGACTCGACATCAACTTCGCCGCCTATGCACGGTTTTCGCCGTGACGGTATGCCTTCTTCTGCCCGGCAGGGCCGCCCTGGCGATAGATATGACGGAATACACCGCCGCCACCAAAAACGGCCGGCTGATTTTCGAAAACCTGCAGCTCAAAACTCAGGGGAAGGTACTTGATCGGGAGACGGAGGCCCGCATCACCGAGCTGATCATTGTGCTCACACTGGAGGAAAACCGCTACTATCAGCTGTTCATCGTCGGCTTCGACACCTGTTCGGACGCCGCTGGACTCAATCTCGAAATCACCCGGCGCATGGGCAGCGGCACCCTGTTTATCCCCCCTAAAGCCGACTGCGTGAAGCCCGCCCCGCCCGGAAAGGCCGGTCGGATCGAGGTCTGGCTGGTGCCCGTGGATGACGGGGCCTGACCGCCACCACAAACCAATCCCCGTCATGTTCTTTTGGCAGAACGCGACAAGGGAGGTGCTGCCGGCTTTCCGGGCGCGTATCCCGCAATGCCGATCATAAATCGCACCAGACTGTAGCTGAGCCAACTGATCAGACGCAGCCTCAAAGGCTGCGATATCCATTTATCTCTGATAATCCGACGCGTTCCGATCCTGATTGCCTGCTCCAGGCTTAACCGTAACGCATTGGCAAAAGACACATCGTCAACAACGACATTGGCCTCGAGTGCAAGCAGCAGGCTGAAAGGGTCTAGATTGGATGAGCCCACCGTTGCCCAATGTCCGTCGATCACGGCCACTTTTGCGTGCATCTGGCTCTTTTGGTAAGCGTAAATTTCGATTCCTGCATCGAGAAAACTGCCATAAAGGGCGCGCGAGGCATGCTGCAGCAATGGGTGATCCGTCCGGCCTTGCAGCAATAAAACCACCCGAACACCGCGTCCGGCGGCATTGATAAGCGCACGACGGAACTTCGCCCCTGGTAAAAAATAGGCGTTTGCCAGAATGATCTCGGATTGCGCCTGTTTGATCGCCTCCAGATAAGCATTTTCGATATCGCGCCGATGGCGAAAGTTATCGCGGACCAAAAAAGCCGCGGTCATGTCACCCGGATGCCCGGTTGGCTGAATGTTTATTGAGTCATGCGATCGCCATCCTGGGCGGCGGCGGGCCCAGGTCAATCGTGACCACACGCGGCGGCAGGAATCATGGATTTCTTTCACCAGCGGCCCCTGCACACGGACAGCATAGTCATAACGAGGCGACGCATGACCCGTCATGTCCATTTCGTCGATAAAATTGATCCCGCCGACAAATGCGATCCTGCGATCGACGACCACAATTTTCCGGTGCAGGCGACGCAAGCGCCGGCGCCGCAAGGTCCAGGGCGATGTTTTAGGTCGGAATTTTAAAAACATTACACCCGCCGATTCAAAACCATCGGCCATTGTCTTCGGAAACCGCTTCGAACCGAAACCGTCAATCACCACATGCGTTTTTACGCCTCGAGTGGCGGCACGAATGAGCGATTTAGCGATTCGCTGTCCGATCGCGTCATTTTCGAAGATGTAGCTTTCCAGATAAATTTCACGCACCGCCTGGTCCAGCGCCGCTTCGATGACCGGGAAATAGTCTTCACCGTTTCTCAGCAGCGTGATCTGATTGTCAGGAATCATTTTGCCCACAGCAGCCATTTCCCTTGTATCAGTCTTCAGATGGAATGATGAAAATCGATGGTTGGTTTTCTATCTTTTTACTGCGACCAGCGCCTCTGTCGTGATGAGAAGACCGGCCACGGAAGCGGCATTTTGAAGTGCCGACCGTACGACCTTGGCGGGATCAACAATGCCGGCTTTCATCAAATCTTCATATCTCCCTGTTTCGGCATTGAATCCGTAACTCCCAGTACCTTCCAGAACGTGGCGAACCACCACCGCGCCCTCGAAACCGGCATTGCCGGCGATTTGCCTCAGGGGCTCTTCCAGGGCGCGGCTTATGAGGTCAACGCCCAGTTGTTCTTCGCCGGCGAGCCGGATACTTTGAATCGCAGCAGCAGCGCGAATATAGGCGACACCACCCCCGGCAACGATGCCTTCCTCCACAGCGGCATGGGTGGCACTGAGGGCGTCTTCGATTCTTTTTTTCTTCTCGCGCATCTCAGTCTCGGTGGCGGCGCCCACGCTGATGACGGCAATGCCACCGGTCAATTTCGCCAGACGTTCCCGAAGCCGCGACTTTTCATCATCGCTGCTGTCAGGCTTTGCAATCAGCGCCTGGATCTGTTTTACACGTGCTTTGCGGGCATTGTCCGTGCCGACCGCAGCGATAATCGTTGTTTTGCCCCTTTCGATTGTCACCCGCTTGGCGGTGCCGAGATCGCTCAGGGAAATCGCCGCCAGTTTGACCCCCAGATCTAAACTGATGAGCCGGCACCCCGTCAGTGCAGCGATGTCGGCCAGAATGTCCTTCTGGCTTTCACCAAAATCCGGTGCCCTCACCGCCGCACACTGTAAGGTCTCTTTTACCTGGTTCACTACCAGGGTGGCGAGCGCCTCTCCGCTCACATCTGGCGCAATAATCAGCAAGGACCGGCCGGCTTTGGAAACCTTCTCCAACACGGGGAGCAGATCGTTCACAGAGCTGATTTTCTTTTCATGCAGCAGGATATAGGGCGCTTCCATCTCCACCGACATCTTTACGGCATTCGTTATAAAGAAGGGGCTCAGGTATCCTTGATCAAACGGCATCCCCTCGGCGACCTCGAGGATCGTTTCCGAGGTGTTGCCTTCTCTCACCGTAATTACGCCCTCTTTTCCCACCTTTTCCATGGCCGCTGCGATCATCTCGCCGATGGCGGGATCGTTGTTGGCCGAAATGGTGCCGACCTGAATAATCGCTTTCCGGTCGGTTATGGGCTTGGATATGGCTTTGATTTTCGCCACCAGCAGACAAACCGCCTTGTCAATACCGCGTTTGATTGACATTGGATTTGCGCCTGCCGCTACCAGTGTGACACCCTCGCGGAATATCGCCCTTGCCAGGACCGTTGCCGTCGTAGTGCCGTCTCCGGCACCCTCGGAGGTCTCGATGGCAGCTTCCCGAATAATCTGTGCGCCCATGTTTTCGAACCTGTCTTCAAGGACGATCTCCTTGGCGACGGTAACGCCGTCTTTGGTGATTAACGGGTAACCCGAGGATTGATGGATAAGGACATTGCGTCCTTTCGGCCCGAGAGTCACTTTCACGGCATCGGTAAACGTATTTATCCCGCTAAGCATCTTCTCTCTTGCACTGGAACCATACTGAATCGCGATTTTTTCCACGTCCAGAAGCTCCTATCAACTACTTGCTTCGATAGTGTTCATGTGTTGCGAATAGAAGTCAATGCCTAAAAAGGCGCCAAATGTTCCGATCCAACTGCTAATCGGATTTTTGTTCCCGGTTGATGCCATTTTCAAAATCCCAAGATTCTGTTTTGTCGGTGATGACAGGTTGAAATGAAGTAGTCATGCAGATTGATGCGGATAATGGGTTAGCTGAAGCGCACAGGGGACACCCATCAGTGCACGGCTGAAGTATTTTAAATAGGCTATCAGAAAAACTTTTTCGTCAGCTCCTGCATGGATTTCACAATTTCATCAATTGCCCGGTGCATGCCATCGGCACCGGTGTTGATTTCCTGCTTCGAATGGTCTGCGTCCTGAACCTGTACCATCGCTTTGATTTCTTTGAGCTTCTGAGCGTGCGCCTCAAACTCGAGTTGCTGAGTCTCTTGGAGATCGCCGAAGGCATCAGCCTCCATTTTCTGGATCAGTTCATCAGCTTCTCTCAAAAGCTGGCTGATATTTTTTGAATTCATGTCCTGTTTCATCTGGTTATCCTTTTTAGTGGTTTTCGGCGATGCGTATCACTTCACCGCAATTCAGCGCCGTCCCCGTCACCGACGGCTAATTTCTACTGATTCTTTTCCGAATCGCTTCAACGGCATCTAACCCTTCCGTTCGCAGCACCGTTTGGATTTGAATCGTCAAATTTTCAGACAAAAGGGCCTTTGTCCCTAATAGGATGCCGAATCGATGAGAGGCAAAATAATGATCCAAATCCCCCCGGTTTTCCCACTCCTGAATCAGACTGTAACGGTTTGGGTCTTCGATATCGCAAAATACGGCATAACTCAGACAGCCCGCCTCCTTAGTCGTCGGTTCGATCATGGAAAGAAGCGTCTGTGTTACCTCCAGTTGCTTTTCCGGAAGCACGTTCATGATAATTCTAACGACGACCATTTCGACCCCCTCTCTGTGGGACCAAATTCTCCTTGATATATCCGACTTCGACCGCTATTGATTCCGCCCCTATGCAAGTCACGCTTTTCTTCTTCCGATTGCCAGCAGCAGGATGCCACCAACGAGTGATACGCCGCCGACGATGGGCGGCTTTCCGCGAAATGTATCACCAGCTCATTGAGTGGTTACTTTTTCCAGCATCTCCGCGACACCTGATTTCTTCATCCACCGTTTCTCATCCACGGACAAATGAAGCACAATACTACCAATGGTCATGTAGGCCAACCCAAGAAAAATACCGAGAACCGCCTTGGTTTCCACCGACCACGGCAGCAAAATGAACAGACCCGCATGCAATAACAACATCCCAAAACCGATGAAACCGATTAAGAGCCCCATCCGCATCAGCCCGATTACGGTCAAGCGGGCCATCTGTACTCCATGCAAATAGCCCGTCACGGCCTCGATCTTAAGCAGTTGAATCGACAAACGCCGGCAGTTGTCTATCTGCTTGATCGCAATTGCAGCAAGAAGGCCCTTGGTCAAATTCGCGAACATATGTCCTCCTGTTGGACGGGGCTACTTGTTACTCCGGCCCAGGATGAAGCCGAGTAACACACCGAACATCGCAGATCCTGCGATGAAGGGCCACGGACTCTGATGCACACCGTTGTCCACCTCACGAGCCATATCACTGACCTTTTCGACGCCGGCCTCTTTGGCATGAGTTGCCGCATCGAACACATGATCTTTGGCGGTGCTCAACGATTCCTTAAGACTGCTTTCGTTTTCCATGAACAGGCTGGACAGATTCTTGTACTTATTTGACATGATCTTTTTCAACTCGTCCTTCTTCTGCTTGGCTGCCTCCTCAAGAATCTTCAGTGCAGCCGAAATGCTCTCACTGCTGTTGTTTTCCATGGCGAACCTCTTTCTTCTGAATTAGTCGACCGATATTGTTAAGACCCGCTTCATGTCGGCTCTCTTTCCGGGGGCACTACAGGCCCCCTGAAATCCAACACCCGCCTATTTCACGATCAGGTCGTTCTTTACGGATTTTACTCCCTTGACGCTACGTGAGATTTCACCCGCTTTTTCAACCGCCTGCTGAGAGTTAACGAACCCGCTCAGTTGGACATTACCCTTGAAAGTTTCAACACCGACTTGAAATGACTTGAGAAAATCATCAGCAGCCAGCAAAGATTTAACCTTGGTCGTGATGACCGAATCGTCAACATATTCCCCTGTGCCTTCCTGCTTGGCTGTCGATCCGCAGGCCACAATAGCGGCGACAAACAGAATCAGGGTCAGATAGCCAATAAGCCTACGTCTCGAATTCATAACCGTTTCTCCTTGCCTATTTGAATTTTTCTGTCGCGCTTTGAAAGGCCGATTTGACTTCACCCCAGGCATTTTCTGCGCCTGTTTTCAAATCTTCCCACGCTTCATTTCCGGAAGTCTTCAGTTCGTTCAGTTTTGCCGCGGCCCCTGATTGCTTTTTCTGTAACGCGTCGATCGTTTTGAAATATTCGATCTTCGCGCCCGCGTTTGCCTTCTCGGCTTTGGCCCTGAACATAGCGATCTGGACATTCCATTTCTCGTACTGCGCATCGAGCTTCTCTTCGTATTCTTTTCGTTTGGTTTTCAATTCGAATACCTCCCGGTAAAACCCGTTTATTCTCGGCCTTGTTAATTCTGTTCAATTAGCTGTTTATGAAAGTCTTCGACCTTGAATGACGTTGACCAGCACTACGATAACTGCGATCACCAACAGGATATGGATGAACCCGCCCATCGTATAACTACTCACAAAACCCAGAAGCCAAAGAATGATTAGTACTACTGCAATCGTATATAACATCAGCGTCTCCTTTTTAAATTGTAAGTCGGCGTGTCAAAAGCATTGTCCAAGTGCATTGCAGGAGCTTTCAAGTCTCCTTTTCAGTTCTTTCAGTGCGTTTTCACTATCCGTATCTTTTTGAATCATCCCACAGAAGTCCACCTCTGCATTCCATTTCTCGAGCAATGACCTTATGTTTTCCCTATATTTTTCAATTTCACACATGGGGACTTTCTCCGTTTCAGCACAATGCTCCTTAAGGTCTGTCTTTCTTTTCGGAGTATCTGCACGGCGAACAAATCATGTTCGCACTTTCCGTTCATTTGCCTCAGATCCGATTTTGCCACCTGGAGCTTAAAGACAGAAACTCGGATATAGACACCGATCACGACGTAAGGGGTATTTCGCTGTCTTCTTAAGGATTCAATACTCGTGCCAAGCGGCCGACACTGTTTTGTGTGCTGCCTTTTGCTGCCTATCGTATTGAAGTGTATAGGGTATTTCTTGAAGCGCTCTGGATTGGTGGGGGATGAAATCGAACCGAAACATGGTCGTATTTCACCAGTGGTCATCTATGACCAATTTTTATTTTTTCGGTGGGATATTGAATGAGGATGATTGTTTTTATTATTCGCGACTATTCAATCCCTTATCAAAGGATGCCCATGATGCCTCCAACCCATTCCTGTGATCTTTCATCCGCTTGTCGGATGGAATCAGCCATACCCGGCATGGGTGGCCACCCTCAGTTCTTCGGCGATGTCGAAACCCGCCGATCAATTGGCATTCCTCCGTGAGGTCTGAAAAAGCTGTACTTTTTCGAGGAGTTTGCACTCCCTGGCACAATCCTCTTAGGGAAGCACATCGATTTGCGGTCATATTTGTCCGTTGGTCAAATATGACCGCAAATCTTGTTCGCGCTGTGAGACACTGGATGGGGGGCTGGCTCTGGCGGGGACGGAAATGAATCAGTCTTTTCGAATATTGAGCTTGGTCATGCGAGCGCGCAGCGTGCTGCGGTCAAGGCCCAGGATTTCGGCCGCGCTGTTTGTGCCGCTCACTTTCCAGTTCACCTGATCGAGCACCCGAAGGATATATTCCCGCTCGATGTCGGCCAGCGTACGCGATGCCGCTGGATGGTTCTTGCGCGATTGTTTCAGCTCATCCACCAGGCGCAGTTTGGGCCCGGATGAATTGATTACTGCCCGTTCGAGAACGTTTTCCAGTTCGCGGATGTTGCCGGGCCAGTGATATTGCTGCAGTGAATCCATCAGACTCGCTGGGATCACCTCGATCGTTTTGCCCAGCCGCTTAGAGATCTTATCAACAAAGAAATTGACCAACAGTGAAATATCTTCCTTGCGATCCCGGAGTGGCGGCATCGTAATCGGAAAAATATTGAGCCGGTACCAGAGATCCTCGCGAAATCGGCCCTTTCTGACCTCCGCCTCCAGATTACGGTTGGTGGCGGCAATGATGCGCACATCGGTTTTAATGGTGAAGGAGCTTCCCAGACGCTCAAATTCGCCGTTTTGTATCACCTGGAGCAGCTTGGGCTGCAAATCCAAGGGTAGTTCACCGATCTCATCCAAAAACAGGGTCGCCCCGTTGGCAATCTCGAATCGCCCCAATCTCCTGGATTGGGCGCCGGTAAAGGCGCCTTTCTCATGGCCGAACAGTTCGCTTTCGATGAGGGTTGCCGGCAGCGCGGCACAGTTCATTTTAACCAATACCCGGTTCTTGCGCAGGCTCAATCCGTGAATCGCCCGGGCCACCAACTCTTTGCCGGTGCCGGTTTCTCCAAGAACCAGAACATTGGTATCGGTGGCGGCAATTTGCTCGATCTTGTAAAACACATAGTTGATGGCATCGCTTCGACCGATGATGTTCTCGTGGTTGTACTCCGTCTTGATCTCTTCCTTGAGATAGGCCCTTTCGGCTTCAAGCTTCTCTTTTAACCACTGTATTTCCTCAAGGGAGGTTTCGGCCCGATGCTTGCTGATTTCCGCCTCAACCCTGGCAGCGGTGAGTTCAGCCGTTCGCTTTTCAACGATCTTTTCAAGATCCCGTTTATAGTATTCACGCTCTGTCACATCCTCGATGGCCAGAAGGATCAACTGCGTTTGGTTTTCTTCATTGTAGATGCGCCTGGCATTCAAATGCATGATCTTCCGACCGATACCTTCGAAGTTCTGCTCCACGTCAAAGTCAGTCAACTCTGAATTCTGCGGAAGAATGTTTTCGAGTAATTCTCTGAGCCGGGGGATGTCCCACTGGCAGTTGCCAAGATGGTATATCAGGGTGCCCTCTGCTTCAGCGGGCGTTACGTTGAAGGTCCGGCAGAAAGACCGGTTGGCCTTGACGATTTGCAGCTGATGATCAAGCACGAGCAGCGATTCACGAACGGATCCGAAGATGTTGTCAAAGATCTCTATAAAAGCCTTGGCCTTCGGAGACCCGTCCCTTAACGCCATCTCCAGTTGCTCAAGCCCGTTATTTGGTTTTTTTGTTTTCAAATGGACACCACTTTATCGAATCATTCCTCCGGCAGCCCTTCAGACAGCAGGCACGATACGCGATCCTTCCGGATCAATCGGCGCCGTTCATTCATGAAAACGATTGCCTTTATTTGTGTTAGTGTCAAGTGCGCACATATAAACCCGCAAATAAGCGTTTTTCGCGGCTGGTCATCCGGCCGCTTTGAGCTGATCACCCGACGAAGGCGGCCGCTCCAACGCCACGGCCCGGCTGGCGGTGAGCGTGACCGCGCCGAAATCGGAGACCACCTGCCCGCTGATCACGTAGGGCTGGTGGTGCGACATGATGGCGCAGTAGCGCCGGTAGACCTCCGGGAAAAACACCGCCTCCACGAGTCCGGTCTCGTCTTCGAAGGTCAGAAACTGCATGGGATCGCCTTTTTTCGTGTAGACCGACTTTCCCGTTATCAGCATCCCGGCCACCTGCACCTCACGGCCTACCAGTGACGGCAGGCACTCGGCCGTCACCACCCGCCGGCGCCCCAGTGCTTGCCGGAACAGCACCATGGGGTGGCGGTCGCACAAAAACCCCAGCACCCGAAACTCCTGGCGCAGACGTTCCATTTCCGGCTCGGGAGGCAGCGCCGGCCGGGGCACGGCGCCGGGATCGCCAAAGAGCGCGCCTGCCGCGGCGTGCTGGCGCCGCCGCAGCCAAGCGGATAGTTCCCAGAGCAGCTGGGCCCGGCTCACGCCGGGGTGCAGCCCGTCAAAGGCCCCGGCGTGGATCAGGCTCCGCGCCTCGGTCTCATCCGGCCCTATGCGTCGAAGAAAATCGGAAAGCCCGGTAAACGGCCGCGCGCGCCGGATGCGCTCTCGGGTGGCCGCTCCCAAATGCTTCAGCGACACCCACCCCACCCGCATGGCGCTGGCGCTGCCCTTCCAGTGGGTCCGGCTTTCGTTGACATGCGGGGGCAGCACGGTGACGCCCATGCGCCGGGCCTCGGACACGTACGCAAAGGCGCTGTAGAACCCGCCCTGGTTGCTGATCACCGCGGCCATGAACGCGGCCGGGAAATGGGTTTTGAGATAGGCCGCCTGGAAGGAAACCCGGGCGTAGCTGGCGCTGTGGGGTTTGCAGAAGCTGTAGCCGCTAAAGCTCATCATCATCGCCCAGATCCGCTCGATCTCCTCCTCGGAAAGTCCCTTTTCCCGGGCGCCGGCAATAAACTGCGCCCGGTAGTCCGTCAGGCGCCGGCCCTTGTCCTTTTTGGCCATCACCTTGCGCAGTCCGTCGGCATCGGCCGCTGAAAAACCCGCCACCGCCACCGCCGCCCGGGAGACGTCCTCCTGGTAGACCATGATGCCGTAGGTCTCGCGCAGCACGTCATCCAGCAGCGGGTGGATCGGCTCCCAAGGGCCGCCGTGCAGGCGGCGGATATACTCCCGGATGAATTCATTGGCCGCCGGCCGGATGATGCTGCTGTGGATGACCAGGTGCTCGAAATCTCCCACCCGCGCCTTCTGCTGTAAAAGCCGCGTGGCCGGGCTTTCGATGTAAAAACAGCCCATGGTGCGGCCGGCGGCGACGGCCTGCTGGGTGGCCGCGTCATTCTCGGGCTCCCAGCACCCCTCGTCGATCTTTGAGCCGTTATCACGAATATTAGCCAGTGCGTCCCGGATCACGCCAAGACTCCGGTTTCCCAACAGATCGATTTTCACCAGTCCGGCGGTTTCGGTGCCGTCCTTTTCCCACTGGATGATGGGCACCCCCTTGGGCGCCATCTCCACCGGCACATAGGTATCCACCGGCGCCGGGGTGATGATCACCCCGCCGGAGTGCACCGACAGGTGGCGGGGAATACCCACAATCCGCTGGGCCATGGCCATGATGTCCGGCCACGGCGGCGGAAAATCCACCCCGCGCATCACCGGCAAGCCCCGGATGGCCCCAAGAAGATCGTCGCCGTCTTCCTCCGAATGCCAGAACCAGGGCAACCGTTTGGATACCCGGCCGATCTCGGCGTCCGTCAGGCCGTAGACCTTTGCCACTTCCCGGACCGCCATCCGGGGTTTGAAGCCCACGTGATTGCAGACCATGGCGGCATGTCCGGGGTACTGAGCCAGCACCGAGGCCTGGACCGCGTCGCGCTCGTCCCAGGCGAAATCCACGTCGATGTCGGGCGGATCGGTGCGGCCCGGGTTGAGAAACCGCTCGAAGTAAAGGTTGTGCTTCACCGGGCACACGTTGGTGATTTCCAGGCAGTAGGCCACCAGGGATGCCGCGCCGCTGCCCCGGCCGCAGGTTCGCGGCGAGCGCGCCACGATGTCTCGCACCACGAGAAAGTAGGATGAAAACCCCATTTGGGCGATGATGGCGAGCTCGTGCTCAAGGCGGTCCACCACGTTTTCAGCCAGATCCGGCCCATAACGGCGCCGGGCGCCGGCATAGGCGGCCGGGCGAAGCGCCTCGTCGGCGCAACGGCCGGCGGCACTGCGCCACGGGGGCAGGACCAGATCCCGGGAAGGGCCGTCAAAAGCGAGCCGCTCGGCCAGCGCCGCCGTTTCGGAAACCGCCTCGGGCCATACGGCAAAACGCTCGGCGTAAACCCCTGGCGGTGCCAACCAGGCATCCGGGGGTGCCGTATCGACTGGCCCCAGACGCGACAAGGTGGTGTTAAGATCAATCGCTCGGAGCATCCGGTGAACGGGCAGATCCGCAGGTTCCAGAAAAAAACTGCCCGGCACCGCCGCAAACGGGAGCCCGCGCTCCCGGGCCAGCCGCTTCAGGATCAGCGCCGCCCCGGTGGGTTTCCTGGGGGCTGCCGCCGCCACGAAGACGCCGGCGTCGTGCCAGGCACAGAGCGCCGCGGCCGAACGGGTCAGCACCGTCAACCCATCAGCCAGCGCCGGCAGATCCCCAAGAAGGCAAAACTGTCCGTCGCAATGGCGGCGGGTGATGAGGCGGCACAGGTTCCGGTACCCGGCGGCATTTTCCACCAGACAGACGGCCCGATCGTCGGTAGCCGGATCCGTCACTTCGGCCCCCACCACCGGCCCAATGCCATTGCGCCGGCAGGCCGCCAAAAAGGGCCACAACCCGTAAAGATTGTCCGTATCGGTGAGCGCCAGACGGGTGTAGCCGTGCGCCCGGGCCGTGCGGCACACCGCCTCCGGCGAAGCGGTGCCCCACATGAGGGAAAAATGGGATCGAACGACGAGAGGAATCATGGCACTGCTCCAGTTGGCCTCCTGATGCAGGAATATCGAACCCCAGCGGACACAGCCAAAACCCTGTTCTCGCGCCAAGCCGCAAAGAACGCCAAGAACAGCAACAAAAGTCTACCCGCGTCACGAGAAACTTTTTTGCTTTCCTTCGTGTCCTTCGAGCGCTTCGTGGTTCAAGTGCCTTTGGGTTTCTCCGCGCCTCTGCGTCTCTGCGAGAGAATGGTTTTTGGATTGCGGCTATGCCGCGATAGGATAACCCGTGGTGATAATCACGCTTCAACCGGAGACATCATCCCCCGCCCCACCGAAATGGCCGTTTTCCCGAACCGTCGCCGCACGGCATCCATGGCTGCGGTGAGCCGTTCGTCGTTCTGCTGCTGTTTGCGGTCCTCGGCAAACAACGCCTGCTGGGCCGGAGGAAAAGTCAGCGCCTCGCAGGTGAGCGCCAGACGGCGGATCCGGGTGCGCCGAAACCATGCCCGGTGAAGGGCCTCGCAGGCGGCGGCGTAGAGGATCCGGTCCACGGCGCTGGCCGGCTTCATCCGCGCGCGGCTTTCCCGGATGCCGCCATCAGTGTACTGAATGGACACCCGCAGGCTTCCGGTCGCCTGCCGACGCTGGCGGAGTGCGGCCCCGGCCGCTTCAGCCATCTGAAACACGACCGCCGCCACCGCTGCCACATCATTGGTGTCGGTACCGAAATCGTGCGCCCGGCATACCACCGGGGGCGCTTCCCCCACCGGCCGCACCGGGGAGGCATCGATGCCGCGGACCGCCGCGTGCAGATCCCGGCCACGCGGGCCGAACATCACATCCAACTGCTCCGGCAACAGGCGCGCCACCTGACCGGCCAGCCGGAGGTGGTAGGCCCGCAGACGGCGCACGTCGTCCGTCTCCACGCCGGGCACCAGAAACAACGGCAACGGGCTCAGCAGCGAGGCTTCGTCACCGGCCCGAACGACATACTCTCCCACGGGTTTCACGATCCGCGTGGCCACCTTGGCCACCAGCTTGTTGGAAGCCACCGACCAAATGGGATCGATGCCCATGTCGCGCTTTACGTCCCGCCGGATGCGCAACGCCACATCCTGCGGCGGCCCGAACAGCCGACCGGTACCGCTGACGTCCACGAAGAGATGCCCCTGGTGATCGCACACCTCGATCCGGGGGGAAAACGGCACGGCATGATGCAGCAGCCGGTCCATGGCCTGGGCGTAGCGGTGGGGGTGGAGGGGCACCACCGCGGCATCGGGGCAGCTCCCCAGCGCCCGGCGCAGCAGCATGCCCTTTCGCACCCCGCTGCGGTAGGCTTCTTCGCTCATATCGTAGACCGCCGCACGGGAAGCGGCGCCCGGCGCCACGATGACCGGTCGATCCCGCAGACGGGCGTCCATCGCCCGCGCCACGGCAACGGCAAAATCGGCCACGTTGATATGGATAATGAATCGCTCGCTCATAATTCCTACGGATGGTTGCTCATCACAAAGCCCCTCGCGCGGCATCGCCGCAACCCAAAAACCATTCTCGCGCAGAGACGCAGGGGCGCAGAGAACGACAAGAACAGAAAGCAAAAAGTGGACGTCGTGGAGAGGTTTTGGCTATTGTGGCGCATCCAAGCCACCGGCGGCAGGGATGGCAAAAAGTGCGGGCCAGCCCAGCGAGCCACGCGAGCGAATCGAAAATGCCCTAATGCCTTACTGGTAAGCCCCCGCGATGTTTGGGGGCTTAAAAACGCCGCGCTGGGCCACGTTTTTCGCCTGGAACCCTGCGCGCAGCGCAGGGTTTCTAAGGCAAAGATGCCGCTTCTATCCTCAGTGCCCCGTCTGAAGTGGTAGATTTTGGTTCAGCGCAAGGCCTGAGCACATATGAAACCGGAGGAATAGCCTGCTATTTCGAGGATTTCATATGATGCGAAAACGCCGCGCTGGGCCAAAAGATGCCGCTTCAGGCGGGGCACTAAGGGATGTTTTCCGGTCCCCGGATCACCCCCACCACCTGCCCCTGCACCAGCACCTGGTTGAAGCCGTAGCGCATGGGCGGATAGGCCGCATTTTCCGGGCGCAGTTCGATGTGATCCCGGCGGCGGAAAAACCGCTTTACCGTGGCCTCCTCCTGGTCCACCAGGGCCACCACGATGTCGCCGTTTTCGGCATACTGGCTGGGCTCGCAGATGACGAGATCGCCGTCCAGAATAGCGGCATCGGTCATGGAATCGCCGCGCACCCGGAGGGCGAAAAGATTGTTGCCCGTATAGACCGACCCGTCGATAACGATGCTCCCGTCCCATTCCTGCTGGGCATAGAGGGGAAGGCCCGCGGCAATGCGGCCGATGACCGGCACCGCCACCGGGCGCATGCCCTCTGCGGCCACGCCAGCCCGATTGAGCAGGTGGATCGTCCGACTGTAGCGGCCTTCCCGGCGCACCGCCCCCTTTTGCTCCAGCATCCGGATCATCTGGGACACGGCCCCGTGGCTGACGCCCATGTCGGATGCGGCCTGTCGCAGACTGGGCGCCTGCCGGTTTCGCGCCACGAAGCGCTCCAGATACGCGAGAAACTGTTGTTGTTTTGCCGTGAGATCATGCGCCATGCCACCCTCCTTTGTCGTGATTTGTGCTCAGTGTAATTTCGGATACTGTATATGTCAATGTAAATAAATAGTCTATTTTGTATATGCACAACGGATCGCCGGCTGACGACCTCGCAAAAAAAGATTTTGAACCACAGAGATCGCAGAGGACCACAGAAAATACTTTGAATTATTATTGATTTATCTCTGTGCTCTCTGTGTTCTCTGTGGTTATTTCCGACTATTTACTAAGCCATCAAGACTGATGCCGCGCATTCGTGCCTCGCCGGGCTCACTGAAGATGCCGCCTCACCGATTGCCTTTTCCACACTATCGATGATAGGTCTTTGCCCGGGTACCGCATCCGCGGCGCCGTCGCCTGAACGCAAAAGACCTCGTGATGAAAAATAGCAAACTCAAGGGCTTCGCCTGCCCCCGATGCGGCTACACATTCGGGCGCAGCAATCTGGAAACGGTTGATGAGCGCTGCCCCAAGTGCGGAGCCGGGATGCACCGCCGCCGCCGGCCGCTCCCGCTGCTTCGCATACTGGCTGCGCTGACACTGCTGCTGATCGTAGTGGCGGGGCTTCTTGTGGCCTCTCTGGCGGTCACCCATGACGGGGTGGCTACCGAACTGCGCCAGATCCCCCAGCCACTCCCCAACCGGTTCCATGTGGCCCTGGATGTCTCAGGCACCATCCGGCCCGATGCGCTGGCGGATATCCGGCGAGAGCTGCTCGGGCGCCTGCGGCGGTTCGTCGGGGAGCGCACCGTTGCCTACGAGGTATTCGTGTTCGGATTGCCCGGCTGCGGGATGGACGGTATCCGGCGCATCGTTTCAACGACATCACCGGACACACTGGAAAACTTCGCCGCCGCCGTTGAACGCCCCATCGAACGCATCCGCATCACCCGGCGACCGGATGACGCTGATGAAAATGTCCTCCTGACCACGCCGTTTTTCCGGATGCTGGAAACCCTTCTCAACGACCATCCCGGAGAGCGCATCATTGTGTTATCCGACCTTGTCAACGACGAATACGGCTGCGAAACGCCCGCCGGATTCCCCCTGAAGGCCATCACCGACTTCGGCGCTCACCCGAACGGAGAGATCACCTTTCTTTACAGCACGCCGTACACCGTGGGCGAATTCGACACGCCGGCCATTCGTGAGGCGTTTATCCGGGAGCAGCAGCAGTTCATGAAGCGGATGCAGGTCCTTCAGAGGGAGGGAAAAATCCGGGCGTGGTTCCACCACATCCCGGAAGCGCCCGATGCGCGGAAACGCGCCCTGGCCGCCCGGTTTCAAAATGCCATCCCGGCCACCACCGTTGAGATCGTCTGGGCAAGGGTTCGCCAACTGCTCGCGGTGATCGTGCTGGGGATCAGGGGCTAAAAGCGAAGAGGACAGACGACGGGAAAAATCCGAGGTCGGAAGTCAGAGGCCAGAGATCAGAAAAGGCAGCGTGCGGCGGCGGTCATTACAGTTTCCGATGACATCGTCTCACGCGCGTCCGGCGGCCTCAAACGCCGCCGATAGTTGATGCTGGTTGAAGACGGCGATCCCATGGCGCCGCAACAGGGCAGCGGTGACCCCGCTGCCGGGCCGGCGAACGCCGGAAAAATCACCGCTGTAGATCAGGCTGCTGCCGCACGAGGGGCTTCGCTCGGTGAGCACCGCTGCCGCCACGGTGTGTTCCTGTGCCAGCCGCAGGGTCTCACGGGCACCGGCCACAAACGCCGCCGTCATGTCCGCGCCGCCGCGCCCCACGACGCGGGCCCGGCCGTCGAGAACGGCCTCCCCGCCATCGCCGACGATTTCCGCCGGCGGACGGGGCACGGCCAGTCCACCGGCCACTTCAGGGCAAATCACCACCAGGCGTCCGGCATCTCGCAGCGCGGCCAACAGTGGGTCATCCAGCAGAAGATCCGTACCGTCGTAGCGCACCGCCTCACCGGCCAGGCAGGCACTGATCAGAATCAACGGCACGGGTTTATCCATGACCGGCATCCAGCAGCCCTCCAGAAGCAATTAACTGTGCGTATCGCACCAAGAGATCCATTTCGATGAGGGAGCGTTAGGGACTTTTGGCTTACCACTTGAACCCTTGGCCCCGTGAACCCTACGCCTTCGTTTTCTTCAGAGCCTTTCCTGCGCTCCAGCACTTGCCCAGTTCCGGCCCCAGAGACCAGTATTTTTTACTGGCCATATCGAACATCATGGGCCGCACCTTGGCGATATCGATGGCGCCATCGACCAGGACCCCCTCATCGGCATAGGTCTGCACCAGCTCTCCGATGAAGATCTCGTGGGTGGGAAACTCCAGTACGTCGTGGAGTTTGAGCTCCATGTTCACCGGGCACTCACGGATCATGGGTGCGGTTTTCAGCTCCCCGTAGAAGACGTCAAAGAGGGTCGACTTGTCGGTGTTCTTTCCGGTCATGATGCCGCAGTAGTCGGTCTCCACCATGAGGTCGGCAGACGGCAGGCAGATGCTGAAGGTGCCGTTTTCACGGATGCCGGCGTTGGTGTAGTGCACCCTGCCCAGGCCGACGGAAAGATACTGGGGCGAGCCGTGGTTGAGAATGCCCACGTGGGCCACGGCCAGGAAATTGGCCCGGCCGTTGATGCGGGCCCCCACCAGGGTGGTGGGCATGGGGTAAAGGGCGTTGACCGCGCCGATGGGTTTGGGTTGCATCAAGCCTTCCTTTCAAATAGTGATTTTGGGGTTTGATTCTCCTGATTTTTCAAAACGGGTTCCCCCGCCCACATCACTCCCCTGCCGCCTCCGGTTCAACCCTGGGGTCGATGGCAATGACCACCGCCGAGGTGCGCATCATGGGCATGTAAGCGGCCTGCGCCGCCACCGGGACAATCTCGATCATTTCCCGCCGCCGCAGAAAATGCGCCATGGCCGCATACATGAGAGGCACGACAGCCATGAAAATAAACAGGCCGTACGGATTGCTCACGGCATTCATGACAAACGCCGCGACCACCGGTCCGACACTGGCCCCGATGCCATAGCAGAGCAGCAACCCGGCACTCACGGATACCACCTCTCCGGCATCGAAAAGATCATGGCTGCGGGCCACCGCCACGGGGTAGATCGTAAAAAAGACGCCGCCGAAGCACACCATGATCACCAGCAGCCCGCCAAAGGACAGGCCCGCGGTGAAAACGACGAGCGCACTGATCGCGGACACCATCACGGCCAGCGCCGGCAGCACCAGGGTCCGGTCGAAGCGGTCCGAGATAAGACCCACCGGCCACTGGAGCAGCAGACCGCCCAGAACAGTGGCGCCCATGAGCAGGGAAAGCTGCGCCACGCTGAGACCAATTCCGTGGCCGAAGACCGGCCCCATGGCATAAAAAGCGCTGTTGATGAGTCCTGCAGTTAGACAGCCCACCATTCCCAGAGGCGCCTTTTTCAGAATCACCAGGAGATTGAACCGAGCAGGGGCCGGCATGGATGGCGAGATGGCCGTGGTCAGGGAGACCGGGACCAGACACAGGGCCAGAAGCATGCCGGCGATAAAAAAATGGGTGGGCAGCGCTGGATCGGCCAGGTTCAGAAGGATCTGCCCGATGCCGATGCCCAGGTAGGAAAGGACCATGTATATGGAAAACACCCGCCCCCGGTATCGGGGCTCGGTGCACTCATTGAGCCAGCTCTCGATGACCATATAAAGCCCCATCGTGGCAATGCCGGTCACCAAACGCAGCAACCCCCAGGCCCAGGCCGAAAAAAAGACCCCGTGAAGCATCACCGCCGCCGTGGCCACAGCTGCCAGGGCGGCAAAGGTGCGGATGTGACCGACCCGCGCCACGAGTCGCTGGCAGACGAACGAACCCAGAACGAGCCCGACGTAGTAGGCGGCCAGGATCAGCCCGATGACCTCTGTGGAAAACCCGGCCATTGTCATGCGCAGGCTCAGGAAGGTGCCCAGCAGGCCGACACCCATGAGCAGGGTGAAAACCGCTGAATACAGCGCCAGAAATGATGTCAGTGTGGATACCATGAATAAACGCGCTCCCGGTCATCGATGACCAGTTCCAAATAGTGCAAATGCCGCCGGCAGTAAACATCCGCCGTTAAGAAAAGTCTCAGAAAAACCACCGGGTGCCATTGGGCCCCTGCCGACAAGGGCGAAAAAACGGTTTTGACCCGTTCTGGAATCGATAAAGTCTAGCGCCGGAGCCTCAACCTGCCGATGCGATCGTTGTGAAGACTGCCCATGAACAGATCGTCTCCCACGCGCTTGACCGAGGTTACCTCCCGGAGGTGCTCCCCGGTGGGATCCTGAAAGCTATCGATGATGCGGCCCGCCTCGTCCAGGGCCACCACGAAACCGTAGGGCTGGGGCTTGGGCCACAATGGCTTGGGCAGTTTGCTCAGCTGCGTTTTTAAAAAGGGATGGGGGTGCAGCCGGTCGACGATGTCGTTTCGAACGGTAAACAGGGCCAACCAAAAGGTGCCCTGCCGATCGCTGGAAATATTATCGGGAAAACCCGGAAGGTTGTCGACGAATATGTCCCGGGTATCGGCTTTGGGGCCTTCGAGCCAGTAACGGGTAATCCGGTAACGGTAGGTTTCGTTGACCAGAACGAAGGCCTCGTCCATGGACAGCGCCACCCCGTTGGCGAAATACAAATCCGCGAGCAAAACCGCTGTCCGGCGCGTGCTCGGATCGTAGCGCAGGAGCCGGCCATGGGGCCGAGCTTCCAATAGGTCGAAAAGATACTCGTTCTGGTTAAAACGGTCGCTGGCATCGGTGAAATAAATCCGGCCGTCGGCGGCAATGTCCAGATCGTCGGTAAAACGAAAGGGCACCCCGTCGGCGGCGGTGCTGAGCACGGTAATGCGTCCGTCTGCGGCGATGGACAAAAGCCCCTTGTAGCTGTCGCAGACGATAAGGTTTTCCGCGGCATCAAACTGCATGCCCAGGGGCCGGCCGCCGGTTTCGGCAAAGGTCTCAAGGCCGCCGTCTGCGGCAAGGCGCACAATACGGCCCTCCTGGGTCCCGGCGTAGACGCGCCCTCGGCTGTCGACGGCCACGTCCTCTGGACCGTTGATGCGTCCTTTGGCCAACAGTTCGGCAGCCTGCAGCCGCCGGTTGGGGACCAGCGGGCCGGTCATGGGCAGCTTTTCCGGCGGCTGCCACGCCACCGGATCAACGGGCGCGGGCATGGTGATAAATATGCCCAGAAATGCTACGAAAACCACGGCAACGATAACGGCGATACGCATTGAACACCTCCCCGGAATATTTTATGACCTTTAACACTAAATGCATCCGCGACCCAAAACTAAAATATCCGCCAGGCGCGACGCATCCCGGGCTATATTGGTTTTGACATCACGGTCCGGGTGGGGTACCTTTGCCGATGATCATCATCTAAGACGCATAATGACACCCGAATGTGCATCCCTCGGTTTTCTTGTGACGCCAGCCCTTTTTGGCCTCCATTTTGACTCCGTGCAATGCTCTCATCCTCTCGGGGCGATCGAATGAACGTCTTGGTGCACAGGTAACCGAAAGAAAGGAGTTCCCAGCATGGCTGAGGGTATGGTGAAATGGTACAGCGATAAAAAAGGCTACGGGTTCATCAGCACAAATGCGGGCGAGGAGTTGTTCTTCCATAAGTCCAAAATCGCCGACCACGGATATTTCGGGCTGCAAAAAGACGACAAGGTCAGCTATGAGGTCAAAGAGACCGGCCAGGGTCTTCAGGCTGTAAATGTCAAGGTTCTGTGAGGCGGCTGCCGATATAGACACCCCACACGCATGGAAATGAATATGACACGAAACGCCCGTTTTTCCCTGGCCCTGGCGGTCGTCATGATCCTGTGGATCGGGTTGCCGCAGCGACTGCCGGCGGCGGAGCCCGCAGATGCCGTGGCCATCGTCAACGGCCAGCCCATTTCCCGGGCGGTCTATGATCGTGAACTCAATGGGTTCCTCAGGCGCATGGCCCAGGCCGGACGGCAGCCGTCAACCATGGACATGGCTGACGTGCGCAAACAGATAGTGAACAACCTGGTGGCCAGCGAACTGCTCTGGCTGGAATGCCAGCGTCTCAAGCTGGTCCCCGACGCGGCTGAAATAGACACGCAGGTGGCCGCTTTCAGAGGCAAGTACGACGATCTGGCAAAACTGAACGAAGTTTTGACACAGGTCGGGCTCACCGATGCGGATCTACGGGGCATCATCGAGCGGCAGGCCGCCATCCGCAAGCTCATTGCCAGTAAGATCACCGATAAAATCAAGATCTCCGAAAAGGACGCCAAGGCGTTCTACAACGAGCACCTGGATTGGTTTCACCGGCCCGAGCAGGTCAAGGCGAGCCACATCCTCATCAAGGCAGCAGCGGACGCCACCGACGAGATTCGCAAGGACGCACTGAAACGCGCGGAGGAGATCCGCAAGAAGGCCCTGGCCGGGGATGATTTTGCCGCGCTGGCGCGCCAATACTCCGAAGGCCCCAACAAAGAGAACGGCGGCGAGCTGCCCATGTTTTCCAGGGAGCACATGGTGAAGCCTTTCAGCGATGCGGCGTTTGCATTAAAACCCGGCGAGATCAGTGCGGTGGTGGAAACCGAGTACGGCTATCACATAATCCGCGTAAGCGAGCACCTTCCCGAGGGCTCCGCCCCCTTCGATGAAGTGTCCGAAGGCATCACTGCCAAATTGCGCCAGGAAGAAGTGAATCGGCGCGTGGAAGCCTATGTTGAAAAGCTCAAGGGAAAAGCCAAGATCACCCTGAACGTTCCTGACGCCTGATCCGTCCCGCCGGAAGCTATTTCAGGGCCGAGTACTTGTGTGCTCGGCCCTTTGCTTTTGCCCCCGGGTATTTCTCCGCATTCATGGAAAACCCCTCAAACGGACACCACCGAGAATTGCACTGCGGCAGCCCCGTGCATTGACAAATGCCGGATCATGCTAACCGTGTTCTAACCAATTTCGGCTTGAAAAACACGGCTGGATCACTTACTGTGCGCTCGATGATCACAGTAATTTTTCACTTAATTTTTGATCAAAACCGCAGAACTAAGGAAAACGAATATGCAAATCACCTATTATTGCCCTAATAAGAGCTGCTCCGGCCATGACGGAAAACCCTATTCCCAGGCATTTGCCTCGGAATCCTACATGGACGACAAAAACATTGCCACCGTGTTTTGCCCCCGCTGCCAGCAGCGCATGGTGAAATCGGACAGCCTGGCCGGCCGATAGACCCCGCGCGCAGGCATGCCGGTCGGCGTGGAAGCCGGGCGGCGTGTTTTCGCATCACTGATTATTGAGCGGTTTTTTTCTACCGATCCCCCACCGTTCTTGAACTGCCGCGATTTCCACCGCTACTCGCGCCGCGTCCCAGCCCAATTCCGGGGCTGCCAGGTGCGCCGCGTCTTCCAGCGATCCGGTATCCATATGGGATAAAATGACCAGTGGAATGCGCCGGCGGACGAGGTCCTCCAGGTGGACGACCATTTCCGTACGGGCGGCGTGAACCATTTCAGCCCGCGAAAAGGGAAGATCCGGAACCAGTCGCGCGGCCAACGGCGGCTTCGCGGCCATGAGCGCCTGAAGTGCCGTCACCTCCGTACCGAAACGGAAAATACTCCAGGCCGAAGTGTCGGCATCCATGCCGGCTGCCCGGTTGGCTGCAAGGGCCTGTTTGCGCCACTGGCCGAAATCCCCAACCGGGGCGCCGGGCAGGAGGTGATCGAAAGTCGGAGCCTCCCCGTTCCAAGACCGGTCCAGCCGGCGTATGACCCGGTCCACCAGCTTTGCGGCATCGGCCCGGGCCGAGGTGTACTTGCCGCCGATGGAGGTGATGAGCCCGCTGCGCGGCTCTGTGAACAGCCACTCCCGGCTCACCTGAGATGGGGGCTTGCCCGGTTCATTCTTGAGGGTCCGCAGCCCGGCAAACCCGCCCAGAACGGCATCGGCGTCCCAATGCATGTCGGGCAGATAGGGCCGCATTTCACGCAGAAGATAGTCGGTTTCCTTTTGCGTCACCCGAAGGCGCCCCGGATCGCCGTCGTAATCGGCGTCGGTGGTGCCCACTAGGGTACGACCGTACCAGGGCACCAGAAAAAAAATCCGGTTGTCCTGGTGGGTCATGAGTAAAAACGCCTCCCGGGTGGGAAGCGCCGGCAGCACCAGGTGAACGCCCTTACTGTAGCGAACGATGTCGCTTTTTCGGCGGCTGCCCTCGACAGCGGCCACCCAGGGGCCTGCGGTGTTCACCACCATGCGGCTGCGGATCGTGAATCGCTCCCCGGACACCCGGTCGGTCACGCTAGCGCCGGCGACCTCGCCCACATCCGTCACCAGCGACGCTGCCTTCACATAATTGGCGGTCACCGCCCCGGCTTCGGCCGCCGCACGGACCACCGTCATGGCCAGCCTGAAGTCGTCCGTCTGACAGTCCCCGTAGACAAACCCGCCCCGAAGGTGATGCTGGGCCAGAAATGGGTAGCTTTCAGCCATCTGCGCCCGGTTCAGGCGCTGGTGGCCCGGAACCGGCTGGCCCGAGCCCGCCAGCAGGTCGTAGAGAAAAAGTCCGGTTTTGAGCTTGAGGGGACCGACCCGGTTTTCCTGGTAGTCGGGCATGACAAAGGACAGGGGTGTCACCATGTGCGGCGCCAGCGCCACAAGGCGGCGACGCTCCTCAAGTGACGTGTGAACCAGGTCCAATCGCAGCTGCTCCAGGTACCGGAGCCCGCCGTGGATGAGCTTGGTGGATGCCGATGACGTGGCCGAGGCCCAGTCGGCCATGTCGATGAGGGCCACCGAAAGCCCTCGCAAGGCGCCGTCCAGAGCGGTCCATGCCCCGTAAATGCCCCCGCCCACCACCAACACGTCAAAGGTGCGTTCTTTTAGTGATGAGATGTCGCGCTGCCACATGCTCCCTCCCCTCCCGCCGCCAGCGCCTGGGCCAGCCAGTCGGGCTTGTCGGTCATCACCCCGTCCACCCCGGCGGCCAGTGCCCGGCGAAGCTGTCGCGGCGTGTTGCAGGTGTAAGTGAATAAGGTCTTTCCGCAGCCCCTGACAACGGCGGCCAGTGCCGGTGAAAGCATCTTCACGGCCAGATTGACCGCTGTCAGGCCCGGGTCGATTTCCATCTTCAGGCGCTCGGGCGTGGCTGCCGCCAGGGTCAGCCCCCTGGGCAGTTCCAGATTGCGCATGCCGGCCGCCGCCGGCATAAGGTCATGGGCCAGGCGAAGCGCTTGCGCGTCGAAGGAGAGCAGGTGAAAGCGGCGGGCCGAAAGCCGCCTGAAATGGCGTTTCACACAGGCCAGCGTTTCCCGGGTCAACGCCCCGATGCGACCGGCCGACCGGTCCCGGGGGCTGGATTTGATCTCCAGATAAAGATCGGTCACGCCGGCATAGCGCTGCAGCATCTCCTCCAGGGTGAGGATGGGCTCCCCGGCAAACCGGGGACTAAACCACCCCCCGAAATCCAGCGCGCGCAGCTCCGAGAGCGCGCAGCTGCCCAGCCGCCGGCGGCTTCCCGTCATCCGGCGCAGGGTGTCGTCGTGAAAGATCACCGGCACATTGTCGGCGCTGAGCTGGACGTCGAACTCGATGCCGTCGATGGGATATTTCAGGGCGGCGTCAAAGGCGGCGGCGGTGTTTTCCGGCGCTTCGGTGCGCGCACCGCGGTGGGCGATGATCATCGGCGATCGGACCGGTTCCGTAAGCATGAATGCGGCAGCCTCTCCCGGGCGGTGGACGTCAGAGGTGATCGGTATCTGGAATCACTATCCTACCGGCCATGGCTTGCGCAAGGCAACAACGCATTTGCCGCCATGCAGCGGTCAAAAACGCCAAAAGGGCCTTGAACCCTGGCATCGCGCCATCAGATCCCTGACGCCGTAACGCAGTGACGGCAGACGGTGTGAGAAGCCCTATAGGGGGAGGCAGGAGCTTTTTGGAGATAACCTGTCAAAACTGATAAAGCCGTAAAAAAGCAATTTTCTCGCAAAGACGCTAAGCACGCCAAGAAAAACCCAATTAATATTAATGGGTTGTCTTTGCGATCTTTGCGGCTTTGCGAGAGATCCCGACTTTTTACGGATTCATCAAATCTGGCGGT
>JBDRRP010000085.1:0-4693 GCA_043825735.1 Pseudomonadota bacterium | reverse complement strand
CACAAGGTTCGGGCGCATGACCTGCCGCCACCCGTCCCGGAGCGATGCCGGAACGGCGGTGTTGTTGATGTCCTGGCTGGTCAAGGCGAAATGGATGAACTCCTTTGAAGCGCCCAGTCCCAGGGCGTCAAAACGCTCTTTGAGAAAATACTCTACGGCCTTGACATCGTGGTTGGTGGTCCGCTCGATGGCCTTGACGGCACTGGCATCGTCTTCGGTAAACGCGGCGGGGATCTGCCGAAGCGCCTCGCGCTGCGCGTCGCTGACGGCTGCCAGCGGCGGCAGCGGGATTTCGGAAAGGGCAATAAAATAGGCGATCTCCGTGGCCACCCGGTAACGGATCAGAGCGCCTTCGCTGAAATAATCGGCCAAGGGTTCGGTGGCCTTGCGGTAACGGCCGTCTACCGGACAGATGGCACTGAGCGGTGTGAGTATCATGAGGGGTTTCCTTTGTCGCCGCCGCGATGACGGATTATCGGTTGAACCTATTGAGGATTGAATCTTGATAAAACCGTATAAAGCAATTTTCTCGCAAAGACGCTAAGCACGCCAAGAAAAACTCCATTAATATTAGTGTGTTGCCTTTGCGATCGTTGCGGCTTTGCGAGAGATCCCGACTTTTTACCGGTCCATCAAATTTTGGGCTTTTCAAAAAATCTTCTGGGTCTCTGCGAAAGAACTGGCTCTGGCCCAGGTCGCTAGAATAGGGCCTCTATCGCGGCCGCCACCGTGCTGACCCCGATCAGCCGCAGTCCGTTTTTTTCAATGGCCTGCTTGAGGTTGGTCTCCGGAATCACGCAGCGCGAAAAGCCCATTTTGGCCGCTTCGGCCAGCCGGGCGCTCATCTGCCCGATGGCCCGCACCTCACCGGTGAGCCCCACCTCACCCAGAACCAGGGTGTCTTCAGCCACCGGCCGATCGAGAAAGCTGGAGGCCACGGCGGCCACCACGGCCAGATCCACGGCTGGCTCCTCCACCTTGACTCCGCCGGCCACATTCATGAAAATATCATGCCCCATCATCTGCATGCCGAGTTTTTTTTCCATGACAGCCACCAGAAGCGCCACCCGATTTCGGTCCAGCCCGAGAATGGTCCGCCGGGGGTTGCCAAAACTGGTGGCGCTGGCCAGGGCCTGAAGCTCCACCAGAATGGGGCGCGTGCCTTCCATGCTGGAGGTGACCACCGAACCGGGCGCATGCGGCGGGCGTTCACTTAAAAACAGGGCCGAGGGGTTTGCGACCTCCACCAGGCCCTGCTCATGCATCTCGAAAACACCGATCTCGTTGGTGGAGCCGAAACGGTTTTTCACCGCCCGGAGCAATCGGAACACGTGGCCGCGGTCTCCCTCGAAGTAGAGCACGGCATCCACCATATGCTCGAGAAGCCGCGGGCCGGCGATGGCCCCGTCCTTGGTCACATGCCCCACCAGAAACACCGGAATGCCGGTGCGCTTTGCCATGAGCATGAGCTGAACCGTGGATTCGCGCACCTGGCTCACACTGCCCGGCGCCGAGGAAAGCTCCGCATTGAAGAGCGTCTGGATGGAATCCACCACCAGTACGTCGGGGGTCGTGGCCATGGTCATCTCAAGGATGCGGCCGACATCGATTTCGGAGACCACCAGCAGATCCGGGGCGATGGCCGAGAGCCGCTCGCTGCGGATGCGGATCTGCTTGACCGATTCCTCACCGCTCACATAGAGCACCCGGCGCCCCCGGGCGGCGAGCCCGTAAAGGGCCTGGAGCATGAGGGTGGATTTGCCGATGCCCGGATCTCCGCCGATGAGCACCAGGCTGCCGGGGACCAGGCCGCCGCCCAGCACCCGGTCAAATTCCGCAATACCGGTCATGAGCCGGAACTCGGCATCGACCACCACGGTGTCGATCGGCACCGGCATCGCCTTCAGGGAGATCCCGGCCCGTGCACCGCCTTTTCCGGTGCCGGACTCGCTGCGCTCCTCCACCAGGGAGTCCCACTGGTCACAGTCGGGGCATTTACCCATCCACCGGGGCGCCTGGTACCCGCAGGACTGGCAGACGAAAACGGTCTTCAGCGATTTCTTTGCGCTCATCGATTCCTTCACGATTCATTGACAGGCAGGACAATAGCATGCCATTTTACTGGTATCAAGAAACGCTGACGCGGCAACCCGGCAATAAAGGAGCAAAAACGGATTTATGGGCGAACAAATCCGGAAAGCACTGTGGGTGGTGGCCCTCGGGGCCATTTTTTTATGGGCAAATTTCCCGGCGGTATCGGGTGCGACGTCTACGCCCGATCTGTTTAAAGAGCTGAAAGAGCGCCTGGTCCGCGACGGTTTCGACAAGGCGGCCATCGACAAGCTATACGCCGAACCGGGGGTAAATTTCGAAGTGGATGCCGTATCCCTGTTTTTCATCCACAACGAAGCCAGTCTGGACTATGGCCAGTTCAGCAAACCTGAGCCCGTCAAACGGGCCCGAGCCTATATGAAGCGCCATAAGGCCGTCCTCGACAAGGCTCAGACCGCCTATGGGGTCGATAAGGAAGTCATCACGGCCATCCTCCTGGTGGAGACTCAACTGGGCAAATACGTGGGCCGCAGCGTCGTAATCAACACGCTGTCCACCATGGCAGCCCTGAGCGATGCCAAGGCCCGGGATACCCTCTACCGCAAGATGCCAAAAGAAAAACGCATGGATTCGCGGGATTATGAAAAAAAAGCCAGGGCTAAGGCCGGCTGGGCCTACAAGGAGCTCAAGGCACTCATCGAACACGCCGATGCTCAGGGTATGGATCCGGTCGCCATCAAGGGCTCATATGCCGGGGCCATGGGGCTGGCTCAGTTTCTGCCCAGCAACGCCATCAAGCTGGGGGTCGACGGCAACGGCAACGGACGGGTGGACCTCTTTGAGGACGACGATGCCATTTTCAGCATCGCCTACTATTTGAAATACCACGGGTGGAAAAAGGGCATCAGCAAGAGCAAGGCCCACCGCGTGATCCGCCACTACAACAACAGCACCTACTACGCCGATGCCGTGTTGGCGGTGGCGGACCAACTCAGGAAATAGTCATGGAATCTTTAAACCAGGTGGCCGCCGCCTTTGGCTTCGATCTCAACACCATTGCCGTGGTGGTGGGGCTCACCATCCCCTTTGTGGCACTCTCTCTCGGATGCATCGTCCACGCCGCCGGCCGCGAGTTTGCCACCGACGGCCAGAAAATGCTCTGGGTTCTCGTGGCCGGCATCCCCTTCATCGGATTTTTCATCTATCTTGCCGTTGGCCTGCGCAAAAGCAAAAAGCCAGACGCAGGTGATTGACCGCGGATAGGGGGTTTGCGGCCTTCCGCCTCCGCGAAGGCTCAGGCCACGGCGGACAAGCCGGCCTGAAAGCAACTGCGAGATCGAATTAACCACAGATTACGCAGATTACACAGATGAAAGGCGGCCTGCGGCCGGAGGGCAACGGCGAAAAGCGAGTTTATCCACAGATTTCGCAGATTTTCACAGATTAACATCCAATGTGAGTGGCCTTCGGCAGGAAAACGTCAACCAAAGCGGTTGGATCTGGAACCTTGAACCCGGAACCCAGAACCTGGAACGCGCCATGGGCGCCCATCGTCCCTCTATCCCTGAATCCCTCAATCCCTGAATCCCTGAATCCCTGAATCCCTCAATCCCTGAATCCCTCAATCCCTCAATCCCTCAATCCCTCAATCCCTCAATCCCTCAATCCCTAAATCCCTAAATTTCGCATATTAGCAGTTATCGCCCCTCATTCTTTCATCACTTCACTACCGTTGCAATCTGATCCTGCATACGCATATTGTCTCTAACACGGCGAACGAACCACTCGCCGCAACCAAAAAACACAATGCGAATACGCATCGAACATCGGAGGTGAATCATGGCAAATCGTGAACAAGACTACACGGAAGATCGTAACGAAGGGCATGTCGATACCCGCGAAGCAAACTTCGAGTGCGAAAACAAGGATCCCAATCTGGGCTGCGACCCGGGAATCGATGTTGCCGGTTGATGGACTGATACAAGATCTTTGACCAGTGAATGCAGATTAAACTCTAACTCCGACTTAATGGGGGTGTGATATGGAAAACAGAATTCAGGACTACGCAGATAGCCGCGATGAGGGCCATGTGGATACCCGTGAAGCCAACTTCGAATGCGAAAACAAAGACCCGAATCTGGGCTGTGATCCCGGGATCGATGTCGCCGGCTGAAAAAGGCAGAGCCTCAAAACCATAAAAGGGCAACAGTTCAAACCGCTGTAACCCATCGCAAAAAAGGCAGAGCCCTCCGGGGCTCTGCCTTTTTGATTTGACATTCCGGCAGGGGTTCGCTATGGGAGGCAGGATTAATTTCTCGTGGTCCCATCGTCTAGCGGTCAGGACATCGGCCTCTCACGCCGGTAACCCGGGTTCGATTCCCGGTGGGATCACCACTAAATAAAATCAAGGGGTTGCGGTCAATTGTGCAACCCCTTTTTCATTTCTTAGAAACCCACTTCCCCACCGCATTTCCCACCCACAGTCCAGATTTCTCATCTTTTGCATTCCAGTTTTTAGGTTTACGGCAACGCCTCTTTTTGAGACTCAAAAGACTGCGCCCGAAAGTCGTAGGTTCGAATCCTGCCCCCGCTACCTAAAATTTCAAGCCCTAACGGTGATTTTCTCAATGACGCGCCGTTG
>JBDRRP010000084.1:0-27875 GCA_043825735.1 Pseudomonadota bacterium | reverse complement strand
ATCGCTAACGCTGATTTGCTATTAAAGTATAATATTGATGAGGTGATACACAATGAGGTAATAAAAATTAACGAAAGTACATCGGCAGAAACAATTGATAGGATGTTGTTGCTTTCGAACAAATATGGTTTCTATACATTAGAAAGAAGAATATTAGATTTTTTGATATCAAATAGAGATATAAAAAGAAAATATAGTAAATTAATAATTAAGCATCTTGTCGCCCGTATATTTTTGGATTGTTATAAGAATATAATAAAATTAAATTACGATATGGCAAGGTTTAGAGCGCAGCAGTTTTTAAATTATTCAGAAATGCTAAGTGACGGTAGATTATATGATGAATATAACGACTATTTTAATGCTGCTAGAAAAATTGTAGAATTTTTCAATAATAATTACCCCTATGGGAATTCTTCATTTATTAATAAATACCTATACTGTAATGATTATTATAAGAATTTTAAGGAGGATGGAGACTTAGCTGTAAGGACTGATGATGTAGAAAAATCACTAAAGGATGATGTGGATTATTACAAAACATATATATCATCAAAGAGCCAAAAACCTGATTTGGCAATAAAACTTTGGGAAAATTTTATTTCTAATAACAATCACAGTGAGAAAGTTGATGAGGCGCACATAAACATTATCAATATACTTCTTGAAAACTACAAGACTGCAGAGAATCCGTATATGAAAATTGAAAACAACCATCAGTGTATAACAAAATGCAAAGAATTTATAAGCAATTATCCAAAATCATATCTATCTGATGATTGCCTTAGGTATATCTTAAAATTGTCATATTCATTAAATGATAACAATACATCTTATTTTGCATTCTCAAATTTAGTAAAAAATTACAAAGACTCAGACAGCACAATAAGAGTTCTTTATAGAATAGATAGGTGGGTTAAAAAGAGATATTCGTTTATGGAGCAATGCTCTTCAAGTTTGTCTGAGTTATTGGCCAAATTGGCTCTGATAAATGAAAACACAAAAATTAGCGATGCTTTGATAGTTTCTCTCGGTAGCAAGTATAATCAGACGAACTGCACAATTATGCTTAAAACATTTTTAAACTTAGAGATTGACGCAATAAACAATCTCACTATCAAAGAATTATCTATTATTATATTAAACAAGTGGCTTGATGAAAGTGACGAGAGAGTTAAGAAAGTGGTGATTTAATGAATAAAAAAATTCGTTATTATCTTGCAATTATTACAGCAGTTATTGGCGGATTTTTGTTACTTGCAAATCAGGTTTGGGAGATTATAAAGTCAAATTATTTGGACTGGCTATATATTTTTTCAAGAGTATTTATAGTTGAAATAATTGTTTCATTATTTATAATAATATCTATTAAAGATATTAAAAGATATATCAATTTTAACAAAGAAGTTGTTCAAACAAGTTTTAAAGAAAAGTTCAATATTATTTATAGCGTGAATAAGAAAAACTATGTATTTCTTTTTATATCTATTTTATTAATTTTTGCGACTGCTTACCAATTAAATAAGTATTTTTCGGGGAAAAGGATACTTATAAAAAACTATCCTAGAGTTATGGTAGCTGAGGCAAGTAATTATTTTTCAGATGGCGATATTCAAGAAGCATTGAGGCACATGAATGTTTGTGAATCAATTTTTAGAAACGATGCGTGCAAGGAATATAAAGAAATCTTAGAGAAAAGAATTGAAAATGCAAATAGACTCAAAGAGTTATACAATAGAATATCAATAATGAATCCGGTTAAGCTCACAATACTAGAAGACATATACTATCTGAATAGAGACCAAAAATTTTATACGGAGATGTCAGAGAGGTATGCAGAAAAAATCAGTTCTTTAACTGATAAATATAGAAATGCATGCAATTTAATTTTAAATAAAAAATACCAAGCTGCTATTAATATTCTTAATGATATACAATTAAAAGCTCCGGGTTTTGGTGACTGTCACGTGCTGTTATATTCACTAAATAATAAACAATATAGTAACGCATATTTGCGAAATTTAATTGAAAATGGTGTAGAAAAATTTTGTGCAAATACAATGCACTTTAATGCGCCAAAAAAGCTAAAAAATACTTAATGAATTTATGAAAACTCGTAGGGTACTATTTAATTCTATTAGTTATATTATCTTTTTGCTTGCATTTATAATTATTATCTATGTAATTGAAGACTACTTCTGCCATAATATTGACACTTCTCTGCCATCTATCAGTGATACTATTAAAACAGATTATAAAAATAAAAAATGGCGGTATATAATTATCCACCATACTGCATCTTTGGAAGATTCTCTTGAAAATATTTTAGAATTACATGTAAAAATGAATAATTGGGATGATGTAGGATATCATTTTTTAATTAATAATGGTAGAATTTTACCTGATGGGTTTATTGAAGTGTCAAGAAGGTGGCGTCAGCAAAACGAAGGGGCACATACTAAAAATAGGGGTATCAATAAAGAAGCAATAGGCATTGCATTGGTTGGAAATTTTGAAATTCATGACCCGACGACTGCTCAACTTAATTCATTGGTAAATTTAATTAGGGCTCTTATAGAAGAATACAAAATTCCTGTTGAAAATATATTTATGCATAAAATGCTGAGCCCCACAAAATGTCCGGGCAGTAAATTCCCATTTGAAAAAATAATTATAATAATTGTGAATGGTGGGAATCTATAAGGAAGGCTTTTTTGTTATTCCCAAAATTCTTCAGCAGCCCTCTGGAGAGGAGATGAGAATTCGCTTTTCAACATACCTACTAAATCCCATCTCAAATTGTGTTTGGATCTTGCATCTGTTTAGGGAAGTGGCTTGTTCTGATCGGTGGCCTTACTTTTCGACGTTTTGAACGCCCTGTCAATATGTGAAATCTACCGCCGGCCTGGAATGGTAAGGTTATGAATGAGAGAATCAGTGAATACGAGACAAATAACCGTATGAGGATTCCAATTGCCCAGTCCGCAATAACGCCTATCGTTCCGCGCCGCCGTCCCGTATGCGAAAACCGCAATTTACCATTCTCATTCCTATACTTTCAGATTATGAGGCCTTTTCAGAAGTCGACGAACTGAAAATATTTCCGTTGTTGTATCGTCATAATCGTCATGCACTCATTTTTCTATTTCATTACAGTATGTTGAGAATGACACACCGATGATGAGAATTACGACCTGATAAAGACCTGACAACGATAACCCCTGAACGGAGAACCCACTATGCCCAAACGAATCAAAGCCGACCCCGCCCAGCTCATCAAGATGGTAAAGGACGCCGTGGATCAAAAGGAAATCATGGCCCACTTCGGCTTCAAGACCTCGACTCAATTGACGGTGGCATACACGAACGCACTGATGGAGACCGGCGCCATACCGGCCATCAAAACAGGGCGCGGCGGCAAGAAGGCTGAAAAAGAGATTTCCAAGGAAGTGGTCGTGGGCAAGCGCGGCAGCATCATTATCCCGGCGGCGCTGGTGGAGGAGCACGGGTTCGTGGAAGGCAACCGCTTCTTCGTCAAGAAATCCAAGGCCGGTCTGACGCTGTCCAGGAAATACAAATAACGACACCGAACTCCCATGCCCACACGCCAAGAAACATTCCACTTCAAGAAACGCATGGCCGTGCTCAAGGAGGCCATAAGCAGGGCTCTATCTGCGCGCGGGAAATTTTCCGATGGCGACGTGGACGCCTTGGTCGATGCCGTGATGCTCGCCGGCTCCTTCAAGCATTCAGACAAGTCCCCCTTACAGCACCAATTCATGAAAAAGGCGGCCGATAATCTTGTGGAAGTCTGTTTTACCAGGCAAGAGGCCGAAGCCTTGCTGAAAATCACGGGACAGAATGAGTTGAAGGGCATAGCCAAACGGGCTGCAGGACGGATCAAAGAAGCCTTGCCCGAGACCGAGACTGCTTCAAAGATTTCGGCCAGCCCGAAAAAGGGAACATCCGATTGAATCAGGACCAGCATTATTTGTGAAAGCCTGCATCTTTCTTGGCGGCGTTTTTTTCGCCTTTTTCCAGAATCGAAAATCCGGCCGATTTTGGACACCCGTGACAATCTGACCCAGTTGTCATAGCTCGACCCCGAACGCTTTAAGACGGCCGGCCTGTCTCAGCGTTTGTGTCCGATGTGTAATCGGGACGGTTCGGTTGGTCTGACCGGTTGGTCAGTTCGTAATGGAATGTGACAGGGGGCCACTGACTAACAATGTCCCATTTTGGGTATTTCGTCATGGGCGTTGGAATTATTTGGACAGAATGCGGCAGGGTAGGGGACATCGGTGGGTGACTGTGCCCACTGACTTGGGCACAGGGCAGGAAAAGAGGGGTACTATGCCCACGGATTCGGGCACAATGCAGGAAAAAGGGCCAAAAAAGGGGGCAGGGGATTGAAAATCCCTGGGTCTGAATTTTTACCCCAAATTTTAGGATTTCAAAAATTCAGAAGGGCATAGCCGGATCGACTATGCCCTCACTGTGCCCATTTTGTGCCCGTCAAGGTCAAGTTTTTACAGTTAAAGCCAAATAGTTCCAAAAGAGACGCCCAAAATAGCTGTGTTTCCAAGTGCTTGTAAAAGCGCAGATTTTTTAGCGCCGCTTTCAAGGTCTACGAATCCGTAGGTCGCCTGTTCGAATCAGGCCGGGCGCGCCACTGAAAACAAAAGGGTTACAGCCATCAAGCTGTAACCTTTTTTTTCTTTGGCCTGTCAGACGACCTATTTGCCCTCTCGTTGCGTCATACCGGGCTTGGTCCGGCATCCTCCAGCGGCCGTCATAAAGTCATGCCGGCCCGAGGCGAAGACCGGGATTATTGCTGGAATGATAGGAGGACAGTTCGGCGGCCACAAATCACCAAAATAGGGTTGGCTGGTCGGCACGATCATGGGGTCACTCGGAGGGTATAGGCCGCCGGGGCGTCCGGCGTGCGATTGACCGCCAGGTAGTGGCTGCCCGCCGGCGCCGTGTAGGAGATCCGGTCCGTACCCTGGGCCACCGCTGTGCTCAAGGCGCTGGGGAACAGCCGGAGGTGATAGCCACCGGTGCCGCCGGGGATGTCGAAGACGACGGGGGAGCCCGGGCCGGCGGCATCGAAGCGATACCAGTGGGTCTTGTGAAAGGCCACGCTGGCGTTGATCACATCGCCGTAGAGCACCACAGGGACAAGGTTCATGGGATAGGCTTCGTACCCCACGAAAACGAGTGTGTCCCGCCCCGAAACGGTCTTCACCTGTACGGCGCTCCCGTTCCGATTGCCCATCCCCTGCACGAAGGCGAGACTGTCGGAGGAGGGGAAAATCACCTGCAGATTGACTCCCTGACGGACCATGAGGACGCCGCCGGCGTTCTCGATCACGAGAAATGGCGTGTCCCAGTTCACATCGTTGAAGGGGATGTTTTCGACCACCCACGGCAGGCCCACGCGCCCCAGCCATGCCGGACTGATGGCGGGGATGGCGAGTTTTTCCCCTTGGACCAGGACCACGTGCCCGCCGAAGACACTCTCGTCCAGCGCCGAACCGCTGCTGCCCACCTGGATCATTGCGAAATGGCCCATGCCCATGTGGGACAGATTCCGGAACACCAGGGACGCAGTCGCCCCCGGGACCTCCTGCCAGCCCGACGCGCCGTATTGAAGCGTGGCCACCGTCGGGGCGCCGCTGTGAGCGTCCTTTGTCCACGACAGCGTGCCGTCGAGGTTGTCCGCCAACCGGTCGAAACCGTTTTTTTTCACGTAGGTGCCGGCGATGACGGCCGGGTTCGCCTCAGATGGCAGCGATGGGTATGCCGGCAGCGAAGACTGGAGCCCCGTCTTCTCGGTTACCGCGTTTTTCAGGCATTCCCTGGCGATGGCGTAGACCGACAGATGGGCGGTATCGGAATTGGTGAGCACGATTACGGCCAGCTTCATATCGGGGAGCATTTCCATGTAGGAGTTGAAATGCCCGGTGCTGCCGTTCTTGGCCCAGGCTCTGCCAGCGTAGCGCATCACGGGGTCGTCCATGGTGTCAAGCCCCAAGCCGGGGATGAAAAATGAATTCAGATCCAGCGGTGTTATCTCGCTTTGACCCAGCATGGCCACACTTTGCGGCGTGAGCATCCGATTGCCGTCGGGGCCCAGACCCTGGTTGAGGATCATGGACAAGAAGCGGCCCATGTCTATGGCGGTGGTCACCGCTCCGCCCGTGGCGCCAAAGGTGCAGTTGGCCTCTATTGCGGGTATCCGCGCCCCGCCGATATACCCCACGGCCATGTCGCCCAGGGCCGCCCGAAAATTAGTGCGGTCCATGCCCAGAGGTTGGAACAGGGTCCGCACCATGTAGTCGTTGAAGGTTTCGGCGCCGATGCCGCCCGCACGTCGGGCGATTTCACCGGCAAGGACGAAGCCGGTGTTGCAGTAGACGGCGATCTCTCCGGGTGCATAACTGGGGTAGTCGCCGGAAAGATAGTTCATCAGCCAGTCGGTGTACAGGCTGCATCCCCACTGGTTCCACGCCAGTTCAACGAAGCCGCCGTTGTAAATGTCTCCGGGAAGGCCGGAATGGTGGTTGAGCAGCCGCTTGACGGTGATTCCCTGCATCTGACCGGGATACCGGGCGGCGAGCTGGAATCCGGCAAGGTAATCCACGGCCGGCCGGTCGAGGGAGACAAGCCCCTGCTCGGCGAGCTGGAGCAGGGCCACAGTGGTGAGCGTCTTGGAGCCCGAACCAAGCATGTAGGCCGTGTCGGCCCTGGCCGGCACCCTGTTTTCCTTGTCCGCCCACCCGAACCCTGCCGCCCACACCGTCCAGCCTTCGGACACCAATGCGATGCTCAATCCCACCATGTTGTTCTGGGCCATGGTCTGATCGATGAAGCGGGAGGTGTTTTCGATGGTCTGGGGAAAGGAACGCGATTTCGAGCACCCGCAGTAGCATTGGGTCGACAGCAGCAATGCAGTGATGGACAGCAGGATTCGGAGGCCATTTTTTCGCATGCCAAAAAGTCCTTTAGCCATTTTTATCTGTGTAAAGATTTGAAAAGGCACTGAAGTGTTGTTCAATCATGCAAGTTGTTTAGCAGATTGTCAGGAATTCTCAAGTAACAGGCGAACGATTTCCCTAAAACGCAATTTTGCCGCCGAAAAGTGCGTTTAAGGCAATCTCAGGAGGGATTTTCGAGATTTTTGCAGGAATGACAATCGGGGTGCCTGGTCCGGCAGAACGGTCGAGCCATTTTATTAGAAGCCATTTCAAAACCTTCCCTGAGGCCCAATCCGCCAAAGGCGCACAAGTCTCGGCGTTGGACGAATGATTCAATACTCGAAATACCATTTGTATCCCTGCGTTTGAATCAGTTCGTCCGCGGTGACCTTGGACCTGATTGAAGGTTTTGAAACAGCTTCTATGAGCGAAATCCACTTGATCTGTGAATGAATTTTAGCGTAGAAAAAATAATACCCTAGCCCATTGTGCCCAACCTGGTTTCAGAATACTGCTGCGCCGAAACCGCCGATCCGTTTATTGCATCATCCACCTCTCCAGGCAATGGTGACACCATCACCGGAAGCGATAGGGATTAGCCGAATCAAATTGCTGACACAAAGGAGGGCGCCGTGGAAGATCAAGATCAGGTCTATCGTCAATTGCAACAGCACTTGGATCGGATGCCCGTGGGATTTCCGGCAACCCGATCCGGAGATGAACTCGAGATCCTCAAACACATCTTTTCGGCGGAAGAGGCCGCCCGTTGCGGAATCCGCATCCAGTGGGAGGAGAGCCGTTTTGGTCGGGGGTAAATAAGGCGCTCAGATTCTGCCACGAACGGCGAGTAAATCCAGTTCCGCTCTTCCCTTGAAAAGAGGCAAGCGTCTGTCTATATGAAGGCTGATGTTTTCCCTGGAAACGCTTCACGCCAAAGGGGGCCACATGAAGAAAATGGATCGCCGACAGTTCATCAAATCCGGTCTGGCGGCAGGCGTCGCCTTGGGCGGTTTGCCTTTTATTCCGACGCTGACGGCTGGGGCCGCCACCCGCCCCGATATCTCGGTGGCCACCGGGAGCGATGTTTTTGCCGCCGGTTTCTCGATCTGGATCCCCAAAGTCAGATCATGATCCGAAAGGCCCACGGCAATGGCCTGGGGAAAATGGACCTGCGCGAAGTAACCATTCGAGAGGCATAGCAGACGATGGCAAAGTATTGCTGGGCGCTATTGCTGATGCTCGCGGTGTATTCCACGGACGCCCTTGCAGCGGACGACTTGAAACGGTTGCTTCCCACCGGGGCCGATTTCAGCGAAATCGCCTCCGTTGGTGAACCGGTCGAAGCCCGCGGCGAACAACTCTTTCAGTTGATTGACGGGGGCGCCGTGTCATTTCTCAAACACGGATTTGTCCGGGCCATCTTCCAGGAGTATGTCCTGACCGACGGGCACGTCATCACGGTGGAACTGTATCAGATGGCCTCTCCCGGCGGCGCGGAAATCATTTACCGGGAGAAAAGGGGCGATGGCGGCCGGGCGCTGAAAGCCGGGACAAACGGCGCGCTGTTTGATTACTACGGCCTCCTGCACCAGGGCGTGTACTATGTCACCATTACCGCAGATGCGGCCTCGCCGGCAGTGCAAGAGAAGATAAGTGCCCTGGCCCGGACCGTTTCCGAAAGGTTGAAATAAGACGTAGCGGCCGGCCTTCGTATTGCCCTGCGCGCTCGGCCCTTCAACAGCGAGCGATCATTTCAAGGCGCTATCTGGCTTGAGCACTCAAAAGCCCCGTATGCTAAGTTCTCAGTATAGGAAATTGAAATTCCAAGGGCGTTCCCGAGAACCCGAAAGTACCTGTACCAGCCCTAGGGGTGCATTAACAACAGAAGCGCGCCAGAGGACTCTGTGGCGGGGGGCGGTGATCGGTGGTCAGCGACATCAGCGCGAGGGGATGGATTGCCATTGCTCAGCCCGTTGTGACATGGCCAGGCGCTTTTTAATCTGGTTCAACAAATCTTCGTGGTGGGGGGCGCTGATCAGCCCGGTAAAGCCGCTTAGATTATTTTTGATCAGGTCAAGGCTGGCTGTGTGCTCACTGGCTTCAAACCGGCCCGCCCCACGGACCAGGACTTTGAGCATCTGCAGCAGATCGGCCAGGTAGCTTCGGCTTTGCCGAAGGTTGTAGATATCGGCTCCGGGATCACCGTATTCATTCAAGGCGCCGAAAACGATCGTTGCCGCGCCGTCGCCGCCAACCAATGAAAAAAAGATCATGGCCTCTCGCTCCTGGCCGATGAGGTAGGGCACATCCATCGATACGGGGCGGTCGTCTTCTTTTGCGTCGAGGGCCTCCCGCAGCCGCTTGTGCATGGTGGACACCTTTTCGGCGATCTCTTCTCGGGAATGTCCGATTTTCCATTGCGCGTAGGCGGTGATATTTTTTTCCAGGCCTTCGCGGACGTCCAGCACGTCTTCCGGCGTAAACTGGTAGTCGACCAGTTCATGATTGTATTTGCGCACCAGCAGGTTGCCCAGCATGAAGGCTTTGCGGTCTGCGAACTTCACGACATTCGAGTTTTTGCACAGATCGTCCAGAATGATTTTCAGCGCGCTCTTGGGCTGCTTCAACCGGGCAACGAGCAACTGAAGGGAGTTAATGAAGGCGGTGCGGTCCGTCTGATGGACCGCCTCCTTCAGGTAATGCCAGAGAAACTCGAAGATGCGACGCTCATAGCGGACAAATTCAGGGATGATTTTTGCAAACGTGCCTTTCTTGAAATTGCCTTTTTCGTCAAAACAGCTTTTCAGCATCTCGATGAGGTCTTTGGCCTCCTCTTCGGTCACCGCAAAGTCTTCAGCCAGCGTCTTGTAGTCCTGGCTGTCGAAATCCACCACCCGGTTAACAATGGTCCGCATCTTCCGCTTGGTCACCGATCGCTTTTTAAAAAAGGACACGAGACCGGTGATTCTGGAATTGACTTTGCCGAGGAAGGTCTCCTTTGATCCGGTGAGCGTTGTTACCTGGCCGGCGGAAACCACCAGGTTGTCGTAGACATCATCGTGCACCTGATCCAGCCGCTTTTCGACGTTTGTGATGATCTCCTTTTCGACATCCTTGTCCTTTGTGGTGCTCTCGATGGAGTTCAGAAGCCCTGAGCTCATCTGCAGTCTTTCAGCCACCTCCCGGGAATCGATTTCGCCATAATCCTTTCCGTAAACGCTTTTTAGGAGCCGGGCCGTCTGGACATGCTGGCCGCCGGCGCAATCCACGGCGAACCGGGCCACCTGGGCCTTTTCCTTGGAAATTTGTTCAGACTCGTTGTCGACGACCAGCCACTTGAGGTTGTTTGCCTCAATGGGGGGGCGAATGAGGCGATCCCGCAGTTTTTTGATTCTGAAGATAAAGTTGTAGACATTCAACTGCTGATCGTAGGAGACCGATGATGCTTGCTTCCGGATGATTGTATTGACTTTTTCAACCAGCCCGCCGATGGTCTGGGGCTTCAAATTGTTCAAGATGGCCAGCAGGGTGAGATTGAGGTCCGGGCTATTCAATTCATCGGTTACCGGCTTGAAGGCCAGGGTCCGATCGCCCCGGGTCAGAATGATGGCGCCGCCGCTTTTCACCGCCTCGAAATACTGGGCGATAATCTGCAAGGATTCGATGGTCTGATCCATCATCTTTTCGTTTTGGGGCAGTCTCAGAAAAAGACTGCTGATCCCTTTATCGTCAAACATCTTGAAGCTTTTTTCCATTTCACCCAACAGGCTGTTGGCCGTTTTGCCTTGACGTTTTTCTGCGGCCTCGGCGATCTCCGAGTTGAGCAGGATGTCATCGAAAATGACCTCATAGCCTGAGCTTTTAGCGGCCTTCGGATTCGAGGACAATCCCCGGTATCTGAGCAGGATCGTTTTTTTGCGGGCGGGAAATTCGGTCAGTTCCCGGCAGATGGATCTGATTTCATTAAAGATGGCCATGTCGCTGGCATTAGGTGGCTGCAGGCCCTTTCCCTTGAGATAGCGTCCGGTTTCAAAAAGCAGGCGGGACAATTCAACCCTGACCCGGTCATAGCGTTTTTGCTCCTCGAGCAGTTTATTTTCCATCTCCCGGCGGCCGGTGGGCGACAGGCCGGTTCTTTTGCGGGTGTCGATCCCGCCGATGGAATTGAACAGCGCCAGGGCGTCTTCATCCAGTTTGAAATCCGATTCTACCATTTCAAGCCTCTTTCATCGCCTTAAAATTCGGTAAGGGCTTAAAAACGTTGCAATTATGAATCTTTAGGTTATGTGCGTCAATAGAAAACTACACTAATAACAAGGGGTTGAATTCGTACGTGGTGAGATGGCGTGCAGACGGCAGACGCCCCTCCTTCGCCAGAGGCTACGGCGGACAAGTGGCGCATAGTGAACGGAGAAAAGCGGGTTTCGGTTCGTGGAGACAGCCGATCTCGAAATCAAAACAATGGATTTTCTGCGCCTCTGCGCTGAAAACGGTTTTTGTAGCAAAAGGCGTCAACGCCTCAAGGGATGAATTGACAGAGAAAGGAGGGATGTTGCGTATTCCGTAAAAATGAAAAAGGGGCGTTGCCGAAGCAACACCCTTGTTTCATACGTTTTTTGGTCGGGGCGAGATTTATCCGCCGGGTTTGTGGCGGAAGATTTGAATGCGCCGGAGGCGCACAAGCTTCCTTAGAAGCGAGCTTTACCCGCCGGATTTGTGGCGGGTTCCGACTTTGTCTCAAATTCGTCCAACCAAACGCGATACCCCTTGCGGCGGGCAAGTTCGATAAGGACTTGTTCCACTAACGGCCGATCTGCAAGCATGCTCTCCCGATCGAGGTGCCCGATATAGTTGAAATCGAGATCCAGGGAAAGTCGTGAGGGAGGGCCAAAGCACAGGTTCAGCGCAGTGCCGCCTTTAAGTGCCAAAACGCTGCCCAGGACCGGGTGCCGTGCTATGTCTGCGGCGAGGTCTCCGAGCCGGACGACTTTTTCTATCGGCCCGGTGGCATAGCCGGTCTGCTCAGCACAGCGCTGCAGGTACTCAAGGCTAACGCTCATCCGGCCCTCCCAAATTCATGAGTTCTTGCGGCAGCAGAATGTTCCATCGCGCTGCCAGCACGCCATTTCGCCGATTACGCTCCAGGTATTGCGGCGCCCTAGGGGCATGGTGGACAAAACGTTCGAGCACGTCTTCGGATACGTGGAAGGTTCTGCGGAATTGTTCAAGGAACCAGCCGATAGCTGCCCACAGGTTTGCGATGCCGTAACAGTGAAGGATCTGCTGAAGCAGATCGAGATCAAGCACCGCAAATCCGCTAGCGGCGTTGACTAACTCCTCCAATCCGCCAACAGCCGCCGGTCTCCTGAAACCTTCAACCAACGTGCGTTCAGGGCCTGTGGCCTTGAGAAGCCGGCCGCCATATTCGACCCGACGGATGCCCTGCCTTGAACAGGTTGCAGTTCGCATCGGACCCGGGTGCTCCAGAAAACAGATCTCGACGTTATTTAGCTGAATTGGTTTTCGACGCTTTTCTACAAAAAGCGTGTGCCGCTTCCACACGGAATGGGCGGCACCGAGTAGACCCAGGGCGCTGTGATAAGAGAAAACACCATCGGGGCGGACGGCAGCCGCGACCAAATATGGATCCGGCTGCAATCCTTCGGTTGATTGGCCAGGGGGCACGACAGCGTACACTGCCCGAGAAACGCGCTTAAGGCGGCCGGTATTCAAATGATGCTTCAGTCTTTCAACCGTTCCGGAACGTCCGCCTACTGGTGCGAGTGTTTTGACCGCCTCATCCAGCGTGAAAACTGGGTGTGTATCGAAGAAATCGGCTGTTCTCATTGTACGCTCTGTTCCGTTATAGGTAAATTTACCCCCTTTAATGATACGAAGTGTCAAATATGCATGGGTTCCATAGATTTGACGTTTCGTTCGCTAACGGGGGTTGCGACCCCCATTTCAGCACTAAACGTCAAGTGCGTTCATTGTTGCGTAAGTGGACGACCACCGGCAAAGCCGGTGGCTTTCAATTCAAAAGCGGTTCGAGGCGCGGCTGGTACTTTGCGGTATGCCTGGGTCAAACAGCCTTCAGTTCTGCGGCGAATCCGCCCTAAACCGCCGGTTTTGCGCCCAAAAAGTGCGTTAAAGGGTAATCTGGATGGGGAATTTTCGAGATTATTGTTGGAATGTCAGTCAGATAGCTTGGCGACCCCAATTCCCCATTCTATAACGGCGATCACCAATGAACGGAAATATTTTCCGGATGTGATCAAGGGAATCGAAATTATTGGGGCGTCCCCAGCTCCCTCAATGCCCTCTCTATATGTAATGAGGTCTGGTTTTTCTGTTGATTAAGGCGGTTAAGATGCCCGCTGTCTCAAGTAGGCCCGCCCCAGCGCTTCCGTTAGGGTCTTGTGCACGTTGTCACGGCTGATCTGGATATTATTTGTGATCGCCTCACGAGCTCCAAGAATATCGTGAGCGGCAATACGTTCCAAGACGTCCAAGTGCTGACGGGCAGTACTCCTGGCCCGGTCTTCAATTGAAAAGTCGATGACCCTGAAAAGGCTGAGTCTTTCGTTGATCGCCGCCAACTGTTGAGCGAGGACCCGATTGCCCAATTCCACGGCCAAGGCCTCATGGAAAGATTGATCCATGGTGGATAGCGTTTCATTGGAAAGATTCGCCCCGGAATCAATCGCCGTCGACCAGTGGTCAACCAGCGCCTGTTTTATTTCTTCGCGGATTCCTACGACGGCGAGACGCTCCACAACGTAAATTTCAAGGGCCATGCGCAGTTCATACAGGTCCTTTATTTCTTCGGCATCCAACTGCTTGACCAAATATCCCTGGTGGACTTTCTTTTCAATGAAGCCATTGGCCGCCAACACCCGTAGCGCCTCTCTCACAGGGCTCCGGCTCACTTCGAACTCTTTGCTCAAGCCCTCTTCGGTTAACCGCTGCCCGGGCAGGTATTCCCACTGCAGAACACGGTCCTTCAACGTGGCAATGATTTTGGCACTAAGGCTTTGTCTTGAGCTGTTCATAATTTCGTATGGGGTAATTGCCGGTGAACGGCCAACGTTGATGCCTGTCGCTGCTGCCGGCATCATATACCAAAATCCTCCCCCATGCACTGCGCAATGTATTGGCGCCATCCGCCAAACGCCGTGATATCGCGAGCGCCATCCGCTGCCGACCCCTCACAGATAAACCCCTTGACGTTCTGACCATCGTCAAGAAGGAGGGTGCCGATGCCGAGGGGTGCGGGGATTTTCATGATGAAGGCCCCCAATCGCGTCAATGGTACGCGCCATACCTCGATATCGATACGCTGCCCTCCGGTGGCCACCCGCACCAGCCCCGGTTTTGGGGGGGTAGTCTTCGGCAGATGGAAAAGGCGATAAACCGGCGCTGTTCGGCATTGACAGCAGAAGGATGCCCCTATATCGATCAGTTCATGGTTTAGGGCGAGGCCGCTCAAGTGGGCCCCGACCACGGCCAATGGCACTGTTTCCGGGGGCGATGGCCCATTCTTGGGCAGAATGGATAATGGCACCGTGGATTTCGCATCTTTTGCCGTCGCATCTTGAAACGCCCCCCCGACCGACAACAGGAAGTTGTCATCGAGAGCCGGTCCGATTAATGAGACGCCAAAGGGCAGTCCATCGGTTCTGAACCCAGACGGTACGGCAATGGCGGCAAGATCGAGCAGGTTGACGAAATTGGTGTAATACCCAAGGTTTTTGTTGGTGCCCACAGGGTCGTGGCCTACCACATCGATGGTGTAGATGGTGGGCACCGTGGGCACCATCAGAAAGTCGATCCGCGAGAAGATTTCGTCCGATTGGTATCTCAAGTCCTGGAGGTAATAGGCTGCCTTGAAGGCATCGGCGGCAGAGTATTTTTTCCCCTCTCTGATGATTTTACTCACAACGGGATGAACCGCCTCGGGCTGCGTTGAAATAAATGCTTCCAAGGCGGCCCACCGCTCGGCAACCCATGGGCCGTCATAAAGTAGCCTGGCAGCATCTTTGAACGGTGTGTAGTCCACTTGAACGGCTGTCCCTCCCATGGCCACCATCTGCTGCACGGCGCGCTCAAAGAGTTGGGCATTCAACCTGTCACCGAAAAATTCCAGATCATCAGGGATCGCGAACACAATTGGCCGATTCAGCCGACGGTCATTGGCCGGGGGGTGTCTGCGACAAAAACAGTCCTTGCCATCCGGGCCGGCGATGATCTTCAGCACCGCGGCGGCGTCCAAGCAGTTGTTGGCAAAAATCGACACGCAGTCGAGGGATCGGCAGGCCGGCACGACACCGGCCGTGGAGACCAGCCCGCGAGAGGGCTTCAACCCCACCACATTGTTTAATGCGGCCGGCACCCTGCCGGAACCGGCCGTATCCGTCCCCAGTGCAAATGACACCAGCCCCCGGGCCACGGCAACACCGGAGCCGGCGCTGGATCCACCGGAAATATATTTTGGGTCAAATGCGTTTTTACAGGGACCGTAAGGGGATCGGGTGCCCGTAAGGCCCGTGGCGAACTGATCCATATTGGTCTTGCCGATCAACACGGCACCCGCCGCCTCAAGACGCGTAACCACCGTTGCCGAACGGGTCGGCACATAAGCGTACTCAGGGCATCCGGCCGTGGTGGGCATGCCGGCAACGTCAATATTGTCTTTGACTGCAAATGGCACACCGTAAAGAGGCATTTCGGCGGCACGGTGCTGCCGATCCAGTTTTTCCCAGCGTGCCGATAGGGTCTTGGCCTTGTCACGGACCATCTCCGTGGCCACCAACCGAATCCAGATACAGTGCGTGTCTTCAGCGGAGACGCTTTCCAACACGTTGTCCAACACGTCTAAAATGGCGACAGTGCCGGATTGATACCCGTCGATCAGATTCTGGATGCAAAGAGACAATGGCAGATTTTTGGCAGATAGGGTCACGGCCTTCTCCATTAACATCATCACCAAAAGGGTCGCGGCCTGACCATCACGGCAGCATTGGCCCGTTGTGTCGCGAGGCGCTCACCGCGTCGGCGCAGTCTCCACGATGGGCCCGTAGGTGTGCACCATGCGGTTTCGCAGCATGTCTACCCCGGGAATCATCGACTTTTGCCTTGCCAGCGCCAAATTAACAAATCCCGGCATGACCGCGCCATGGCGGCTGTTTGGGGGGGCCGACACTGTAAGATCCCAATGGGGGAAACCCGTGGGCGGCACCACCAGAGAACCGCCGGGACAGGGACTGTCCGTGCGGTTGGCGCAGATGAGAAAAATCCGGTTGTCTTCGGCCTTAGGCACCACCAGCAGGGAGCGATCCTTCGGATCACGCCAGGCACTTGACCAGGCAATCATATCGGCGCCCATCAACGATAGGACCCGGCTCGCTTCGGGGAACATCCCATCGTAGCCCAACAGAATCCCCAAACGGCCGTAGGGTGTTTCAAACACTGAGAAACGGTCGCCGGGCACAACGAAAGCACGAATTTCAGGCTCGGGATGCACCTGATGGTAGCGACCGATTTCCTCACCGTCCGGGCCGATGATCACCGCAGACTGGACCAGTCCGTCAGCGGCCGCGTCGAAACCCGGCACCACGATAATGGTCTTGTGGCTGGATGCAATGGCGCTCAGTTGCCGCCGCACCCCGGCCATTTCTTTTTGGGCGGTTTCGGCTTCCGCCTGATTCGGAAGCCAGGTGGGTAGACTGAAAAACTGGGGCAGCACCAGCACTTTGACGCCAAGCTTGGCCGTGTGGTCAACCATGGCGATGGCCTCGTCGAGGCTCGCCGGCGCCTGCGTGGCGTGGGCCTGAACGGCTGCGCCCTTCGTTGTTGCGCTCTCCGGCACAAGCGGTGTGGCGAGGATATCGTTCAAGGGCGTTTCGGCAACCGGTTGCTGGATCATGGCGTAGGTATCCGGGCGGCGATCGAGAAACCGGTCACCGGAAATAAACCATTGTTTTTTTCGGGCAGCGCCAGGGCACACGGCAGCACTGACCACGCCGTGACGATCACAGGGTATACGGGCGGCAATGTCACCATCGGGGGATACGATCATGCTCCCTCCGGGGTAGTAAATACTCCTTTCCACCCCTGATTTGGTTGCCGCAACAAACCACATCCCATTCTCGTACGCCCGTGCCGGCACCCACAGATCGGCTTGGTCCATAGCGAAGAAATTGGCCATGTCGACGACAATATCGGCCTGCTGCAATGCGAGGCACCGGGCAATTTCAGGGATGCGGCCGTCAAAGCAGATGAGCAGACCGATCCGGCCCAGTTCGGTATCCACCACTGGGCACCCATTCTCTCCGAATTCAAACCAATTCTGATCATGGGTGGCCAAAAACTGCTTGTGATAATGCAGGATCAGATCTCCGGCCGGGTCGAGGAGAAGGCCTGAATTGAAAATCTTTCCCGAGGTCTCGTCACGCTCTGTGAAGCCGCTGGCCATATGGATATTGTGCGTACGGCAGAGTTCGGCCATGGCCGATACATAACGACCGGAGACAAGTTCTGCCAGGTCGGCGCAGTGTGCCTTGGAGTCGAAAAGATAACCGGTGTTCATACACTCGGGGAAAACCACCAACCGCGCGTTCTGACGAACCGCTTCCCGGGTGTAGGTCTTCAGAAGCCGGATGTTTTCTTCGACATCTCCCAATGCCGCCAGAGTCTGTACCACGGCAGCACGAAATTCAACGGGTGGCATCGACATGATTTCTCCTTATTGTGTCAAATCGCCATTGATACCGGCCGGAGGTAACACTGGTCCAATGGCCGGGATGACGGTTTTTGTTCACACCGACCTGAACAAGGCCGCCTCGCGTCTGAAAATCGACAGGCAGTGACTTTTCAAGTCCACAAAGCGCGGATCGATAATGGACCTGGAATTTCTTGGCCAGGAAAGATCCACCGTCACGAAATCGGCCACGCGCGTTGGCCGCCGTGTCAGCAGCAGCACCCGACTGGCCAACTGCACCGCTTCTTCCAGATCGTGAGAAACCAGCAACATGGTCATTTTGGTCTTCATGTAAATCTTCTGGATCTGCTCACGCATGAACAGCGTCATCTCGTAGTCCAGGGCGGAAAACGGTTCATCCAGAAACAAGACCTCCGGTTCCGTTACCAGGGCCCTGAGGATGGAGACCATTTGCTGCTGCCCCCCGGACAGGGAGTACGGATAGGCGTTGAGGTCGAAATTGACCTCGAAATCATCCAGAAGACGTTCCACCCGCGCTTTGCGCTCATGCCGGCGCAGTCCTTTGATTTTTAAAGGATAATGGATGTTGTCAATGGCGCGCAGCCAGGGGAAAAGCGCCTCGCGATAATTCTGAAAAACATAAGAAATCCTGGTTTCCTTGATGGTTTGGCCATCAAAGAGCACTTCCCCCCCATCTATGGGGGTCAACCCGGAGATCAAATTGATCAGGGTGCTTTTCCCGCAGCCGTTGGGTCCGAAGACCGAGATGAACTCGCCTTGGGGCAGATCCAGATCGAAGCCATCGTATACAACAAGGTCACCGAAGGCTTTCGTGAGTCCACGGACCGTAATATAAGTCTGTCGCTTTCGGGGCTTTTCCATTTTGCCCTTCGGACCGGGGGCCATCTCCTCCCCCGATCCGATCGGTTCCAAGGTCCTCATCGGACTTGCCATCGAAAACCTCCCATCTCCATACCGAGATTCATGGTGCTACAATCCGAGATCAGACGGCTTCAACATTTTTTGACGGACATCCATCCGCTCTTTCATAACGCCTTCGGAGTAAAAAACATCCACAAACGCCTGGTAGGAATTCAAGTCTGTTTCATTGAGTTCGTCAAAAGGCCTCAGATAGGGCTTTGCCAGCAGGTGAAGTTGATCGGATTTTATGGCGGTGTACTTGGGGATGATAACCTTGTATTTTTCAAAATCCGCCATGGCTAACTTCGTCGCCTTGTCGATGACCTCGACCACCTTTTTGGCGACCTCAGGGCGCTCCTTCATGAACTTTGTCGTCAACACTGCGGCACCTGAATAGAAGGGATCTGAGATAACCGTCGCTACAGGATTGGTCATGGCTCGCTTCGCCTTGCCCGAAGCGACCGCGATGGATCCGACCGGTTCCAACGATAGGGTGGCATCGACGCTGCCGCCAATGACTGCCGGCACCTGCATGGCTACGGCCAGGTCTGTCAGGATGACGTCATTGTCCGGGTCCAGCCCAAACGCTCGCACCATATGCTTTGAAATGGTGCGCCACTGAATCCCCGGCACATGGCCCAACCGTTTCCCCTTAAGATCAGCGAAAGTCTTGATGTCGCTGTCGGCCTTGACGATGAGTCCGTCGTTGATGAGGTTCACTTTGATACCGCCGCCCTGCAAACCGAAGACCTTGAACGTGCCCGGGAATTTGGACTCAGCCAACATGGCGATCCCGGCCGCCGCACCCGGGGGGCCGAAATCGGCTCGACCGCCAACCAATGCATCGATGATATGGTTGGGAGACTGCATTTTGTGCGATACGATCTCAATACCGGCCTCCTCGAACAATCCTTCCTCCAGCGCCACATAGAAGGCCGTCGTCTGCATGATCGGCAGCCAGGCAGCCACCACTTTTTCCATCTTCTTCGACTGGGCGTTTGCAAAAGAGACATTGAAAGTAAGCATTCCGAAAATTGCCAGAACTGAAAGAAGCCCAAAGATTTTTTTCATGATACGATTCTCCTGTGGTTTTCATATGGGGCATTGGGTTTACACATCCAGGCCGGGTGGTTTAATGTCCCGACCAATGAACAATAATTTTCTCGATCATGAGGAAGAAGTAGTTGAGGCCGTATCCCATGGCGCCGGCCACCAGGATCGAGCCGTACATATCAGTCAACTGATAGGAAATTTGCGCGTCGATGATTCGGTGCCCCAACCCATCCATGGCACCGATGAACATTTCAGCCACGATAATGACGACAAGCGTCAGCGAAACTGCCGTGCGCAAGCCAACGAACGTCTGCGGCAAGGTTTCGTAGAAGATGACATCGGAAAATATCCGAATCGATGACGCGCCCATGGACCGTGCCGCCAGAATTCGGGTTTTTCGTGCGTTCATGACGCCGTAGGCGACATTGAAAACGATGATAAGCCAAGCCGAAAACGCGGCCACTGCGATTTTGGAAAAATCTCCTAACCCAAACAGCAGCAAAAACAGGGGAAACATTGCTGTTGCCGGCGTAGATCGGAAAAAATCGATGACAAATTCAATGGATCGATAGATGTTCTGGTTGGCACCCACCGCAATCCCTGCGGGCACGCCAAAAATTGCGGCAAATATAAAGGCCTTGGAAACCAGAAGCAGTGTGCTCCAGAAATCTTTCAAAATGTCCCCCGAGAGAAGATTGGCCCAGGTATCACTGATGGTGGCAAACGGCGACGGAAGCAGGTTGGGATCAACCAGTTCACCGGCATAGGCGACCCACCACACGCCGATCAACAGGATGGGACCGGTGGTCAGTTCTACGAAGCGTCTAAAGGCGGAATGATTGACTGACCGACGAACCATGATATGAGCGGTGGAAATCAGGGTTGAAGTTTTCATAACGCGCTCCTGGGGGTGCTTGGTTGATCACGGGTGCCACGGTAATCGTTGGTTGTCGCCCTCGACATCCCGGCTATCCGTTATTTCGATACCGAGTCTTAAAATGGCAATGTCCGTGCCAGCCTTGGAAAACGTTCCGAAAAATTACATAACAACCTGGAATTATATCCTTTTCACCCAAGATGTGATCTTGGGGAGACATTTTATGAATCGACAAGATCTCCGCATAAACGACAAAACCGCATAATTGTATCCAGGATTGTATACAATTATGCGGTAGCTTAATTTTAGATTCCAACATTAAAACAACATATGGATGCCACGTAAAATATGTATATATGCTGTAAATACAATAATATATAGGTTTTTAGAGGCTAACGCCCGTATCAAAGCGCTTCACAAAAGAATTTGCCGCTTTCCCTCAAAAACCTCCAAGATTACATATTTGTGTATGAAAACTTAAATAATGCCTTTTATGTAAGTATAAGGTGCACCAGATAACGCTACGGAGCCTGGAGGCGCCCACGCTATCCGGCAAATATCAAAGATTAAATACCAAATTCACCCCGGGTTTTTGCCTCAAACAGCCCATTTCGTCTCCGAAACTGCGCCAGAAAATGAAAAAGGGCGCTGCCGAAGCAACCCCCTTGTTTCATACGTTTTTTGGTCGGGGCGAGATTTATCCGCCGGGTTTGTGGCGGAAGATTTGAATGCGCCGGAGGCGCACAAATTTCCTTTTATTTAACAGCTCGGATCGGCACCGAAGTCCCTCGTAACGATCCGACATCCCATGCAAAACGAGCGACGTCTCGAAAGACTCGAAAAAAGTTGGGTCCGATTTCGGCCAAAATTCGCTCAAAACACCGTTTTGGGCATGTTTAGGGCCAATGATTCGGATGACAGTCGAGAAAGTTATGGGTCCTTACTTTTAATCTCGACAGAACAAGCTAATTTTGATACGGCGCAATAAGCTAATTATAGAACGTCATATTAAGCTAATTTACACACGGCATTAAAAGCTAATATTGCGGGGGGTATGACCACTCCACACGAAAAACTGGCGGTTTCCCTTGAGATTCTGCGCTCTTTCCAAAAACGAGGGGCCGTTGCCCTGCGCTCACGCGAGTTGACGCGCACCCATCGGGAGCGCCTGATTCGCAACGGCTTTCTGAAAGAGATTATCAAGGGATGGTACCTGATTGCACGACCCGATGAGGTCGCAGGGGAAAGCACCGCCTGGTATGCGTCGTTCTGGGATTTCTGCGCCGTTTATTTGAGACAGCGCTTTGGGACAGACTATTGCCTTTCGCCAGAGCAATCCCTGCTGCTTCATGTGGGCAACATGACCGTGCCGGATCAACTGCTTGTGCGCTCGCCGAAAGCGCGCAACAGGGCTACGGCACTGCTGCACGATACATCTCTGCTTGATGTGCGGGCGGTGCTGCCCGCCGAAGGTCAGTTTGTCGAGAAAAGCGGCCTGCGGCTTTTCAGCGTTTCGGCGGGCCTGGTGAGCTGCGGGCCGTCGTTTTTTCAGCAGCACACCATCGATGCCCGCGCCGTCCTGGCCACGATTGGCGATGCTTCCGAGGTGTTGGCACCGTTACTGGAGGGAGGGCGTTCCACCGTTGCCGGCCGTCTTGCCGGTGCGCTTCGCAACATTGGACGAAACCGCGCCGCAGACGACATCGTCAAGACGATGCGGACAGCTGGCTACGACGTCCGAGAAAGCGATCCATTTGAAACTTCCATCCTGTCGGTGCCGGCGGCGCCGGCCCGATCGCCCTATGCGAGCCGGATTCGCTTGATGTGGCAACAGATGCGCGAGGTGATCATCGACGCCTTTCCAGCGGCGCCGGATCGTCCCGTCGACATCGAGGCCTACATGAAAACGACCGACGACAATTACGTCAAGGATGCCTATCACTCGCTTTCCATCGAGGGATACCGGGTCAGCCCGGAACTGATCGAGCGGGTTCGAAGCGGCCAGTGGGACCCTGAAGAAGGCACAGATGACCGCCGGATGCGCAATGCGTTGGCCGCACGAGGATATTGGCAGGCGTATCAGTCTGTCAGGCACAGTGTCCGCAAGGTCCTCGAAGGTGCCAATCCCGGCACCGTCTGTGAAGAGGGTCACCGCGACTGGTATCGGGAAATGTTCGGACCGGAAGTCGCCGCCGGCTTAATCAAGCCGGCTGACCTTGCCGGCTATCGAAACGGACAGGTGTTCATTCGGCGCTCAAGGCATGTTCCGCCACGCTACGAGGCTGTGCGGGACTGCATGCCGGCCTTCTTCGATCAGCTTGGAGAAGAAGCGGAACCTTCGGTGCGGGTTGTCCTCGGTCATTTCATTTTCGTCTATATTCATCCATACATGGACGGCAACGGCCGCATGGGCCGGTTTATCATGAACCTCATGCTGGCTGCCGGCGGGCATCCCTGGACGGTCATACCGGTTGAAAAGCGCGACGACTATATGGATGCCTTGGAAAGCGCCAGCGTCACGCAGGACATCTTGCCGTTTGCCCGTTTTATTGCGCGCCTGCTTGAAGTACCGACCCCGCATGGTGTCGCCACATAAATCGGTACGGTCTCATTTAATGATGTGTGCCTGTTTGTCTGAGGTAATCACTGAGCAACTTGGTCAAGCACCCCTGAACCGATCCAGCGAATTCGTCAAACGAGGAAAGTTTTTCATCGGTCTCCTCATTCATGTAAAGCTTGCGGTTGATCTCGATCATGATCGACTGAACCGCTTTGGTGCAGCGGTAATATTTCATCGGCACGATAGTGCCGGCAAATGGGCGGTTGAATGCCACCGAGAACCCCACTTCCTGAAAAACTTTGAATGTGAGGATTGAGAGGACCTCGTCAGTGTGAAAGCTATCGGTCCCGATGCAGATGTCCGGACGGTTGGGGTTTTGGTCATCCTCGTAGGGTAGGGGGGCATCCGGAAAGCTGTGGCAGTCTATGATCAGGCAGCGGCCTGTGGCAGCTAACACGTGGTCCACTGCCTCGGTAAATTTCTGGTGGTGGGGGTGATAGTAGCGTTCAAGCAGCTCGGCTCTTTCCTTTTCGGTCGGTTTGTCCCGGAGTAGGCGACCGTCAACCGTTTTTTCGTAGATGACACCCATGCCTTTCTTGGCCATGGGCTCCTGGGCGTCGTCGAGAAAGCGCTCTGGGTCCAATACCAGCCTGCTGACCGGGTAGACGATCCTTTGAACGCTTCGGTCCGGCAAATTGAACAACTCGTCGGTGAAATGATCGGTCATGCACAGGACTTGGTCGCCCAGTTCACTGTCCGAAAGCAGAAAGGCGGCGCGGTGCTCTGCTGGAATCACGGTCGAAGCGTGGGGGATGTGAAAAATTGTCGAAACCGGCACCTGTTCTCCCTGTCAGAATGTGCATTCGTAAGTTTCGTTGAGTCGGTAGCCTGGCCGGATGCCGTCCACCGTACGGTCCAGATCGTAGCCGAAGCGGCCGGCGATCTCCTTGCGGATGGTCCCCTTGCTCTCACCGAAGCGTGCCATCAGGATGGCCAGCGCGGTTGCCTAGGCCCCTTTGATTCCTTCAGGGTGGTTGTGAGTGACTTCTGCTGTTTTTTTGGCTTGGTCCAGGACCTCTTCGACCGCATCGAAGGCAAAGCCGACCGAGGATACCCGCATGGCCCGACCCCGAATCCGCAAACGTCAGGCGGGTAGCTTGGTGCGACCCAAAATCACAACGAGACCAATTTTATGGGTCTATGGACGGCATCTCAATTTTTTCTAACGCTATGATCAATGGCGGGAGGTCGAGATCGACGGTATCCCACAGCACGTCGAGATCGACACTGTCGTAGCCGTGGATCAGTCGGTTGCGCATTCCGATTATCTCTTTCCAAGGAATCGCCGGATGTTCTTCTTGGCCTTGTACACTTACCCTGCCTGCTGCTTCACCGACAATTTCAACTAAACGAGTCAGTGATAGCTCTAACATCCTTTCAGCGTCGAGGTCTTTGCGGGTTTTGCCAGCGATCATTCCAACAGCTTCTCGGGCGTGGTCGAGCATGTGGCGCAGAACAACGGTGTCGTCACGCTTCGGCATAGTGTATTTCTCTTTCCGACAGGACGCGTTTTCGGAAGTATTTGCTGATAAAACCGGGGGTGTTCAGGTCCACTTTGCGGCCGATCATATCGCTGAGCTCTCCTTCAAGACCAGCGAGTCGTATCATTCCTACGCGGATTCCTGGTTTGAATTCGATGAGCACATCCACATCGCTTTCCGGGTTGAAATCTTCGGTGAGGACGGAGCCGAAAAGAGAAAGCCGCTGGATCCCGTGGCGGCGACAGAATTCAGCAATAGGTTCCTTGGCAATTTCAACTCTGGATTTTTTCATGACGATAGTTCCTTGAAGCCCTCTTGCATCCGCATGGTGTATCGAAACCGTTAGCGGATTTGAGTTGCCAGTTGGGAGCGGTGTCAAAAGTTATCGGCTATGAACCATATTGTCAAGAAAACTGGTGAGTTCGGGCTTTCACCGGTTTGAGGCAGGGTGCTTGAAGCCAGCGGTCGCAAGAAGATTGAAGTGCTCAGACCAAGGGAATACCTGACTCCATATGTTTTCCATAATCCGCCGATTTTGCACCTGAAAAGTGCGTTTTAAAGCAATTTTGAGGGGGTATTTTCAGGACTATTGTTGGAGTAAACGCCCACCGGCAAAGCCGGTGGCTTTAGATTGTGGCCGTAGGCCGCGATCTAAATTCTTTGCGCCAGCAACTATGGTTTTCGCCTGGAACCCAAGCGAAGCGCAGGGTTTCTAAGGCAATGCCAGCCGGATAGCTTGGGCGACCCCAAATCGATGTGCGATCTGTCCAAACGTTTGGGCAGATCGGCGCGTCTCGACAGCCATGTCGTAGGCAGCATCAATGAAGAAATTGGAGACAATAAAATAAGTATACATTTGTCAACAACGTCCCCTGAGAACCCTCCAGGTCCACTGAGAGCCGGGGCACATCGGCCCAAAAAAGGTTTAGGGCCGTGCCGCCCTTGAGGGCAAATCGGTCTTTCAGGAAAGGGTGGCTTTTTAGGGATTGAAGCAATTCAAGCAGTCTGGCCACCTTTTCCAGGGGTTCGGCCTGAAACCCTGTGGCAGCGGTTTCCCGTTCCAATTCTGCTCTGGAAAGTGTCACGCCACCTCCTGCCAGCGGCGGTCCAGCACCCACTGGGGCACAACCAGATTCCATGGGGAAAGAAGCCTGCCGGCTTCGCGGGTTCCGTCAAGATAGCGGGGCTGCTTCGGCGCCCTTTCGGCAAGGGTCGCCAGGTGCTTGTCCTCCACCATGAGCGCCTTGCGATGCTGCTCCAGGAAAAACCCGACCTTTGCAACGGTCAGAGACGAGCCGAGCGCCGTAGCATAGGCGATGACGGTATCGAGGTCGAAAAACTCCACCATTTCAAGGGACCGCCAGGTCTCTTCCCATCCGCCGCATTTATCCGGCTTGTCCAGGACATCCACCAACGTGCGCTCCAAGGTGGTGACCCTTGCTTTCCCGCCCGCGTGGGACACCGTGTTGACGCCGCCTCCCCACCGGGGCAGGCTGCGAAGCGCCGGGGGTACCCGCAAGGGAACAAACTCCATTCCCCGAAAGGAAAATGGCCGCGTCCGCCTGCCCGTTAGGTAGTGCACCCGCCGCCAAATCGAATAGGTTTTTCCGTGAAACTGCAGGGCCCCATGGTAAGCGACCACGGCATCATCGCTCAGGCTTGAAGCCAGCAGATACGGATCCACGACAGCCTTTTGCGGATCGACCCCGCGCGGCACCACGGCATAAAGCCCGCGCCGTACGCGGATCAGGCGGCCGGACGCCAGATGTTTGGCCAGCAGGTTGTTGCTGGTGTATTCACTGCGTCCATTGGCCGTGTGAGCCGCAACAAACTCCGCGTGACCAAAAACCGGGTGGGTTTCAAAAAAATCAGCGGTTCGCATGACTTGCTCCTTTGCGCAGTTATCGCTACCTAAAGTAGTTGTATCTGCGCATTTTAGCAAGTTAAACCTGCACCCATATTTCCCTTGGCATTCGTCGCAGTTTGAATATTCTCACACAGGCGCCGTTCAGAATGCCGTGGAATCAAAGATCGATCTCCGGCGTATCATTGGCGATGACACGCCACCGGGGGTCTGCCGGCTCACTGGAAATCTTCTTCCCGGGTGAAAGCGGCACCGGTCGGTAACGCCTGAGCGAAAGCCATTGGGCCAGTGGTGCGGCCAAGTCGTCCTTTCCCACCATTTCCAGCAGGTATCCGGCCCTTTGCAGGATTGGGCTGGCGTATTGGTCCATGGTGGCAGCCCATTCTTCCGGTCTGATTTTTTCGGCCAACTCGCTCAAGACGGTGGCAACGTTGCTCAGCCCCCCTGCAGCGGCGGTAAACCGCACAAGGTCCAGGGCCGTCGCCTCCGGTGTGGAGACCCGCATGGTGCCGGTCTCAGTCTGAATGCGACCGGTGGGCAACTTGGCGACGGAACGGCTTTTATGAAAGGTGATTCTCACGCGGCCGACATGAACCGGACGGGTCGCCCTATCGGTCACCACCTGAAAATCCATCGGCTGTTGATGCGCCGCCCCATAAACGGCCGCGGCGCTCAGTAAACCGACATAGTAGGGTTGCCCGAGAAACCCCATCAGGTCATCGATGAACCAACTGGCCGGCAGGCATTGGGCCTCCTTGTATTCCAGGGGCACAATCGCGTAGAACCCCCGCCGCGGACGAGCGATCCTGCCGCGTTGCTTGAGGCGCCTCAGGGCCGCTTCAAGGGCAACGGCGGAGAACCGGTCTGAGCCCATCGCCTCGCCTCTGGTAAAGGTGTAGCGGCCTTGCGCCTGAAGGGCATCGACAAAAGCGGTTATGGATTGGCGCTTGGTTAGGTCTGTATTGTCATCCATCATGATTGCGATATCTAACAAAAATTGTCTGTTTCTGCAAACGTTATGGATTGTTTTGCTCAAAAGGCCTTTTTTGTTTACGCGCTTTTTTACCGGAAACAGTGCTCTGTATGCCTGATTTCATTTCGTGGATCAGCGGCGCATAGTTTTCAGGGCGGTTTCCATTTCATCGATAAAATGAAAACTCCTGACATGCGGTATGAATAAGCGGTACCTCGCCCGGGTGAGCCCCACGTAAATCAACCTGCGGATTTGGTTTTCAGACCACTCCTTGGGCTCTATATAATCGATGCCGACGATGAACACATTTGCCCAGTCCAGGCCCTTGGCGCTGTGGATGGTGGATATCGTCACGCGGTCACTGGTGACGTCGTAGCTGTGTTTGG
>JBDRRP010000083.1:0-56523 GCA_043825735.1 Pseudomonadota bacterium | reverse complement strand
GTTGTTGTCTTGTGTGTTGCATCTTTTGTTGTTTGGGGTTGCCATATTTTTTCTTCGGCTGGGGGGTATAAACCCCGCCCCTACGTTCATAGTTACCTTGTTGTGTTGGGGGGGGTTTTTTCCCCGCCCGCATCCCCCCAGAGTCGAACGGGTGTTGCGATTAATAGGTCGCCGGAATCGCCGACAGCACCTTGTTGAGCCGGTCGGCGATGGCGGCCAGCTTGAGGGCCTTGATCATATTGCCCTTGAGTTTGAGTTTGCCCGTCATGAGCGCCTTTTGTGATCCCAGCTCCGCCCGGGAAATTTTGGCGAAAGTGTCGTAGGTGCCCGTGATCCTGAACTCGGCGCCGGGCGGCTCTCCTTCCCCCAGGATGAGCTCGGCAAAGCGGCCCTCCTGGAAGCGGAAGAAAAGGAATTTATCCTTGCCGTCGGGACACGCCGTGTAGATGTTGCTCATGGATGAGGTGATGTGATTCATCCGTTCGGGGCTGAGCTCCGCCGTAAGGCGCCGCTCGGCCTCGTCCCGCCATGCGGGGGTCAGGTACTGCACGTTTCCGCTCATGGTTGTCTCCTTGCGCTAATATTTTTAACAACAGTCAGCGTTAGTCGTTCAGGATTTACATCGCCGCGGAGAACATTGCGCGGCCGACCGCAATCAAAAGCCGGTTTTCGCGCAGAGGCGCCGAGGCGCAGAGAACTGCCACTATTAATTACCTTTAAACCCTGTACTTTGTGCAGGGTTCCAGGCGAAAACCCAAGTTGCCGGCGCAACGGTTGTTGATCGCGGCATGAGGCCGAAATATAAATTGCCGTTTTTCGTTTATGCTCGCCACGATTTCAGTTTCTCAACATGCAGTTCTCTGCGTCTTTGCGTCTCTGCGCGAGAACAGGTTTTTACTTCGTTGAGACCTTCTTGGCTCAGTCTCCTGCGCCATTTGTGTCAACGAACAACCCTCGGGTCATCAGCGCCACGGTCTGGGCGAACATCTCCTGGACCGACGGATCGCCGGACTGAAGGTACATGCGGATAATGAACATTTTATAGATGGAAAAAAGGATTTCCGGCACCGTGTTAAGATCCACCGGGCGGAATCGTCCCTCGGCAATGCCCTGTGCGAGGATGTCCCGGATCATGTCAACCGAGTTGGCGTTGATGTCTGCGTAGGGATCGGCAGTGGGGAACATGGGGAAGATGTCGGGATCTCTCACCAGCAGACGGCGCAGGTCGGCTTCTCCGGCCAGGATATCCACGGCCGTGCGGCTCATGGTGAGAAACTGCGCGGCCGGGTCGGTTTCGGCGGATACGGCTTCTCTCACCCGGCTCTGCCAGCGCAGCAGGGCGTGGCGCGCTGTCTGCTCGTAGAGGTCCTTCTTGTTTCTGGCGTAGCGGTAGAGGTTGCCTTTGGTCATGCCGAGGCGGGCGGCGATGTCATCCAGTGTCGCCTTTTTGAACCCGTACTCGGCAAAAACCCCAAGGGCCGCACGGTAGATGTCGTCGATGTCGATTTTTGGTTTCATAAAACAATAAATGAACAGGAAAACCATCTGTTCATTTATTTTTTATAAGATGTCAAGAGAATTGAATGCAGAAAGGCTCACTATTCTTCAGTGAATGGGCAGGTGCTGTTTGAAAATAAAATTTATCATTGCATCGAAGCGCCCACCGCGGCATTCCATATGGGCGTCGGGGGTCACTAAACCGTGTAGGGTGCGGGGTTTACCGGTCCGCCGTAGCCTTGGCAAAGGCTGATCCCCGCCCGTGCTCGGTGTAAAAAACGGTTGAGGTCATCTTAGCTGATTGCGGGAGGGGATGAACACCCCTCCCCTACGAAACAGCCAGAACCTCAATTGGAGAATAGTGCATAAGCAAAATCACTTTTTATGGCGCGTGGCGTCCTCACGCGTCTTTGGCAAGCAGGCGCTCAAGGAGCGTTTTGAGGTAGGCGAGGGCTTTTTCGAAGGTGTCGTCTTCCAGATGCATGAAGGACAGGCGAAAGCGCCGGCGCATGGCCGGGTCAAAGGAGAAGCGCTCGCCACTGGCCCAGGGCATACCGGTGGCGGGCAGTTCGCGGTTGCTTTCCACCCAGAGATTGTAGCCGCTCTGGGGAAGGGCGATGCTGAGACCGTCGATGTCGTAGAGTCGCTCGATGATTCGCTTTCGGCGCCGATCCGTCAAGGCGCGCATGGTGTCGATGGTGCGGGCGTAGGCGCCGGTGTCCACAAAGCGACGGAAGAACTTTTGCAGCAGCCCGGCAGATCCGATGTCGGAAGAAAATTTGGCTTGACGAAAGCGGTCGTAGAGGGACTCTGGAACAATCATGAACCCTAGGCGAATGCCTGCCGCCGTCGTTTGGGAGAGGGATTTTATGTAGATGGTGCGCGCGGGGATGAGATCAACGAACCGCGGCGTAGGATCGTCTACGAATTCGGAGAGGTAGTCGTCTTCGATGATGGTAAATTCATGTTTTTCCGCCAGCCGGGCCACGGCAGTCATCTTTTCCGGGATGTAGGAGATCCCGGTGGGGTTGTGAACCGCCGGCATCGCATAAAACAGCCGGATGTCCTCGGAGATCAGGTTCTCGAATGCGGCCATGTCCGGTCCGTCAGCGCCCATGGGGACGAAATGCCTTGGTTTGAAGAGGTTGATCGCGCCGGGATAGGTGGGGTTTTCAAACATCACCGATTCGGAAATTCGTGTGGCGAACACTTTTGCCGTCAAATCCAGGCCCTGCTGGGCGCCGGATATGATCAGCATCTGCCGTGTGGCCAGGTGGTAGTGGCGGCCGAGGCTGGCCATGAGCCCTGGCTCGCCCTCCACCGGTACGGCGCCGAAGGCCTCGCCCCCCTCCGTGTCGATCAGTGCCGACATAATTTCCTTGGCCTGGCGGTGGGGGAAAAACGCCGGACACAGGTAGGAGGTGGTCAGATCGAAGACCTCGCCGGCGATTTCCATGTGCTCGGGGTATCTGACGTAGGAGCCGCTGCCCACCCGTTTTTCCAGATATCCTTCCAGCGAGAGCAGATCGAATGCCTTCTGCACGGTGATTTTGTTGCAGCCGTAGTCGGCGGCGATGCCGCGGACGGAAGGGATGCGCTGGCCCGGCGCATAGCGGCCTTGGCGGATGCGCTCCCGCAGATCGCCGGCAATGCTCCGATATAGCGATTCTGGTGATGTCATACTTGACAAATATAGGACATTGTGTGAATTGTACTACTCCAATTGTCATCGAGTTTTTGTTTTATTTCTTTTATATCACACTCGCCTCGTCAGGGGCAAAAAGGAAGGTCGCTCATGAGCAGAGAACGTATCAACAAGGGTTTTGCCGAAATGTTTAAAAACGGGGTGATCATGGATGTGACCACTCCTGAGGACGCCCGTATCGCAGAAGGGGCGGGCGCCTGCGCCGTCATGGCCCTGGAGCGGGTGCCGTCCGATATCCGCCGTTCCAACGAGGTGGCCCGCATGAGCGATCCGGCCATGATCGAAGCGATCATGGCGGCGGTAAGCATTCCGGTCATGGCCAAGGTGCGCATCGGCCACTTTATGGAAGCGCGCATCCTGGACGCACTGGGGGTCGATTTCATCGACGAGAGTGAAGTGCTCACCCCGGCCGATGAAGAGCGCCATGTGGACAAGACTGTTTTCCGGGTGCCTTTTGTCTGCGGGGCGCGCAACCTGGGCGAGGGATTGCGCCGCCTCAACGAGGGTGCGGCCATGTTGCGCACCAAGGGCGAGGCCGGCACGGGCAATGTGGTTGAAGCGGTGCGCCATATGCGCGCCGTCAACCGGGAAATCGCCGCCCTGAAAGGGATGGATGCGCCGGCTCTGGCAGCCAAAGCCGCGGAGTACCGGGTGCCTTTGCAGCTGCTTCTCGATACGGCCGAGCGCGGGCGCTTTACCGTGGTGAATTTTGCCGCCGGCGGCATCGCCACGCCGGCCGATGCGGCGCTGCTTATGGCGCTGGGCGTGGACGGCGTCTTCGTGGGCTCAGGGGTCTTTAAATCCGAGCAGCCTCAACGCATGGCCGAGGCCATCGTTCAGGCGGTGATCCACTGGGAGAATCCTGAAAAACTGGTGGCGGTCTCCAAGAACCTCGGCAAGGCCATGACCGGCGTCGAGATAAAGGCCATTGAAACCCGGATGGCCGAGCGCGGCGTGTGATGACGACCGGTGTGCTGGGACTGCAGGGGGCCATCCAGGAACACGGCCGTCATCTGGCCGCCCTGGGCGCCCCCTGGCGCTGGGTGCGTGAGCCGGGCGATCTTGCCGGCATCGAGCGACTCATCATCCCCGGCGGTGAGAGCACGGTGATGGCCAAGTTTTTGGAACGCTTTGCGATGACCGCCCCTTTGCGCGAGCGCCTGGCCGCGGGCATGCCCGCCTGGGGCATCTGTGCCGGCGCCATTCTCCTGGCCCAGCGCGTGGACGGTTGCCCCGGCGTGCTCCAGGCCATGCCCATGACCGTGGTGAGAAACGCCTATGGCCGGCAGGACGCCAGTGACGAGTACCCCATCGATATTCCGGCGCTGAACCGCCCCGGTTTTCCGGCCATGTTCATCCGGGCGCCACGGGTGACGGCAGTGGACAATGGCGTTGACATTCTGGCGCGCCGGGGCGATGACCCCGTCTTTCTCGTGGCCGGCGCCCTCATGGCCACCACCTTCCACCCTGAACTCTCCGATGACAGTGTATTTCACGAGTATTTTCTTCGAATATGATTTTTCGCTTCTCTATGAAGCTCCAGTAACCCTATGTTGCCGCAAAACGCGCCGTTCTTCGAAATCGCTATCGGGATCGGTATCGCTATCGGTAACGGGTGTTGGCAATTATTTTGTCCCTGATCCGCCATGCGCCGGTTGCAGTACTTCCCGCAATCGAGGCGCAAGGATCCGCAATCGTTGACATGGGGCCGAGCTTGTGCTAGATCGACCTCCAAATGAAACAGGTATTCGGTTCCTGTAGCAGGAGCCGCGGGGCCGCCCGGGCGCGATGACGCGCCGTGCGCGGACCCGAAGAGGGAAGCCGGTGAAATTCCGGCACGGACCCGCCGCTGTAAGTGCGGACGAAAGCCTGAAGTTGCCACTGGGGTGCCAACGACGTTGACGCGAGCGCCCCGGGAAGGCCAGGTGAGTAGGGTGATGCACGAGTCAGAAGACCTGCCGAATACTCCGTAAGTGAACCCCTGTGGAGACGGTAAATCCCCGGGCCGACGATGTCGTCGGTTCCGGGTTTTTTATTTTTAAGGAGTCGTTATGAACGGGTTTTATATGTTTCTGATGCTGTTGGTGGTTTACCTTGGCACGCTGGTGGGTATCGGGCTCCATTTCAACGGGCGCCGGCAGTCCGTAACGGATTTCTGGCTGGCGGGCCGCAAGATCGGCGCGGCCAACACGGGGTTCTCAGCCGCCGCCTCATGGCTCACCGCCGGCGCGATGCTGGCGGTCATCGGGTTTTTCATGCTCACCGGCATGGGCTCGATCTGGGGGTTCGTGGCTCCCAACATCCTGGCGCTGCTTCTCATCGCCCTGTTTGTAAAGCGCCTGAAGCGGCTGCCCGCCATCACGCAGCCCGAACTGTTGGAGCAGCGCTACGCTTCGGCCCTTCGAGCGCCGGTGGCCGTGATCATCACCGTCGTCATGATCCTTTTCGCTGTGGCCGACATCAAGGGCTTTGCGTTTGTCCTGCAGGTCTACTACGGGGTGAATCCGGTGTGGGCGGCAGCTATCGTGGCGCTGGCCGTGTCGGTCTATGTGACCCTCGGCGGTTTTTCGGCAGTGGTGTGGACCGATTTTCTGCAATATCTGCTGCTGGCGATATTTGCCATCGCCATGGCGTTTGCCGCGGTGGATGCCGCCACGACGATGCCGACCGCTGCTGGAGAAACGCTTTCATTTGCCGCCCTGCTCGGAACCGTCCCCGGCGGATGGTGGAATCCGCTGTCGGTGGGCATCCCGGTGGCGCTGATCTTTTCTTTGTCCATTATTCCGGGATGGATTACGGAGCAGGACCCCTGGCAGCGGGTCTGGGCGGCTAGAAACGTCTCGGCGGCCCGCACCGGAATGATCCTCGGCGCACTCCTGATCGCCGTGGTTTTTTCCGCCTGCGCCGTCATCGCCGTCAGCCTCAACCGGATCTATCCGGAGATCGCGGCCATGGGGTTTCCCTCGGGGATGGCCAGGGCCGAGCCGGCGCTGCTCGATTTTATCACCAGCGGCCGGTTTTCGCCGTTTGTGGTGGCCCTGACCGCCATCGGTCTGGCGGCGGCGGCCATGTCATGCGCCGATACCTTCGCCGCTTCCGGCGCATCGTGCCTGTCGCGGGATATCTACCAGCGGTTCATTCGGCCCGATGCCACCATGGGCCAGATGCTCACGGCCAACCGGGTCAGCGTGCTGATCATCATCCTGTCTGCCACGGCAGCCTCTTTTTTCATCAACAGCATCATCGATGCCATCCATATCGCCACCTTTATCGCCAGCGCCGCCTGTTTTTTCCCCCTGATGGGGGGGATTTTCTGGAAGCGGGGGACAACAGAAGGCGCCATGGCCGCGCTGATTGCCGGGGCCGGCGTTCAGATTCTGCTGGTCGCGATCGATCTGGTCCGAACGCAGCCCATGGCGCAGCCGTTTCTTGAAACGATCAGCCCGCTGCTCATGGGACACGGGGTCCTCGTGGGAATGGGCGTGAGCGCTGCCGCATATCTCAGCGGCTCCCTTCTGTCGCCGGCACCGTCACCGATTTGTCTGGTGCCTTTTTTCGAGGACGAGGCGGAAAAGCTGACTGCGGTCCATGTCGTTGTCATGGACAATGATGAGACGGTTCTGCAGGATTTGCCCGCAGGTGCGATTTTTCGGCCCAACGGGGAGCGGACCCTGCTCCAGGCCAGCCTGAACGCCGGGCGCACGATCCAGTGGCGGTCCCTCGTGGCCCGGCTGAAACAGGGCAATCCGGCATGGATGAGCCCCGGCGGCGACGATACGCTCTATCGCCTGACCGATCGGGATCTGCTCGGCTGCGTGACGATCACCCGCGGCCAAACGGATAAAGAGATCTGGCTTCAGGCCGAACCGCAGCATGCGGCCGTTGCGATCCGACGCGCGGAATTTGCGGCGTCGTATCGGGAGTTGGCGGCAATCCTCGGGTAGTCAGAGACCAGGTATACAGGGCGATGGCGATGGCCGTGGCGGCGTTGAGGGACTCCACGTCCGGGCAGATGGGGATGGAAACCGCGCTGCGGCGCCAGGCGTCGGGCAGGCCGGGGCCTTCCAGGCCGGGCAACAGGCCGAAGGCCGGTGGAAAGCTGAAATCTCTCAAAGGGTTTCCATCGCCCGAAAGACCCACCACCGGCAGATCCGGCGGTAGCTCTGCAATGGACGGGCCCCTGAAGAGCCGGGCGGAGAGAACCGCACCGGCTGAGGCGCGCACGGCCCGGGGGTGGAAGGGGTGGGCGCTTTCGGCAAGAAGGATCACCGCAGACGCGCCGAAGGCCACGGCCGACCGAATGGCCGTGCCCACGTTTTCAGGGTCCTGAAAGGGGATCAGCAGGCTGCAGCCCGGAGAGAACCCTTCCGCCGGCGACCACTCCGACATGTCCGGCAGGTCTACCACGATCAGGGGGTGGCGCGTTCCGAAGATATCGAGATCCTTGAAAAGCGCCGGTGCCACGCGGGCCCAGTCAACAGCCTCGGACGCCGATGCCGGTGGCGGCTGATTGTCTCCGGCGGAGATCCACACCCGGCAGGCGCCAGGATGTCTTGCAAGGGTATCGGTCACGATGCGCTCGCCGCTGAAGATGGCCTGGCCGGCCTTCTTGATGCCGCGGCCGGTGAGCAGTCCCTTCCACTGCTTGAACCGGGGGTTGGCGGCGCTATCGATATCCACGCAACGATGGCGGTTGGCCGCTGCCGAGCGAAGGACGGACCGGGGCTGACCCATCCGCTGGAATACCACCAGCCGGCGTTGGTTGTCCGTGGTGGGGATGCGGTAGGCCGTGTCCTGAACCAGATCGTAGGCGCCGACAAAGCGCCGGCGGGCGTCTTCGAGCTCCGCGTCGCAGTCGGGGCCTTTCATGAAAATGACCCGGCCGCCCTGGATCAGGCACCCCGAGACCCGCTCCAGCGTATCGGCCATGGGTTCCACGGCCCGGGTGATGATTCCGGCGACGGGCGCTTCATCGGCCGGGGAGATACCGTGGCCCACCACGCTCAGACCGGCCAGCCCCAGATCACGGGCGACGTTTTCGAGAAACCGGTTTCTCACGCTACGGGTTTCGGCCAGCCGGATGTCGATATCCGGCCGGTAGATTTTGAGCGGCACGCCGGGCATGCCGGGGCCGGAGCCAAGATCCATCAGGGGAGAGGGCAGCTCGGTGAGCGTGGCCGGCAGCACGCTGTCCACATAGAGCTTGAGCACCATGCTTTCAAAATTGTGGATGCGGGTGAGATTGAGTTCAACATTGGCTTCGCGCAGCATCAGGTGGTAGGTCCAGAGCATATCTCGCTGAGCCGGCGCAAGCGCAATGCCGCAGCGGGCGAACAATTCGGCCACGCGGCCGGGAGACGGCGCGTTTTGGGCGGATTGACTTTTCTTTCCGGCCGGGCGTATGGTTTTTTCGCTTTTCACCTGCACCTCTGGGGCTTTATGATCGATTCTGCCGACATCCCGTTCTTCACCCATCGCTGGCCCGTCCTCTACGAGGACAACCACCTTTTGGGACTCTATAAACCAGCCGGGTTGCTGGTGCAAGGAGACCGCACCGGCGACCCGTGCCTGCTCGATCTGGGAAAGTCCTGGCTCAAGGCGCGCTACGCCAAACCGGGGCAGGTTTTTTTAGGCCTCGTGCACCGGCTCGATCGCCCCGTGGCCGGGGTGGTGCTCTTTGCCCGCACCTCCAAGGCAGCGGCGCGTCTCAGCGCTCAGTTCCGGGAGCGCCGGGTGACCAAGGACTACCTGGCCGTGGTTCACGGCCGCCTGGAAACCGAATCCGGGGAGTTGGCCCACCATCTGGTGCGCGACGGCGCCTCGAGCCGCGTGGCCGAGCCGGACTCCGACGGCGCCCAGGCCGCACGCCTGACCTACCGCCGGTTGGGCGAATCTTTCGATCGATCGCTGGTGGCCGTTTCCCTTCACACCGGCCGCCGCCACCAGATCCGCGCCCAGCTCGCCGCCATCGGCCACCCCATTTTGGGGGATCTGCGCTACGGGGCGCCCGCTCCCCTGCCCAATGCTCAGATCGCCCTGTTGGCCCGGCACTTGGGGGTGACCCATCCTACGACGAAGGCTCCGATTTTACTTAACGCACCGATTCCCGCCGGCTGGCCCTGGTCCGGCCCGGAAGCCATCGGCCAAAACATTCCCTGGACGTGGCGCGAGATGGAAAAGTCGATGCGGATCCCTATTCTGTGATTGCCCTGCTACGGTCAAAACCCAATTTACTCGCAGAGACGCCAAGGCACAGAGAACACCGAGAACCCGATTTGATGTCGGCCTTCGGTCCAAGACCAAATATTGATAGATCTGTCGTTTTTCTCTGTGTCTCAGCGCCTCTGCGCGAGCAACCGGTGTTGCCCTTGAAGTCCGGCCGCAGGCCGCCAATCTGCGTAATCCGCGTAATCTGCGGTCAATTCGATCTTGCAGTTGCCCTTCGGCCGCAGGCCGCCATTTTCTATCAGCGTTTATCTGCGTTCATCCGCGTCCCATTCTGCCGCTCGTCCATTTTTACTCTGCAGGCGCCATTTTGGCCCCCTTCTCCGCAAGCAGCTTTTTCAGCACCGACCGATGGCAGCGCGCCTCGTTTTCACAGTAACACCCCACCGAGAAGTCCGTTTGATGAGACAGCGCTGCCAGCAGTTCCAGGATCCGGGCGTTTTCAGGCGCGGCCATTTCCGCCCGGTACTTCTTCTCGAACGCAAGCCATTCCTTGTCTGTTTTTGCGTTCTGCCCGAATTTCATCGTTTCGACGCTTGGCGACAGGTTCGGCAGCCAGGTGTCATACCAGTTCTGTGAACTGAACGCCGTTTTTGGCACGCCCCTAGGCGGACGACGGACGGTTCCGATGCGAAGGCCCTCGTCTCCTACCCGGTCACTGCCCAGTCTCAAAACACGCACAGACATAGCGATCTCCGTTTAATGAGTCTGCATCTATCAGGTAAAATTATTGAACCTCCTACCTGACGTAATCCAATCGTCGCTTGGACCTGATTTTTTTCCCATATTGCCGTATCCAGTCGGATTCTTCCGGCGTCAACGCCCCTTGCTGCATCGATCTGAAGTTCATTTCAAGTTGTTTTCTGTCCTTGGGACCGGTCAGCACCAGATGGACATGTGGGTTCGATAACACGAACCGATAACAGAGCGCGGGCGTCAGCGGCGGTATCGCGGTCTCTTGCGGGGCCCCGGGCCAGGGGGCCATTTCAATCCCTTTCACGGGATTGATCAGCTGCTGCCAGGCCAGCGCCGTATAGCTGACCACGCAAGGGTTCCGTTTTTCAAGATAGGGAAAAATGTCCTCTTCTGCGCCGGTGTGCTTGGCATTGTATCGGATCATGAATAGGTCGATCGCCGAGGCCAGTGCCAGTTGCCCGGCCCGCTGCCGATCATGGATGCTGGTGCCGATCGCCTTGATTTTTCCTTCCTGCTTGAGTTTCAACAAGGTATCCACGATACCGCCGGTGTAAGCCGACATTCGACCCAGCCACCCGAGTTTGAAAACGTCCAGGTAATCGGTGTCTAGCTCGCGCAGCGCTTTTTCGACATTGCGACGGACCTGCCAGCCAAAGAACCCCCATCCCAGCAGGGCCACCACATGATTCTCCCTGTCCTTTCCGATGACTGTTTTTATGCCGGCTTTAACCTTTTTGTAGCTGGCACCGGTCACCCAGTAATTGAATCCGTGCTCTGCGGCCCATTCCACATCGGAAGAATCGATCCCGTAATTGCCGGCGACACCCATCCGGAAGACCCGTTTGTTAATGACGGGCAAGACACGATGAGAAAAAGTGCTGTCTAAGGTGATTTGCTCTGAGTTCATTGACGTTTCCGAAAAATAGATTGGACTTTGTGAAATCTGGTTGCCGGGCGCCGCTGGTCCGCCGCGCGGTTGGTGTCATCGGCAGAATTGGCCATGTTCGATGGGTTCTCTATCTGGTGCCGTCATAGTAACGTGAAGGACCGCTCCAGATGTCCCAATTGCTTTCACGAAAAATTGACTGGCAGCTACCAGTGGTTTCGCCTCTGCCTTTTTCCGTCTTTTCCTCGATATCCCGGGGATTGGCGCCGACTTCCGCCCAGAAAAGATTTGCTCCGGCGATCGCACCGAGCGTGCAAGGTTCATGCGTACAGTTACCCATCACCGATCGCGGCATTCCCAACCGGGTAACGGCCACGATCTGCGCCATGCGCAGTTCGCTGATTACCCCACGTTTAGCTATCGTGGTGCCGGGTATGGGGATACGTCTGGCGGCACCGCTGTATGAAGGGTTGATGGAAGCCGTGAATGCTATCATTTCAGCCAGCTCCTCGTTAGTATGTTCCGGCCCGACGGGTTCAACGCATGTTCCGACCTCGAGCCCGGCTTCTTTGAAATATCCGATACTCTTTTTTCGCTTTTCCATTGAAAGGGTAGTGTCCGTTCCTTCACGCAGGCGAACGGCGTGATACACACCGGAAAAGCCGGCATCCTTAAGCTTGACAGAATTCTTGAGTGTCTGGTCACCGACATTGGCAATCAATGTCGTTTCCGGCTTCAGGCATTTCCTGACTTCCGCAGACATTTCGATGAAGCGTTCAAAGGGGTACTTTGCCGTTGACATCATGAATACGGCATTCGCACCATCCGTCTCAAACTGGCGGGCGTAGGCCATGGCTTGTTCTGGAGTGATCTCCGTTGTTTCGGTGAAGACACCGTTGATTTTCGCGAAAGAGCAGAAAAGGCAGTCGCAGGGACACGGCGCAAGGTTGATCGCAAACTGTGCATGCACTTCAGCCTTGCCGTCTGACAGGTCTTTCGAAAGACGGGTTGCTTCAGCCATGAGCATGTATGTTTCAGCGGAATCGGGCGCCAGGCCAAGCAGGTAAACGAGTTCTCTTTTAGACAGCACATCGCCCGACCGCGATTTGCTTAGTAGTTCGTCAGTATGCACTTTCTCTCCCCTTCTGAGTTCTATTTACGCCCTAACACCAGTTTCACCGGCCGCTACGCCGATGGTTGATTAATGATGATTTTGCCAAGGCCGCCTAACTCAAGACCTGCAGCGGCGATATGCGGTCCGGTGCAAACAAATGATATGTGAAAGCAGATCTAAATTGACAACAACGTAATTCCGATAACGACAACCACAGCACCCGCGATATTCGCGGCGCTCATTCTTTCACCAAATATTATGCTGGATATGAGTGCTATGGAAAGTATGCATGCTCCAGAAAACACGGGATATGCAACATTCAATTGTATCCCTTTCAGAGCCTTGGTGAAAAAGAGTACGTTTATTCCACCCAGTGCCAGACCCGATAGAAGGAGTAAATACCAGATGGCGTTGCTCTGCCTGTTTGAAATGCCTTTATATAGTGTATATGATGCCACATTAAAACCAATTGATAGCAACAGATAGAAATATTTCATTTATCCTCATATTGGCATAAGATATGTTAGTTTAAGTGCGCCTAAATCAGCCGCGTGATTTTTGCGTCGGCTGTATTCGTTGGTTCGGCATGCCCTCGGTAATTAGCTACACTCTTGAAAGAAAATTTTCCAATACAAATATTTTTCTTCTTCGAAAAAACGCAGGACTCTCTGCTATTGATATCGCTTTTAAATTCTCATATCCAGAAACAAACCATGGTTCTTTACAAGAAGGAACATCCCAAATCCAACCTGGGGTCTCAATTCCTATTTCATTACACAAATACTCTATTGTCGAGGCTAATATAGAATCGAATTTTTCATTACTCAAATCAAAAGGTTTTTCAATTAGACTATGGTCGCGTATTCGTCTAAAATCATCAACAAATTCCATAAATGGAATCCGCCAATTATTGCCACTCTTTAACATAGCTGCCTTAGTCTCTTGAATTGTTTTGTATTTCATCAAAAACTTCCTCCAAAAAAAATTGAGTCGCGGGCCTGATTATTTTACGGGGATAGTATTTGTCTATTATTCTAAACACTTCATCAGCTGATTTGATATTCAATTCTTTGATTAAAAATTCAATATCTTTACTATCAGTTCCGTCAATTCTGGCTGAAAGTGATTTCATCGCAAGCATATATTCCGAATCGGCAACCATAACTATGAGATGAGACAAATTCAGAAATACTTTTTTTGGATGATCGACCAGAAAACCTTTAACGCCATCATTCAACCAATCGTCTACCAATTCATAATCATTTGAAATCTCTTTTGCAGCCTTTCGTATAATTTCAGCAGGGTGAAAAATTGCGTCAACATCTTTTGTACTTGGTCTCGCATCGAATACGAGGCACATAACGGCTCCACCATACAAGCAAATTTCGCCTTTTACATTTTGCTGCTTAAGTTTTTCATTCAAGATATGCAAATATTTTAGAATTTCTTCTCTTAACATAGCTTCCCTTAATCTAAGAGTTAACGTGTATGAAGTTTATACACTAGGTGGTGTGGGGGCTGGGGGGATAAAACCCCCCGGCTACCCGATTATGTGCAATTTATGTAAGATTAGAAAAAAGGAAAGGTAAAAGGACCAAACCTATAAATATGCATGTACATATCAATAAATTCTTCCTTGCTTTTATTCCTTCTGGAGTAAGTTTAGAGGGCATAAAAACATTGCGATTCCTTCGTTTAGCATGATATATAATTATCTGCACATAACATTATTAACTGTTATTGGCGTGTTTTTCGAGCCAATTATTGATTTGATGTAAACAGCAGCGCCAGGAAGAGCTTTCAGTATACACCAATTAAACAAGATTTCAACGCTTTACACTGGAACCTAAAACTATGCAGGCACCTTGCAGGCGGCTTTTGCCGGAATTTATCCTGTTATAACGGCTGTCACGTTTTTCGGCACTGAGGTTATCCGCATTTTAGGCCTTCGCATGGCGGCAATTCCGCAACATCGTCTGTCTCCGAGATCTGCGGGCATAACAACTTTCCAAATCGGCGGTAGAAAGCGTTTTGACATGCCGCCGGCTTGGTGGTAACCACATAGGCGTCACTGGGGGAGCCGTCAGCGGGCGGCTGAGAGGAAGCACCATCGTTTCGACCCCTTGAACCTGATCCGGATCATACCGGCGAAGGAAAGTGACGGCCACAACCCCACCGTTGCCCGCCGTTATTTCTTGCCGCCGTGATTTCCGCTGCGAAAGCCGCGCATCGATGCTCAGCCTGTCAGGTCTTGAAAAACGCTTTGGCGATCTTCTCGTCTTCAGCGGGTTCGATCTGGAACTGCCCGTTGGCGGATTCACCGTGATGGTGGGGCCGTCGGGCTGTGGTAAAACCACACTCCTGGATGTGCTGACCGGTGTTGTCGCCCCGCAGGCCGGCACCATCCAGTGGACAGGGCAGACGATGGCGCATTTGGGACAGGCGGCCGCCTACATGCAGCAAAACGACCTGCTGCTGCCATGGCTTTCTCTTCTGGAAAACGCCTTGCTGCCGGCGACGGTGTCCGGGCGCGATGATGATCGGTGCCGGCTGGAGGCGTGCGCGCTTTTCGAGCTGTTCGGGCTTGCCGGGTTTGAGGGATACCTGCCGCGGGCGGTCTCCGGCGGCATGCGGCAGCGGTGTGCGCTGGTGCGCACCCTCATGTTCAATCGGGACCTGGTGCTTCTGGATGAGCCGCTGTCCGCGCTGGATGCCATTACCCGCCGCAGTCTCCAGTCGCAACTGCTGCTGCTTCAAAGCCAATTCGGTAAAACCGTGCTGATGATCACCCATGACGTGGATGAGGCGCTGCTGTTGGCCGATACGGTGGTGGTGCTCAGCGGCCGCCCCATGCGCATCGTATGGGAGATCGAGGTTGGCGTGCCGAAACCCCGTCCCCTGGACCACCCCGATCTGATATCCCTGAAGGCAAGCATCCTGGACGAACTCCAAAAGGAGGCCCAGCCATGAGCCGCAGCTCTCTGATGGCCGGCATGCTGGCACTGATCGTTCTTGCCGTCTGGGAAGGCGCCTGCCGGTATCTGGGCGTTGCCGACTACATCCTGCCGGTGCCCACCCAGATCCTGGCAACGGCGGTGGGCCGCGCTCCCTTGCTGGCGTCCCACGCCCTGGTGACCGCCGCCGAGATTGCCGGCGGCATCGCGCTCGCCCTGGCTGTGGCCGTGCCGCTGGCCACGGTGATGTTTGCCCGGCCCACAATTGAAAAGGCCTTGTCTCCGTTTTTGGTAGGCTCTCAGGCGGTGCCTGTTTTTGCCGTGGCGCCGCTTCTGGTCGTTTGGTTCGGGTACGGCATGGCCAGCAAAGTGCTTATGGCCGCGGTGATCATCTTTTTTCCGATCACGGTGAGCCTGCTGGAAGGATATAAAAGCTGCGATACGGCCTACCGCAAGTTGTTTCACCTCATGGGGGCCGGCTTCTGGCAGTCGTTTCGGCGGCTGTACTGGCCCTGGGCGCTGCCGCAGTTTTTTGCCGGGCTGAAAGTCGGCGTGTCGGTGGCCACCATCGGCGCGGTGATCGGTGAGTGGCTGGGCGCCCAGCAGGGGCTGGGATATCTCATGATCCAGGCCAACGCGCGGCTCAAGGTGGACCTGGTTTTCGCCGCGATCCTCTGGCTTTCTCTCATGGGGCTGGGGCTGTGGTACCTGGTGGGCTGGCTCGAGCGCCGCGTGATCACGTGGCGGTGAACAGGTGCATTGAACCACGAAGAGCACGAAGTTCGCGAAGATTTTAATATAATTTTTCCGCACCTGGAGGACAATCAATGAAAAGACTGCTGCTCACCATAGCCATTCTGGCATCCCTGACCCATCCGGCCCACGCGGAAAAATTATCGTTGATGCTCGACTGGTTTCCCAACATCGATCATCTGCCCATTTACGTGGCTCAGCAGGAGGGGATGTTCACCGCCCGGGGCCTCAGCGTTGAGGTGGTGAGTCCATCGGACACGGCCGATGCCCTCAAACTTGCCGCCGCCGGGCAGGTGGATCTTGCTGTCAGCTATCAGCCGCAGGCCATTATTGCCGCCGCCGGCGGAATCCCAGTGCGGGTGGTGGGCCGGCTTGTCGCCTCACCGCTCACCACGCTGCTCTACCTGAAGGATAGCGGCATCGAAAAACCTTCGGATCTTTCCGGAAAGAAGATCGGCTACACTGTACCCGGCCTCATGGATGTGATGCTTAAGGCCTTTGCCGACATCAACGGCATCCGGGACTACCTGGCGGTGAATGTGGGCTTTGCCATCGCCCAGTCGCTCACTACCGGGCAGGTGGCGGCGGTGATGGGCCCGTTCAAGACCTATGAAACGGTGACCATGGGGCAAAAGGGGATCGCTACGGCATTCTTCGAACTCGAAAAATACGGCATCCCCGCCTACGACGAGCTGATTTTCGTCACGGGTGCGGGCACACTGGAGAAACGGAAAAAAGTTTTGTCGGATTTTTCGGCAGCAATTTCCGAGGCCATTTCGGTGATCGAAAAAGACCCGGACCGGGCCCTGGCCGGTTACTTCCGGGCCCTGCCCGATGCAGACAAGGAAACCGAGACCGCCGCCTTTCGGCTCACCGCCCCCTACTACGCGAGGACCCAGCAATGCGACGCCCTGCGCTGGCAGGCCTTTGCCGATTTTGCCTTGTCGGCAGGACTCATCGCAACGGGGGTGGACGTCCGTCCCATGCTCGCGCCTTGATTGCGGGCGGTATAGGATTGTCTTTTGTTATCTGTGGGATGTCACCCTCACCCCGGCCCTCTCCCATCAAGGGCGAGGGAGCAAGATGCCTCCCTTGGGGACGCTGATTATATGCTTACCCCTGTCGATTGCCGTTCGAACCGTGTATGATACCTACGTTTAAGGGTAACTATCTCTGACGTATTCAGGATCAACTGACGCATATGAAACCATCTGCTGAAACACCCACCGGCGGAAACGGCCGCATCATGGTTGCCCTGGTAATCGGCCTGTTTATTGCCGGACTGGACATGTCGGTGGTGAACGTGATGCTGCCCACCCTGGCTGACACCTTCGGCGTGCCGGTGACAGGGGTGGCCATCGTGGTTACCGGCTATGTGGCGGCGATGGCCGCAACCCTGCTTTTTTTCGGCCGGTGGGTGGATCTGTGGCGGGCCGAATCGGTTTTTGCCATGGGGTTGCTGGTGTTTTCACTGAGCTCTTTTCTGTGTGCCATGAGCACCCGGTTCGAGATGCTGCTGGCGGCGCGGGTGATTCAGGGATTGGGGGGCGCCATGAGCGCCGCCGCTTCGGGTGCTGTGGTGATGCGGCGGTTTCCCCCAAACCGCATCGGTAGTGTCATGGGAGTGATGATGATGGCCCTGGGGCTGGGCAATGCCAGCGGGCCGCCTATCGGCGGATGGCTTCTCCAGCAGGTGGCATGGCACTGGATATTTTTGGTCCAGGTGCCGGTGGGACTCCTGGGCGCCGCACTGATGGGCTTGGGCGGCCCTCCGGTGGTCGCTGAAAGCGAGCGCCATGGCGCCGATTGGCGAAAGCGCCTGGACTGGCAGGGCGCCCTGTGGTGCATGGCGGGGTTCCCGCTGCTGCTGACCGGTCTGGGGCGGTTGGCCGCCGGTCACTGGCGGGCGCCCGAGACGCTGCTCTTTCTGGCCGCCGCCATCTTTTGCGTGGCGGGGTTTATGCGCAGCCAGCGTCGCCATTCCGATCCCCTGCTACGGTTCGATGTTTTCCGGAATCCGGATGTCACCGCGGCGGTGGCCGCCAAGGGAACGCTCCAGATGACCATGCAGGGATGGGTCATGGTTTTTCCCTTTTTTCTGGAGCGCGGCGTCGGGTTTTCGACGGCCCGTATCGGGAGCGTGCTGATGGTGCTTTCCATGGCCATGCTGGTCACGACGCCGAGTGTGGGCCGACTCGTGGATCGGCGCAGCCCGTGGAAGATTCTGGGGGTGGCCTTGATCTTTGTGGCCGCGGCCATCGGCGGCGGGCTCGTTCTCGATCCCAGGCAGCCCGGGGGGCTTTTGTGGGTGGTCATGGTGTTTTTCGGATTGGGGCAGGCCGCATTTCTGGTGACCACGTCCGTGGTGATCGTGAAGGCGGCGCCCAAGGGCTCGGAAGGGATGTATTCAGCCCTGAACACCGTGATTATGCCAGTGGGGGCGGCCCTGGGCAGCACCCTGTTCAGCGGGCTTTATGCTGCGGGGGCCGCTGACGGGACGCCGCATCTTGGTTTTTCCGCCGCGCTGTGGGGGATGCTCGCCGTGGTGGTGGTCCTGGCAGGGGGGCTGGCGTGTCGTCGGAGTCTCACCGGCATTCGATGACCCGGAGCGGGGGCCGCGTTATCCGGTGATTTTGTCGAACCGTGCCACCCAATCGGCGAACCGCTTGTAATGCCCGTTGCCCCGGCGCAGCAGCTTCTTGCTGATTTTCTCGATGTTTTTTTCAGGGGCCATGTCGCCACCCGGCTTTTTGGAGAAGAATTTGTCGGCGTAGCAGATGATCTGTTCTTCCAGCGTGACGGGCCGCATGTCCCGTTCGGGCAGAGGGAGGCGCTGCTCGCGGATGTCTTCCACAGTGATGCCCACGCCCACATGGCGCTCGCAGACCAATGCGTGTTTGACCATTCCCACCGATTCGAGCATCTCGCGGCCGATGATGCCGTGCTGGATATAGGGAGCCTTGCCGCGGCAGTCCAGTTCCGGCACCCGGGTGCGGATCATGCCGATGTCGTGGAGCAGGGCGGCGGCTTCGATGAAGGCCAGATCCGGGTTCAATTCGGGGAGTCCTTGCGCCACGGCCAGGGCCTTGTCAGCCACCTGCCGGCCGTGGACCAGCAGTATCTTTCGGGCGATGCTGTCCGGTGGGTAAAACCGGTCGATGATGGCGATAGGGTCCACTGGTTAGTACCGTGTCTATCAATAAATAGAAATTTTAAACGAACAGGTGATTTTGAAACGCAGAGATCACAGAGAACCACAGAGAATATAATGAATTATTTATGGGTTATCTCTGCGCTCTCTGCGTCCTCTGTGGTGATTTCATACTTTTTTTGAAGCAGTCAACATTGAGCCTTACAGCGGGGTCAGTGTTTTTTGGCCAGCAGCACCCCTTCGATAAAGGGGTCGATGTTGCCGTCGAGCACCGCGTTCACGTTGCCGATGTCCAGCCCGATACGGTGGTCTTTGACCATCTGGTAGGGCTGAAGCACATAGGAGCGGATCTGGTTGCCCCAGGCGATATCATCCTTGCCGTCATGGAGCTTTTGCATTTCAGCTTCCTGTTTTCGCTGCTCTTCCCGGTAGAGCCGTGCCTTTAGGACTTTCATGGCCATATCTTTGTTCCGGTGCTGGGACTTTTCCTGCTGGCACTGTACCACGATGCCCGAGGGCATGTGGGTGATCCGCACCGCGCTGGACGTCTTGTTGACGTGCTGGCCACCGGCACCGCTGGCGCGGAATACGTCGATCCGCAGGTCCTTGTCTTCCACTTCGATGTTAATTTCCTTATCCACCTCCGGATAGACGAAAACCGAGGCAAAAGAGGTGTGCCGTTTGCCGCTGGCATTGAATGGCGAGATGCGCACCAGACGGTGAACGCCGTTTTCGGTTTTGAGAAACCCGTAAGCGTTGTCGCCGGTAACGGTGATGGTGGTGCTTTTGATGCCGGCTTCCTCGCCGGGCTGGTAATCGATGATCTGGGAGCTGTACTGGTGGCGCTCGATCCAGCGCAAATACATGCGCATCAGCATCTCTGCCCAGTCCTGGGCCTCGGTGCCGCCGGCGCCGGCGTTGATCGAGATGATGGCGTTGTTGCCATCGTCGGGGCCGTTGAGCGTTAGCTCGAGGTGGAGCCGGTTAAGCCGTTTTTCGAAATCGGCGATCTGCCTGCCCACTTCGTCAGCCGTGGCTGTGTCTTGCTCCTCCTCGGCCATTTCGAGCATCAGCTCGTGTTCTTCCAACTCTGCGGTAAGCGTCTTGAAGGTGCCGGCGCTGTTGGTGATGGCGGTGCGCTCTTTGAGTATGGCCGCAGAATCCTCGGGATGGTCCCAGAAGCCGTCCTTGGCCATGAGGCGTTCGATTTCCTGGAGTCGCTTTTCCTTGACAGGCAGGTCAAAGATACTCCTTGAGATCTTCGAGTTTGCGACTCAGAGCGATGATGGACTGCTTGATCTCGGTGGACATGGCGCCTGCCTCCTCCTGTCATGGGGGGTGACGATTATTTTTGTAAACCAGCACTTTATAACACGCATACCATGAGGCGCAAGGGGATTCACGAGGGGGCGTACGAGTTTAGAGCTGATGACATAAATACGTTCCGTTTGCACAACAACTTCTGGTGAGCATCGAAATCGCTTTCGCTACCGGTATCGGTATCGGCCAGGGAAAACATCGGTTTCGATCCCGACCCCGAGAGGATCTTGGGGATCAAAAGATGATATTCAATGCCGCTGCCATCGGGTGCTGCGCCAGGCCAGGATAGTGGCAGCCACGAGGCAGAGGACGGCAAAGGCGTCGCCGAACCGCGTGTAGATCGTCGTCATGGTGAGTCGCGGCAGATCCGCTGTGGCGATGGTCGCCTCAAAGAGCGGGGTCGTCGACAGCGGACGCCCGGTCGGCGAAACAAAGCCGCTGACACCGGTATTGGCGGCCCGGACCAGCGCGCGGCGGTTTTCGACGGCCCGAAAGGCGGCCATGGCGAAATGCTGGTAGGGAGCTCCGGTGCGGCCGAACCATGCATCATTGGTGATATTGACCAGCAGATCGGCTCCGTTACGGACCATCTGGCGGGACGGGCCCGGGAAAATGATTTCATAGCAGATCTGTGCGCCGATACGTCCTTTGGGCCACGGCAGGGTTTCTCCGGGCCGGCCGGTCGTAAAGTCTCCCACCTGGGCCACCATTTTGCCAATAAACGGCAGCCACCGTTTCAGTGGCACGTATTCACCAAAGGGTACCAGATGCACTTTACTGTAGCTGCCGGCCGGACGGGCGGCCGGATCGGTGAGTTGGGCGGTGTTGAAATAGGCCAGTCCGCCGGCGTCCCGGGTGTAAGTGGGGGTGCCGATGAGAAAATAGGCGTTTACCTGGCGGATGCCGGCATCGATCACGGCGTCCATTTCCGGCTGGTGTCCATAGTAGTAGGGCGTGGCGGTTTCGGGCCATACGATGAGATCGGGCCGTCGTGTGGCTGCCGTGCGGCTGAGATCCAAATACGTGGCGATAGTGGCATTAAGAAACTGCCGATCCCATTTGACCGCCTGGTCGATATTGCCCTGGATCACAGCCACCCGCACCGAGGGTGCGGTCTTCATGCGGGCCTCCACTTCGGCCAGGCGCCAGGTTCCGTAGAGGACGGCGGCAAAGACCGCGATTAGCGCCGCCGAGACGGCGGCGGCGGCCTGCTTGCGCACAAGCGCGGGCGGCTGCGCCGGTTTTTCAGAAATGGTTCGCCAAAGCAGGGTGGCGGCGGCGTTGACCAGCACCAGCAGAAACGAAAGGCCGTAGACACCGGTGACGTCAGCCATCTGTATGATCACCGGCCAGTCACCGAGGCTGGTGCCCAACTGCGCCCACGGAAAGCCGGTGAGCGCATGGGCACGGATATATTCCAAGGCCACCCAGACGCAGGGCGTTCCCGCCAGGAACCAGGCGGGCCTGTCGTGGAGGCGTGCCGCCAGCGCTGCGAAAACACCCGTGTAAAGGGACAGGTAGGCGGCCAGCAGCACCAGCACCGGGATGCTCAGCGCCCAGGGCAGAAGGCCGTAGACGTGCATGGTGTAGGCGGTCCAGTAGAGCAGGGTGAGATGGTGAACCATGCCGGCGGTCCAGCCCAATAAAAAACCGTTTTTAAGACCTTGGTTGCGAAGGGCCATAAGGAGCGGCGCCAGTCCCACGGCAGCCAGCGGGGCCAGGCCGATGTCCGGGAATGCGCCGGTGAGAAGCGCCCCCGACAGGGCGGCCCAGAAGAGGGACGGCAGGGTGATGCGACTTGCGGTGGCGGTGGCGTTGGACATGAAAAAAGCTCAAGTTTGAAGAAACCCAGAAGTACTTTTCAACCGCAGAGAACCACAGAGAAAAACCAAATGGTGATGGGCTGTCTCTGCGCGCTCTGTTTTCTCTGTGGTGATTCCGGACTTTTTTCCGGAACCACAGGATCCCAGAAGCATTTTGCGGTTCAATACCTGCCGGCAACGCCTCATAGCATGCCCGGCGGTATTTATAAACCGGCGGGGGATTCGCCCGGCGCTCAGAGCCAGCCCTTCCGCCGGAAAAAAGAGACCATGGCGAGGGCCACTGCGATCATCGCTGCCCACAGGGCGAAATAGGCCCAGGGCCATTCCAGCTCCGGCATGTACTTGAAGTTCATGCCGTAGACGCCGGCCATGAAGGTCAGTGGGATGAAGATGGTGGCGATGATGGTGAGCACCTTCATGACCTCGTTCATCCGGTTGCTCATGGTCGTCAGGTAAAGGTCCATCATTCCCGAAAGCATGTCGCGGTAGGATTCGATGGTGTCGATGACCTGGATGGCGTGATCGTGCACGTCGTTGAAGTAGACACCGGTCTTTTCATCGATGAGATCGCTTTCCTCCTTGGTCAACCGGCTGATGAGTTCCCTTACCGGCCAGGCCAGCTTGCGGAACAAGAGCATCTCATTTTTCATTCGATGAAGCGTTTCCCGCGTTTCCGGCGAGGTGTCGGTGAGCACGGCCTCTTCGAGCGCCTCGATTTCGATGCCGATTTGTTCGAGGACCGTGAAGTAGTGATCTACCACCGCGTCCAAAATGGCATAGGCCAGGTAGCCGGGCCCTCCCAGGCGGATGCGCAGCTTGCCCTTGCGGATCCGCTCCCGGACGGGCTCGAAACAATCACCGGCCACCTCCTGAAAAGTGATCAGGTAGTGCGGCCCGATCACCAGACTCACCTGCTCGCTGGCGATGTGGCCGGCTGCCGGGTCGAAGGACAGCATCTTGATGCACACGAAAAGGTAGTCGTCGAAATTTTCCATTTTGGGCCGCTGGCCGGTGTTGAGAATGTCTTCCTGGACCAGGGGATGGATGTCGAAGAGGCTGCCCAGCCATTCGATGCGCTTGACGTCGTGGATCCCCACCACATCGATCCAGCTGGTGGTGGGGCTTGCCTTCAGGGGCAGCAGATCGTCGAGGTCTTCGATGTGCCGCTCGGCGAGGTGATCCGCATCGTAGTCGAGCAGGGAGATGTGGGTGGTTTCCATTTTTTTTTCGCCCACGTGGACCAGGGTCCCCGGGGCAGCGCCGGCCTTCTTATGGGTGGACAGTTTGATAAATCGTGTCATTGTTCCCCCTGTTGCCTTGAGTATCGTTTTCAGGGCGGTAAAACTCACGTGCGCCTGCCGACACCGGGTATTGGAGCACCTTTCTTGTGAACACTGATATTATATACACAAAAAGACCCATTTATCATACGCCCGGCGATGTTTGCTCACCGCCACTTACGACTTCCCGAATGCGCGTCGCAGAGACGTCACGTACTGTGCGGACGGCGCGCGCGTTAGGATGATCCCCGACGTTCGAAAATTGAACCGGCCAAAATGATGTCTAAATACGGTTATAAATAATTGTTTAAAATTAGGTATATTGTTATATAACTGTGTATTATGAAAAAAATTAAACCGGCCAGTAAACCGGCCAAAAAAATGTCTCATGTGCTGGCCCCTGTTATGCCCGGGAAGAAAAGCAGTGGGCCGCTGAAGGACATGGCCCAGGAAATCATCGCTGCTTCCGCCCGCCTGGAAGGCCGGGTGGCGCGGGAAACCGCCGAGGCGCTCGGTGATCGGCTGCGGCTCGTCAATAGTTATTACAGTAACCTGATCGAAGGTCACAAAACCACCATTCCGGAAATCGAATCGGCATTGAAAAACAAATTCGACCTGAATCCGGAAAAGCAATACGCTCAGGAGCTTTGCGCCGCACATGTCCAGGTTGAAAAACAGTTCATGCAACGCGTCGCCGCAGCGCCTTGCCCCAATGTCTGCGACCGGCAGTTCCTGTGTGACCTGCACGCCGGCTTTTATTCCCATTTGCCCGATGCGCACCTGTATACGCACACCGGCGGAGGCTTTACCCGATTTCCGGTAAACCCGGGCAGGCTGCGGGATGTCGATGTGTCCGTAGACGGGAGGTCCATGCACGGGCCGAACTGTCAATCTCTTCCATCGCTGCTGGATGAATTTGCGCGCGCTTATTCGCCCGATCGCTTTCACGGTGATGACCGGCTCGTTGCCATGGCTGCGAGCCACCACCGGTTGACCTGGATCCATCCATTCAGGGACGGCAATGGACGGGTAACGCGCCTTTTCTCCGGTCTTTATTTGGCGGTATCCGGAATTAATAAGGGGAATTTGTGGTCGCTGTCCAGAGGGCTATCGAGAAATAAAAAACAATACATGTTCGAGCTGTGGGCCACGGACTCGCCGGATAGTGCACGGCCTCATCTCTTCAACGAAGATTTGCTGGCCGATTTTTGTGAGTTCTTCTTTAACATCTGCCTCGATCAAATCGGGTTCATGGAAAAGTTGCTGCGGCTCGACCAGATAGAGGCCCGCATCGACTGGTATGTGGAAAACCGTCGACAACAAAGCACTCAACCGATTCGTCCCGAGGCGGCAAAACTGCTCAGAGCGGTATTCATGCGTGGTGCCATCGCCCGGGGGAAAGCCTCGGACATCCTCAACATGAGTGAACGCAGCGCCCGGCGAGCGGTCAGTGCGCTGCTGAACGAAGGATTGCTTCGGTCCAAAAGCCACCGGGCGCCGTTGACCATCGGATTGCCGCTGTCGGTGCTGCCGTTCTACTTTCCTGATCTTTACGACCCATCGGTCATCGGCGAGGAATACCCGCAAAGCCAGCGGCGCATGTGAGCGGATGTGTGGCAATCACAATAGACGCGCACTTTCAGCCATGCGGCTTGCCGCGGGTTAATCGTTATTTCCGGCATCGAATTCCGGCTCGGGGTCTGCGGGCGGAGATTCAGGCATCGCGCCCATCTCCTCGGCTTCCTTTTTGGCATGACCCTCTTTTGCCAGGGCCTTGGCAGCCCGCCGGGAAGCTTTCTCGGCAGCAGAATGGGCCGCCTGGGCCGCGTTTTCCGCTTCGGTGATGGTCTCTGCGTCGGCGTTTTCTCCGCGGAGACGCTGTAAAAGGTTTTCGGCCTCGGCTGCGGCCTGCTCAGCTTCCCGGGCATCTTTTTCAGCCGCCTTGCGTTTTTCCGCCGCTGCATCGACGGCATCGACGGCCTCGGCCATCTGGCCGGCCTCGCCGGCCTCTGGGGCGGCGTCCAGGTCGATGTCCTCGGCTGCCCGCACCAGGGCCGTTGCCGGCAGCCAGCGCAGAAACTCGGCCGCGGTAAGCCCGGCCAGGCTCAGCACCTGATCGCCACGGAAGCGGAAGGGCAGGAACACCACGTCCGAGGCGGCCGACACATCGGCCACGACCTTGGGCGTCGCTTCCTCAAGAAATACCGGTTCAGCAGTGATGCGGGTATCGGTCACCATCTGCCTAAACAGCGCCTGCCCGTCGGGGGACGTGTACACGGGTGCAGCCGTGATGACCCGGATGCGGGCCTCCTCCCACACAGGGTTGCGGGTCATGAGGTAGGCCAGCAGCAGCGACAGCCGTCCGGTGGCGTCTTCCTCCCACCAGACATCGATGGTTCTTGCGGCGGGGTCGTCGCTGATCGTCATGGTCTCGATGGGTTCCTGGAAATTGGCGATGACGATGTTCAGCCCCAGCCGGAACGCGCCGCCCAGGGTCCGGTTGAACCGTTCGCGCCGCTCCTTGTTGCCTTCGGTGCCTGGGCTGTACCAGTTGATGAGCAGCGTGTTGGCTTTGAGCGGGCCCACCCCGTAGGACTGCACCAGGGTCATGAGCCCGCTGTCGAAATCATGGGCGAAGACCACCAGGGGAAATGCCGTGTTTCCCTGACTGCGAAGTTCTTTTCGAAGCGCCTCCTCCTCGGCGACCTGCCGCCGCATCATGCGGGTGTCGGTGCCTTCAAGAATGTGCACCATCGTGGTGAACCCGCTGCGGCCCTCGATGGCTTCGGCGAATTTGAGCAGTCGGTGCCGCCTTTCGAGGTCGTTGGAGAATGCCAGGATGTGGGGCCGCCAGTCTCTGTGGTGGCCCGGATCGGAAGCCACTTCGGAAAGGTGCTTTCGGATCTGCTGGAGGCTGTAGGACCGGCGACTGTCGGCCCAACGGGACGGTCCGGCGGTGCGCTGCAGGTACTGGTAGATGGCGAACAGGATGGCGATGGCGACGAGGCTGGTCTCTATATCGATGGCCAGCATCACCCCCAGGCAGCCCAGCGCCCCCAGCAGGCTCAGCCGGCTGTCGAAGTACTTGAACCGTGGCCGGAACGAGGGACTATCGGAGCGCGCCTCGAAGTAGGTGCCGTAGTTGAGCAGCCCGTAGGAAATGAGAAAGAACATGGAGACCACCGGCGCGATGACGTTGAGGTTGCCGGCGGCGATGGTCACCGCAGCGATGGCGGCGGACAGCAGGACGCCGCGACGGGGGTTGTTGGCCGGCCCCACGCCCTTGGCGAACGGATTCAAGAATTTGAAGATTTTGTCTCCGGCAAGGGACTGGAGAATGCGCGGCGCGCCAAGAAATGACGCCATGGCCGATGAGAGGGTGGCGGCGATGACACCCGCGTCGATGAGGGGGCCGTAGAATGCCACGGTTTTCATGGCGCCGTAGTCCCCGGACAGGGTGCCCAGCGGCAGGGCCGCGGCGAAGATCACCGCTACGCTGAAGTAAATCACGATGGAGACGCCCACGGCCAGAAACGTCCCCAGGGGAAGGCTTTTCCCCGGGTCTTTGAGATCCCCGGACATGCTGACGCCCTGGGTGAAGCCGGTCACAGCCGGAAAGAAGATGGCAAACAGGGTCCAGAACGGCAGCCCCGATGACGGCGCCGACCAATTTGACGCCAACACCGCACTGTCCCAGTGAAGGGCGCCGCCCACGAAAAACGAAGCCAGCGAAGCGACCAGAAGGACCATGACCACATACTGAAACTTCGTGGCCCAGTCTGCCCCGAGCCAGGCCATCCCGAAGAGCAGTCCGGCCGCCACGAACGCTACGATCCGGGGGGTCAAAAATGACGCCGGCAACATCGCGGTCATCGCTTCCCCGAAACCGATGCAGTAAAAGGCGATGGATACGGACTGGGCCAGAAACAGAACGATGCCCAGTGCGCCGCCGAACTCGAGGCCAAGGGTCCGGGAGATCAGATAGTAGTCGCCGCCGCCGCGCACTTTCAGGTTGGTCGCCACCGCCGAAAGCGAGATGCTGGTGAGCACCGATATGGCATTGGCGATGGCGATGATCATCAGGGCTTTCATGAGGCCGGCACTGCCCACCACATAGCCCAGTCGCAGAAAAAGAATGATGCCTAAAATGGTCAGCACGCTCGGCGTGAAAACGCCTCCGAAGGTGCCCAGTTTGGGTCCGGCATCCGCATTGTCGATCTTGGTGTTCATGGTGGTGTTATCACTCCTCAAAAAAAGAAAATTAACCACAGGGTTCACGGAGAGCACGGAGGTTTTACCTTTTCACATTGTTTTCTCCGTGTCCGCTGTGTGCTCGTGGTGATAATCATTTCGGATTACAGGTGCAACTGGGAAACCGCGATGCGCTGGTCATTGAAGCAGACCGCCACGTCCATTCCGGCCACTCGGGGCCGCTCGTGAATGGTGCCGCTATAGCGGTAGCCCCCTTCGGCGGGCAGGTACCCATAGGCGTGGGGATTGGGGTCAGGATCGCAGATGCGGAAGGCTACGTGCTGCCCGGGGCTCAACGGGTGCGGCAGATTGACGTTCCAGTAGGCGCCCTTCGGCAGGGGCATGCGCATCAAGGCCGTCACCACCGGGCCGGCGTGGTGACCGGTGGCCTGCCAGTCGATGCGCCCACCTTTGGAGATGTACTGGGAGATGGCCAGGGCCGGAACGCCCAGGATGGCGGCCTCCCGGGCTGCTGCCACGGTGCCCGAGTTGTAGATGTCAGATCCCAGGTTGGCCCCCGGGTTGATGCCGGCGATGAGCCAGTCCACCGTAGCTGCCAGCGATTTGATGGCCAGGCGAACGCAGTCGGCGGGGGTCCCGCTCACGCTGAATCGTTTGGGCGCGATCTGCGTGACGGCGATGGCCACCCCGGTGGTGACCCGGTGCCCCACGCCGGACTGGGCGCTTTCGGGCGCCACCACCACCACGTCGCCCAGGGCGGCGGCGATGCCCTCCAGCACTGCCAACCCCGGGGCGTCAATGCCGTCATCGTTGGTTACGACGATTCTCACCGTTTCGTCTTCCATTCATGATTGGACCCGGGGTAACCGACTGAACTGATGTTGAAATAAACACCATAGCGAATACAAGATTTGCCCCTACATGTTAACGCAACGATGTCATGTGGCCGACGCCGATATGCCATGACCTCGTAGGGGCGAATCTCGTGTTCGCCCAATCCGTGGCAGCGGTTTTCCACCACCCGGCGGAAATTCAGCCGCCAGCCTAATCCCCTTCAGCCTCCCGTGCGCGCCGCCGGGGCAGAGTGATGCGGAAGTGGGACCCCTGGCCGGGGGTGCTGGTGACAGCGATATGGCCGCCGTGCTGTTTGACGATTTTTTCGGTGATGAACAGACCAAGACCGGTGCCCTTTTTGCCTTTCGTGGAGAAAAAGAGCGTGAAGAGATTGTCCATCGTGGCTTTGGACATGCCGGTACCGTTGTCGGTGATGTCGAATACCACTTCGTCGTCAACGTCGTCGGCGAAGGTGGAAAAGACGATGGCGTGCCGGTCTTTACGGATATCTGCAAGGCAGGCATCCACTGCGTTGTTAAGGATGTTGATCAATGCCGAACGAACAGCCTCCACGTCCATGTCCATGTCGCCCAATTCTTCGCCATATTCGGTATGGAACGTGATGTTGGTCCCCTTCAGACGGCTGTTGATGGTCATTGCGGCATCCTCGGCAAACGCCTGTACGCCGATCGCTTGCCAGTCGAGGGCGCGCTCCTTGGCGTAGTAGAGAATGTCGAGTACGGCCGTTTTGATCCGCTCCGCCGTGGTGCGAATAATATCGCGGCCCTCACGGATATCGTCGATGGATTCGCTTTCGATACCGGAATTGAGCATGTACAGGCCGCCGTCCATGCCGGTCAGCAGTCCTTTGACGCCGTGAGATACCGAGCCGATCATGAGTCCCAGCGAAACCAGGTGGCCTTGGAGCTCGTGCATGCGGGTGACGTCGGTAGACATCTCCATCACCTGAACGATCTCGCCGGCCTCATCCCGGATGGGGGCCGTCCAGATGAGGACGTTGCGCTGCTGACCCGTATTGGTGGATACCACCATCTCGGTCTGGTGAGACACCCCGTCTTCGAAAGTTTTGAGCACCGGGCAGTCCGGGCAGGGGGCATCTCTTCCCTTGTACACGGCATAGCACTGCGCGGCGGGACGATCCCCGAAATCCTCCTTGAACCGTCGGTTGATATCCACCAGGCGCAACGCCCGGTCCTGGACGGAGATATAGCAGGGCACTTCATCAAAGAGGTGCCGGTAGCGCTGGCGGGTTTGCTGGAGATCGACCTGGAGGTTGCGCACATCGATGAGGTCGGTGGCGATTTCCAGCACTTCATCCACGGCGCCGTCCCGGGAGCGGATCGGAGCGGTGTGAACGGAGACGGTGAGATCACCGGTCTTTGTCGCGACAATTTCCACCGAGCGGCTTCCCATGCCGGTGCGAAAGGCTTCCGCAACCGGGCAGTTATCGCGGTTGCGCCGCCCTGTGCGATAGATCTGCCAGCTCTTGACGCCGGTCCTGTCTCCGATGTGTTCGCGGAAATGCCGGTTTATGCTGACGATATTGAACGCCTTGTCATGAAGTGAAATAAAGCAAGGGACCTCGTCAAATGCGGCAAACGCCGCCTCCCGGTTGTTCGACAGGGCCGCCATGGCAGAGAACAATCCTTCGACCACCTGACCCACGGCGGCCCGCCGTTCGGATTCGACCAGTCTCGCCGATGTCTCGGCCACCAGTTTTTCCAGGTTCTCGGTGTGTCGCCGGAGCGCACGTCTCAGGGCGATTTTTTCCGATGTCCGTTTGAGGGCGATCTCCAGAACGTCGCTGTTGATGGGCTTAGTGATGAAGTCGGCCGCTTCGAGCTTGAGGCTCTCGATGGCGATCTTGAAATCGCCATGGCCGGTCATCATGATGACTTCGGTGTCCGCAGACTCGGCTTTGATGGCGCGCAGCAGGGCGATGCCGTCCATGCCGGCCATCTTGATATCGGCGACGACAATGTCTGCCGGGTGCTCTCGGAAGGCGGCCAGCGCCGCTTCGCCGCTGTCGGCCGTGGTCACCGAGTAGCCGATATCCGATATAAACAACGAGAGCACCGTGCGGATGCCGGGTTCGTCGTCGACCAGCAGGATGGTGGTGCGCGCTTCCATGGCGATGTCTCTGATTGAGGGATCGGTTCTGGTTTCAAGGCAGCCCGGTGGGTGCCCATCGCGGCTCTATTGAAGCGGTTTGGTGGGCGTAAGGCAAGATAAAAAACGCGCAGGCTTATGCAGAAAGCGCCAGGGAGTCAATTCCCACAGTGATGTTGAACCACAGCGTCACGGAGGTTTTATAATCAAAATCAACTACTTTTGAGTTTCTCCGTGACTCGTGGTCATCACTATGTCATTGGGGGCGCTGGCCTTCAACGCTGATAAGCGGCGACGCCGGCGGCTCAACTGCCCGGTTCGCCGATGGCTTTTCTCACATGGGCGATGAGCTTGTCAGGGTCGAAGGGTTTTCCCATGCTCGCCACCACGGTTTTCAAAGCCAGATGGCGTCCCTGGAGACCGCTGATGACAATCACCGGGATATCCTTGAACTCCGGGATCTTGGTGTACTTGCGGTAAAACCGCGGACCCCACTCCTCCGGCATCTCGAGATCCAGGGTGATGAGATCGGGTTTTTCCGCCTTAAGCACATCCATGGCGACGGATCCGTCGCTGGCGGAGCAGGTGTCGTAACCATTGTCGGTGAACACCTTGGTCAGGTATTTGACGATGACCGGATCGTCATCCACCACCATGATTTTTTTGGCCATGACGCTCTCCTTTTAAGCTTAAAGGATTCGAGGATTCAGTGGAGGGGAAATAATGGGTGCCGGCTAATCCATCCGACGATGGCATTCACCGCACATCACCGGGCCCTTTTTCTGTGCCATATGGCAGTTTTTGCATCGGTTGTGGTACGTCCCCACCAGCGGCATGGTGTCTTTGGCGCCGGCCGGCAGATGGCAATCCGAGCATTTCTGGTCTTCAGAGGTTTCATCCGCCAGCTTTACCCCATCTTTATAAATATGGTGGCAGGCGCCGCACTCTTCGATACCGGCTTTTTCGTTGTGGTCATCGTGGAGAAATACTGCCGGAGGACGGTTGTGTCGGGTAAACGCCGGATCCTGGACGGTTTTGACATCTTCTTGGGAGAGCGCCGGCAGGCTGAAGCAGAAGGCGAGGACGACGATGGCCCAGAAGATCTTATTGACATTTCGTCGGAACATGCTGAGCTCCTTTGATATACGGTTGGTTAAGGGCGGCCCGAATCCGGCCGGAGAAGTGTCTCCGACGCGGCGCCGGCTATTCCTCGGCGCCGGGCTTTTCCATGACCTCGTAGATGATATCGCCGAGAAATTTTAACTCCATCCCCAGTCCGTAGTGTTCGATGATGTCTTCCAGTCCGCCGTGGCAGTTGTGACAGGGCGCGATGACGATCTTGGCGCCTTTGGCTTTTGCCCGGAAGAGTTGCTCGGCCTTGATGCGGTTGCCGTCGACCCGGGTCATTTTAAATGGCGGGCCGCAGTTGATAACCCCCCCGCCGGCGCTGCAGCAGTAATTGTGCTCCCGGTTGGGGGTCATTTCAATGAAATTACTGCAGATTTCATTTACCACGGCACGGGACATCTCATGCAGGCCGCGGCCCCGGACGATGTTGCACGGGTCGTGCAGTGTGACCGGCGTATCGAATTTCTTTTTAACGCGGATCTTCCCGTCTCTGAACAGCTCATGATAGAACTCAATGGCGTGCACGACCGGGATCGGTGGTGTTTTCCACCCAAGCCACCGGTTGCCGACGTCATAGACCGAGCGGAAGGCATGACCGCATTCACCCATGACGATGCGCTTGGCCTTGAGTCGGATGGCCGTGTCGAAGTGCTTGCGTTTGACCCGTCCCATGATTTCACTGTCACCGGAATACATGGCCATGTCGCTATTGTCCCATCCCGGAGTGGCCGGCATGGTCCAGTCGATGCCGGCCACGTTCATGATGACGGCAGCTTGGTATATCAGCTGGGCACGGTATTTGGGCTCGGGTCCGATGACCGAGTACATGCAGTCCGCGCCTTCTTTTTCAAGTGGGATGCGCAGGTTGGCGATTTCATCCTGGGCTTCCTCCTCCTGCCACTGGAGGGTGTCGACCCACTCATCGTCTTTGACCCACATCTGGTTGTAGGAAACCGAATGGCTGTGAGCCGTATCCTGGATGTATTTCGGGGTGATTCCCAGTTTGTGGCAGATGCGCCGGACCGTGAGCATGAGATAGGCCACATCGATGCCAAAGGGGCAGTACATGGCACACCGCCGGCACAGGTTGCATTCGGTGTAGGCGATTTGGGCCGCTTTCTGCATGAAATCGGGCCCGACGTCCCCTTTTCGCTTGATCATCTCCCAGACGGTCTGTTTCACTTTTCCGGCCGGGGCGTAACATGGATCGTCATCATGGGAAAGATAGAAGTGGCAGGCCTCCGAGCAGAGTCCGCAGTGGACGCAGGTGTCGACATAGGTTTTCAGCCGCGCCCCGGTTTCCGCCTTCAACACCTGTAGTATCGTATCCCTGATTTTGCCGGCGTCCAGTCGAGAGGCTCCGGTAGCAATTCCCTCATCATAGACCTGTTTGCTGCTTTTGCTGGCAGGCTCAGTCATTTTACGCCTCCTGTAAGCGGTCTACCAGTCCTTGGCATGGCGGACGGCGCCGAACTCGGACCCCATATAGCCGCGGGTAAACGGGAACATGAACATATGAATCAGTCGTGTGAAGGGGATGGCTGCAAGAAGCATTTCGCCCGACACGATATGAAGGATGGTCATGAAGCGGAAACCGGCCCACTGATGTTGCGCCCAGAATCCGGTGACAAACGGGGCGGCCACCAGTGCCAATATAACGAAATCGGACGGTGAGGTGAGATAGCGAACATCGCGCTGATACACGCGCCGAAAGGCAAAGAACACGCAGGCTGCGATCACCGCAACGGTGAGGACGTCGGCGACGGTGTCTGACAGCATCCACCAGCTCATGCCCCAGGCATCCTCGACAAGCACCACATGCGCTAGGAGAAAGATCGGAGCCAAAAGCAGTGAAATGTGAAAGGCAAAGGAGATGAAGGTGAAAATGGGCTTCATTTTCATGTTCGTGCTGGCGTAGGGGACGACCCAGTGGAAAATGGAGCGCAGCGCATAGTAGGGATCCATGTAGCTGTAAACCACCAGATCTTTCTCTCTTGCCAGAACGGCCATGGAAACGATCCGGTAAATGGTGCCGCCCGCAAAGATCAGGAACGCCGCCCATACCAGTGGTCCGGTGACAAAATCGTAGAGGGCAATCATTTTCTTCTCCTCTCTTATCGGATGTCCGAAAGGGACAGTACTTCGCGCACAATGGTGCTGCGTCCGTCGATGTCCAACGCGCCCCGCACCAGCAGGTGGCGGCCGTCATCGCTGATGGCGGGGCTGGCCAGTTCCTGAAACGATCCTGCGGCCGGTTTCTCGTTGACCACGATCCTGCGGCTGCCGCCTTTTTCCACCCGCGCGGCGACGGTGCCGCCGTCCGGGGAAAAGACGATATCCAGAACCATGTCATAGGCGTCCGGCCATCGCTGGCCGTCTACGGCCACATACCATCGGCCGTTGTCCTTGCCGATGCAGGCCAACCGTCCGCCATCCGGTGAGAAAACGGGATCGGCCACCAGTTCTCCGAAGGTCAGGCTCCATGGACTGCCGTCAACGGCCATGGTCCAGCGGCCGTAGGCGGGCGAAGCCACCGCGGCGATTTTCTTTCCGTCAGGACTGTAAAGATGGCTGTGGATGGCGGAAAACGACCGCGGCCAGATCATCCCACCGTCTTCGGCGATGGTCCAGCCCCCCGGCGTTTTCACCGGTGCCGATACCTTGCCGCTGACCGGATTGAACCGTGGCGCCCAGATGGCGGAGAAGCTTTTCGACCAGGGGACGCTGTCGACGGTGATGGTGTAGTCGTAAAGGGATGTGCGGACCTCAGCGGCCACGTGCTGACCGTCGCGACTGAACACCGGGTTCCAGATATTGACGAAATTGGCGTCCTTGACGGCGCCGTCCACCGCCAGCGCGTAGCATCCCTTCTGGAAGGTGAAGATGTCGCCCTCCTTGAATGTCACTGTCTGGACGACCGCGGCCGACCGGTTGCCGTCCGGGCTGATGGCGGTGTCGGTCAGTGTGGGAAAAGACGCCTCCCATGGCTCGTCGTTGCGGACCACCCGGTAGGTGCCGCCCTGCTGTACGGCCGCGGCGATGCCGGGTCCTTCGCCGGCAAAGAGCAGGCCGTAGAGATAGTCGAAGCGGCTTTCCCAGGTGACGCCGTCAATGGCCAGCGTCCACTCGCCCGCATCATTGGCGATGACGCAAAGGCGGCCGTCCGGGGCATAGCGAAGGAACCACGCTTTGTCGAAGACGCTCTCCCACAATTCCCCGTTTCGACAGACGGCAAATTCCGCGTCCGGTGTCTTAACGATGGCTGCCGCCGATTCACCGTCCGGGCTGAAGGCGACCTCTTCCATGTACTCGTAGGTCCCCCGCCATGCTGCCAGGTCGGCGATGGTTCGGCGCCCAGGCTGCCAATCCCAGTTCTCCTTGTGGTTCATGATGATGACCTCTTTTTCACCCCGTCAGTTTTTTGATGAGTGCCAGAATGTCGTCGGCCTCCGGCGGCTTTTCGACATAAGCGTCCGGCTCAGGGATGAGATCTCCGACACGGACGCTGAGCATTTTGAGATAGTGGTAGAACGTCTTTCGTGAAATGGCCGAAAGGATGATGACCGGGATGTCTTTGAGTTCGGGGGTGGTGCGCAGCTGTCCGTACATATACACCCCGCCCTCTTTGGGCATCATGATGTCAAGAAAAATCAGGTCCGGGCGGTGTTCCTTTGCGGCTTTGAGCCCTTCTTCGCCATTGCGGGCCAGCACGCGGCGGTATCCGCTGGTCTCCACCAGGGTGGAGAGAAACAGCCGCATGTCGATTTCGTCGTCAACGATGAGGATTGTCTTTGGCTCGGTCATTTATTCATCATCCGTGTCGGATACCTTGTCGGGATGATTGACGCTGGCCACCGGGCATGAGGAACGCAGCACAACCTGTTCCACCGTGCTGCCGAGTTCGGCCAGTTCAGGGTCCACATCCTTGGCGTGGTGAGCCATGACGATCATGTCACCGCTGCGTTCGCGGCTGAATTTGAGGATTTCCACATAGGGGATGCCCTCCCAGACCGATACCGAATAATTCTCAAAACCTTCCATCTGAGAGACGTAGCGTGTTTCGATCTTTTCCTTTGCCGCCGCGATGCGCTCCTCGATGGTCTGCTGGCTTTTTTCCTTGCCGATCTGCGCGGCGGAGACATCCACTGCGTGGAAAATGTGCAGCATGCACCCGATGGCCTTGGCCACCTTGAAGGCGAACAGGAATGCCGAGTCCGATGCCTTGGAAAAATCCGTGGCGAAAACGATGTTGGAAAAATACCAGAAGCAGGTATTGCAGGGACGGGCCACGATCAGCACCGGGCAGCGCGCCTTTTTGGCCACTTTTTGCATGGTGCTGCCCACAACGCCGCGGTATCGGGTGGCCCCCACGTCTTCTTCCCTGGAGTGCGCTCCCATGACGATCAGGTCCGCGTCGTCCTGGCGGGCGGTTCGAAGGATCTCGGTGGCCGGTATGCCCACCTTTGCTTCAAGTTTTATGGGGTTCTTGTTTTCGAGGAATTTGGTGTAGGTGTTCTTCATTTCCTCTTCTACCCAGGAGAGGTAATCCGCGTTGGTGGTCTCCTCGGAGCCGGTTCTGGCGTCCACCACATAGGGGCTGTAGCCTCGTGTGGGAAAGCCGAAGACATGAAACACCTTCATGGTGGAGCCGTATTTCTGGGCAAGATCGAAGGCCACGTTTGCCGCCGCATCACAGGTCGGTGAAGCCGTCGTCGCAAATAGGATTTTGTCAAACATGGGTTTACCTCCTTAGTTCGCAGGTGATGGGCATATTTTGAAAGCTGAGCTCCCAGGCGATGCCGTCAATGAACTCAAACAGGGTGAAGACCGTATCAAACTCAAAGATGTCGACCGAGTCGCCGAAGACGACATGCCGGAGCGCGCCCAGCCGGATGGGCATGTCCAGCATGCACGCCAGCGGAAAGGCGCCGATACCCGTACGCTCGGTATCGGTGACAGCTTTAAGAGACGTGTAGATCTCAAGGCGCGGCTCACCCGGAAAACCGATCATTTCAATGGATTTGCCAAATTCCAGGTAGTTGAAATCGGCGGAGGTGCATCCACTTGCCGGGCAGTCATTATATTGTTTGCGGGTGGAAGGATAAAAAGAATTGATGCGGGTGAAGACATCATAGCGCTCGAGCAGGCGGAAATAATCGCGAAAGGCGACCGCGTCGGTGCACGTCACCGCGTGGTTGAGATAGGTCAACGGGTCACCGGTGATGGCCTTTTGATGCTGGTGCAGCCATCCATCGGGTTGAATCTGGACCGCGTTCATGGCAGATCCTCACTCTCGAGACATCGTTGTTACCGAAAACAGGCAGCGGTTGCCCGGAAATAGAGCAGAACACGTGCCAGGACGGGCTCGCGTCGGCGAAAAATTAATTAAATAAATAAATTCAGTAATTTATGTATTGATTTAAGGGCGGCGGCGAAGATGGCGAAATTCTAATGGATGTTGCAGAAACTGCAACATATTGCAACGTTCAGACATGCAACGTCCGATCTAAAAGTTCAATAATACGCGTGATACCAAGCAGTAATAGTTCTGCTGCGGCAAGCTGTCAGGCTGTTGCATTTGAGTCTTTATGCGCAACGTTTCTGCAACGATTCATAGACTCCGCCCCGCCTTCCCGGTGAATGACATTGTAAGCCGCCGTCTTTACCGGTGCGCGTTTACCCACAGGTCAATCGCCGATGCCGTATTTTTTCATTTTACGCCACAAGGTGGTGCGCTCGATACCCAGCGCGGCGGCCGCTTGCCGCCGGTTGCCTTCGAAGCGTGCAAGGGCGGCCAGGATGGTGTCGATCTCATGCATCCGCGGTGCCGGGCGGCTTGACGGTTCAGGGGAAATGCCCGGTTCTGCAGCCGCGGGCGCAAGGGAGGGCTCCGGCGGGGCCGCGTCCCGCTGCAGGTGCAGGGGCAGGTGGTGGTGTTCGATCACCGCGCCGCGGCAGATGATCAGGGCGTGCTCGAGAATGTTTTCCAGTTCCCGGACGTTGCCCGGATAGGTGTGGTTCAAGAGCGCCGCCATGGCCGGCGCGGCGATGCGTTCGATGCGGCGGTTTTTCACCATGCACAGGTTTTTGAGAATGTGGTCGATGATCAGAGGGATGTCCGATGGACGCTCTTTGAGCGGCGGCAGTTCCACCCGCATCACGTTCAGCCGGTAGTAGAGGTCCTCCCGGAAACGTTTCTGCTGGACAAGTTCCTTCAGGCCCAGGTTGGTTGCCGAAATGATACGGACATTGACACGGGTGGTTTGGCGGCTTCCCAGGGGATAGAATTCCTGGTCTTCCAGCACACGGAGCAATTTGGCCTGTAATGGCAGGGGCAGGTCTCCGATTTCGTCGAGGAAAATGGTCCCGCCGTCAGCTTCCTGGAACCGGCCGGGTTTATCGTGGTCCGCCCCGGTAAAGGCCCCTTTGACATACCCGAAGAGTTCCGACTCGAGCAGGTTGTCCGGCATGGCGGCGCAGTTGACTTTGACCAGGGGGCGAGCTGCGCGGGGGCTGGCTGTGTGAATCACTTTGGCCAGCAAATCCTTACCGGTGCCGGTGGAACCTTCGATGAGCACGATAGCATCGCTTTCCGCCACTGCCGGTAAAATGTCGAAGAGCTTTTGCATGGCCGGAGCGCTGCCGATCATGTCATGAAAAGTGTAGCGGTCGGCAATGGCGCTCTTGTATCGGTAGAGCAGCGACAGGTCGGAAAAAGTGATCAATCGGCCGGTGGGCTGCCCGTCGCTGTTGGTGAGCGGGATGTGGCGACCCCGCACGGGCAGGGGGCGCCCGCCGGCGTCCCGGATCCGGTATTCCTGGTAGCGGTTTCCATCTGCACTGACGCTGGCGGCGTCTGTCGAATGCCCGAGACCGCAGAAATCGCTGTCAAAGACCGCTGCGCATCGCTTGCCCAACAGGTCCTGTCGGTGGTAGCCGGTGATGGTCTCTGCCATCTGGTTAAAGGAGGTGATGTGGCCGCCGCGGTCGCAAGAGAGGATGCCCACGTCCAGGTGGTCGAGGATTGATTTCAGCTTCCGGCTCTCTTCACCGACCCGATCCACCAGTTCGGTAAAGGCGGAGGTGTCCTGAAAGATTTCGATGCAGCCGGTGAGCCGGCCGCTGTGGCTGTAGACGGGGCAGACGATCTTGTGGATCTGGTGGCGCTCGCCCACGGCCTGTTCATAACGCCGGTGGATCACGTCACGGTCGAGTGCCACCGATTCCCTCAGGGCGCAGTCGCCGTCGCAGAGATAGTCCCCGAAAGCATCGTAACAGTAGTGGCCCAGCGTGTCTTCGGCGGTCTTGCCCGAGAGCAGTTCGGCCGTCCGGTTCATGTGCACCACTTCGTGATCGGCTGACAAGATGATCACGCCGGCAGACAGAAAATCGAACATGCTGCCGATCTGCTGGCATTTGAGCTGGAGCTGATTCATGTGAGTCGGCGTTCTTTCAGACGCAAAATGTTCAATATTGAAATCACAAGCGGACCTAAGTTCTATCAATGCGAGTGAACCACGAAGTTCACGAAGTGCACGAAGAAAATCAGTGGAAATGGGTGGGTTAAAAATTCTTAGTGCTTTTCGTGAACTTCGTGGTGATTCCAAAAGCCTGGGGTTGAAAGCGGCCGTCTGTCGACAAATTCTAGAAGGTGCGCCGCCACGCCTTCTTTCCCTTGGGAATTCTGACGGTGAATGTGGAGCCCACGCCGAATTCGGTCTCCACTTCGATGCTCCCTTTGAGGTCGTCGATGATTTTCTTGGTCAGCATCAGGCCGATGCCTGTGCCGCCGGATCCTTTGGTGCTGAAAAATCGTTTGAATATATTTTCGCGCACCGCTTCGCTCATGCCGCTGCAATTGTCGATCACCCGGTAGGCCACTCCCCAGTCGGGGATGGCCGCCACCTGGAGGCGCACCGCCGGAGCGCTTTGGGTGCCCTCCTCGCCGCTGCAGGCGTCCAGGGCATTGGTCACCAGATTCAGCAGGCAGCGGTGGATGGCATCCGGTTCCAGATACATCTGCGCAAGATCCGCCTCCGCGACGATTTCCAGTCGGACACCCTTTTCTTCGGCCCGTACGGCCATCAGCGCCACGACTTCCCGGGCAGGCTCAACCGGGTCACCCAGCCGGTATTTGATAACGTTCGGCTTGGCATAGTCGAGAAGATCCAGGGAGAGGTTTTTAATTTTGTCTACATTGCCCCGGACCATCTCCCACCCCTGCTGCAGGTATTCGCGGTTGTCGAGTTCGATGCCTTTTTCCAGCACGAACATGCCACCCTTCAGGCCGCTGGCGATGTTTTTGATGGCATGGGAAAGCCCGGCGATGGTCTGGCCGATGGCCGACAGGCGCTCGGCATCGATGAGCTTGCGGCTTTTTTCTTCAACCAGCTGTTCCAGGTTTTCAGTGTACTTCTTGAGTTTTCGCCGCATCAGGATCCGATCGCGCGCCCGTTTCATGGCGATCTCGAGGGCTTCGTCGTTGATGGGCTTGGTGACAAAATCGGTGGCTTCCAGCTTGAGGCTTTTGATCGCCAGGTCGATGTCGCCGTGGCCGGTGATCATGATGACTTCGGTCTCCGGATTGATCTGTTTGATCCGGCTCAACAGTTCGATACCGTCCATACCCGGCATTTTGATGTCGGTAATGACAATATCGGGCAAGTGCCGCTTGAATAAGGTCAGCGCCTCTTCGCCGTTTCTGGCAATGCGCACATGGTAGCCGATGTCGGTGAGCGAAATCTCCAGCACTTTGCGGATGCCGGCCTCGTCGTCCACGAGCAGGATTTCTTTGCTGATTTCCGGATCCACGGGATCAACTCTCCTCTTCTACCAGTTGAAAGCGAATCTCGATGCAGGCGCCAGGCGTGCTTCGAGGTAAAAATCGTATACTGCCGCCGCTGTCCTGGATGATGCCGTAACTGATGGACAGCCCCAGCCCGGTTCCCTTGCCGACTTTCTTTGTTGTGAAAAAGGGTTCAAAGACTTTTTCGTTGAGTGTCGGCGACACCCCGATGCCGGTGTCTTCCACCTGGATGACGGCCTGATCCTTTTCCCGGTAGCTTCTGATAGTGATGCGTTTGTCCGGAGGGCCGAGGGGTTCTGCGTCGCTGCGTTCCTCGATGGCGTCTCTGGCATTAATAAGCAGGTTGATAAAGACCTGCTCCAGGCGGCTCGGGTCGCTTTTGATGCGCGGCAGCGAGGCGTCGAGTTCCCGGATGACTTCGATCTCACGCAGCTTCAACTGTTGGCTGAAAATGTCGAAGGCCCTTTCGATGACATCGTTGACCTGGACCCATTCCGGACTCATGGCGGACTTGCGGCCGAATTCGCGCATGTGGTTGATGATCTTGGTCGCCCGGTCCACATGGCTGTCGATTTCCTGGCTCATGGTAAACAGGATGTCATCGCCGATGGGTTCCTTGCGGCTCACTTTTCGCATGAAAAAGCTGCTGGCCGTTTTGATCACGGACAGGGGTTGGTTGAGCTCGTGCGCCACGCCGGTGGCCATTTCCCCCAGCGTGGCCATTTTGCCGGCCTGAACCAGCTGCTGCTCGGCTTCCAGGCGCTTGGTGATATCACTGACGGCAGCCAGCAGGGCCTCATCGCCGGGGTGCCCTGACGGAGAGATGCGGATATCCACAAAAATCGTGTGCCCGTCGCGGTGTTTGTGCCGCGCCTGGTTGAGTACGGTATCCGCCGTGATCTGTCCACGCCACTGTTCAATTTCCTCGCTGCTGAACAGGTCCATGAAAGAGCGCCCGATCAGCTCCTCGGGATGGTACCCGTAAAGATCCAGCACGCTTCCGTTGCAGTCCCGGATATTCAGGGAGGGGGTGTCGAGAACGAAGACGGGGTTGGGGATGTTGTTGAAAATGGCGTGGTATTGTTGCTCGGTGTGGACCAGCTTTGCTTCAAGCTCTTTTCGCGGGGTAATGTCCAGGTTGATTTCCATGGCCGCGACGATGTCACCGTTTTCATCGAGGATGGGTGATGTTCTGACAAGCCAGTGCCGAGGGCGCCCGTCCCTGCCGATGCCGGATTCTTCGCTGAAATGGGACTGGCCGTCGGTGAAGGTCTTTTCAACCGGGCAGTTTTCGCATTTCTCTGTTCGCCCTTTGTAGGCGGAGTAGCAGAAGTCTCCGGGTTTTGGGTCGAAGCGTTCGGAAAAACGTTTGTTGTAAGTGAGCAAACGGTAGTTTTTGTCTTGGACCGTGATGATGCACGGTACCACTTCAAATAGCTTCTGGTATTCGTCGCGCTGGCGGTTGAGTTCGTCCTCCTTGATGGCGATCTGGTCTCCCATGCGGTTGATCGCTTCTGCCAGCACACCGATTTCATTGTTCTGGGTTATCTCGATTTTCCGGGTGTAGTCGCCCTGTGAAATCCATTGGGTGCCCTTGACCAGGTGACCGATGGGTTGTTTCACGAAGCGGAAAATGGTGAAGAAAATGATGCCGCAGGTGGCCAGGAACACCGAGGAGGTGACCACGGTAATGACGGTGTTGAACCGGGCCACCTCGCGGTCGGCCTCCATCATGGAAATGGCCACGTCCATGATTCCCAGCACACGGATGTTCTCCTGGTGGAAATGGCAATCCCCGGTGGAGCAGCCGGGCTCGTTATAAATAGGGCTGGTGATGCCAACGGCCCGGTGGCCGTTTGCCGTCGTGAATATGCGCGTGCGCTGTTTTTGAGACAGGTTGGCCCGCGGCGGGTCAAAAACATGGCAGATCGCGCAGGTGGGGGCTTTCATGTCGACCCGCTGCCCCAGTTCTTCGTGGTCTTTTGAGAACTTGATGTCTCCTGATTTGCTGTAGATGCGAAGACTGACGATATCTTCCTGCTGCCCGACATTGCTGATAATCTGGTGGATATCCTCCCGGCTGTTGAGCATCATGGCGTAATGGGTGCCCAGCAAGATGGTCTTGCCCACACGATCGGCGCTGGCGCTGTTGGCCTGCATGAACTTGCCGGCCTGATAGTTGATGTTGAAAAACGTCTCGATGGAGACGGTCGCCAGCAGGATGACCCCCATGGCGATGGATAATTTGGCCACCAAGCTGCTGCGTAGATACGCAATGGGGTTTTTCATGAGTCGATCCCTGGTGTCCCATCGGTACGATCATCAGCGGGCCTCGCTGGTTTTGATGGCGTTTTTCCTTTGATGGTGCCGTTCAGGTGGCCGGGCAGGAACAATTCTGACTGCTGAAGTTTTCCCTCGATAAACGCTGTGACAACGGCGCTGACCGTACCGGCCACCTCGGGGATGACGCAAAAACCGCTGTCCCTCAAGGCTTTCAGGTAAACTCCGGAAATGGCTCCACAGATGAGCGTCTCGATTTCAAGATGCTTGAGCAACTGGCAGGTGCGGGTGATGCTGAGATCCGTGATATCCGCTTCGAAGCGGTACAGCTCGCGGCCTTCGTCGATGCTCACTACCAAAAGCCGGGCGGCCACATCGAGTACCGGGGACAATCGGTCCTTCCATATGGAGACGGCCAGTCGCATAGACTTTCTTTCTGCCGCAGGAGGATGAGCATGACGGGGGGCGGAGGCAGTGATTGTGGGGCTGTCCAATGCGATTGCCTCCGTATTCTATCGGCGGCGCATGAGGGGCTACGACAACCGCAAGCGCAGGCGAAGAACACTCCAAAAAAGAGCAGGTTCTGTGCCAGAGGGACGACGCGCCGCAGGCATTCCCAACAGTCTGTTATTGTGTGCTTAATTGATCGTGCAGCGAACGGCACCAAGAGACGGGTCCAGATATATCGGCAAACCTGCAAACATGTCAATTAAATATGTGTGCGCACGCGCAATCATGCAGGGCGGTTTCGTGAACGTCCATCCAGCACGGGCATGGAAATGTTGAGCCGTTTGATTTTCCGCCACAGGGTGGAGGGGTGGATGCCCATTTCCAGTGCCGTCGCTTTACGGTTCCAGTGGTTCCGTTTCAGCGCTTCATGAATGAGCTGCCTTTCAACGGTATCCAGAGAGAAATCACCCAACAGCGAGCCTGTTTCCATGTGGACCGATGGCCGTCCCATGTGGTCGGGCAAATGTTCCATACGAATACGGGGCCCACGGCAGACAATGGTGGCATGCTCGATGATATTTTCCAGTTCCCTGATGTTGCCGGGGAAATCATATGCCATCAGTGTGGACATGACCGTTGCCGAAACACCTTCAATGTCTTTGGCATTAAGGGTGCTGAACTTGTGGACAAATTGCTCCACCAGCAGCGGGATGTCCTCTTTTCGCCGACGCAGCGGCGGCAGTGACAATTTGACCACGTTGATTCGGTAGAACAGATCTTTTCTGAAACTGCCGTCGGCCACCAATTCCTCGAGATTTTTATTGGTAGCCGCCACGACCCGGACATCGGCCTTTTCCGGCTTCACACCGCCCAGCGGCTCGTAGGTTTTATCCTGGAGCACCCTTAGCAGGCGTATCTGGAGCATGGGGGAGATATCACCGATTTCATCCAGAAACAGTGTGCCACCGGTTGCCAGTGCCAGGCGGCCCGGTTTGTCTTTTTTTGCGTCCGTGAAGGCGCCGGCCTTGTAGCCGAACAGCTCCGACTCCAGAAGGGTGTCGGGCAGGGCGCCGCAGTTGATGGTCACCAGCGGCCCCTTGTTCCGCTCGCTTTTCATATGAATAGCGGTGGCAAAGAGCTCTTTGCCGGTGCCGCTTTCACCTTCGATAAGCACCGTGGCGTCGGTTTCGGACACGAGATCGACCATTTCGAAAAGTCGCTGCATCACACTGTTTTTACTTATAATATCAAGATATGAGATGCGCCCGTGCAGCTCTTTCCGGAGTTCCTCCACGATGGTGAGATCCCGGAAGGTTTCTACGCCGCCGATGATCTGGCCCCGCTCATCACGAAGCAGCGCGGTGGAGATGCTCACGGGGATCCGCTGCCCGGTGGCGTTAATGATGTATATGGATTTGTTGACGATGGATTGCCCGGAGCCCATCGTTTGGTTCAAAGCGCACAGGCGCTCGCAGATACTGGCCCGAAACACTTCCCAGCAGTAGCGCCCGATGGCCTTGGACTTGGGGATGCCGGTGATTTCCTCGGCGGCCCGGTTGAAGGAGGTGACCTTGAAGTCGGTGTCCACGGTGAACACACCGTCAGCAATGCTGTTCAGGATGATTTCCGTAGGGCCTTCCAACTCGTGCGTCATGGCGGCTCTTCCAAAAGCAGGTTCAGTTTGAGTTCATTCACGAATGATTGGTTTTCGCCCCTTTCACGCGTCCGCCGACGCCTTATGCGGAAAGCCCGAGTCCGCAAAAGATGCCAGTTGTGGACAGGCACAGACTCGATTGGTGCCGCAAAGGCAGAAAAGCCACGCTACAATGGCGAATTATTCCTTATTATTCAAGCTTTTTTGGGTACTGCGGTGTTTTGTAAATCTCTACGATTGGGAGCAATGCAGTCGGGCGGGATCAATTACGGAGCGCCGCTGACGATGCCGGTCGGCTGTTGTCAACGGGCACAGGGGTCAGTCAAAGGCCACCCCGGCAGCCGTCACCCGAAGCGTCGTGACCGGGGTGTTGCGGGCGATTTCACGGTGCTGGCGTTCATCTTCCAGGCGATCTCGAAGGAGGGACTGGATAATGTGCTGGGGCAGCTTGATGCCGATGGACTCGAAATAGTACAGGACATCGCCGATGTTTTCGTAGGCGAAACGATAGGGTTGGCCCCAGGAGGCGTCTTCACCTGGGATTTTCTGGATGACAACCTGAATGGCAAAGCACCGGGACGCAGTATCCCAGCAGGCGGTGATCTTGCCATTTTTGTTGTTTTTAACGAAGCGGTGGTTGTAGTCCATGAGGTTCTACCCGGTGTGGCGTTTTATGGGTTCCCGGCAGCCGTCTTATTTACAATATCGGACGAATTCGGTGGAACTTGAGGCGCAGCCTGATGATTTCAGTGGGCTTTCGCGGAGTTGAAACGATGCCGGTTTCGTCTTACAGTGAGTGTCAGCACTTTTTTATCTTGGTGGCCGTTTTTCCGGGTCATCGATCATTCTCACCAGAAAGGGCGCAGTGTTGAATACAAGGCACAAGATCAGATGGGCAGGGGCGGCCGCGGCGCTCCTCATTCTGGCAGGGGCCCTGGCGGCTTTCGGTGCCGGGCAGTCGGCCCCGGTCGCCCCAACGGAATTTCCGCGAAGTCTGGAAAGCTACGGTGACGGCGTGGCGAGCGGCCTTTGGGCCGTGCTTGCCCACCGTGCGCGGCAGGAACCCTTCAATCTGCTGGCCACTGTCATCTTTCTTTGCGCCATCATCCACACCTTTCTCACCAGTCGGTTTCTGGCCATCGCGCACCGCTGGGAAGATGCACACGATGAGCGTCTACGGCGCGGTGAGGCCGAGAAGCACTCGGTCCACATCGGTGCGGAGCTGTTTCATTTTTTCGGCGAAATCGAAGTGGTGTTCGGTCTGTGGGCGGCGGCTCTGACCGGCGCCATTTTTCTTTTTTATGACTGGCACACCCTGCTCGGCTACATTACGCACAAGGTCAATTTCACCGAAGCCCTATTCGTTGTAGTGATCATGACCCTGGCATCCACCCGTCCCATTCTCAAACTGACTGAATTGATAATGGCATGGATCGCACGGCTGTTCGGTGGAACCCTGAAGGCGTGGTGGATGACCATCCTGACCCTGGGCCCCATCCTGGGATCGCTCATCACCGAGCCGGCGGCCATGACCATCTGCGCCCTGCTGCTGGCGCGAAAATTCTATTCCCTCGGGCCGTCCCGCGCTTTCAAATACGCCACCATCGGCCTTTTGTTCGTCAATATTTCCATCGGCGGGACGCTGTCGCATTTTGCAGCCCCGCCGGTGCTCATGGTGGCGGGGCCATGGCAGTGGGATATGGTGCACATGCTCACCCATTTCGGGTGGAAGGCGGTTCTGGCCATCCTTATCTCTAATGGGTTTTATTTCTTTGTTTTCAGAAAAGAGCTCAGCCGGCTCCAGGAAGCATTCAATCTGGTGCGTCTCAAGGACGAGATTCAGAAACACTACATCCAGCGCAACGATTTCGAGGCAGAATTCGACAAGATGGGATGCCTGCTCAGCGACGAACTCGGTTTCCGCATGGCCGTTGAAAACCACACCCGGCAGATCAAGGAGAATATCGAAAGACGGCTGAGGGAAAAATACGCCGATGACCTTAACCTTCGAGACCTCGATCCCGCGCTCGTGCGCGAGGCGTTCGAGCAGCGCTTTGAGGAAATCAAGCGCCAGAACCTTCGGCGCACCATTCCGGGCGTGCTGCCTGAAGACCAGCGGCCCCAATTCCGGGATCCGGAATGGGATGACCGCGACGACGCCGTGCCCGCATGGGTCATCGTCGTCCACCTGCTCTTCATGGCGTGGACCATTGCCAATGCGCACCACCCGGCCATTTTTGTTCCCAGCCTGCTTTTTTTCCTCGGATTTGCCGAGGTGACGCGGCCGTTTCAAAACAGCATCGATTTGAAACCGCCGCTGCTGGTGGGCTTCTTTCTGGGTGGACTGGTCATTCACGGCGGCGTGCAAGGCTGGTGGATCGCGCCGGTGCTGAGTTCACTTGGCGAAGTGCCGCTCATGCTGGGGGCGACCGTTCTGACGGCCTTCAACGACAACGCCGCCATCACGTTTCTGAGTACACTGGTGCCCAACTTCACCGATCCTCTGAAATATGCCGTGGTGGCCGGCGCCGTGGCCGGCGGCGGGCTCACCGTCATCGCCAACGCGCCGAATCCGGCCGGACAGGCCATTTTGAAAAAGTATTTCGATGACGGCCTGTCCCCCCTCATGCTACTGGCCGGAGCGCTGGCGCCGACCATTATCGTGCTGGCATGTTTTCTCATATTCCGCTAACTATCAGGAGAAACGCGCTTTATGAAACCAGCCGTCAATGACGATCTAAGGCGCATCTTCGCTGCCGGGGTCCGGCGGGTGGATCCGGACACCCTGATCCGCAGCACCCTGAGCAGGAAAGGCGGCTTTCTCCAAATCACCGCCGAGGGGCGGGAGCGGGTCATCGATCTCGACGCTTTCAAGCAGGTACTGGTCATCGGGGCGGGAAAAGCAACGGCCCGCATGGCTCGGGCGCTGGAGGCCGTCCTGGGCGAGCGGATCACAGGCGGGATCATCAGCGTCAAATACGGCCACACCGAGCCGCTGGCGCGCATTCGAACCATCGAGGCCGACCACCCGGTACCCGACGCTGAGGGCGAACGGGCCGCCCGGGAAATGGCTGCGCTGGCCCGGGGGGCCGATGCGGACACCCTGGTGCTGACCTTGATCTCAGGGGGCGGATCGGCATTGATGCCTTATCCTGCGGAATATGGCGACGGTGAGCGCGCCGTCAGGATCTCTCTGGCCGAAAAACAAGCGGTGACGCGTCTGCTGCTGGCGTGCGGTGCCACCATCAACGAAATCAACTGCGTCAGAAAACATTTGTCCCTGATCAAGGGCGGCCGGTTGGCTGAAATGCTTTTTCCGGCCACGGTGGTGAGTCTGATTCTTTCTGACGTGGTGGGCGACAGCCTGGACGTGATCGCATCGGGTCCTACCACCGGTGACAGCACCACCTTTGCCGATGTGGCGGCCATCATGGCAAAGTACGACCTGGCGGGAAAACTGCCGGACGCTGTACGGACGGTTATCGATTTTGGGCTATCCGGCGATGTTCCCGACACTCCCGACGGAGGTCACCCGGCTTTTGCAAAAGTGGACAACCTGGTCATCGGAACCAACTTTCTCGGCCTTCAGGCGGCAGCCGGCAAAGCGCGGGACTTGGGATACACCACCGTGGTGCTCTCCTCCCAGGTGATCGGCGAGGCCCGGGAAGTGGCCCGGGTGCTTTGCGGGATCGCCAAGGACGCCAAAAAGCGTGGGCTGCTGGGCGCGCTGCCCCTGTGTGTGATCTGTGGCGGAGAGACCACCGTGACCATCCGCGGCGACGGCACCGGCGGGCGCAACCAGGAAATGGCGCTCGCTTTTCTGGTTGAAATGGCCTTGAGTCCCGTCGATACCGCCGGCATCCATTTTTTGGCCGCCTCTACAGACGGCGGCGACGGCCCCACCGACGCCGCCGGTGCGTTTGCGCATCACGGGATCCTGAAGGCGGCGGCACAGGCCGGGCTCTCTCCGACGGGTTTTCTCAAGAATAACGACGCCTACCACTTTTTTGAGCGGGTTGGCGGTCTGCTCAAGACCGGCCCCACCAACACCAATGTTTGTGACATACAGGCGATCATCATCCATGACTGAAACCATCTGCTACTGCTTCGGGCACACGGCGGCCGATATTCGGGAAGACATCCGCAAAAACGGCCGATCCACCATTTCCGAGGCCATCTCGGAGGCCAAACGCTTTGGCCGGTGCCGGTGCAAGGAGGCAAATCCCAAGGGCACCTGATGTCTGGCAGATGTCCGCCGGGTGGTGGACGCGGAGATGGGCGTGTAGGGGCGGGCCATTTGTTCTTTCGCGGCGTCAGCTAAGGAGGATCTGCTTCAGTGGTTGTTAATTTCCCGCAGAGGCGCAGGGGCGCAGAGAAAACCATATTGTGCTCGTCAAAACGCAAAAGCGTCGCCGTGAGATGGTGGGATCAGAATTTTTCATAGAGTGGTTGATTTTCCCGGCGTCTCTGTGTCCCTGCGCGAAAACGGGCCTTTCTATTTTTGCTTTTTCTGAGGCTCGGGGACGTTGCCGGAGAATAGGCAGTCAACGGGAAGGATATTAACGCGAGGCTGTTTTTAAGGGGGGACCGTCGGGGGAGCGTTCGTCCAAAGGCCGGCAGCCCGATCGTGTGGTCACGATCGTCGGCATGCCGGCGCTAATTGTTTTTAAAGCAGGTAAACCGCCCTGGCCGGAAGGCCTCCGGCAGCAAAACACCGGCGAGCGCCCGTGGGCTCAAACGCATGACCGCGGTCGTCGCGTCACTGCGCGGAGTGCGCGCTCTGCGGGTTTACGGCAAAGCGCACGGTCGATGATTGGTCGGCTGCCCGGACAAGGAAAACGGTGCCCGGCGCTGCAGGGCCTAACGGTCGCCGCCGCGTCCGCCGCCACCACCGCCGCCGTAGCCGCCACCCCGATTGCCGCCGCCGTAACCGCCGCCGCCACCGCGTCCGCCGCCACCACCACCGTATCCGCCACCGCCACCACTGCCGCCACGTCCGCCGCCACCGTATCCGCCGCCACCGCCGCCACGTCCGCCGCCGCCACCCGGACCGCGTCCGCCGCCTCGGTTTTCGGTGCGGGGTTTCGCCTCATTGACCTTTATCGCGCGGCCTTTCAGCTCGGTGCCGTTCAACGCTTCAATGGCCGCCAGGGCCTCTCCGCGGGCTTCCATTTCGACAAAACCAAACCCTTTCGACTGACCAGTGCCCCGGTCGGTGATGATGTTGACCGACTCCACCTGCCCGAACGGTTCGAAAGCCGCCCGCAGGTCGTCACTGGTGACTTCATAAGACAGGTTTCCTGCATAGATTTTCATGCCAGTCTCCTCTGATTGGGGTGTGTATGCGTTCTATTAAGGATACAGTCGGTTCCTAAAAGAGTGGCTGTTCGGGATTCAAGTGGACAGCCTGTGTGGCCGGTCAGAGGGCGGTTTCGAAATACTGGCTCCGTATCCGTGGCACCTCGTTTGTGGCAGGATTGAATGATATGAACGTTACTACGATCGCCCCGCGGAATACAACTGCTAAATTGCCTTTGGCTTATCAGCTGTTTTTCCAGCCGAAGACAGCCCCTATCAGGTATATCCTGTTAATCCTGTCAAAATTCTTTGCTGTTGATTTTCGCTTTTCGGCCGCAGGCCGACCATCCGCATAATCTGCGGTTAATCAATTCTTTACTTTTGACCTTTGCGGCAAAGCCGCCATTTCTCTATCCGCGTTCATCTGCCCTCCGGCCGTTGTCGTTGATTTTACAGCGGCAACTCGTAATAGGCCGCCGTCTCCAGCGGGTTGTAGCGGTAGGCGGGTATCGGCCGAAATCCCAGCGATAGGTACAGGGCGTTGGCGGCGGCCATCTCGGCGACGGTGTCCAGGCGAACGGCCGCGTAGCCCAAAGCGCGTGCCTCGGCGATGACGGCTTCGGCCAGACGGCGGCCCAGTCCCTGCCCATGGATGTCCGGTTTGACGTAGAGCCGCTTCATTTCGCACGCGCCGTCTGCCAGACGCCGGAGCCCCACGCAGCCGACAGCCTCACCTCCGGGTGACATCACCAGCAGCAGACAGCCGTCCGGCGGCCCGTACATGACCGGCAGGTTTTCCAACTCCGCGTCGAACCCCTGGAAGGCAAGGTCAAAGCCCAATCCGGCCGCATATTCCTGAAAAAGGCCGGCGGCCTGCTGAAATTGGACCGGGGTTTCGGCCGTTACAATGACCATCGTCAGATTCCTTGACGTACAGATACTATACCCGTGCCAGCAGCGGTTGTGTCGATTATGACGGCCTGTTTTTTTATGCCGGTCCAAGCCTGCGCGCAGTGGGTGATTTCATACCCCGCGCGGTGAGCCCCGTGATGAAGTCGCCGATGGCCCGGTTCACCTCGGCGGGCTTTTCGGCGAACACCATGTGTGTGCCGCCGGGGATGACAGCGACCCGGGTGCCGGGGATCTTGTCGGCAAGGAACTGAGCGTATTTGGGCGGCGTCATCACATCCCGATCCCCAGCTATCGCCAGTATCGGCACCGTTATCTCGCCGAGACGGCCCATCACGTCGAACCGGTTGCAGGCCTTGAGGTCGTTGAGAAAAGACGCGGGGCCATTTTCCGCCGCACGCCTTCGAATCACGGCGGCCAACTCCGGATCGATCAGGTCGTAGGTGCCGGCGAAGATATCCTCGCCGGCCCCCGGCGTTTCGATGATCTTTTCCAGCGCCTCCAGGAACATGGGATGCACCCGTAGCCGGGCACCGCTGCCGACCAGAACAATGCCCCACAGGTCGGTGGCGTGATCCAGGGCATATTGCAGGGCGATCCCCCCGCCCAGAGAATGCCCCACCAGAACCACGTCCTTGTATCCCTGCGCGTGGATATGGCTGTGCAGCCACGCGACATACCCTTCAATGGCGGCACACAGATCTCCTTCGGGGTGCCCGGGCAGGTCGATCGCTACCGACCCCGGGAAAAACCGGGTCTGGTATTTCCAGGATTCCTTACAGCCTCCTGAACCATGAACAAATATGAGTTGCATCACGCGGTCCTCACTTCGGGTTGGGTAGGGCCAAAACGGATGTGACGTTTGCTGAAAAAATGTTTGGGTTCATTTATAATTCCGGGCCGTATGCGATCGCCAGCAGCGTGATATCATCGTGCTGCGCATCGGGTCCCGGGTCCGATTTCGCCTGGTTGAAAACGGACGTGACAACTCCGTCGAGGTCCCTGCCGCCGCTGTGTAACAGCGCTTCCTTCAGGCCGTCTTCCCCGGAGACCTGCTGCCCGCTGCCGAATGTGTCGGTGATACCGTCGGTGTACATGAAAAGGATATCGCCGGGCGCCAGGCGCAGCCGTTCGGAGACGTAAACGGATGCCGCGTCGATTCCCAGTGCGGTCGTCCGGGCCAGGGGAAGGTACGTTGCCGAGCGATTCTTGCGCAGGTGAAGTGGCGGATTGTGGCCGGCATTGGTGTAGGTGATCTCGCCCGTGCGGGTGTTCAGAACGCCGCAAAACACGGTGATGAAAAAGAAGACGTCGTTGCCGGCGCAGATCTCGGTGTTCACCGCATCCATGATGTCGCTGGGCAGCTGCGTTTCTTTCGGGCACAGTTTGATCAGGTTCATCGTTTTGGCCATCAGCAGCGCCGCGGAGATTCCCTTGCCTGAAACGTCGCCGATGCAGAAGAAAAAATGGTCGGCGTCGAGGAAGAAAAAGTCATAGAAATCACCGCCCACCATCCGCGCCGGTTCAAGCCGGGCACTGACCTGAATCGTTTCCTGCCCCGGGAAAGAGGGTGATCGGCCGGGAAGCAAACTCATCTGGATGTCATGGGCGATCTTCAACTCGGCGTCGGCTTTTTCCTTTTCGATTTTGAGGTGCAGCTTGAGATTGGCGGCAAGATAGCCCGTAATCAAAAAAAAGCCGAGTCTGACGCCGGCGTTCCAGAACGGGATGACCGGGTTCGGATAGGGATGGCTCGTGCCGACGTCCAGCACCAGCCATACGATGGCAGAGCCGACGGACACGGCAATGGCAACTGTCCGGTTGCTGAACCATGCGGCCGTGAGCACCGGGGCAAGGTAAAAAATGGAAAAAGAAAGATCCGGGCCGGTCAGAAAATCGATGAGGCCGACAAGTCCGATCTGCGCCAGGCAGAATACGGCCACTGCCGGTGAGGCCCAGTCTTGAAGGATCATGTTTCGCAGGTCTGTCACGGCATGATCCTTATATGTACCCTTTTTCCTGCATATATTGTCGTCTGTCGTCTCGGGAGAAATTGATTTTTTTAGCGACCCGGTCGGCATGGGAGACCCTTGAGATGCCGGGTATGATCCTGTATGTGGGCGCGTCCCCTTGGAACTCAACCATAAGGCTCTGCCCCTGTTGCGCGCCCATGAACCGGTCCACCAATGAGTGGTTGTGCGTGACAAGAAGGGTGCTGTTGCCGATGGTGTGAAAGTCGCTCATGATTTCAAAGGATTCATGCAGCCGCTCTTCATAGGTCGTGCCTTCCGCCAGTTCATCCAGAATCACCAGGCTCTTGGGGCTGGTGGAATAGAAGATGTCCCGGGTCCTGCTCAGTTCGGTGCCGAACCTTCCCTCATCGTCCTGCAACCCGTCAAATTTGGGCGCTTGATAACTTATCATGTCTGCGATGTTGATGACGGCCTTTTTTGCAAGAACATAGGCTCCCATCTGCGCCAGCACCTGGTTGTGGACAATGCTCTTGCAGATCGTCGTCTTGCCGCCGCTGTTGGGCCCGCTGATAAAGGTGAGTCTTGCCCCATTCAGGTTTATATCATTTGGGACAAAATCCATTCCCGGCTTTGCCAGGACGGGATTTCTAAGCCCGGTGGCCTGGAAACAATGGTGATCGTCGTCAGTGACTTCCGGCAGTGTGGCGGCGTGAGGCCATGCATTAGCGAAGTTGTGGCACGACAGGAGTTCGTCGATCATGCCGATGGCGTCAACGGCACGGCCGAATGCGCTGTCGGTGATACATCGCTTTCTAAAAGGCTCGATGAAATGGTCAGTGTCCCGTATCGGCTTGAATGCCAAACCGTAGAACGCATAGAGCCCTGTCCATACCGCTCCGATGATTGGCATCAGCGGGGACAGCGGCTGCGCAAATCCGGCCTTGCTCAGAATATGGGGCGCCAGGGCCACTGCAGGGCCAGCAAAAACCCATTTCGTGAACCGGTGGGGTGTGAACTTGATCTTCGGTGTAAAAACCCCGACTTCATTTTCAGATTTCAGTCCGTCAAAGGTCTTGTAGATCGAACCGGTCATCATCTGGTCAATCGGTGATCCCTGGTAGGCGCGCAGCTGTGACAGCAACGCGCTGATATATGCGGATTCAGTGTCGGGGATCGCATCGAGAACCCTGAGCATATTGACGGCCGCCCGTTTGGCCCGTTTGATGTCAAGATATGGAAACAGCGCGTAGAGGCCCTTGTTGAAAAACTTGTAGAGTGCGTTTTCGCCGACGCTGAATTCGTGGACGCAATCCTCAAGCGCCTGGCGCAGCCTGTCAGCGGATGCGATCTCCCGCAATGATGCCTGCTTTGATCGAATGTGCTGCAGATCGGTGCTGGGTTGGACCAGTGACCTCAGGAGCACCGCCGAACCGGTCACGCTCCGGGTGTGATCGATTGCCTCGTGCAGCCTCAGCACCTGAATCATTTTAAGCGTTTCTTGATCGAGCACCGCCAGAGGGCATCGCTTCAAGAATAATTTGCGAAGGAATTTATCGGGTGCCTTGCCGGCACCGTGCTGGATGACCGTTTTCTGGTCATTTGTGATGACCAGCGGCTCGAAGCGTTCGACCAGTGTTGCGAGGGGAAAGTTTGTACTGCAGTTTTTCATATTCCCGGCCTTTGTTGTATCGATTCACAAACAAGTAAGAACGCCGCCAAGGGTCGAATGGCCGATAATGTAGTGCGTTATTTAAATCCGGGACTTGAGATTTCTGCTACCGGTGGGGTTAAGAAAGAGCTGCACCTGGGTATCCAGAAGACCGTTGCTATTGATGCTCATATAGACCGGGCAGTACAAATGCCCTTTCCCGTATACGGACCCGAATTTGAAGTAAAAAAACACCCCGTCCGTGTTGGACGTGCTGACGGTCAACTGCGGCCGGTAGCCTGACGCCGGCGCTTCGGTCAGCGAATCGAATCGTTTTCGGTAAGGCCCGGTGGCGGGCGTGGCCGTAACAAACCCACCGTCAATTTCCTTGATTTCAAGGTACAGGGGTGTGCCTAATGTGTGCAACGTGTTCTTTTTGCCTGCCGAAGCAAAATGATCGAAAGGCATGTTGCCGGTGGACAGCAATACCATGCCATATGGAGAACCGGTTTTTGTCGCCGCCGACATTTGTTCCAGGGCATGGCGGTAAGATGTCTCTTTTGGGGTTTCAGGCGGGCCGGCCAGGACGATAAAGGGCCCCGCACTGGTTGCCGAAAGCCGGAACTCGACGCGGTGCAGGCGCACAACGCTGTCTTCCGATTGCAGCACGATCACGATGTCGTTTCGGCGGATGGTGATGGGATCCAGCGCCCCGGGGCTGTTCACGCCGTAAGCGGTGGCGACGAATTGCCGCTGGAGCCGCTGCTCTTCGGCCCCGGTGGCCTTGATGGTGTACTCCTCGGATAGATAGCCGGGGGCCCTGAACCGCAGCCGGTGGATCGGGCACCCCGAACAGGCGATATGGAACCGTTCGTTGACGGTCTGCTTTTTACGGACCTCTTTGAAACCGATGGTGTCTGGACGCGGGTGGTGCTCAAGGATGGTCATGGTCACGCCGTTCACAAGATTGCCCTTGGCGTCTCTGACCTCGCCGGACAAGTCGAAAGTGACGTTGATGGGATCGAGATCGGGTCCGTATGGGTCCGTCTCTTTTTCCGCTGGGGTGTCGGTTTGTGCCGGGGTGTTATCGACAACACCCGGCGGCGGCGTATCGGAAAACCGGGTGATACCGCCCTCGTCGACCCATTTGTAAACTTTGGCATGGATCGGCCCATAAAAAAGAATCAATCCAAAGGTTAAAAGAACACAGCTGACAGCATGTTTCATAGCAACACCTAAGAATGACAGCGGTTTCTAAGATTTCGAAAGCCGTAAATACCAATGACCTTCACACCGTCGGACGCCGGCATATTAGTTTGATTGTTAATAATAGATTACCTTAAAAAACACTACGATTCGTGTAAGGCTCAAGGCATAAAAAAGGCTGGCGTTTATCGAAATCTCAGAAGAACGGGCAATCCGGATTTCTGTGAAGCTCGAGTGTAACGTCAAAGGTCAATGTTTCCGACGACCTTGTGATCACTACGCAGTATTGATAACACAAAGTGCGAGGTCATCACTCCCGTTCCAGAGCCCGCAGCATAGCAAGATCGGGCTCCAAAGTACAGGTTCTACCAATTTGTCAAAGAACGATTGTTAATGCCATTTAATGCTTTTTTACAGTTAATCCGTAAAGAATTTATCGTAGAATTTCACTGCTTTCGGGCATGACATACGCCCAAAATTACTGTTGACTTCCCACGGATTAACTCCGTAGTTCAATTTACGGGGCTGGGGCCATTGTTGCCTTGAGTTCGTCTTTCAGATCGTTGAAAGCATCGGAGTGCTCCAGCAGCT